>JBDREC010000054.1:0-30764 GCA_043820105.1 Pseudomonadota bacterium
ATTTCCCATTTCATCAAAATATTCAACTTTAATCTTTTTATGTCTCTTTATTTTAATAAAAAATGCAACATCAAAACTAAAGCAAGAATCCCAAACTTCAATCAGTTCTTCGCTCTTCCAAACAACCTTTGGATTTATCATTACAATCGACCTATTTGGCAATTTTGCAAAAATGACTTGTTTATTTCTACCAATTTTTCCCATATCCTTAAACATGTTAGATCAGATTCCTTATCCAAATAACTTAATATTGTATCCTTATATTTTGTAACAACACTTTCCTTATTAATTTTTGCATTAAATGAAGATTCTCCTTTTTGATCATATTCATTAATAAATTTTCTAACAGTAGTTCTAGATATTTTTAAATCCTTTGCTATTTGCCTAATTGATTTTCCTGATTTTTGTAATGTTACAACTGTTATTCTTTCTGCCATGGTTTTCATACCTTTCTCCAAAATTGATCGTTATTAATTTGTTTTTTTGATCCCTCTTGCTGTTTAAATTCTTTTCAATCAACAAAAAGCTTATTTTTTTTTAATAACTAATCAATTCTTGGTTCTTTTTTTTTGCTATTTTTACTTTGGCAGGTGGTCCACTTTTGCGTCCCTTTGGTGGGTCAGTTTATCGGCCCATTTGCAATTTCTGTTTGTTTTTTAGTAGGCATAGAGAGATTGAAGCATAAAAACTATGCAATGTCAATTAGCCGTGTCGCACAACCACTTGAAATTATTGGACAAATTTCCGATTTTTGGCTTAATATAAGGGCTTTAAATATTTTCCTAATACCCCACCGAATTATTGCCTGCTATGATTAATCATAGTCAACTGTAGTCCCTGTCAGGCATGTCCCTGTTAGCTTTGCATGTTGCTCTTAATTTTGTTGGTCTTGCAGGTTTTAATAAAAAATATGATTTTTTTTTAATCCTTATGTCGAAATTTCAGTAGAGTATATTTAGGACTTGACCGACTGGTGACTGGTGTTCTATTCGAAATTGTCCATTGCAGGGATTGGATTAAAAAGGGTGCCCTGAAGGGTTAGTTTGTAAAATCCTGCTTCTGTTTTTGATGGGAAAAACTGGTCTAATATCATGCCGAATCTTTTTTCTAAGTCCCCTAAGACCTTAAAATCAATAGTAATATCTATAGGTGATTTGGCTGGAATCTTTGCCAATTTAATATTTCCAGTGGCATTTCCTGACAAGGAGTCTCCATCTATTTCAAGTTTTTTGATAATAGTCTTTCCTTCATTTATATCTGAGTTTAAGTTAAATTTACTAAATTTTAAATCTTTAAAGTCTAAGTTTCCCAGGGCTGTCATTATTGATAGTTGATCAAGTGTTAAGTTTTTAGAGTTTAAATTAATAAGGCCAGTTGTTTTAGATACATCTTTGAAAATTGTATCAAATTCAATATTACCATTTAGTTTTCCCCCTAAGTTAATGTCAAAAGATTCTTTTAAAATTAGCAGGTTACTTAATGGAACTGCAATTAAAGCTAGATCCAAATATAATGATTCATCGTCAAATTTAATACTACCCTTTATAATTCCAGTGTTGAGTTTTGCGTTAATGGAAAGAGATTTTTTACCCCAAAGCAGTGGTATGGGATTTAACCAAATGGACAGATCTTGTATTATTACAAGGTCACCTTCAGTTTTTTGCTTTTCTTTTTTTAGTTTAAGGTCATTTAGTGCAATTCCTGTAAAATAATGAGAATCCAGGGTTTTAATACTTATTATATAAGGTGAATTCTTTGAAACAAGATCTTCAATAATGGGTTTTAGTTTTTGAAATGGAAATGTAAAATAAATTGATAATGCAAAGATAAAAATTCCCCACATTGAATATAACAAAAAGCTTTTTAAATTAAATTTTTTGATTATTTTTCTAGCCATTTATTCTTCCTTTTTCTCAAATGATGAGACATCAAAATTAACTCTTAAATGTAGAGGGCTTTCATATCTTGGTTTAATTGTAACTTTACCTATTTTTAATAATAAAGTGTGGGTTTCAATTTTATAAAAGTAATCAACAAGTTCTGCTAAAGTTATTTTTCTAATACTTACTTCCCATTTGTTTTCCTTAAAATCGTCAAGCGGTGATGTTGATTTTGGAGTAATTGTATCAATCTGGATGCCTAATATGGTTGCCTCTTTATCTAGAAATGTAGAAATAGAATCAGTGGGGTTTGAAAGCATTTTGCTTGTTTTGTTGAATTTTTTCTTGAGCTCCTGGTAATCATTTTGCATTTCGCCGATTTCTTTTAGTATATTTTCTTTTTTTAATACTTGTTTATCTATTGTCCCTAGCATTGAGTTTAAAGCATAAATTGCATAAATTATTCCAAGAATAAAAACAAGCACAAGAAAAAAGCCGAGTTTTTTTCTTTGATTTTCATCAATTTTTTCAAAAATCACATATTTTATATTATCCCAAAAAGGTATTTTCATGGACTCATTCTCCCATATATATTGTTATTGAAAACCTCATTGATTCATTTCTAAGTCCAGCTTTTACTGACTCCTTTTCAATTCGTGTAAAATGTTCATACTTTTTTAATTCTTCAATAATTTTATCTACTGATTGAATTGAATCAGTACTTCCTTCAAGTTTTATTTTATTTTTTTCAATAATTAATTGTGTTACATCAATTTTAATGTCCTTTGATATTCTGGAAGAAATTTGTTTTAAAATTTCAAGTCTAGTAATCTCAGGAGGTTCAATCTGTGCAAGTTGCAGTTTTAATTCTCCCATTTTAGATTTTAGAACTTTAGATGCTTGTAAAGGATTCTTTAAGGGTTGATTATACTCAGGCATAATTTTTTTAAATAAAGTTGTTATTTTTGTGTCCAAACGTTTTTCTTGTTGTTTGGAAACAGAATAGCTTGAATAAAGATTTGCTATTACTAATAAAAAAATAATACCAGCTAAAATACCATATTTAACGACAATATTCTTAATGCCTGCATGATCTTTCAGATATGTATATTCAAATTTTCTGAAATTTATCTTTGAAAGTCTATACTGACTGATGCCACTTAAAGCAGACGCTAAAGATTGTGGAATAACACTTCCTTTTCCTTTTATATCTTCAAGTTTATTGTAGCTACCTTCAAGATATTTTAATGGAGAACACTTTATTCCTGTTGAAATGCTAACATATTGAGGAAGATTGGAGAGTCTATATGAACCACCACATAGATATATTTCTTCAACCTTTTTTTGATTTTTCACGGCAAAGGATTTTATTGTTTGTGTAATTTCATTTACAAGTGGATCAATTGAAGTTTTAATTACCTTACCCAAAAGTTTCATTTCATCAGTTAAATTTGAGGAAGCATCAAGATCCATAAATCCTCGCTTATGTTTTAGCCTTTCAGCCTCTAAAAAACTTATTTTATATTGATCCTTAATGGCTTCTGTTACATTTTTACCACCAGTCATAATTGTTCTAATAAAAATTGGCTTATTATCATCAATAAAACAAATGTTGGTTTTAGAATGTCCTAAATCAAGAATAGCATAGCATTTGTGCTGTGTGGCTAGATTAAGCCTTGAAATATTCGCCAAATTTAATGAATCGATTTCAACAAACCTGGGATCTATTCCAATTGCTAAAAGCTTTGATAGAAGTGCTGATATTTCTTCTTTCTTTACAACACCAACAATAAGATTTGATTCTGTCTGAGTAGATGATATTATTTGGTAGTCATAAATCACATCCTCGATATCAAATGGAATATAATTCTCAATTTCCAGTCCTATTGTCATTTCTATTTTCTTTTTTTCCTTAAAAGGAAGAGTTATTTGCTTAACAGAAACCTTGGTGCCAGAGATAGTACATATTACTTGCTCTGGATCAATGGCGTAGGATGTAAAAAGCTTATTTAAGGTATAAGCAATTTTATCAATTTCTTCCTCATTGTCTTTGCCAGGAGATCCTTCTGGATATCTGGTTTCATAAAAACGAATTAAATCAAAATTTTTATAGGTATAATTAATCAAAGAAGCTTTGATTGAATATGTACCTATATCTAGGCCGAGTATTTTTTGCATTTACTCTATCCTCCAGTATAGAATTCTAATTTCGTCTGAAAAACTTTTACCCCTGTCTATTACAGAAATAATTTTCTTTTCAGATTCCTTAAATAAGCCCTTTGCAATTACTTGAAACTTTGAACTAACATTTGTTATGTAGTTTTTTTTGTCTCTGCAAAGAGCACTTAAAAAAAGATCTGCGCAACTAGTGATTTCTTCCCCAAGGCTACCATTTTCTTTGAGTTTTAAGCGTACTGTGTCCAAAAACTTAGAAGCCTCCAGGTTTTCTTTTGATTCAGAAGTTCTAAGGTCAACAACTTTTTCAGCTAGCTCCATTTTATTAGTAATGGAATCATTGAAAAAAGTAGCTATAACTTCCTTGGGTGCTACTTTAACATTAATTTTAGCGTCAATTTTTCCTGATGAATCTTCACCATAAACAGTTAAATATGGAGAAAAGGCTTTATAATACTTATCCTCCATATCAGCGATTAAATTTAGTTCTTCTATTGAATGAAAGGGTCCATTTTTAGGCTTATATGGTTTTGACAAACGATAATATGGAGCATTTTCATCACCACCAACTCTAGGGTTTTCAGACTCATAATTTTCATCTATCCAGTCTAGAATTTGATAAGCAAGTACTTCTCTTTTGTTGGAAGCCTCATCTTTAAAAAGTTCTTTAAAGCTTTCTTGATTAAATAAATTAATTAACAAGTCTATAGTTAGTCTATGCTCGCCAGCCGCTGGAATTTTTTCATCTTTTAAAGCATTTATATTAATTTTATGGCTTTCATCAATTACTTCAATTTCATATCTGCCATCATCATCTGCATCTTCATCTTGCGTAGAAGGCTCTTTTTCTTCATTATCTTTTTCATCTTCTTCTGATGAAGAAAATCCAAGTAGTGAGGTAAGTAACTCAACTTGAGGAGGATAGGACATTGGCATTACATCCCATAAATGCATGCTTGAAGGATCTATGTTGCCAAGCTGAATACCCCCTAAACCTGAGCCTGATAACATTGATTCCATTTGTGAAGATATTTGCTCTTGTGCTTGCATGTCATATTTTAAAAATATTTTTGCAAAGTTAAATGCAGCCTTTGAAAGGTAGTAAGCTTTAACATCAGACGCGAAATTGCTGGATATGCGAGAAGATACTCTGCTGGAATAAATCAGATCAAAAATAATAGAAGTCATGAGCATTACAACGATTAATACCATAAGTATTGCTACACCTTTTTTATAATTTTTTGTTTTAAATCTTATATTCATCGCATTTCTTTGTTTTTAGTCGTAAGTCGTAAGTCGTAAGTCGTAAGTGTCTGTTCAACACTTATCACTTACCGCTTACCACTTACCACTTATTCCTCTACACAACCTTTCATTTTAATATTATTTCTTATTTTTTTCATAAATTCTAATTCTATTGTAATAATTGTTTTGTATTCTTCTTCATAATCTGATTTTGGGTCAGCTAAAGTGACAGAAAATTCCACTGCCATTGGTAACCTGTTTAAAAAGTCGGCTTTGCGCGAGTCCCAATCATCGCGCCATATAGATCTTAAGCCGTCGCAATATCTAATGTTAAACTTCTTGATGTTTTCAGCTAGTACATATTCCATTCCACCGCTTTCAGGGTCGTCATCAATTACTGTTCCCTCTCTTCTAATAAGGTTATAAAAGCTGGAATTTCCTTTTTCTGAATCTTGTTCAACCTTATATTGAAGTTCAGATTGATCTGATTCTTTGGAGTTTTTAATAAATCTATAATGAGAAAAAGAATCAAATATTAAAGAATCTGTATCACCTTCATTGCTTCCTATAAAAACAATTTTGCTGTTTGTTTCATTCTCTTTAATAAAAGTAGAATTGAGTTCATCTGTTAATTTTGAAAATAGTAGTTGTATCGAATGATTCTTGTTATCTTCAGTTGTTATTTCATCCTTAATTTTTAATGTTTGACTAAGAGAACTGTATAATAAGGTTGAAATTGATGCTAGAATTGCAACTGCAACTAATAACTCGATCAAGGTAAAGCCTTTGGCTAGCTTGTAGCCTGTAGCTTGTAGCTTGTTGGTTTTATATGTAAGTCTATAAAGCATCATTGTGAATCCCCGTCAGATCTGCTTGGTCCACTTGTGTTTGGCGTGGTCGAAGAGCCTCCACTGCCTGGGTTACTACCACTTGATCCACCGCTTCCACCAGCACTTTTGCTTGCCTCAGGAAGACCTGGGATTGCCTGGAGGTTTTCATCTAAGTAATGTGTCCAAATAGTATAGTCACCTATGTCTAAGCCACGTTCCCATTTTATTGTTAAAGAAAGTCTTTTAATTGATTTAGATAAAGTTTCAGCAATAATTTTGGGGTTTAGGCCCGCCATTTGTGCTGCCATTTGAACATTTTCATTTTCGCCTTTGTCACCTCCAGCTACGATTTCTCCAATTTTACTAAGCTTATTATCTGATTCAAATTTAGCTTCCCATTTAAAATCTGGATATCCTTCTTCTTCAAAATCACCACTTACACTTTCTGGGATTTCACCAAAAAACTTGCCTTTATACTCAAGCTCAAGTTTAGACATTTTTAACTTCGCTAAAATCGCGGCTTTGGTAATGCTATCAGAATATCCAAAAAGTTTAATGGCTACAGATTGTGAGTTTAAGATTGCAATCATAACAATAGCCATTATTGACATTGCTATCATGACTTCTAATAGGGTAAAACCTCTATGGATACAATCTTTTTTAATCATTTTTTATTTTCTCTGTATTCAACATATTCATCATGAATAGTTGTATTTCCAGTAATTGGATTTATCTCCAAGGTATAAATTGATTCGCCTGGACCTCCAAGATATATAAATGCTTTTTCAGCAAAGCCATTTGGTAAAAATAGTATAAAATCTGAACCTTCTTTTATCTCTGTTTCTGAATGCATAGTTCTGATTCCAGATATTCTTGCCCCATTGGGCAGAGAATATTTTTTAAGTAAAATACTATCTTCTGGTTCAAATTTTCCGTTAAAGGATATTTTTGATGCTGCATCTGCATTGTCATCAAAAATATCTTTATTTGCACTATCTGTTTTTTCACTGTTACTATCATCGCTAATATCTTCTTCAACTAAGACTTCAGGAATAATTTGATTTTGTTCAATATTAAAAACTAATCTATATTTTTGGTTTTTAATTGTCGCTCTATCATAGGCTAATCTAATCATGCCAGCAATTTTTGAGCATGATCTTTTTACATTCGTATCAGAAAATATACCCATTCTAGGAAGTACAAAACCCGCCATTAAACCCATGATTACCATTACAAGCATGATTTCTATAAGTGTGAAGCCTTTGCTGCTTTTATTAAAATGCATAATTAGCCTTAGTTAGCTTGTAGAAGATCATTATTCTTCCATTTCTTCACTTTTCCAGTTTCCAATGTCATCTTCAGTTCCGTCCATTGAATCTGGTCCCATTGACCAAAGATCAAAACCTTTTGCATTATTGGTTCCTGGATAAGAATATTGATAAGGATTTCCCCAAGCGTCATTTGGCACATCATCAACAAAACCACCCTCTGGATAATTTTTACATTTACCAGATGAAGGAGGATTCATGAGAGCATCAATTCCATCTTCTGTGCTTGGATATCTGCCACATTTTAAGTTATAGATATCCAGATTACCTGCAATTTTACTAACTTGAATTTTCACAGTATCAATTCTTGATGACTTCATAAAGGATACGGTTTTTACTGTAACCAGTGTTGCCAGGAAACCAAGGATTGTAATAACAATCATAATTTCAATTAAGGTCATCGCTTTTTTGTTTCTTAAAGTCTTAAATCTTTTCATTTTTCAATTAACTCCTTTTTGATCAAGCAAGCTATAAAATTTAAGCAAGAAATGTTTGTTTTTTTCCACTTACCACTTACCACTTATAGCTTACCACTTATTTATTTAACCATTTGCTGCATACTTAAAATTGGCAGTAATACAGCTACAACTACAAACCCAACTGTAAGGCCCATGCCTACAATCATTATTGGTTCAAGTAAAGATGTTAAAGTTGTAATTTTTGCGTCTACTTGGTTTTCATATGAAGCAGACACTCTATCTAGCATTTCCTCGAGGTTTCCAACTCTTTCACCTACTGCTATCATATGTATTAATAGTGGTGGAAAATGTCCTGCTTTTTTTAAAGGTGTTGCTAAGTTGGAACCTTCTTTAATATCAATAGTAGCATCCTTAATAACTTCTTTTATTATTTCATTTGAAATAATATTTTTAACAATATTTAAAGCATTTAGAAGTGGAACACCGGAAATTAAAAGAGTGCTTAAGGTTCCAGCGAACCTTGATATCGCTACGAGTCTAAAGATGGGTCCAAAAATAGGAAGCTTTAATAAAAAAGCGTGATATTTGTATCTTCCTTCTGGCCTGGAAATGTAACGTTTAAAAAGCCATACTATGGCAGCAATAATTAAAATTACTACATACCACCAATTAACTAAAATATCACTAATTGTTAATAATATTCTTGTTGGAAGTGGCAGAGCAGTATTTAAATCTTCAAATAAGGCGGTGATTTTTGGAATAACAAATGTAAATAAACCAATAACCATTATTATGGCAATTCCTGCCATAATAATTGGATAGGCCATTGTACTTGTAATTTTATTTTTAAGCTTCACTTGATTTTCCAAAAAATCAGCGAGTTTTATAAGGACTTTATCTAAAGCTCCACTTGCCTCACCAGCCTTTACCATATTGATAAATAGATTTGAAAATACTTTTGGGTAAAGTTCTAAGGCATTTCCCAGGGAGCTGCCTTCATTAACACTATCTTTAATTGCTGATAAGACCCCCTTTAATTTAACACTCTCTGTTTGTTCTACAAGGGCTGAAAGTGCTTCAACCAAAGGTATGTGAGCAGCTACTAATGTTGAGAGTTGTCTCGTAATGTCAGCCGTTTCCTGTATGGAAATTCTGTTAAAAATAGAGCTAAGCAGTGATCCCCCAGATTGAGAAGATGAGCCTTCAGAATTTGATGATTCTTTAACAAATGTTGGAAAAACACCATCTTTTCTTAGTTTTACTTTTGCTGATGCAACTGTATCAGCGTCAACTAGACCCGAAATGTTTTTGCCTTTTTTGTTTATACCTTTATATTCAAATACTGCCATTATTCTATCACCGTGTCGACTTGTGTAACTTTTAATACTTCTTCAATGGTGGTAAATGCATTGGCCACCTTGTCTGCGCCATCTTCTCTAAGGGTATACATCCCTCTATCAAGCGCGGATCGTTTTAATTTTATGGTATCAGTTCCACCTAATATGTGAGATCTGAGTTCGTCATCTATTGGTAAAAGCTCGTAGATACCCATTCTGCCTTTATATCCTGTGCCACCACATTCTTTGCAGCCAACAGCTTTATATGCGTAACCTTTTTTCATGTTTTCTTGTTTTAATCCAAGTACTGCGAGTTCTTTGTCAGTGGGATTGTATTTTAGTGCGCAAGCTGGGCAAACTTTTCTAACCAGTCTTTGAGCTAAAACTCCAACAAGTGAGGATGAAACTAAAAAGGGCTCAATGTCCATATCAGAAAGCCGGGTAACAGCACTAAAGGAATCATTTGTATGCAAAGTAGAAAAAACAAAGTGACCTGTAAGGGATGCCTGAACTGCAATTTTAGCTGTTTCAGTATCCCTGATTTCACCAATCATTATAACATCTGGATCTTGTCTTAGTATGGCTCTTAGGCCATTTGCAAAGGTCATGTCTATTTTAGAGTTAACCTGAAGTTGGCCAATTCCTTGAAGTTGATATTCAATTGGATCTTCAACTGTAATAATGTTTTTTTCAACAGAATATATTTTATTTAAACATGCGTATAGAGTTGTTGTTTTACCACTACCTGTTGGACCAGTAACAAGAAAAATACCATGGGGTTTGTAAATGATTTCTAAAATTTTATTATACATTTTTTCCATGAAACCAAGATCTTTTAGGTCGATTAGAACATTCGATTTGTCAAGTAGCCTCATAACAACCCTTTCCCCATAGGCAGTAGGGAGGGTGTTCATTCTTATATCAATATCTTTTCCTGCAATTTTAAGTTTAATTCTGCCATCCTGTGGTAATCTTTTTTCAGCGATGTTTAGATTTGCCATGATTTTAAGTCTGGATGTAATGCTTGATTGTAACCTTTTTGGCGGCCTCATAATATCATGAAGAGCACCATCAACCCTGAATCTAACAGCCACATCTTTTTCAAAAGGTTCAACGTGGACATCACTTGCCCCTTCTTTTGCAGCACGATAAAGCAAAGAATTAACAAGTCTAATTATTGGTGCTTCATCATTTGCATCAAGTAAATCTTCTGGTTCATCAAGATTTATGTTTCCAAGACCATCATCAAGATCATCCATAACACCATCAGTTGTTGTTGCTTTGTCATAAGATTTATTAATCGCGTCTAATATACTTGTATATTTAGAAATAACGGGTTTTATATTGCTCTCTAGTAGGATCCTAATGTCATCAAGAGCGGAAAAGTCAGATGGATCTGATATCGCTACAAGTATTGCATTGTCTTTTTTTTCAATTGGCAAGAGTTTAAATTTTTTAGCAAAACTAATAGGCACTTTTTTTATTAGCTCTATATCAATTTCACTTACATCAATATTTTTCAAAAATGGAATATTTAACTGATAACTTAATGCCTTATAAAGGTCATCTTCAGTTATATATTCTTTTTTCATGAGGATTTCGCCAAGTTTTTCTTTTTTCTCGCCTTCTTGGTTTTTTTGTGTTGCTAAAGCATCATTTAATTGGTCTGCTGTAACAGCCGCCATAACAAGTAAAATATCCCCAATGAAAGAAGAATTTGAAATTTTAAAATCCTCAGATTTTGTAAGGTTTGATAGTTTTTTCTCATCTAATGATGATAAATCTTCGAGTAAGTCATCAATTGCTTCATTTATTTGGTTTCTAATTTGTGTTTTCATTTATTCCTCTTTGCCTAAGTCTGAAGTATTTAATTGAGGGTCAACAAGTTTGGGTTGTATTTCAAGTTGTTTGTTCTCTTCTTGCTCAAGCGCTTCCAGGCTTTCTCCAATTCGTTTTTGTCTTTCTTTGTCTTCCTTGTTTGTTTGTTCTTCTATTCGTTCTCTTTCATCTTCAGGAACAAAGTATGGAAGAGGTTTTACATCATAATAATAATTTTTTATTTTTTCTCTTTCATCAATATCATTTTCATTTAAGAACTGTCGTCTTTCTTGTACCTTTTTAAAGAATACACCACTTAAATCACTTGTATCATTTATTACATATGGTGTGAGAAATAATAGCAAGTTAGTTTTAGTTTTTGTGTTTGATGAATTTCTAAATAACCAGCCAAGCAAAGGAATATCTCCAAGTAGTGGAATTTTGGAAACAGTATTTGTAATTTTATCACCAATTAATCCACCAATAACAACTGTTTGTTGATCTTTAACGACTACAGAGGTTTTTGCAGACCTTTTTGAAGTAGATGGTCCCATACTTTGTATACTGGAGGGATCTTGGCCAGGAATTATTTCAACTACTTCTTCTTCAACATTCAATTTAACGTAATTTCTTGAACTAACCTGTGGTGTGATTTTTAACTTGATTGCTACATCTTCTCTGGAGACCTGAATAACAGGGTTGTTATTGGCATCATACTTTGTTCCGGAGACAAAAGGAACATTTGATCCAACTAAGATTTCTGCTTCAGTATTATCAGTTGTTAAAATATGTGGAGTTGAGAGTATGTTGACTTTTGAGCTATTTGCAGCAGCTCTTAAGATCGCACCAACAACAGGGATTGTTATATCGCTTGAGCCAGCCAGGTCAATTGTTGCAGTTTCATTACTATAAAAACCAAGTGCCATTCCAGTTAAAGTCATTGGATCAGATAGTCCAGATTCAAAACCGCCGAAAGTTGAGGCGAAAAAATTTCCAAAGGAAGATACACTGTCAAGTCCTGCATTACCAGTAACACCACCAATGTTATAGCCGGACCCAAGTGAGATTTCCATAATTATAGATTCAACAAAAACCTGAGGTCTCCATATATCAAGTTGATTAATGATTTTTGTTAGAGTTCGATAATCGTTAGGTGATGCTGTTATTACAAGAGAATTTGTTGGTATATCTGAAACAATGTTAACATCTCCTTCAAAGGCGATTGAATTATTTGGACCAGATGGTGCGCGTGGAGCACTTTTTCTTTTAGAGCTTGAATTGCTGCTAGAAGAAGGGCTTGTGCCTGAGACTAATGAGGTTAAAGTAGTCGCTAAGTCTTCAGATTTTGCATATTCAAGTCTAAAGACATGGAATTTCCCTGAAAGATTATTATTATCTGGTGGTACGTCTAACCTTTTTATAACATCTTTAACTTTTTCTATTCCAGTTTCTGTTGCTAAGACTATAATGGAATTTGTTCTTTCATAAGGAATTATCTGAGAAACAGGTATTGAAGCCAGACCAACTTCTTCAAATGAATCGTCAGTTTTTTTAGTTTTGCTTTTACTTGTTGCTCTTTTTTTGTTGTTTTCATCATTATCTGGTTTAAAAATATCAATTAAATGTTCTGCAATTTCATCAGCTGCTGCATGTCTGACTGGTATTATTTCAAGACGTTCCTGGTAGCCTTTAACATCAAGCTTCGATATTATCTTATTTAGCCGTTCAATATTTTCTCTTGAATCTGTAACAATTAAAGTATTTGTTGGTGAGTAGGAAATAACATTTCCTTCTTTTGAAACGAGCCCCTTAATTACTGAATAAATTTCACTGGCGCTAATATATTTTATTGGAATTAAGGTTGTCATAAATAAGTCTGCATAGGCCCATGTGGAATAATTGTCATTTGTAGCAGATTGTTTAGCTTCCCGACTTTTGATTATTTTTATAAATTTGCCTTGTATAACAGTTGCAAAACCTTTTATTTCTAAGGCAGCTAAAAAAGCACGATAAGCTTCGTCAACCCTAAGCTTTTGAGGTCCAACAATTGTAATTTTGCCTCTGACTGAGTCATCAAGGATGAAATTTTTATTAACAATGTTACTAACAGCTTTTACAACATCTTTTATGTCAACGTCATTAAAATCAAAGGAGTCAACAAAAAGTTGTCCATCTTTTTTAAAAGTTCCATCTGGAATATTTTCTTTTTTACTTGTTTCTTTTTCGCTAGAAGATGTTGGTGTTTCTTTTTCTTTTTTTGGCAGCGTTCTCGTTCTATCTCGGAAACTTGGAACTCTTCTTTTTTTAGACTTGATAGTTTCTTTTTTTGTATCATCCTTAATTGACTTATCTAAAACTTGTTCATTTGGCGAGTTTTCGGATGATGACTCGGATATTTCATCAATATCTTCTTCTGTTGGGTCTGTTTTGTCTTGCGCAAATAAAAAACTAAAAATAATTGATAGTGCAACAATCATTTTAATCATTTTTAAATTCATATACATTTTCCTTATTTTACTTCATAACTAAAGGTTTCTTTTTTCCCTCTTCTTTTTAAGTCTATTGAAAAATTGGATTCGTTTCTTAGTGTTTGAAAAAGAGTTAAGCTTGATTCAATATTGTTTATTTCGCTGCCATTTACTCTTTGGATGACATCACCATTTCTAATTCCAAGTTGTCTGTAAATACTGTCAGGCTTAATAGCCACAATTTTAAATCCTTCTGTTATGCCATTTACAATGTGAGGTATCGCCCTTGCTTGCCTAAGGATTGAATTAAGATCACTCAAGGTGGCGTCAAGTTTTTCTCTGGAAATTTCAAATTGATTTTCTCCTTTTTTTACTATTCCCTTTGATGTTCCTTCTGAACCTGATGAGCCTTCTTTATTATCACTTGTTTGACCAAAAATATCCATGCCCTCAGATTCTAAATATTCTAAATGATCGTTTCTATTGAATTCAACAATATTTCTTCTGATTCTAACAACAGTAGCGTCTGAAAAACTATCTTCAATCATATAAGAATCAATTTCTCCTTTAAATTCAATAATGGCAATAGACATGGAAGGATCATTTAAAACAAGTGTGCCAAGGAGTTTTGCATCTAAGGTGGTTTTTACACCTGTTTGAGTTAATACTTTTTTGCTTGTGCTTCTTTCTTCTTCAACCATTGCAGCTAGAGCATTCTCTGAATCAAAGATGTTTCTTTTAACAATGTACTTATATTCTGACTTTGATTGTCTTTTGTTTGGTATATTTTTTGCTTGAGATTTTTGAGAAGTTTTATTTTGTTTTTCCAGAACAGCAAAATTTGGAATAAGACTAATGTTAATTGCACGAGCAAATAAAAAAGAACAAGTAGCAATAACAAAAAGGTTTAGTAAAAGGATTTTTTTGTTTATTATAATTTCAAATATTTTCATAATTTTATTCTTCATAGCAAAAATCGTGCTAAGTTTATAATATTTTCAGTGCTTGCATAACATGCTGGAATTATTAAAATTAAGGCAAAAGGTAATTTTAATAATATAAGGAGTAATGATAGGTTTTTCTGACAAAATGTCAATGTTAGTAATTTTATTTTAATTATGCTTGTCAATTTGTCAAGTAAGGCTTGATTTTATATTTTGCTAATTTTTTGTTTAAAGTATTCCTTGTTACGCCTAACATTTCAGCGGTTTTGGATTTATTTCCTTTAGTTTCCTTTATAGCGTTTATAATGGCGATTTTTTCTATTTCATCAAGGCGTTTGCTTTGGGTAATTTGTTCTATTGTTTCAAATTTTTTATTATACTCAATCAAAGATTCATCAATAATTTCATCATCTGAAAGAACTATTAATTTATTCACCTCATTTTCTAATTCGCGAATATTTCCTGGCCAATCATAATTTGAAAAATATTTTAACAACTTTTTTGAAATCTTTTTTGGTTTTTCGCTTTTGTTTATAAAGTGATCTACAAGCAATGGAATATCCTCTGTTCTTTCTCTTAATGGCGGTATATTTAATTCGATGGCATTAATTCTGAAATAAAAATCTTGTCTAAACGCTTCATTTTTAACAAGTTGGGTCAGATTCCTGTGTGTAGCTGTAATGATTCGAACATCAATTTTTTGAGTTCTATCTGAACCAACTCTTCTTATTTCTTTTTCTTGTAAGACTCTTAAAAGCTTTTTTTGCATATTTAGTGACATTTCTCCAATTTCATCAAGAAAAAGTGTTCCTCCTTCTGCTTGTTCAAAGATGCCTTTTTTATCTCTAATGGCGTCAGTGAAACTTCCTTTTACATATCCAAATAGCTCACTTTCTAAAATTGTTTCTGTAATTGCCCCACAGTTTTCAGCAAAAAACGGTTTATTTGCTCTAGTGCTTGCATTGTGAATTGCTTTAGCAATAAGCTCTTTTCCGGTTCCACTTTCTCCTGTTATTAGAATTGGGATATCACTATCAATAGTTTTTTCAATAGTGTCAAAAATAGAAAACATTTTTGGGCTTGTAGTGATAATTTTAGAAAAAACTCTTTTTGGATCTGTTATTTCTAAAGCCTCATTTTCTTCTTTTTCAAGAGGTTCAAAAGAAAGCTGTGCCTTGATTCCTTCTGGGGCATCTGAGGCTTTCAGCTCATTTGTCTTTGATTTGCCAATTATTGTAGCTGCAAGCCCTGCAAGAATGTTAATTTTATCTACATTCTTAGTTAGACTGATATCAATTTTTGGATTTTCAATATATAGAATGCCGATTATTTTTTGCTCAAAAACAATTGGGGTCGCCAAGAAATCTTGAATGTGCTTTATTGAGTCTATGGGATTTTGCTTTATGATTTCTAATATATCTTTTAAGCAAACAGTATTATCATCCTGGCAAGCTTGATATATTATAGCTTCAATAAGTTTGGGTGATAATTCCCTTTCTGTTAACTTGTCTATACTTGACGAAACAGATTGCGAAAATCCCTTTGGGTTTATTAAAATTACGCTAGCATAGCTTCCTTTTCCAAATAAAAGAGCATTGCTTATTATTAGATTTAAGTTATTATCATCTGTTTGATTGGA
The DNA here is from genome assembly GCA_043820105.1 of Pseudomonadota bacterium. Classification (GTDB taxonomy): domain Bacteria; phylum Bdellovibrionota_F; class JAHFAK01; order JAHFAK01; family JBDREC01; genus JBDREC01. The sequence continues at coordinate 16,084 of JBDREC010000054.1, forward strand.
AGATATATTAGTTGTGATTCTCATTATTCTTGCAAGGACTTCACTTTCATCTAATTCTTCATCTGTTATTTTTACTTGATTCATGAAAGAAAAAGCATCTTGTAGGGTTGGTAAAATCATAAAAGGTAATTTTAATGTTGCTGGTATATATTTTTGAGTGCTTCTAATTTGGCTATTAATTTTTTCATAATAATATTTGTATTTTTCTTTATTATTTTTCTTTAAATAATAATTGCCCAGTACTTCATAATATCGAAGTAATATTTGAAAATTCGTATCTTCTGCTTCGAGGTTTTCAATTCTATTGGCTATTTTTTCTGCACTATCTAAGTCATTGTGTTTAAGGGCTATTTTAAGGGCAATTGTGTTTGATTCAATAATAATTTTTCTGTCTTGATTTGATACATTTCTTGCTTCTTCAAGGTAGTCTTCAATTTGATCGAGTGCACCTAGATTAATTTTACATGTCGCGATATTTAATATTGTTATACCAAGCTCAATGTTTCTACTAACTTTTTTTAATAGCTCACTAGCTTTTTCATAGGATTTAAGTGCATTAAGATAATCATTTTTAAATTGATAAATATCTCCCAGTAATGAGTAGCAGCTAGCGAGTAAGTGGAAGTTTTTTCTTTGCATTGCGAGGTTTTGTGCTTCTGATGCAAAAAAATGTGCATTTTCCATGTCACCTGTCTCTGAATAGATTAATCCCAGGTTAAAAAGGGAAATTTCAGCTCCTGAAGGAGACCCAAGATCTTGATAAATTGTGTTTGATTCCTTATATTTTTTTAAGGCATTTAGATAGTTTCCCTGTCTTAAATAGCAATTGCCTATGTTTTGAAGCATCTGGGCTTTTCCAAAAATATCTGAAACTTCTTCTGCTTTTTTTAAGGCACTTTCATGCCATTGTATAGCAGCTTCAAAATTTTCAAGCTGATAATATGCCAAACCAATATGGTTAAATGCTTTCATAAGGCCAGGCACATCATTGATTTTTTCTGCTAAATTAAGTGAAACAAGAAATTCATCCTTTGCCTTTTCATAATTTCCTGTATAGAATTCAACAAGACCATTTAAATTGTGAAGAATGCGTTTTTGTCCAGCACCAACGGCTTGGATTTTTTTTATTGAATCTATAAGCACTTTTGCTTCAGTATATTTTGTTACATTTATAAAGGAAGTTATTTTTAAAAACATAAGATCTATTTTTGTTTCTAAATGATCTTCGTACTCTTCAATTTCTTTAATTGTCCTATCAATAAGTTCATTGCCCTCATTTATTTGACCCTTATTAATTTTGATTTGGCAAAGATTCTTTTGAAGATTTATTCTCTCTAGGTCTGATTCAATATAATCATTAAGTAGCAGAAAGTTTTTTTCAGCTTTTATAAAGTCTCCAACTTTTAAATGGAAGTCACTTATTTTTAAGTAACAGTGTTTTTTGATTTTATTTCTTTCATCATAAGCAAGCGTATTAGAAGCCATTAAGATTGTTTCATATAAATTAACAGCTTTTTCCCAAAGCCCATTTTGAAAGTAAAAGTTTGCGACCTTGTTGTAGTATTCAATTGCTTTATCATTAATTCCTGCTTGAAGAAAGTGATAAGCAATGTTTTCTTGATAGACATTTGAGTGAGTTGGATTTTCTTCAAGTTCCATTGCAAAATGTTTATGAATTTTTCTTGTTTGATTCTTGTCTAAAAATGTTTTTAAAGGTTCAAATATTTCCTTGTCTTCAATTATATATTCATCTTTTTTGTTTTCTTTAATTAAATTTAAGTCACCTAAGAGTTTAATTCCATCAATAATTTCATTTTCATTTATTAGCGGATTATATCTTTTTAAAATGTTCAATATGAGCAGATTAGTTATACTAATATTTGAAGAAGCTATTATATAAAGGATGAGTCGTTGAATTTGATACAGGGTTTGAATTTTTGTTTTTTTGATTTCAATAAGGCTACTTGGCAGTTCATAATTTATTTTACTATTAAGGCAAATTGTTTTATTAATAACTTTAAGAATATTTTTGGCTTTTAAGTCTGCTATTAATGTTAATGCATATCCGGGATTACCTTTACTATAACGATTTAGAAACTGTATTAACTCATTTGAAACCTTGTAGTTGCTTGCAGTGTCAATTATTTTGTTTTGAGTTTCAATATCTGTTCTTTTTAAATTAATATGTTGGCTTGTACCGCTTTGTGGAAACCGTTCTTTTATTAGTCTCTTAAATGAATTTATTTTTTCCTTATCTGTATTAAAGGTCAATAGCATGAACATCTTGTTTTCCAAGAGTTCAAGTTCTTTAAAATAGAGTTTTAAAAATAAATAAGAATCATGTTTAAGAAAATTACAGTTTTCTATAATTACTATTGAATCATTCTGTCTGTGTATTTTATTTACATCTGCAACAAGCTTTTTTAAGAAAGCTGACCTTCTTGCATAGGATGAGTCTGTTATTAGGGAACTTTCTTTGTATGAGATTTTTTTATATGAAGAAATAAAGTTTATAATGTCGTCAATTGGCTCTGCTTCTGAGATTATAAGCCTGTAAACAGGGATCATGTCTTTAGAATTAAGTTTAACGAACTCATCAATCAGGGTTCTTTTTCCAATTCCAGTTTCACCATTAATAGAAAAAAGACATAGTTTTTTTTCAGAGTTTTTTTGCTGGATATAATTTGTTTGTAATTCATCAATTTCTTCATCTCTTCCTGAAAAAGTTGGTTTTGTAAGGACTATTGTATCTTTTATATTATTTAAGGAAAATTTTTCCGCTTCTTTCAATTCCTTTTCAGCATATTCTCTTTCAGTTAGTATCTTTAATTTTTCAGATCTTAATTTCAAAATAGAACTGCATTCTTCAGGAATGTATTTTTGAAAACTTTTAAAAATATAGTTAAAATGGGGTTTTGACAAATGTGTTTGTTTGCTTGTTTCGAAAAGGTAGCGTTTAGCATTTTCTTTTAGTTTGATAAGCTCACTTTCTATTCTTTTTTTCCAGCTGTTTGAAGCAATGACAAAATATTCAACGGATTTTTCAAGATTTATAGTTACTCTATTTTCTTCAACAGTAATATCTGCTTTTTTTAATTTTGAAATTTGTTCAATGGAAAGACCAAACAAGATAAATAATAGGAAAACTGATTTTCTGTTATCAGCAATATTTTCAATTTTATTTAAAAAGACACTTATATTGTCATCTGAAATTGATTCAATTTTATCAACCTTTTTAGTTTTTATCGCTTTAGCAAGATTTTTATAGTTATAAGTAGTTGATAAAAAATTATATAGGCTTTTTATAGATGAAATACATTGGTTTATTGTTCTTATTGAATAACCCGAATTTTTTATGTTATCTAAAATACTGTTTAAATCTTCGGCTGTTAGGTCTGCAATTTCTTTGCTTGGATCCTTGTGCTCAAAGAATACTTCCAGTCTTTTTTTGTATTGCTCAATACTTTTAATGTTTATTTTTTTTGTTTCTAAGAGCCATTTAAAATATTCATCAAAAATAGGCTTCATTTTTATCCTTCTTACATATAAAAATTCTTAGACTAATAATGTATACAAAAATAAAAAATATTTCAAAGTTATTTTTAAAATAATTATTATTTAATTATGTTCTAATAAGGTGTTTTTAATATAAAAAACATGGATATGTCTTGTATATATTTGAAAATAATGAAAAAAAACAAATTGATTGTTTTTCGTTCGCTATTATAACTTGTTTGGATTTAGATTTCTAAAATTCTGCATATTTGCTAATTTCCAATAATATGCTATAATAAGTGAATAAAGGGGTTGAAATGAAACGAATTGTGAATATTTTATTCTTAATTATTTTAATTTTTATTTTATCTTGTTTTGAACAAGAAAATTCCGATAATTCTGCATCAGATGATGCAGATAATGAAACTTCAGTTGTGCTAAGCCTGACAGGACAAATCAGTTCGGATTCATTATCCTCAAGATTTTCAGGGATTACAGATGTAAGCTTTACTGCTCGAAGTGAAATAACCTTACCAGTTGGTGTTCCAACACCAGGTATTATTACAAGAAACGACTTTAAATCAATAAAAAGCAGCTCAAATATTGATATAGTAGCTTTAGTATTGGCAACTAATGAGGAAAATGTACCATTAATTGCTTCTCTAGTTTCAGAAGATGGCAGTTTTGAGCTTGAAATTGAAAATGAAGCGATCTTTAGGCTTTATGTTATTCCTGCGATTGATGAATGTACAAGTCTTGATATATCCTGCTTTATTGATTATGATGTTGTTTCTTTGTATAAAACCACAAACAATGAATATGATTTTGCCTTTAATGCAAGTGTCGCTAAATCACTTTCACTTGGTTCTTTAAGTTTTGAAGACTATGATACAGTTGTTTCTCTTGATGCGATTGATATTACTAGTGAACCTGAAATTGAAAGCTATGTCACTTTTAAAGATTCAGCAGAAAAAATGATTGCCTATTGGACCTTTAACGAGCAAACAGGAGCTGCTGTTTATAATAGAAAAGGTGATGTTGATGGCGAAATTCTTGGAGGGGAATGGGCAAGTCTTGATGATATGGAGGCTTATTATTTTGATGGATATGATGATTATGTGGATTTAGGAACAGTTCTTCCTGGTTCAAGTGAAATGACTAATAAAATGACCTTAGTTGCCAAGATCTATCCAATTACAATAGATAGCGAGCACAGGGCCGCTAATGGTACATATTCTACAATTTTAAGTAAAAAGATTTTTAGGGAAATTAAGGATGAGTCAGCTGAAGATAAATCAAGCTTTTGGTTTGGCTTAGAGTATAATCAGAATTTAAAATATTCTCTTATTTTAATAGTTGAAACTGAAAATGGAAGAAGCGAATTTATTTCGTCATTAGAAGTAGATCCTGATAAGTGGTCCTTTGTATCTGCTGTATATGACGCTGGACTTATTAACTTTTATGTTACCAATCAAGAAGATCCAAATCCAACATGTATTTCTTTTGGATCCTTGGAAAACATTCAAATTGATGAAACAGTGCCTTTGAGAATAGCAAATAGTCAAAATTATGTTGAATCAACTGAAACCATTGAAAATAATAAGTATTTTTATGGTTATATAGATATGGTTAGAATTTATAGTGTAGCAGTTATGGCTGATAATATAGTAGATTAAGTCTAAACTTCAATTAAATCTTACATTTTTAATATAATCAATTCTCACCTGCTTACAAAGTGAACATTTTTAATGAAACAGGATGTTTTGTTTTCGTAACATGCTGAAATTACAGGATATGGAGAAAGTCTATTTATGGCACACCAGTTGCAATAGTAATATATTAGAATTCATCGCGTGGCTTTAAAAAGCTATTATGAAACTTTTAACCTAATTTAATTAGGGGGCATACGCGGTGGGTTTCATAGTGTCTGTACCCATATTTAAGGTTGATTGGAAGGCTAAGTTTAGCCTTCCTTTTTTTTGTCTAAAATCCGGTGCCATAATGAACTGATATAGAGGAAAAAAGCACCACATAAATTCAGAAAAAACCATAGCAAAATGACCAAAACTATAATAGAAACAAAGCTTTGACTAGCTTGGACTCTTTTGGCGCTTTTCGGCACGAACCTTGCTCTAACTAATTTACTGTTAACGGGGATTGGAAGGAGCCAAAATGAAAAATACAAATCAAAAAGGGCAATTAATTATTCAAATTAAATTCTTAGTTGCTTCAATAATTGTTCTTTATTTTTTAATCATAAAAACCATGTTTGCTTTTTTGCTTCCTGATATTGAAGAAAAAGAAGCTGTTGCTAATATCGCGATTATTTTGGATGTTGATTCAAGGCTTACTCACGCTGAGTTTTTTGAAGAGTTTTTGTTAAAGCTTGTTAATCAGGGTATTGAAGTTAATGTAGTTAGTAGAGAAGAAAAAGAAGCAGGCGAAAGTCCTATTAACAATGCTGATTATGCAAATTTAAAAGAACTTGAATCGGCGATTTTAGATGATGATAAAACTTTGTTTTATGTTGGACTTGATTTGTCAGATGAATTTTCAGTTCTATATTATAAGACTTCATTTCTAGGAAAATTATTAAGTGAAAATATTTCCAGCTTTTCTGATGAGTGGCCACTTAGCTATAACACTAAAGACAAAAGAATAAGAAGCCTTTCTTCACCTGCCATTGTTGTTAATATTAATAATGCTTTAATCGTTGATAGTGACAATGAAAATTTAGCTAAAGGTGTTGCTTATCCAATTTATAATGGAATTTTGAAATATTTAAAATTTTTGGAAAATGATTACAAATCAAATTTTCCACCTGTTGAAGATATTACTGAAATGAATTCTTCATTGCAAGCTGAAGCTCTTTCTAATCCGGAACAAAAATTTGAAACAGATCTTGTTTTTCAGCTTCCAACAATTAATGGAGAAACAAGCCAAATTCCACTTGTTTATTCAAATCTCTTAGTAGATCTTTACATAAAAAAATATAATTATACATATTACTGTGACATTGAAAAATATCTTGAAGCAGGAAAGTTTGAAGCCTTTGCACCATGCAGACTTCCTATTTCAACTTTTCTATATAAAGTCTCAGGGAAAGACGATGAAAGAATGCTTTCTGAATATGTGACAGCTGGTGAATTTGTAAGCACAGCAACAGAAAGGGTTGCCAAAAAAGAGGGCAGAGATGTTTTGATTTATGCAACAGGTGGAGTTTTAAGACTTATTGATAACTTAAATCGCCTTGCTGAAAATTTTGGCTATCGCGCACCACGTATTACAAGCGGATTTAGAGATGCCGGTGGAAATAAAGCAGTTCCAGGAACAAGCTCAAAATCAGGCCACATGGAAGGAAGATGCGTTGATTTTTCATCTTCAAGTGGACTTTATGGACAAGTTGGAAAAGCCCGATTTATGAATCTCTGGTCTCAAGCAAGAAGCGTTTCAGGTCAAAACAAAAAAGATTATTCAATTTTAATTCATGATGCAGGAACTGGTATGCATGTTCATACTTGTTCAATTGCAACTCCTTCTTCAGATCCTGAAGCTTATTTTAATTCAGTGTTAAGTAGGGAACAGGGGGCGTAAGTGCTTTAAGGGAATATAAATTTTGAATTTTGAATTTTGAATTTTGAATTTTAAATTAATTCCTATGTTCTCTTGTTCCCCTGTTCCCCTGTTCTCCATCTTTCTGGTGACAGGTGCTCTGGTGCTCCTCCTATGTATATCATCAAGTACTTTCATAATTATCATAAAACTTTATTTGTCAAAGAACTGGCTATGCCACGTTAGGATATGAAGAAGAAAAAGAAATATTCTTGAGTGGATTTAAATAAATCTATATCAGCCAATATGGCCAATAAATAATCCTTTCTTTGTTTTTATTCCAAAAAGGAAGACCTTCATATAGGACTATTCCAAAAGGCAATTTATTTTTTATAATAAACTTTTCAAGGTAGGGTACTTTTATGTTGTTTATATTATCACTTGATTTTACTTCTATTGGGATAATTCTATCTCCAATGGTAAGAATAAAGTCTATCTCACCTTCTTTGAATTTAACTTTATTGTTGATATCAATGGAATATGGCTTGTAGTAATATATTTGAGATTTTAATATGATTGATTCTTTTAAGATATGTTCAAGTCGCCATTGTACATAGGCTTCTATTTTAGAGCCTATTGTTGTGCCTAGGCTTGTATTTCCTGTTAAGTAACTAACAATGCCGGAATCAATATATGAAAATGTGCTTAAATATGATTTTCGCGTACCATTTTCCACGAAAGGTTTTTTTCTTATTAAATAGCCATGGTTTATTAGTTCATCTATAATATTATTAATTTGGTCTCTTCTTCGAAGGCCTGTCTTTTTGAAAATATTGCTATATGTAAACTCTTTTGCATTTAATTTTGCTAGTTCTATTCTAACAATATCATTTAAATCATCATTATTGCTTGATGAAGATTCAAAACCTCTTTCAATAGTGTTTCTAATTTCGATTATCTTGCTTTTGTTTGAACTAGTTGTGTGTGATAAAGGAAGGCCTCCATATGTGAAAAAAGATTTTAGGGCTTCTTGTTTATATTTGTTAAAACTTTCTCCTAGGGCAAGTGGAATGGATATATCTAAATTTTTCAGGTTTTTAGGAGGATCACTTATGATGCCATTAAAGTAATCAATATCTTTCAAAGTAATATAGCCAATGTTAGAAAATATTTCTGGTAAGGAAAATGGTTGTAGAGTAATAAAATCTGCTCTTCTTTGCAGTCTTTTTCTTGCAATTGTATTTAGGTAATCCGGGTTAGATCCCGAAACAATGAAAGAGCAGTTTTTCTGGTCAAATGCATATTTTAATGCATCAAAAATATTTTCTGATTTTTGAACTTCATCAACAAAAACTAAGGCTCTTTTATTTGTTTTTGAACGGATGTCATTATATATATAAGTCGTATCTTCATGTATGGCGGATCTAAATCTGGCGTCATCTCCAGTATATTGGAATATTTCAAATTGATCCTTTAGAGATTTTAATAAGTTTAATATAAGGGTAGTCTTGCCACACCCAACAATTCCAGCTAAAATCAAGCCCTTATCTTTGCTGATTTTGAAGGTTTGTAATACTTTTTCGTCTAATTCTCTTAAAATGTAATTCAAAACAGGCTCCTTTTGTCAGAGAAATTAAAAATATATTCGCACAATACCTGGAGAAAGTCAATGATAATTTGCAAAATAACCAGAGAAAGTTTGGTAATGTCTGTTGTTTCTCTTTTGTTGCTTGTTGACATTTGAGCTAGCTTAAATTGTTAAATAAAAAAACTTGTGTTTTATTATTTCTCGTATTCTATTTAGTTTATGAAAAAGCTGTTTATAATATTTCTTTTTATAATTCTATCAATCATTATTCTTTTTATTATTTTTTCAAATAGTTTATCTAAAATTGAAGATGATGTTGATAAGAAAAAGAAAGCTAATCAGAAAATAGGATTAAGGATTGATGATAAGGATTATGATTATGGGGATTCACGGATTAAAGATTATGATGAAGATGATAGGATTAAGATTAAGAGTTATGATGAAGATAAAAGAAAAATAGAAAATAGAAATATAGAAAAAGGCGGTGGCAAAGCAGAGGAGATATTGAGAATAGTAGACAGTAGAAAAAAGAAGTTGATACCAGAAGTTTTGGATTTTGTTAAGGATGGGAAAAATGGAGAAGCGATAGTAGATGTAATTGAAAATATAATGAATAATACAGATGAAGATTATAAAAAAGAAGCATCAAAACAAGCTATCGAGCTTTTAAAGGGAAATAATATTGTTGCAGAAAATAATATTTTAATGCATCTAATATCTCGTGTTGGTGGAGAAGATGCTCTAGAACTTTTGAAGAAAAAGACAGAGCACAATAATGAAGAAATTAAATTCTTGGCCTATCACAATCTAGGAAATTTTGATTTTAAAAAAATTAAAGACAAAACAGTGAAATCATTGTTTTCCAAACTCTTACAAGATCTTAAAAAAACAAATGATGAAGAACTTAGAAATAATATTTTTAATAAGATGAATGGGATTTCAGAGTCAGGGAAATTGAGTGGCAATATGCTTGGAATTATACCAAAGTTATTAAGTGCTGAACTAAAGCTGAGATGGGCAAGGAGAGGGCAACTTGATTATTCGGTCATTTATTTAATAAATGAACTGGCTTTTTTTTATAAAACCCATGCTCGTCTTTTGGATATGGCTTCAGAGTTGGAGCCTTATTTTAGTAATGATCCTTTGATTTGGGGGTATATTGAGGAAGTGGTAAGTGGTAAGCTGTAAGTGGTAAGTGGTAGATGGTAAGAGGGATTCCTGGTTGCTAGTAATTGTTTATTGTTTGAAATTATTTTGGCTTTTTCTAGTAACATTAATAAGTGTTCATTACAAAATATATTTCCCGTCATGCTGAACTAGTTTCAGCATCTACTGGACGCAGCCATGTCTGGAATTCTGAAATAAATTTAGACGACTGTCAGGGAATTCTCTATTTATGGATGAGAACTAATTAGATTTAAGTGAATTAGAATAAGCTCAGACAAATATGACCTTGTTCGGGAATGGATCTAATTTGGACTGTTTCTATATTATCTTCAATAAGATTTTCTGCCAGAGTAAGCTCTGCCAAAAGGTGAATTTCTTCATTTGTTAGGTTTGGACAATTTGGATCTTTTAAAAATAAAATTACTTTTTCTTTTGCATCATCATTTATTTCAATCAAATGTTTGTTTTCAGTATTAAAAGCCAATAATGCTTTTACAATGTCTTCATTATCCACCTTATGAGAATAAGTTAAAATTATATTTAAATATTCTGCTTTTTCATTGTTATTATCTAATAATTCTATTTTGTGAAGAATTACTCTGACATATGACTTAATTTCTTCATTTGTAGTCCATGAAAAGCCAAACAAATCTTTGAAATCTTTTGGTGAAAGATCTAAATGGGTCATTTCATTTTCACTAAGGCCTTTTTTTCTAAGACCTTCTTGTTTTCTTTTTGTTTCTTGCTCTTTTCTGTGTGCCTGATCTTTTCTTTTGCTTTCACTTAATAACCTTCTTTCTAATTGGTCTAAGGCTTGAAACTCATAATCAAGTAACTCGTCTTGTGGAATATTTGATCCAAACATTCTAGAATAATTATTTGTTCTTTCGGCTTTATCTTTTATCAGCGCGATTTTATAGCAAACTGTTGCAAATTTAAGCCATGCCCTTTCAAGATTAAAGGCACGAATGTTATATTTTGAAGGACTTTTCCAGGCCTTTGCAGCCCATTTAAGTGCACTATATGAGCCCATTGTGGAACTTTCAATATTATCTACAATTATCTCAAACTCAAAAGTTGGGAAAAACACGTCATATTGAAATGCAATGACAAATGCATCAATCTGAGTAAATAAAATCATATCATTATGCAAAGCTAGTTTGTGAGTTGGATTTTTGAATGTTTCCTTCAACCTTTGAATTGCACTTTCAGGAAGTTTCCATGCTCGTTTTGTGAACTCAAATGCAATTGAAATAAATGTTTCATTATAAACCCTTTCTCCATTCATTAACATCATCATTAATATCTGAGACTTTTCTTTTTCATCTGATTCCAAGGCTAAATTTAAGAGCTTATCATTTACTAAAAGAATTTCCATTGGAGAATGCGCGTTTAATAGTTCTTGTTGATAAGAAACAAGCGTTTCTTGTGAGATTAGTGAAAAGGCAAATATGCTTATAAATTGAAGATTAAGTAATATGAATAAGAAAAGTGATTTTTGTTTCATAATAGCCAAAAATTTAAATATTAATACAGTCAATTAATGTGCAAATAATATACCACTTTATGTTCTAATAATATCAACACCTTGTGGCTTGTGATTGTTTTGGTTTGCTCATTTATTGGACTAAAAGCTATTGTAAAATCAATTTTATGCTCACTTTATTGTTTAATTTTGAATTTTGAATTTTGAATTAAGAATTAATGCCTCTGTTTTTGTTCTTTCTGGTGACTGGTGCTCTGGCGCACTACTTTATGCTCACTTTGTTGTTTAATTTTGAATTTTGAATTTTGAATTTTGAATTAATTCCCTTGTTCTCTTTTTCCCTTGCCTATTGATCCTTATTTGATTTATAAATTTATTATTATTTACTTTTGAAAATCAAATCATGATAAAACGACTTAAAATCGGGATCTCAATGGGAGATCCAGCCTCTGTTGGCCCTGAGATTGTATGTAAATTCCTGCATGAATATTTGAAAAATAAAGACAATGATTTTTATCCGATTATATTTGGGGATCTTTCAATTCTAAGTCTGGTAGCAAGTGATTTGGGTTTTAACCTTCCCTTTATTCCTGTTTATACACATGAGGAAATATTTCAAAAATATGAAGATGGAATTTTGGTTTTTACTGATAAGAAATGGAACATTTATAATGATGAAATAATGCCAGGCAAGGGTTCAGTTAAAGGAGCAGAAATTGCCTATTTAGCAATTAAAAATGTGGCTGAAGCTGTGCTTAAGCAAGTTATTGATGCTGTTGTTACAGGACCTGTTAATAAATCAACAATTGCCAAAATTGAACCTAATTTTACAGGGCACACTGAATTTTTTGCAGCTTGTACAAACAGCCATAACTATGCAATGCTCTTTGATACAAAGGATTTTAAGGTTGCTTTGGTGACCAATCATGTTTCGTTAAATGAGATTTCAGAACATATTTCTTATAATAAAATCTATCAAACAATTAAACTTATAAAGACTTCAATGGAAAGTGATTTTAATATTCCTGAACCAAAGATTGCTGTTTTAGCCTTGAATCCACATGGAGGTGAAGGAAAATTTGCAGGCAAAGGCGAAGATTCCAGGATTGACCTTGCATGCAAAGAAGCAAAAACAAATGGCATTATTTGCGATGGTCCATTTTCTGCTGATGGTTTTTGGGGACAGTATTTTAATGAAGGAAAAAACAGAAAATATAATGCAATAATTGCCATGTATCATGATCAGGGTTTGATTCCAGTTAAGATGGCTGCCTTTCATGATTCTACAAATGTGACAATTGGTTTGCCAATAGTTAGAACATCAGTGTCTCATGGCACAGCTTATGATATCGCTGGAACAGGATCAGCAGATCACAAAAGCTTAAAGCGAGCTGTTGAAGTTGCGATAAAGATTGCGAAAAGACGAAGGAAAAGAGCTTAGGGTAGCTTGTAGCTTGTAGCTTGTAGTGGGGCACTAGCAACGAGCAACCAGCAACCAGCAACCAGCAACAAGCAACAAGAATATCAACTTATCTTTAGGTTAATAGTTATGGTAAAAACCGGCTTAGACATCTTCTTTGAAGATAAAATAAATAATTACAAATCAGCAAAAGTAGGACTTGTAGTTAATCCAACATCAGTTAATTCAAAATTTGAACATGCTATAAATCTTTTTCACAATAGTAAAGCTCTTGAGCTTACTACTTTGTTTGGGCCGCAGCATGGTATTAGAGGTGAAACTCAGGATAATATGGTTGAATGGGAAGGTTTTGACGATTTAGCTACAGGCCTGCCTGTTTATAGTCTTTATGGAAAGCATAGAAAACCAACTAAAGAAATGCTCAAAGATTGTGATGTTGTGGTTTTTGATATTCAGGATATTGGGGCAAAATTTTACACTTTTATTTACACAATGTCATATGTAATGCAGGCTTGTGCTGAATTTGGAAAAAAATTTATGGTTCTTGATAGACCAAATCCAATTTCAGCTGATATTGTTGAAGGAAGTCTTACATATGAAGATTTTACATCTTTTGTTGGCTTGCATCCGATTTTGATTAGGCATGGCATGACTGTTGGAGAACTTGCTCATCATTTTAATAATGAGTTTCACATCAACTGTGATTTAGATGTTATTAAAATGCAAGGTTATGATAGAAAAATGTGGTTTGATGAAACTTTTTTGCCCTGGATAATTCCCAGCCCTAATATGCCGACTCTTGAAACAGCAACTGTTTATCCTGGCATGTGTTTAATTGAAGGCACCAATATCTCCGAAGGCAGAGGCACCACGCGTCCCTTTGAATTTGTTGGCGCTCCTTTTATTGAGCCAGGGAAGCTGCTTTCTTTACTCAACTCCTTTAAACTTCCTGGAGTTTTTTTCAGACCGGTTTTCTTTCAACCAACTTTTCAAAAATGGTATGGAAAACTTTGTGGCGGCTTGCAAATACACGTGACAGACAGAAATTCTTATAAATCGGTTTTAACAGCGGTGGCGATTATTAAGGCTATTTATGAGCTTTATCCAAAGCAATTTAAGTGGAAAGAACCGCCTTATGAATATGAATATAAAAAGCTTCCATTTGATATTTTGGCGGGTTCTGATAAGCTTCGATTCATGATTGAAAAGGGTAGTGATCTTAAAGAAATTGAAGAAGCCTGGGAAGTAGATAAAACTAATTTTATTAAGATAAGGCAAGACTATTTAATCTATTAAGATGTTTTCATAAAATTTTAATTGATAAGGTAGAAATTTTTAGAAAATTTAAATATTAGTCTTCCACTGAAGTCTCTAGTGATCCATCTTTATAAGCATCAGCTGATCCAGTTTTATCTCTTTTTATCATTTGTTCATATTTTCCAATAGTATTATCATCATCTAAGTCTTGGAAAACAAAAACAACTAGATTTTCTGTAACGTTAGTTTTCGTAGCACATTCAAATGTTCCAAATAAGTCTCCATCAGGAACGTATCCAATTATTTTTGCGTTTGCATTATTAGCTACAATACCTTGAGAACCTGGAGCTTTATTGCCAGTAAGTTTACTAAATGCACCTGTATTCCATGGAATTGCTCCTGCTCCTGATCCATCAGCTCCTGTAAATTGATGGAATTTTGCATTGTCAATGTTGTAATCAGCCTCAGCTGCAAAAACTCCATTGACAATCATTCCAACTTCAGACTTCTTTGACTTCTTAATATAAGCCATAAAAGATGGAATCGCGATTGCTGCCAAGATGCCGATGATGGCAACAACGATCATTAGTTCAACCAGTGTAAAGCCTTTCTTTTTCATTGTGTTCTCCTTTGAAAAAAGTTGTTAATAATTGGGCTATTAGCCTATTTAGTATTCGGTATTCAGTATACAGTATTCAGTATGGAAAAGAAACTGA
>JBDREC010000055.1:0-11478 GCA_043820105.1 Pseudomonadota bacterium
ATTTATTATAAATTTACTTCCCAAATATCCCTTTTATAAATACTTAATTTTGGCTTCCTTCAATATTTTATTATTTTTACTTTGGTAGGTGGACCACTTTTGCGTCCGATTACTGGACCAGTTTATCGTCCGATTTGCATGAATGTTGATTCATTTTAAAGTAAATGAAATTATTTGGAAAAACAAGGATGAAGTGCTTTTGGTATGACAATTGCATTGTTAGTTATGAAAAAGACCCTTTATCTAGGGCGAGCATATATAACTATGATTTACTTTGTTAAAATTGGGTTTAAACAAACTTGAAAGGATCAATATATATGCAAAGATCTAGATTAATCATCATTTCTTTCTTTATAATAATAATAATAATAAGCCAAATAGTTTTCGCACAGGTATTAGTAAGGCAAAGACCTGCGCTTGAAAGACAAAATAAAGAAAGAAGCGCCGAGCTTTTTGCAGCTTATGAAAGATATTATGAAGAGAGAATGCAAAGAACTGAAGCTCTAAAAAGAGAACTCCAAAGAAAAATAGAACAAAGAGAGGCAATTGATCCTGGACTTATGAGGGAAGTTCAAGAACTTAAACAAGAAGTATTGGAAGTTGAGGTTGAATATACAACAATGTGTAGAGAAGCAAGAGAAATGGGGCTTTGGGATGAAGCTTTTAAGGAAAGAGTGCGAATTTATAAACGCGATGAAATGCAAAGGCAAGCTTCACCAGTTGAAAGACCAATGACACAAGAACAGGTTGAATCGCAAGAAAGAGCAGAAACAGCTAATAATCAAGCTCTTGTAATTATGAGAAGACAAATGACTGATGTAACAAGTACTTGGAAATCACGCCTGCAAGATGTTTCGCCAGAAACCTGGGGACGATTTAATGAATACTTAAAAGGTGCTAACAGGGATCTGCTAATAAGATTAGAAGAAGCAATAGATTATATTTCATCAAGAAGCAGTGAAGGTATTCGCAATGAAGTTCAAAGAGCCTTTGTTGAAGCTTGTGCAACCATGTTCACAACAAATGGAAATGGAACACATCCATTGAACGTGGTGACTCATCTAAAACATCTTGATTTGGCAGGTCTATCAGAAGCGGTTAAAATAAGAAGACTTGGCAGACTTTTTAGAGTTATAAAAAATGCCCATCTTCTTACCATGTCAGAAAGAGCAATTAATGAAAGCCTAACTTACGCTGAAAACTTTAAAGTAGAATTTAGAGTTTTGATGGAAGAATTAAAAGCTATTGCTTTAGAAGACAGGCTTTTAACAGAAGCTGAAAGAGAAACCTTAAGAGATGAAATTATTGAAAGAATTAGAAAAAGAGAAGAACGCCTTGAAATATGCGGCTTAAGTGCGGCAGCTCCAGTTTAATAATCCTCATATCTGAGGACAACTTAACCCACCTGATTTGTTTTAACAATTTACAAGCTTTTAACAAAATGAAATCATTGACAAAAAAGGCCTGGTCAATGTCTTGTTTTGGCACAATACTTGCTTATATCTATTATTATGGACACATTTCCTGTGCTTCCATTCTTGAGCATATCTATTGAAATAAGTGGTAAGTGGTAAGTGGTAAGCAGTAAGTTTTGTTGCTGGTTGCTAGTAAATACAACTCGTGCTCGTTCACGTGAACGTATACGAGAACGAATATACAAAAAAAATTATCAAGGAAGAATTTTGATGGAAAACAAATGGATTCAACTTATTTTAGTTTATTTTTTCATTTGTGTTTCTATATCTAATCTATACTCAAACCCCAGGCAATCAATTGAAACCTTTGGTCGTGATCTTGATACAAAGAGCATCTCAACATCTGATCCAAATCATGTAATCAGGATACATCCAAAGCAACAAGCCATGGAAGAATTTGCTCAATATGAAAAAGATCCATTCTTGTTTTTAGGTCTTTCTGAATCAGCTACACCAATGCAAATTGAAGAAGCTATAAAGTCAAGAGAAGCTAAAATATCCGCCTTTTCTAGTCGATCAAGATTTATGCCAAATGAAAGCACTCAAAGAAATGTTGCCTGGAGAGCTTCAGTTGAAACAGAAAAAGTAAGAATGATTAGAGGACTGTTTGAATATTATTTACATCTAGGAGATGCAAATGAACAATTACGCAGTCCACGGCCCTATCGCCTTAGAGTTTTAGAAAACACAAACCAGGAAGAAATCGCTAGAAAACAAAAAATATTTTACACGAAAGCAGCAGATCTGGGTTTTTTTCCTGGAAAATATATGCAAAGCCAGCATGCAACACAAACAGCTCACATGATGCAGTTTTATGTTGCTTGTGCTGTCTCTGAACTAATTGATAGTTTGGGGACAAATGGAGACTTATCAAAAGTTCAAAATTATTTTTTAAGTTTGCTTGAACCAAGAACTCATGCTCAGTTCATGCTTTTTTCTTTTGGAGCAGCCTTTGGAACCCAAGGCCTAAGTTATGCATTTCAAAGATATTTGCCATATCTTGGTATGCATGCTGGAAATGGTTCAATGCAAGTTGCATCAATGCTTGGGCTTATGATTGGATCTGGCTTATCAGATTTAGTATTTGGTCTTTTATTAAATCCAGAGTTTAGAATGTATAGAAATTCTCCTAATGCAGAAGAAAAAGATTATTACATGGATCGCTTGCTTGAAAATTTTTATTATGACATTGCTGTTGGAACAACTAGCTTAGCAGCCGCTGTGGGAATGTTAAATTTAGGAAAATACGCGATAACAACCATTGCCAAAAATAAATTGGATTTAGTTGCACATGAAGTTCCTTTAACAAATTCAGCCTTTTTAGCCAATCGATTTAAAAACCTGGCTTTAGTTAAAAGATGGGGGCTTGATGATTTTTTAATAAGGCTCGGCCATGCTCCAAAAGGAGTTGAAGTAAGTAGAGTTGTTATAGGACCTCATGGAAAAGAAATAGCTCAAAAGCTATTTTATGTTGGTGGTCATGTTGGAATCATGTTTTCAATGGCAGGTACTGTTATCATGCTTCGATTTGCTGATAAGTTTCATCATCTTTTTGATGAGTATTTAGCCAACCCTGTTAGGCATTGGTTTTTAGATAATGCAAAAAAAGAATATATAGAATTGAAAAATAAATATCTAGCGGTAGCGGATGATTCAACCTGGAGAGAGATCATAGATCTTTATTATTCAATAAGTCTTATTGATGACCGCTATAATGATTTAATGAAAAAAGCTAAAGAAGAACATTTGGAACATGAAATGACTTATCAGCAGGAAGTTTATGAAATTGAAAAGGCCTATGACACTAAGATTAATTGGGCTATTTGGTTAGGTCAGCGTGGAGCAAATGTAAATGATCCTTTATTTAAACAGGAAAATGTTCAAGATGCTAATTTGAAATGGCACGCTGATATTAACACTTTTGATTTTCAAAAGGAACTGCACAGTAATATTAGAAATATTTTTTATAAATCAGAAAAAGAAGTTCCTGCCTTTGGTCCTTTGGGATCTCGATCAGTTAATACAGGCCTTGGGATGCTCTCTATTGCTGTTGATCAGATTACCAGGAATAGTGGGCCAAACAATTCAAATTTTAATTTTGGATATAATTTTCCTCAAGAACTATTTGCTCCTCCTGTTGTTTTTGGAGATTTTTTGTATGATAATTATGTTGAACAAAATCCAGGTCTTGCTTCAGATAAATATTATATGAGAAATGTCGCTAAGATTTTAATAAATAAAATAAAAAAAGGCGATCTTATATATGTTGTTGAAGATTACGTTCAAAAGCTTCGGGAAGATAAAATTCATAAGATTCAGCTTATAAGTGAAAAATATAACAGGAATCTTTCTGAAGTAACAAGCAAAGTGTATTCTCAAGATGGAGAGCTTTGGAAGATAACAAAAGAACAATTAGATTATTTTTATAAGGAGTTTATAGTTTCTTATAAACTTACAAATATTAAAAATTCTAAAGAGAAAACCCAAATAGATAAGCTTATAAATTGCATAGATGTTTTGGTTTATAATGATCAAAGTTCTGGTTTAAGCAGCCAGGTTTGTAAAATGGATGCTATTGATGAAATTCATGATCTATATAGGGAAAGATATTCTCCTGAGGACTTTCAAAAACTGCAATCCTACTTAACATATGATGATATTGATTCAACTATTGCTGCTTTTGCTTATGCCAGAGCCTTAAAGGATCATTTCCATGTTCTGGATTTGTCAGGTACCTGTTATTATTTAAAGACAAAGGAAAATGATCTTTATGATGAGCTAGACTCTGTATGTAATATGTACTCTAATTTGCGTGCCTCTGGAAACCTAAGTTCAATTATGATTTCAGGAATGCTTGAAAATGAACTTAAAAATAATTCCTCTAATAAAAAAACAGCTGATCCAATTTTAAAACATTATTATGAATCAGAGCATAAGCTCAGTCAAGATAGAGACTATGAGTTAAGATATAGAAGATTAAAAGTAACATCGATTTTAGCTGAAAAACTTTTTTCTTCCATTGCTACTTACGAGCACTTTAGATCAGTGCTGGCTTCAATTGGAAACGCCAAGGAATTTGCAGCCAGAGTGCGGGTTAGATAGAAAGGATAATTTAATGCTTAAAAGGACGTTGAAAATTATTTTAATACTTACGATGGTGACTAATTTAGCATTTCCTAATGCTATTTTTGCTGTTCAAAATATTCCAGATGATCAAATCATAAGAAAAGCAGGATATGAAAATGTTAATGGTTCTGTTTTAGGGCTGGCGACTTTTGATTCCAGGGCTGCCTGGTTAAGTATAGCAGAAGAAATTGAAGAGCTAACAAAGCTTTACCTTTTTCCTTTAGAAGATAATACCAGAAACTATGATTTTGGTTTAAGTCACATTGCCAGGAATCAATCCGCAAGCGGTATTGAAAAAGCCTATGTTGAAAAGGACAAGGGTTTGGATGCCTATATCCTTTTGCATGTTATAACAAGGAAAACTCCCCCTGCTTATACAAAAACAAAAGCAGGGCAAGATATTTGGAATGGATGCATATACCGGGATGAAAATGGTGCAATTGATCTTAGAGATGGCTTAAAAGACACCTTTATGCATAGATTTGATCCTAAACATGAAATTTTTAACTATGATATTTCGAGCTATAGTGATGATTATAAATCTGAACTAGCTAAAACCGCTGAATATTTCAACGAGGTTTTTAGAAATGGATTTATGTTTTTCGGTGAAGAAAATTCATACGAAGCAGCTCAAAAAATACCACCTGGTTTAGCTGAAGTTAAAATTGAAAAACAAAGATTTAGTATTAATTTAAATATAAAAGAATTTTCAAAATTATTTTATGGAAGAACAATATTTGATATACCTATTTGTTTTGGGCAAGATGAAAATTCTATCTTGGCGGAAATTCAAGAACTTAAAATGATTATGATAGAAAATGGACTCATGCGAGGCGAGCTACCACAAAACTTATCAGGGCATGATACAGGAATATTGTCAGCTTATGGAAAGACCTCGGAAAAGGTAAAAAGTATTTTGGCAAATAGCTATGGGAAAAATGAAAAGCTTAGAGAATTTTATTTTCTTGGAGCGGCCCTGGGTTCATTAATGCTGGGAGTTGTGAAACCAGACAGGATCATGGCTGTTGGCTCCTGGATCGGGGACAATTCTTTAGCACCAGCGTCTTTTTTTGTTGAAAAATTAACAAAGACTGGTGAAACTGCTTTTGTAATGCAAAAAGCCGGTGTTGCGTCAAGAGCATTTAGGTTCGCGGGTGGCCTTACTTTACATCTTGCAATTATAGCCTTATTTTTGATTCAATCAGGTATTGTTATTTATGATGCTTCAAAGCTTACAAGCGGTGAACTCAATCCAAATGAAAATGATTATTTTAAATCTGCAATAACGTTTGACACAATGAGGGCTGCAGCTATTGCAATTATGACTGCTGGAGCCTTAGCAAACCCTGTTGTTCTTGGTTTTTTGGGTTTATATGGGATGCTTGAATATTATGATTACTATGCAATAAGCAATGGTGACATCGGATTAAAGCAAATCTTTGCAAATTATTATAGATATTACTCAAGACCAGATGGAGCCTTACATTCTTATGAAGGCAATAGATATGCCCGGTATGCAAGGAGCAAGGCAGGCCTTGAAAGATTTTTAACAACTTCTGATGGCACAGATTATAGTGAATTTATAACAGTAGAAAGGCTTGAAGACGAACAAGAGCGCTTTGCTGGGATAATGAAGCTTGTTAAAGATGGTATGAACAATATAAATGATTCATTTGAAGTGGCTAAAGTCATAAAACAAATAAAAATAGTTTTGGAAAATGACGAGGATCCAATAGTTCTTCCTGAGCGATATGAAAATCCCCAAAGAAATATTAAAAAGCTTTTAGAATATTTAGAAAGGTCTTATTCATACTATCAAGGCTATTTAGAAAATGCCTATTATTATAAGCTTAGCTTTTTGCAAGAGTGGTTGGCCTTTGCAGGAGATCATACAATTATGGGTACTCCAGGAGCTATTGCTCCAATAAAGGCTTTAGGAGAGTCAGCAAGATGGTTTATGATGGAAAATATTCCAAATTATTTTAATTATTGGGTCGATTACTTTAGCCAACCATTTAGACTCGGTGATTATAAGTTAGAGTTAACAAAAGAAGCCTTCTGGCATGACTTTAAAGAGCTTTCCTGGAATTCCTGGACAGGGTATGTGCCAAGGCTGGCTCTGATTGCACCTGCGGCGTCTTGGTTTGGTTTAAGGTCAATGGGGATGGATAAAGTAACAGGCTTAGATGATTTGTTTGATTTAGAAGAATTTAATAATAATGTATTTGAGACAATGAAACCACTAGGCATTGATATTGATATGCAAGGCTTTAAATCTCAAGATATGGCCGAACGATATGCTGCCTTTGATTTTCATTTCAATACTTTATACTTGCATGAAGATTTTAAATATAGAGCAAAAGAGTCCTATGTAAAGGTTGATGAATTTGATAATATTATTGTTAATGAAGAAGAGGGTCGCAAAAAAACGATTAATGTTGATTATGAGTGCAGTGCTACAATCAGTGAAGATGAATATAGAAGAAAAATTAATCTCGTTGGTTATTATAAAAAGCTTTATGAACAAGTTAATCAGCAAAGTACAATTTATAATAAGCTATTAGGAGATGATCCTGTTGGAGATGAAATTGATACAATTGTTGATAATTTAGGCAGACAATATACAAATCTTTTAGGTAAGCTGGCTTATGAAGCAGAGACTCTTTCAAGATACGATTATAGATCTGATATTTTTCAAACCTTAATTCTAGTTTCAAAAATGGCCGAGGAGTGGAAAAAGTCGTCTATAGAAGATCAAGAGGAGAGTATAGTTGAATAAAAATATAAAGAACATTTTAATATTTTTATTAATGCTGAGTTGTTCTTTGTATGCACAATCTTTTCCTATTCCCTTTGGAGATAGAAGCAATGATGCTCCAAAGTATGAAGAAGAAGAGCCAGATGCATATGTCAGCTTTTTGCTAAAAATTCATGAAGATCTTTCCTATAAAGATCCTTTAGATTTTCACGGAATCTGCGAGCTAAAGGAAGCATATAGAAGCGAGCTTTCAAAGCTTTATAATAAATGTGTTGATTATGCTGAGGATCATGGCATTTCCTATACAGAGAGAATGGATTATCATCTGGATTTTGAAGCCGAAATGTATGGAGCAATTTGGGAAGAGATAATGGCTGATAATGTTTTGAGTTATGAAAATTATGGACAAGAATGTTTTGGGCCTTTTTGTCCTAATAATTAAAATGTATATAAAATAAATGGTTTTGATTGGGACTTCAATTCCTCGAAATTGCTTGTAAAAGTCTCGGTTTGCGATAACATTTCTTCATTGACTTATCTAATCTAGTGATTTAACAAAGCTTGTCAAATAACACGCTGTGGCATGAACTTTGCAGTTATCTAAAGTGAGCATATTGGACCAAGTTATTAATTTATTAAATAATGGATTTTATGAAACGGAAAAATTATAGAAATCGACAAATTTTCCTTAATATATTCTTAAATTTAATTCTTTTAATATTTCTATCTAGTTTTGCTAATTCTACTGTTTTAGATGTTTCAAAATTAGTTTCATTTGTCGATGGCCAAGCAATTGGGTCTATGTATCCTGATCAGGGGATAAAATCTTCATATTTGAATTTCCCAATATCAGGTCCCGATTCAGTAGTAGAACTACGAGTATATTTGGATTCAGAAGCCCAAAACAACCCGGAATTTATTTATTTAGAAACTTCAACAAATGAGGAATCAGAATTATTAAAAAGTACTCTGGAAAAATTATTCATCTCTAGCAATGCAGCACAGCTTAGTGAAGCCTATACTGCATTAATTAATATTTTTAGTGGAAGATTCCCCAAAATACGCTTAAAGTCATCTGCGGTTAGGATTTCAGAAAATGGAGAAAGATATTATTCTATAATAATTAGTCCACGGTTTAATCAATTTGCTGAATCATCAATTGTTGATAGCAATGGCGGTCTTGTTACTCTTAGACAACCCAAAAGTTGGCACGGAGAAAATAGAACTTTAACAAATTTTACTTTAAAGTTTTTTGATACAAGCATGACAAAAGGTGTCGGTGTAATGGGCTTTCCAGTTGCCTATTCAAGGCCAGTTCAAGATATTAAAGATGCAACACCGCTTTACGACTTTGATGAAATAACAATGAACAGGTTATATTTGGGGCAAATGTCTTATGAAGACGCGATACCTGTATTAAAAAAAATAATTGATGCTAGTATTGCGTCATTATCATGGACAGGCAATCTTTTAGAACAAAGAGGTCTTGATGCAAGTGTTGAAAACCTTGGTTTATTAATTAGTGAATATGAAGCAGGTTTAATTGAATTAAGTGAGTTTCCAAGGTCCTTGCAACCATTTGTAGAAAATCTTGGATTCGAAAGGTTTTTTAATTTACTAAATGATATTGATATGGATACTTTAACAGAAGATAGAGCATATGATTACTTGAGAATAGCCTATGGAGATCCCTTGCAACCCGAGGAGCTTAGCTTTGAAGAAACTCAAAGAACAAGATATGTTTTTAGTCCTAAACAGGAAGCTTTATATATTCCCACCTTTGAAGAAATGGCGGAAATGATTGTCGCTGAAAAAGCAAGACTTGGATATGATACTGTTTGGTTAGCTCCTGTGCGAGACTATGGGGTAGATTCTGGTTTTACAACAGCTCCCGGAATATTTAAATTAAAAGATGCTGAAGGAAGGCAAAGGGAGGTTTTATGGGGGCCATATAATACTACTTTCCCAGCTCTTATTATGCGTTATAATTCATCGTCAAATTCAGCTAGTTATTTATTGGGCGGGGATAGTTCTTTGCAAGCTTTGTTTGCTCGCTTTTATGCAGAGGGAATGACAACTGTTCTTGATTCACCGCATTTGCACCATTCAAGTGCTTCAATGGGTTATGATCTAACTGGATCAGAGCAGTTTTATCGCCTTGTTGATATTGTTTTAGCTTCACTTGGGTATAGGCGAACTGCACCTCATCCTTTAAATCTTCAAAACAGCTCGTTGATTGAAGTTAGTTCAGGCAGAGAAGTTTCCTCGTATGAAGTATTTTATGCTAAAAAACCAACTATAGACTCATCCGGAATAATTCAGGAATATTTTCCAGGTAAAGATGCAAGACCCCAAAATCCTGGAGAAATTGGAAACCATCCGTTTACTGAGGCCAAGCCTGGAAATAGTGAGGCCATGCTTTGGAGAAATATCACAGCACCAGACACAAGAAGGCAGGCGGTGCAGCTTTTATATACCTTGGCTGAAATTGATTTTTTGAAAAGGATGACTCAAGGGAATATAGATCAGCGTTTAATTATAAGAATGGACGTTGATTTTGCAAGACTTGATCACGCAAGGCCCCAAGACAGACCATTTGCAAGAAATCTATTTAATAGTTTGATGGCGATGTTTCCCAAATTAATACCTGCAGCTGAACTTGTTGGAATGCATTCTCCTGATGAAGTAAGAGAGTATGCGCGTGATACTGTTTTGGTTCAACCCAATCCAATGAACCCAATGTTAACAGGAAGATTTGGAGAAGCTTTTGATGAACGTGGAGTTTTATCGCAACCTGAACGCATAGCTGAAATGGTTCAAGCCGGCGTTGCTTTGTCTTATGGAGAATATCTTAGACAAGCAGGAACACCTGTTTTAGTTTTTGATCCAAGTGGCAAGTCAAACCCAATGTTTGTTTCTCATTTCTTGCATGACAATTGTACTTCAATGCCAAGCCAGCTTGGCAGAAACTCTTTACAAGTAGATCGCTATGGTCATAGGACAGTAACATTTGAACATCCCAATCAAGTTCTTGGTACATGGCTTTATTATGCCTTTGGAGGCAATGGTATTGCTATGATTTTTGATGGACAATTAATTGCTTCACCTAATGATCCTGATTGGACTATTTCCAATGAATCCGGGCAGTATGAAATGCCACGATATGAAAGATATGTTGATCCAATGTCTTATATACCTGGGGACGCTAGTGAGGAAGAAAAGGTTGAATTGCGAAAGCAAGTTGCCCAAAATGCATTATTATTTAATCACAGCGCTGTTCAGCTAATTAGCTTTTTGCAGGCAACTAAAAATTATCAAGTTTTCCAAATCAAAAGCTTAAATTCTGAAGGTACTTTAATTGGCAAAGTTATTTTAGTCCCAGGCAAAGGTTATGCTATACATTTATTGAACTTGGGCCCATATACTTATCCCGTTGAGCTTAATTTAGAATCAAACAGCCATTTAGGAGCT
This sequence comes from Pseudomonadota bacterium, assembly GCA_043820105.1. GTDB lineage: Bacteria > Bdellovibrionota_F > JAHFAK01 > JAHFAK01 > JBDREC01 > JBDREC01. The sequence goes on from JBDREC010000055.1 coordinate 10,831, forward strand.
TTTGAAAGAACTTCTTTGCAACGATATTATGAGGAATTTGGAACAAAGCTAGCCAGAGTAAAAATCACTGAAGGTGAAAAAGCTAAAGCAAGATATTTTGAAAGAGATTCAGATAGAATTTTAAGAGTTGAAACCCTTGAGCCTTTTGAAACGGTTATATTATTTTCAGAAGGACTATTACAAGATTTTAAGCGAAACACAGGTTATCAGGAACCAAGTAGTGAGCTAGCTGGGTTTTTAGCATGTGCTGGTTTGTTTGGAGGACTTTAGGAAAAGGACAAGGGAACAAGGGAACAAGGGAGCAAGGGAACAAGGATAATATTTTTGTAAAAAGGGAAAAGATAAAATATGACAATTAATATTAAAAAGTACTTATTCTTTATTACAGCAATAAGTATTTTTTCTGTTAATTTCGTTTTTAGCCTGCCTATCCCAGGAATGCAAGATACAACCTATAGATTGATTTATACAGACAGAGTAGATTTTGAAGGCGCTATTCAACGGTCCAATATTTTAGGTCAAGAGATTTCAGAAGTATCATTACCTGAAGCTGCTGGCATCCTGGAAGTTTCATTAAGAAGAGAGCTGGCTAGATACCTTGATGGAGTTGGCAGGGGTCATCTTAAAATTGTGAAAGTATATATTGAT
>JBDREC010000056.1:0-2105 GCA_043820105.1 Pseudomonadota bacterium
ATAAAAAACATTACAAAACCTCTTTTTCAAAAAGCATAAAAATGCTCAGAACACGACTGCATGAAAGTAATAAAAATATATTTATTATAAAGGTTTATTGCATGACAGTGGGAATACAATAAGCCTTTAATAATAAAATATTTTTATTGCTTGAATAAGGAGTGTGGGTATTAGCTTTTTGAAAAAGAGGTTTTGTAATGTTTTTTATAGGCCCGGTTTATTGTTTAGGTATTCAAATAAAAGTCAAAAAGTAACATCTCACTTGCGGTAATCCTTTTTACTTTAGAATATGACTTGCTTTTGAAGTATACCCTATATTATCTCATTAATTTATTTGACTTTTTATCATAAGCGGGTTATAATAATTTATTGTTTAGAAACAGGTCTAATAATAATGAAAAAATCAGTTAAAGAATATTTATCCCAAATTGGGCAAAAAGGAGGGAAAAAAAGCAAACGTAAATTATCAAGAATGGATGCAATAAACATGACACGTATTCGGGAAGCTAAGCGTGCTTATAAAAAATATTATAGCCAGTGTTTTTGGTCATATGACCCTAAACTTAAAATTACATTAAAAGATGTAAAATGGGTAGGAGAACAACTACTGAAAAATGGTGGAATAAAAGTCTGGGAAATAGGAAATAAATTATGCCAGTAACTAAATTTCAAGCAAAAATTGCAAAACTATTATCTGTAAATCGTTCCCCTGACAGTCATTTAGCAGGAGGGGCTGCAATGCATTTTGAACCTCAAACCTTAAGATACAGCAATGACTTAGATTACTTTCATGACTCTGAACAACGTGTAGCGACAGCATTTAATGATGATCAGGCATTACTTCTAAAAAATAAATATTCAATGCAAATCGAAATGAATCAGCCTGGCTTTATTAGAGCCATTGTTAGTCAAAATACAAATAGTACAAAAGTTGAGTGGTCTTATGATTCTGCATGGCGTTTTATGCCAACAGTCTTTTCTGAGGATAGAGGATATCATCTTCATCCCGTTGATTTAGCAACTAATAAGGTACTAACTCTAGCCGGTAGAGATGAAGCTCGTGATTATCTTGATGTACATGAAGCTAATAATAAAATACTAGCACTTGGGACCTTAATTTGGGCAGCTTGCGGCAAGGATCCTGGGTTTACGCCTCACTCATTATACAGCTTACTGCAAAGAAAAGGTAAATATCATGAAGAAGATTTTTCAAGACTTCATCTAAATATTCCTATTAATCTTTTAGATCTGAAAACAAAATGGTTAGAAATGCTTAAAGAAGCTGAAGATTTTATCAATCAAAGACCTGCTGATGAAGTGGGGTGTTTATATTATTCTTGTTCTCAAAAACAATTTGTTATTCCATCTTTAAAAAATATTACAAATGATATTAAATTGCATTATGCTTCTTTAGGTGGAATCTTACCTAAAGTAGGCTAAAAAAGACAAAATGCCAGGTCACTTCTGGAAAAAAGAAACACCCTTTTTTCAAAATCTAGAATATTACATCTAAAATCAAGAATTACATCAATTATCGATGTGCTATGTCTATGAAAAGCAAAGTCAACAAATAATAGTATACAACTAGGCAGAATAAAGTTTTTTTACTTTGCCTCGAGCGATCAATCATAATTGGATCCATGTACACATAATAATTATTTTCTCTTTTCTAAATTATATAACAGTTCATCTAAAACAATATAAGCTTTAAGCTTCATCTGTCTATCTGAAACATAGCTTTTAAATGGGTCTTATTTTAATATTTTTTAGCCATTTAAAAATCAGCTTGTTTAAATTATTATTTGGATAATTGCTTTCCAATGTGTATAAATGGCACCAGATTATCACAATCTATAATACAGAGCGGATGGATACATCATTGGAAAATCCAGCAGAACTTATAATTTTAAAAGATTCTAATAAAAATTTATGCCTACTGGGTTATATCTTTCTGTCTAGTTAAGAAATCTATCTGCTCCCAATAAAGATTAGCACTATTAAATGTGGCGTTATGTTCAACTAGCTTGCTTGCCCAATCCTTTCTTGCTTCAGGATTATAAACTTTACTGCCTCCACATAAAATCCCTTTCATTCTAAACAAAGAC
>JBDREC010000057.1:0-4396 GCA_043820105.1 Pseudomonadota bacterium
ATCAAAAATATAAATATATTTCTTATTAATATTTTTCAATTTCATTGCAGCAATTAAACCCAAAAAAGGTACAATAAAATATGCTAATGAGTAATAATCAAAAATAAATTTTGATTCAAACCCCAGACTTGTTAGATAGATAGGCAAAAATGAAACAGTAATTAATACCCATGATAAGCCTGATGAAATTATAATGAATGCTGCTAAACTTTTCTTATTATTAACTTCTTTAAAAGGAAGCTGAAATAACTTAAGCTTTTTATTTGCAACTATTTTTGTATCATTGGTTTTAAAAACTTTAATAACTATAAATATTATAATGAGAATAGTAGTCACAATAAACACATTAGATTTAAAATTAAAGCTGTCTATGGCTAAATAACTTGAAAACAAAAATCCACATGCGATTCCTAGTGATAAAAATATATCTCTTATGGAGAAAACCAAAGACTTTTCATGATCATTTTCAATTTTTGCGATATAAGGCGTAAGCGTATTGTTAAAAACTCTTATGAAGAATGGAAAGCTAAAAAACGCCAGATAGACATAGTTAAATTTAAATAAAACCAGCGAAAAAATTGCTATAACTATTACTAATGAAAATGTTAAAACATTTATATTTCCAAATTTCTGAGAAAATCTCGATATAATCAATGGCATTATAAGAATTGAAATGTTAGATGCAGTTAGAATATAAGCCCAGAGTTCTTCAAAATTCTGATTTTTTAAATAGATAGAACTTCCAACTGAAAAAGGGGCCTCACAGAAAAAGAATAAAAAGAATACTGTAAAAATAAGGAAATATTCTTTTTTTAATATAATATTATATATTTCTTTCAATTAAAACACTCTTTTTTAATAGTTTTATGAATAAATGAAACTCTATCATTAATGTCATCTTCACAAACAGAAAGAAATTTCTTATCCTTTAAAACAAACTCACCATTAATCATCACATGCTCAATTTTTTCGCGATTACAATTTATTAATACATTATGAAGCAGATTTGAAAAGGATTTTGTATTGATTATTGGTTCAAAATCTAAATCATTTTTATTGACAAATGTCAGGTCAGCTAAAAAACCATCTTTTATTTTTCCAATTTTATTTTGAAAACCATAAGCCCTAGCACCATTTTGAGTTACCATTTTAAAAACATCTTGTGCTTTAAACTCATCCAACCCTGAGTTTAATTTTAAAAAGAGAAAAATCACAAGACGAGCCTTTAACAAAATCGTATAATTTTAACATGTTGAATTCTTAATAGCTGCTTCCTGTGATTTTTCTACTTTGGCTTCTTTTTTCTTTTTTGTTTGTCAGGGGCACATTTTTTATCAAAATCCAGGTTTAAGGAAATATTCACAGGGCCTTCATTTATTTGGATAAATGTTCCGCTTTTTTTATATGTTTTATCCGTTTTATCGTATCCACAAAAAGAATTGGGTTCTAACCACAGAACTGATCTGTCTTCAAATAATATATAACATATTCTCATGACTGCTCTGTATTTCTCCAACCACTTGAAGGCTTCGGCAATAGGTACAGGATGCTTTTCCCATATTAAAGGAGGTATTATTGTTTCATATGGTTTGTATTCTGACATAATTTCACTTTTTTGCAGTTTATTTTATTATACCTGATGAGAAGGACAGTTTATGTCATTTGCTGCAAATTGAAGATTGAAAAATGCATGCTCAATTGAGCCTGGGGGATTACCTTGTTCCCAAGGTAATGACGACAGGAGGAAGGTTAGGGGTTTGACAATCTACAACGAATCCAATCATATTTCTAATTACCACTAAAATCAAAAAGGTTTCTGTTAATAATTTAATAGGGTAATAATTATAATAAATGGGGTAAAGTGAGCTTGACATTACCCTGTTTATCTCTTATTTTACCCCAAAAAAACTAAGGTAAATTTATGTACTCTTTAAAAGCTAATTATTTGAAATTAATACAGTTTGATCAAAATCAGGCTTCAACTTTAAAAAGAATTGGAGAATATAAGGGAAAGCAGGATCTTTTTACGAGACAAACTCCAGAAATATTAGAATCACTAAAGAAAGTAGCTATTATTGAATCCTCTGAATCTTCTAATAGATTAGAGGGTATAACAGCCGAACATAAAAGAATTAAAGACATGGTTCTAAAGTCTACTGAACCAAAGAATAGATCAGAGCAGGAAATCGCTGGGTACAGAGATTCTTTAAATCTTATTCATGAATCAGCAAAGCATATGGATTTTTCAGTAAATGTTATTATGCAAATTCATTCCATGATTTACAGATATTTGCCTCAAGATGGTGGTAGATATAAAATGACTGATAATGAAATTGTTGAAAAAAATCCTGATGGAAGCATCATGAGAGTTCGATTTAAAGCAGTATCTGCCGTAAAGACTCCCTTTGCCATGGAGCAAATGGCAATAGGTTATAAGCAATCTATTTATTCAGAAAATTTGGAACCGCTTTTAATTATACCACTTACAATTTTAGATTTTTTGTGCATACATCCTTTCTCTGATGGAAATGGGAGAGTAGCAAGGTTGCTAACCTTAATGCTTCTATATCATTTTGACTATGAAGTGGGTAGATATATAAGCTTAGAGCGAATATTTGAAGAATCAAAAGAAACTTATTATGAAAGCCTGGAGGCGTCCTCTCAGAAATGGCATCAAGGCAAGCACAGCCCCAATCCATGGCTTAATTATTTTTGGGGAGCTATGCTAAAGGCCTATAAAGAATTTGAAGAAAGAGTCGGAACAATTAGAAAAAGCAAGGGCTCAAAAACTGATCAAATAATTGAAGCTGTAAAAAGAAAAATAGGCCCCTTTTCAATTTCTGATATTGAAAGGGAACTGCCAACCATATCAAGAGATATGATAAGAATTGTACTTCGCAAACTTCGTGATGAAAAAACAATCATTCCACAAGGAAAAGGTCGCGCAGCCAAATGGATTAATAAAGCTTAACCAGCCCAAGGCCTGGCCCTTTATTTCTTAATACTTGCAAAGGAAAATACTTGCAAAGGAAAATAAGTACACGGAGGTGTGATTAATAATTAAGCATGGCGAATGATATCACTTAGATATTAAACGGTTTTATGATTTTATTTCTTTCTTTTTTTCTTTCTTTTTTTCATCCGTCTTGATTTATTTTGATTTATTCTTAAAAATAAATATGAAATTTTTTTACCTTATCCCGATGGCTCCCATATATCTTTTTAAAAATAATCTCTATTTTGGGAATAAATTGTGTCATTTTTGACAAACAATATTTGTTCAATTTGTCTAATTATTATGAATACTTATAAGATCTTAATGTTATTCGAATTTTATCACGATAATTTCAAGCTAGTTTTTGGCATAGAAATTGTAATGCTAGACTTTGTCTTTAATAATTAAGGAGATCTCTTATGAAAATGGATGCATTTAAAAATTGTATTAAAAGTTTTTGTCTATTGTTTATCACTTTATTGCTTACAAGTAATCTGAGTTTATTTGCACAAAGTGATCTTGAGTTGCCAGAAGATGAAAACCTTAGCAGTATTCTTCCCTATGAAGGTGAGTTTACACAGACAGCCATGGATGACTTAATTGATGAATTGGATGAGGTAAATCAGCTTCTTGGAGGCGAGCCATACGTTCCTTATAGTCAAAGAATGCCAACAGGATCTAACCCAGGATCTACAGCGATAAGCAGATCTAGGACAAGGCATCAAACTTTTAATATTAACCCAAATTCTGAGGGAATAGTAGCAGTTGACCTCAGTTCCTCTACTTCTTTATCTAAACCCTCTCGTCCTTCTCCTCAAGAAATAGTAAAAGATAAGGTTGAGTTGAAAAGAGCAGGAAGAATATTATCAGAAACTATAACATGGACTGCTGCAGTAGGTTTAGCTGCAATGATAGGAGATGATCCAGATGCGGAATACTTTTATGAAAATATAATGGTTGGTAGAAAAATAGCAGCAGATGCTATGACAGAATCTATTGAAAGACAGATTGATAAGAATCATAGTAAATTCTATGATGAACCTGCTGTTGTTTGTGTTGATAATAAAATAAAGGGCCAGGCCTTGACATTCGACAGCAATTGAATAAGTGCCCGGAAAATAGGACAATTCTACTGCTGCATAATATTCCAAGGATTTCAGTCTGTTACTTTATTCGCCATTTAACTTGTTAGTTTTGCTGTAGATTGTCAAGGCCTGGCCCCTCTTCTTATCAATTAAGAACTGTTCTTAATAAATTGGTATAAAAAACATTACAAAACCTCTTTTTCAAAAAGCATAAAAATGCTCAGAACACGACTGCATGAAAGTAATAAAAATATATTTATTATAAAGGTTTATTGCATGACAGTGGGAATACAATAAGCCTTTAATAATAAAATAT
>JBDREC010000058.1:0-7124 GCA_043820105.1 Pseudomonadota bacterium
AAGCCTTACTACCTCACAAAATAAAATCACCTCTTTAGTAATCAAAATATATTTAGCAAAGTCTTTTAAAATCAAAACAGAGCACCGCAATATGGTTTCATGAAAATACGGCTTGCAAGATGGGTTTGCTAGCCGCTTACAATCCATGGATTCAATTTAGGATTTTCTTGTTATTACAAAAATTCTATGCTTATTATATTGTAAATAGATAAATAGGAGTACAAGCGGTGAAAGAAAGACAAAGTCCCGATGTATTCATGAGTTATAGTCATGATTCAGAAGAACATAAGGCAAGAGTTCTAGCTTTAGCTAATCGTTTAAGAGAGGAAGGTATAATTTGTGAAATAGATCAATACATAAATACACCGCTAGAAGAGTGGCCGCAATGGATGATAAAACGTATAACAAAATCTAAATATGTACTTGTTATTTGTACAGAAACTTATTGTCGAAGAGTTAATGGTGAAGAAGAACATGGTGTAGGAAAAGGTGCTAAATGGGAAGGATCAATTATTACAAAAGAAATTTATAATTCTGAAGGTAATATCAAATTCATACCTATTATATTTGAAAAAAATGATTGTGAGTATATACCAATTATTCTTAAAGGAGCAACACATTATAATATATCGGACGAGAATCAATATGATGATTTATATAGATATTTAACAGATCAAAAAAAAATAATTAAACCACCAATTGGAAAATTACGAACTCTCAAAGTAAAACCAACTCAATTAGAATATAAAGATCTAAAAAACCGTTTATTAGCGTTAGGGAAAGATGTAATTGCTGATGGTAATAAAATAGGAGGTACAGGAAATGAATGGAATATAGAAATTAAGAAATTTTATAAAGGTTCAATAGCGGATATTGGAAGGTTTAGTGAGAATATTAATGAAATTTCAAAACATAATTGCTATATAATACTTAACTCAGAGGGGGCTGGAAGACTTCTAAAATCTCCAATTCAATGGTACGAAAAAAATGACAAATATTATATAAATATATCTGTTGAAAAGGAATTCCAAAGGCAAAATGTAATTAGTATTGGGGTAGATCTAGATATTACTAATATCTTAAAAATGATAAATGGACTAGATAGGATTCCACAAATGTTGCAAATGTCTCTTGGGGTTAAGCGTGGTGAGGCATTGTTTTCTGAAGATCGTGGATCTGATATATCTGATTATTTCGCACGGTGGGGAATGAGTAAAATGTTTGAGGCATTAATAAAATTAGAAATAAGCAGATTAGCTTCAATACCATATGAAGACAATGTATCGAAAAAACAATATACTCCCTTAAGATGTGTAAATAGAGTTATTGATGTAAAACTAATTTCTGATGAACCCATTGATAATAAAATAATTGCTGAAATTGAGCTTGAGCTTAATGGCCATGGTAACTGGAAAAAAGAAATAGAATTATTTATTCATAATGAGGCTATATCAGGTTTCAATAAAAATTAGTTGAATAAGCTAAAGATCCTGTCACAGGTTTCGTTGATTCAAATAATCATATTCATCGTATTTATTTTTTCCCCTCACACTTTAATATCAACTCCAATACCTTCTCGGTTTCATTTAATACTCTAATACATCCTGTATAAGGTGACATTTCAAGCTTTTCTGCATATTCCTCAATATATCTATAACTATTTCCAAGAGTATCTTGTGATTTCTTTCCGACGATTCTTGTGAGTGTGGCAGCTGATAGTTCCGCTACTATCTCCTGCAATGGATCCTGGCCATTCTTTAAATTACCTTTTAATATTGAATGAGCCGAATGAGCAAGTTCATGAAAGAATGTTTTCTCTTCGGAAGTAGCCAGGCCTATTTCCTTACGATCTTGTGAATAATATCCATAATACTTGTAGTTACCTGGTACTGCTTTGACATTTATGTTCCACTTTTTAGCTATGTCCATTAAGGGCAATTCAGGAAGCTCTATCTGCATATAATCAAGCTCCTTGCCCTCAGTCTGTTCATAGGCAAACACAGGTCTAGTTACAAAGCCGCAAAGAATATCTTTCTCTTCATTTGTATCTTTATCTTTTGTCTTTTTAATATATGGAACTAATATGAATATATGAGATTTCTCTCCTTTAATTACATGTCGTTCAACTTCCTGCCATTGTTTGAATCCTCGACTGTCACATGTGCCGCCTATAAATTGGATTGTTCTATTGAGTAATGACCACTTGGAACTTGGGATATTTTCAGGAATTGGGAATATTGAATAGGAGACTATCTCTGGGATGCTCCCTGATTTGAAGCATTCTAAGATGCTATTTAGAGTTTCTTTTACTTTGTTGTTCATTGTATACCTCCCTTTTAATTAATTCATTTTTAATGATTTCGTTCACAAGCTTTGTCATGGGCCTGCCTTCTTTTTTGGCTAAGTGATAAAGTATTTTTATAAATTTATCTTTGATCTTTGGTGAATACATAATTTTTCCTCCTTAACTTAATTAATAAAAAAGCCACCAGGAAGGGATCCCAGTGGCTTTATTGAATGGTTTTTAAATGAAACTTAGAGAAATTGGTTGTCTTCGCTGCACTTTCTGCTTCTACTGAAGTTTCTGAGCAACTTTTAAGGTGTGTACGCTAGGTGATTTCATTGCAAATTTTATTATACTCACATCCTTTGCACATCCAAGATTGATTTTCATAGAAAATGCAGTTTCTAATTGCTCGGAGAATTTGATTGAGATTATTTACAAATCGTTTATCATCTTCCTTAGTTCTAGTTGTTATTTGTGAATTTAGAGTAGGAGATTTAGTTTTGGTGAGAATATTATATTGAATCTTTATTCTGTCCTGATCTTTGAACTCCTGCAAGCTTCTTGCTGCATAAGTGTAGACGGATGAATCAAGCATGATATCAGCTTGTCCTTCACCCCATCTTCTAGCTGCTGTTTTAAACTCATGGATTACATATTTACCATTTTGATCTTCTTCAATAAAATCAAATGAGCCAATCATATTTACCTTTTGAGCATCTCCTTTAGGATCAAGGAGGATGATTTTAATACAGAATGGCAGTTCAACCGCTACAATCTTACTAAACTTAAACTCATTATAAAACACTTCAAGCATCTTGCAGCCAGTTTCATAAAGAGATTCTTTGGTATTGCTGTTTGTAAATCTAATTGGTTTTAAACACTGATTATCCCACTGTATCTTGAATTCCTGTAATAACTCATCTAAGGACTTCTTAATTTCAGTATCCTTTATATGTGATAGATATGAGGCTATAATTCCATGAATTGAAACTCCAAAAAGCAATGCACATGAAATGAATTCTGATGCTATCTTATCAATATATCGAAATTTGTACTTTTTAGAGCACGATAAATAGCAATTAAGCTGACTTTTGGATAAGTGAGGCTTTTTACGTAGATCCTGTAATGTTATATAGTTTTTAACTAATGAACTATTATTATTGTTCATGGTGTATCTCCTGCTTTAAATGATTAAATAAAAACAAAGAAAGCCTGACACTCATACAGAATAGCATCAGGCTTTATGGATTGAGTTAGAGAACTAGCAGGCTAGTACTTCTGAGATAAGAGTTGATGCCTCATCTTTAGAGAGAGAATCAACGCACTTATGAAAGGTTTCTGAGGCTTTTGACTTAAGGTCTATGTTCTTTTGCTGAGCAATATCTACTAGAAAGTTCAATTGCTTTTGTGTCATCTTTGAAAATTCCTCTTCACAAGATCCTTTATTATTCTCTGAATTATTGTTCCAACCATTTCTATCTTCTCCGTTTCCACCGTCTTTCTTCTCATCCTGTTGAAGTGAACTCCTTAATTGATTGTCAGAATAGACTTTAGGATCAGATTTGGCTTTGCTCTCACCTTTGTAGAGATAAAGACCAATTCCAAGTAGAGTCGCAGTTTTCTTAAGAGCATCTGAAGACGCTGCTTTGAACGCATCTCCATAGTTAGTGGGTTTGTCCTTATCATTCCCATTTGATAATTTCCACGACCCGAACTGTTCTTTGGTTACGCCCTTGGCTGAGAGTCTTCCTAATACAATCAATTCATCTCTAATGATCTCATGCTTGATGACTTCGAAAGACCAATTGGCATTGAAAGCATTGTTAAGTCTTTCAATAATAGCCCAGGCTTCAATATAGTTTAGAGTATCTCCATTGAAACCTTTCCGATTCTTAATGACAGATTCAGGAAACTCCTCTTCACAGATTGCCCTGTTAAGAGTTAAGTCTTGGATTAGATTTTGGTGATTTGTTAACATAACACCCTCCATATAAAATTAAATTAATAATAAATGACTAAAATATGTCTGAGGCTATGCTCAGATTTGCTTGAAAACAGCCTCGTGGCTGCACTTTTTGAACCCTAGGAATAGAGTTTTAGGCTGGGTAATAGTAAGGTATACCCCTTTCACTGTTGAGATAGGTTTTCTTTAGCTACATGCACATTTCTAACATTGACCAATAACATAGTGATCTAGCTTCTCCTGATTATCCTTAACAATGGAAATAGACTCTTCGAGCATCTTAAGCTGCTTTTGAGCTACTTCATTCTCTGGATCATCTTTGAGAATTTGGTTCAGCTGTATAGCTGCTATGAATTGATGAATTAATAATGATACTGTATCTTCCATGATAAATCCTCCTTGATATTTGGTTAATAAAAAAGCCCAGGGGGCATCGCTGCCAACTGAGCTACTTAGAAATGTAATGACATTTAATAGTAGAAATACTTACGCAGCCAGAGTCTTATCCGACCTCTCCTTCATTGCCTTATCAAACACAAGTTTTGAAAATTTAACAAAAGTCTCTTCAATCTTTGGATCAAGATTGAACCTTTGAAATAGGCTTCTAACTGGAACCAAAAACCGTAGAATTGTTGTATAATACATAAAGTCCTCCTTTATAGCCTTTCGCTCAGGCTATTTAATGATTAATAAATTGTAAGGATTGGTTAAACAGGATTTAATCTTGCATAGGATTTATACCGAAAAGCTTCTTAGAAAACCACATGGATGTTAAAAGATATCCATGAGTGATAGACTTCCTAAGTGGTGGGAACAACGCATATATAATAAATACGGTTGTTGTAAGTAGAATGGCTAAAAGATAAATTGGGAACAAGAGAATTGCTAATGCTAAAGCCTTCATAAAAACCTCCATAAAATTAAGTTAATAATATAGAAAAGGGGGTGGGCTCGGAAAGATTAGGATCCCTATTGGAAATTAATTTCATTCCAGGAGGTCAGAAAATTTATTTTGGAAATAAATTATTAATTGAAAAAATTTTTATTTTAATGTATTGAATGACAATTACTTTTACTTTTGTGTTTAACATTATAGATATGAATAAAAATCTTATAAAAGAGATATTCCCAAATTCCGAAGACCCCAAATCAATACTATTGGGATTATATTTTCCTAATAAAGACAGATATGGAAATATTATTAAAGACATTTCAGAATGGATAAACAAAGCCCAGACATTGCTTGGACATATTGCAAATGGATCAAATCAGATCTTATCAAAAAGCTCGTGGTTTTCTGGTTCTGAAAAAAAACTTATATTTGAAGATACAATTATTGTAACCTCATTTCTAAAAGCAGAAAATCAAAAGGCATGTTTGAGGGCAATAAAAACATTACTTTTTGACTTTGGAAAAAAAACAAATCAAGAAGTAGTTGCATTTGAATATTGTGGAGATTTTATTCAAATCCCTATCGAAAAATTAAATAAAGCGCAAAATTTATTATCAAAGGATTATATTACAAACAAGGGATATTTAAATAAAGAATACCTATCTAAAGAGTATACAAACCGAATTTCTGAAAAGGTTAAAAAATTTTCAGATTTAGGCGATTCACTGGGTTTAAATGCTTATTATAATTATGATATTAATGTCTTTTGTAAATTGTGTGGTTATTTTCCTATTAAAGAAGTTTTTACATTGCAAAATTTATTTACTAAGTTAACGATTGATCTTGGAAATAAATGTATTCTTAATTATCAAGAAGCTTTTAAAAATATTTACAACGAAAATATTCAAATTTATTTCCCACCGAAGTTAAGCCATCTGGCGGCATCTATAAATAATAAAAAACCTGGTGCTATATCAATAGACCCATCTAGATGGGATGATTCAAAACTTGAGTTTTACATGACTCAAGATCCATCCGAATCTGACATATTTCCAGAAGATATCTATTAATTAAATTAACAATGCAAGAACAGTGGTAATTATTGATTTCAATATAAATGAAATTAAAAAAACAATTCCAGAGAAAGACCAATTTTAGAAAATTATTATCTTCCTAGCAACATATCATTATTATATGCTAGCTCTGATGTAGGGATAGAAAATGCTGTAAATAAAAGGTTTAAATACTGCGATAAGAATCCAAAAAATCTTTTTAAATTAATTGTTGATTACATGAATTATTCTAATGATATTAAAGAAGTTGATTCTGAATATTTTACTCATATTAGTTATTGGGAATTTGAAGAAAAAAACACAGTATAATTAACAATTGATTTTTAAAAAGAAATAGATTTTATATAAAAATCACTATTGGTGTAAAAATAATTTTATTAACTATTGATATTTACAATAATTAATATAGTTAAAATTTATATTATTTAATTATCTTATCCTAAAAAGAAGGAGTTGCTAAAATATGGCAAGCTTAAATGAGCACATTTTAGAAATCAGATATGAACCAAATCCCTTAATATTAGATAAAAGGGGTGAGTGGGCAGATAAAATTTCAAAAGAATTGAAATTCCCTGAATGGAGAGTCACTAATAATAGAATTGATGTGTTTGATAATAATACAACCTTTAGGGGATTTATTGGATTTAGAAATGCGGGTTTTACAGCTCAAGATACATCTTCGAAATCTGTTTTTAAAGATCATTCTTCGAAATTTATAAAATTTATTTTTGATTTAGAAACGTTTAGTGAAAAATTACATATTCAAAGAATGAAGAGCATTTTATCGATAGTGCCTCAAAAGAGATTCGAGCTTAAAATATAGGCAAATGGCATTATCGATAAAATTTATTGAACTAAGCCGACTGAGGCAAGGGACATTGAATTATCTATTATATGGGGATAGTATTA
>JBDREC010000059.1:0-11883 GCA_043820105.1 Pseudomonadota bacterium
TTATATCAAGAAAGAATAGCTTAAAGCCTTCAATTTCATTTTTTATAAATTCTTTGATCATTAGCATACCTCCTCACAGGCTGTTTTAAAAGGACATTCTTTGCATTGCCAGCCTTTGCGGGCATAGAAGATTTTAGAATCAATGGCTTGTGATATTTGGGAGATGAATTTATCTGTTTCCAGGATTTAAAATTGTGATTGGAGGGTCAGAAAGGGGTCAGGCCTTGACATTCGACAATAAATCACCTAACAACTAATATTAAACTAATCAATTTAGGGGTAATTTATGCCTAGACCTAAAAGAATTGAATATGAAGGTGCTTGGTATCACGTCATGAATAGAGGTGCTAGCAAGAAAAGCATCTTTCATTCATATGATGACAGGGACTATTTTTTAAAGCTACTAGGGCAAGTCAATGATCAATGGAATCTTCAGGCACATGCCTATTGTTTGATGACAAATCATTATCATCTGCTTGTTCATACTCCAAATCTTGGCTTATCAGAAAGCATGAGACATCTTTCATCAATGTATACAATGAGATATAATAAGAAATATAAAAGGGATGGAGCATTGTTTAGAGGTAGATTCAAATCAATATTGCTAGATAGAGATGATTGTGCATCAGCGATATTAAGATACATTCACCAAAATCCTGTGAAAGCAGGTTTATGTAAAAAGGTAGAATCATACAGATGGTCTAGTCACAGAGCATATTTAAATGAAAAAAATAAACCGTCATTTTTATATACAGATGAGATATTGAAAGATTTTGCAAAGAGTAGTTCTAAGGCAAGGCGAAAATTGCATGAATTTGTGATTGGAAGAGAATCTAAATATTTTATTAACTCTATAGAAGGGCCAAGACCTCTATCTGTAATGGGATCACAGGGTTTTAGAGATTGGATAAAAGATAATTATTTAGATAAAGTAAAGAAAGATAAGCTAATTTCAACAGCAAGAAGTAATAAACGCCCTGAGATTAAACCAAAGCAAATGTTGTCATATGTTAGCTCTGAATTCAGTGTCAGTAAAAAAAGCATTATGGAAAATAAGTCTGGATCCATTGCAAATATACCAAGACTGACATATTTATATTTATTGCATAAAATGGCAGGTTTTACACATAATGAAATCTCTGAAATTATCAAATCAGGAAACAAGGCCTCAGTAGCTCAAAACATTTATCGCTTTTCAAGAAGGTTAGAAGAGGACGAAGAGTTGGGTGAAAGGATTAAAGGTATGAAGGGGAATTTGTTGTCGAATGTCAAGGCCTGACCCCTGTTCTTCGACCCCTGTTCTTCTTCAATTTTAAGAAGGACCTATGAAAGATTGTATAACATTAAACGCTACAAGAAAAAGTATTGATATGATATTAGAGAGATTTAATGGCAATAACTATGTTCAATGTATGAAATGTGGAAGCATTAAAGCGGATGCTAAAGAACTTTTAAAAACACTTGTTATTATTACAGAAGAAGCTTTTAAATATGAAGATGAATTGTTTTATATGGAAGATGCGGATGATTCAGAAATTGGGATATATGACAGCGATGGACAATTAAGTGCCTATTCAGATTATTTTAGTGATTTATTGTATTCAATGGTTACAGTCGGATTTCCAGAAAAATGTTATGAAGGCTCAGTTTTGTATGATAGATTTATAAAAGAAAATCAGCAAAGGTTAATGCCAGAATTAAACAAGTTTTTTGAGGATGCTGTGCTCATTGATGCACACCAAGTTATACTAAAGGTTAATGATTTTTGTGGATGTCCAATGAGTTTGTTTAGGGATGAAGGGGAAGATGATTGATTTTTCAAAAACCGCAATATAATTCAGCAAAGGTTATAATTAAGTACTGAAATAAGGAAAAGACAAAGCCAATATGGACTGGGGCCGGTCCAGGGCCGGTATTTTCGAGGCATCAAAAACACTTAACCTCATGTAATCACAGCCAAAATACAAATGGAGGCTAAGGGAAACAAGCCCTAAAATTGTTCTCCAATTTTCAAAAGAAGTCATCCGGTATTTTCCTGAGATATTAGCGGCTTAGGAAGCACATGAAATCCCATGAAATATAATATAGAAATTTTATAGAACCGATTTGAGGTAATTTGAGACGGAGAACAATTTTTTGTATGAAATTGGGTGGAGAACAATCCTGCCTTGCTATGATCGGATGATGCAATATTAATGTTAAACCATCAAAAAGAAGTTGACATGTTGATGTTGATCGGATACCATGAATATTATGTTATCCAATCGTTTAAAAAAATTAATATTTAGAATTGAAAAAGGAATGGAACTTATAAATAATCATAGGCCTTTATCAAATTCAATTCTAAATAGGCTTCAGGAACAATTTATAATTGAGATGACCTATAATTCAAATGCAATTGAAGGTAATACTTTAACATTAAAAGAAACTAAACTAGTTTTGGAAAATGGAATAACAATTGGCGGCAAATCATTAAAAGAGCATTTAGAAACAATTAATCACAGGGATGCAATAAAATTTATTGAAAAATTGGCAGCGTCAAAAGAAAAAATTACTGAAAGAGTTATAAGAGAAATTCATTCTTTGATATTAAAAGAAATTGATCCTGATTATGCTGGAAGATATAGGGATGTAGCTGTAAGAATAGTAGGTTCTAGTCATAAACCACCTGAGCATATTAAAATTAATGAATTAATGGCAACCTTTGAAAAAGAAGTATTAAGAAAAAGAAGTCTACACCCGATTATCAAAGCAAGTTTAGCACATTTTGAGTTGGTTTCAATACATCCATTCGTTGATGGGAATGGGAGGTGTGCAAGACTTTTAATGAATCTAATTTTAATAAAACATGGATTTCTTCCAGCAATTGTTTTGAATAATGACAGAAGGAAATACTATAATACTCTTGAAAAGGCACACAAGAAAGATAAAGAAGAATTCATTATTTTTATATGCAGAGCAATTGAAAGAACTGTTTATTTATATCTTGAAGCGATTCCTAAAATAAATGAAAAAATGATAACATTAGCCCAGGCTTCTAAAATTTCTCCTTATTCTATAGACTATCTAAATGTTTTGGCCAGAAGAGGTGCTATTCCTGCCTTTAAAATAAAAAGAAATTGGGTAGTTTCACAAAAAGCCTTAGATGATTATATAAAAGAACATATGAATGCCAATGGGATTGAAAACTGACCCACCAAAGGGACGCAAAAGTGGACCACCTAGACAAAAAAAAATATCTTAAATTATTGTAAAAATAGCAATCCAATAATCTTCATTTCCCCCTTTTTTTTCTTATAAAAAATAATGGAATTAGCAATGAAGGTTATCCACATGAGCAAAAATGCTACAGGCAAATATATAACGCTTGGGGCTAGGGCCATTAATAGCCCATAAGCCCCATCTGCATTTGACTGGGGCATTTTTGATTTTGTGGATAACCTGGTCGTCATAGCTAGCTAATTCCTTTCAAAAAAATCATATTACTTTAGTTTTTTATTAAATGCTTCTTTATGTTCTTTTGCCCTGTAACTTTCTCCTTTTATCGATATTATCTGGGAATGATGTATTAATCTGTCTATTATCGCTGAAGCCAGAACTTGGTCAAAAAGAATATTTCCCCAATCTTCAAAAGACTTGTTTGATGTTATTATTATTGATGAGTTTTCATATCTTTGATTTATTATTTCAAACAAGTCATCTACCGCATTTTGCGTAAACTTTTTGAATCCTAATTCATCTATTATTAAAAGATCTGGCTTTATATAATCCTCGATTCTTTTATGATATGATCCATCTGCTCGTGATTGATATAGTTCTTTTATTAAATCATAGGCTGTTGTAAACAAAACTTTATGTCCTCTTAATAATGCTTTAAAGCCTATCGACGTTGCTAAATGTGTTTTACCTGTACCTGGTTTCCCTAAAAATATTATATTTTCTTTTTTATACATGAATGAACAAGTCGCTATATCTAAGATCTGTGATTGATTGATACTTGGCTGAAAATTAAAATCGAAACCTTCTATCCTTTTTTTTCCAAACTTACTCATTTTTGATTTTGAGATCCTTTTTTTTAACGAATTATTTTTTCTTGATAATTCTTCTTCATCTAAAAGATTATTTAAAAACTCTAGATGCGCTAAACTACTTGATTTTGCATATTCTATTTTATCTTCCAATGCTTTTGAAATTCCTGCCAATTTAAAAGTTGTTAACTTTTTTTTCACTTCTTGTATCATTTTTTCGCCTCCTTATTTTTAATGAAGTTTATCGTATTTACTTAAATCACTTTTATAAATTTCACTTTCTTTTCTCTTGCTTAGATCTTCCATATCAAAAAGTTCATTTTCTGGCATATATTTTTGCATTAAAATATTTTTTATACATTTGTAAGTATAGTTCTCATACTGAGCTGCTCTTAAACACGCATTTCCCAGCTTTTGAGCCCCATACTTTTTCCCTAATGTTAAAATTCCCTGGATCATTCTGTAAGCTTCATGATCTTTTTCATGAAACATCTGATCACAATAATTATAAACAATATCTCCATATTTTTTTGCTCGATTCATATAATATTCATATGTATTGGAACTTATGAGCTCTATCCATTCAGGAAAATGGCTTTTATGATTTATTTTTTCACCAATAAAACTTGCCCTTTTATGTGTATGAATTGTTTCTAATTTCTTATTGTAAATTTGAACAAAGTATTTTGATTTCTTAATATATAATTCTTCTCCGACATAAGAATATGGAGCTGAATATAATGATTTATCTACTCGTAAATAACAGTCCAAATGAAGTTTATGAATTGTCCATTCACTTGAATCAAAAATTTCTAATGGAAGTTTCGCAAGTATTTTTTTCTCTTCATTTTCAAAAACGTCTTTTGGAATTCTTCTTGTTGTACCATGAATCCTTAATGATTTTTCTTCCATCCATTTTCTGGTCACCAGTCGCCAGAGCACCAGTCACCTGCTGAATACCGAATACTGAATACCAAATACCAATCTCACCACTTTATATTTTCTCAATTATCTTGATTTGTATGTAGAAATTGATTAATAATTCAAGTTATGGATAGACTAATCGAATTGTTAAATAAAATGAAAGTTTCTGGTATAATTAGTAATTATGCAATTGGAGGAGCTACTGCGCTTGTTTATTATTTTGAACCTATTAATACTCAGGATATAGATGTTTTTACGGTTCTTAATTCAAAAAATGATGTTTTGGTTAATCTTTCTCCAATTTATGATTTTCTAAAAAAGGAAAAATGTAAATTTGAAAAGGAATTTGTACTTATTCAAAATATTCCTGTTCAGTTTCTTGTGCCTTATAATGAGCTGCTTACAGAGGCAGTTGAAAAGGGCAAATATGTTTCCTATGGTAGAAAAAAAATTAGAATATTTGACTTAGAGTATCTTATGGCAATTATGATACAGACTGGAAGACTTAAGGATAAGGCAAGGCTTTCAGACCTTGTTTTGCAGAAAATTAAATTTGATGCAAAAAAGCTTAATACAATATTAAAAAAATTCAGTCTTTATGAAAAGTGGCTTGAGCTTAAGGAGACCTTCTAAGATGAATAAGGAAGAAGAAATTATAAGTGAAATCAAAGAATCAAAAAAAGCAGTAAAGAATTATCTCATTAACTTGTCATTTAGTGAAAAAATAAAACGTATAGTTGAAATGCAGAAACTTTCAGCCAAGCTAAAGAAAGGTTCTAAAAATAAAATTTATATATGGAATATTTAAGAAAAAAGAACTGCGTTACTAACGGTTGAAAAAACAATTAATAGTCAAAATCAATTTTCAATAATCAATGAATACTAAATACTGAATACTGAATACCAAATACCAATCTTACCACTTACCACTTACCACTTACCACTTACCACTTACCACTTGTTCCCTTGCGTTCTTGTTCCCTAAGAAATATACTACATCACCATCGTTGAAAATAATCAATAATCAACAATCAATTTTCAATAATCAATGAATACTGAATACTAAATACTGAATACTGAATACTAAATACTGAATACTAAATACTGAATACCAAATATCAAATACCAATCTTACCACTTACCACTTACCACTTACCACTTACCACTTGTTCCCTAAGAAATATACTACATCACCATCGTTGAAAATAATCAATAATCAACAATCAATTTTCAATAATCAATGAATACTGAATACTAAATACTGAATACTGAATACTAAATACTGAATACCAAATACCAATCTTACCACTTACCACTTACCACTTGTTCCCATGTTCCCTTGTTTACGCAAAATTAAGCCCACAATCAGGACACTCAGTTTCTTTTGTCGAAAACACTGTTCCACAGGCAGGGCAGGTGGCTTTTTCTTTTTCTGGGTCAAATACCTCATTAATTTGATCAATATTTATATCAAGACCATCAAATAGTTTTTCTTGTTCTTTTTTCATCATGTCTTGAAAGATGCTTATATGCTCTTTTTGGATCCATACTTCAACTGTTGTTTTGCAACCTTTTGTACATGTTTCTTCATTATGCCTGATTTCAAGATCAGCTTTTCTTTCCATCATATTATATTTAAGTCTCTTAGCTTCATTAATTTCAATGGTTCCAATCAACAATAATTCTTTCTCTTCCATCTTGTATCCTTTTTTTATTTATTTTAGTGTAATCCTAATTTTCTTATCTATATTGTCAACTATAGATCGATAATAATTGAGTGATAGAGCGCAAGGGAACAGGGGAACAGGAGAACAAGAGCTCAAGGGAATAAGAGATAATATATGATTGTGAACGATTCCTACTCGTTACTAGCTTTTTCTACCAGCAGCCAGCAACCAATTCCACTCCTAAAGCCCCCAATACTCAAAATATGCATCATTTGTAAAGGCTCTCCCCAGAAAGTCACTGACCATTTCTGAAGCCTCCTTTGAAGCTCCTGGTTCGTATATATATTGTCTTAACAAATCACCATTTGTAGTGTCATCCAAAATATTGTCTGTAAATTGGGATAATAAATCAGTTGCAATAACAGCTGACCAAAGATAGACATATGATCTTGATTCATAGCCTCCACCTGCTAAGGTTTCAGAAAAGGTATAAAGGTTTGTTTCTGGTCCATAATTTAAGGCTAAATAGGTTTCGCCTATATTTTGAGTGAATTCCTGAAGACCTTGGCTTCCTTCTGTATTATAAGAGGAATGCAAGCTTAAATCCATTAAATCCCAATAATTTGAATCATTCATGAAAACATATTTTGAAGGTCCATAGTAATTGTTATTATACATATTATCTACTATTGCATCTGTAATTACATCTCCGGTTAAATAGTGCTTTGCGAATGATTTTATTATATTCTTGTTATATGTAAGATATTCAAAAAACATTGACGGAACTTCAACAAAATCCCACTCTACAAATAAGCTTGAGTGAAAATAATATTGATTTGTTCCTAGAGCTGAATGAAGAGCATGGCCCAGTTCGTGAAACAATACTCTAACATCCTCAAAACTTAATAAAATATAATCTTCATCATATAAGTTCTTTTCCATTCCCATTTCAATAATACAAGCTGGGACTAATTTCGTGTTGTTTACATGTTTTGTTTCATAAAGATTAAGTGTTGCTCCATAGGCATCTTTATATTCTCTTGTAAAAAGATCTAAATAGATTCTACCCAGAAGTTCGCTGTTGTAACCGGAATATACGTTTAATAAGGAAACATCTTCATGCCATGCTTTTGGGGACGCACTTCTTTCAATATTTATATCAAACAAGGTATCTGCAATATTTATTAAAGCATCCAAAACACTTTCATATTCAAAGTATTCATAACTGGTATCTACTACTCCATTATAATCATTTATTATTAAATTGGCTATTCCAATTGGCAAATCCTTGTGTTCTAAATCTTCATCTGTTTCCAGCGCATCTTGAAATGCATTTTCAATCTCATCTATATCTTCATGGGCTTTAACAAGAACTTGTTCATTAATTGTTGTTATAAAAGCAAGTACAGTTTCAGCATCTCCTGCCATTGTTGTTGATAAAACAAAGTCAGAAAAATTTTCATAGCCATACATTGAGGCTATTTCATTTCTTAATGAAAGCATTTCTTTTAATATTTCAATATTGTCATTAACAGCAACATTGTAAAAATCATTATAAACTGTTTCTCTTGTTTCAGGATTTGTGGCGGCATTTATTATGTAAGGATAATAATCTCTTGTGTAGGTATATGTTCCATCATCTGACTCTAGATATGATAGAATTGTATCAGATACGCCTGTAAGTTCGCCTTCTGTAAATTCAAGAGTACTTGAATGATTTGAAATGTAGTATTCATAGTAGGCTTCTTGTTCATAAAGGTCATCTCTTAAGTCAATATAATTATCATGGTCATCACCTGAAAAATTAGCGCCAGCATTGCGTAGTTCCTGCAAGACTATTGTTAATAATCTTTCTTGGCTCCCTACTAGATCAAGAGCTTCATCTGTGAGAGAATAGTTATATACAATGTTATAGGTTTCGTTGTCATTAAACTCAGTATCTGCCCAATCCGAAAGATCATACCAAGCATCTTCTGCTTCAAATACTATGCTGTCATTGGGATATAAATACATTAGTTGTTCTACAATGTAATATAATCTGAAATAAATATAAGCCATGTCATCAATAGCTAATAAGACTTTATCAAAACTATT
The DNA here is from genome assembly GCA_043820105.1 of Pseudomonadota bacterium. Taxonomy (GTDB): domain Bacteria; phylum Bdellovibrionota_F; class JAHFAK01; order JAHFAK01; family JBDREC01; genus JBDREC01. The sequence goes on from JBDREC010000059.1 coordinate 8,714, forward strand.
ATCTGCATTGATCTTAAAATCATCTAATAATAGATTAAGTATATCAAGGATCTCTTTTTTTGCATCTTCTATGTCATCATCTGTTATACTTGAAAAATCTATCTGTTCATTTAAGTCTATTGGAAAAAAGACATTTGTAAATTCAATTTCATCAAGATCTGATGTAGTGTTTTCTCCTTCAGTATCAGAAGAGCTAAGTGTGCATGATAATAAAAAGATGTAAACTAATGAAAAAATAAGATAAATAAGTTTTTTCATATAATCACATAAAAATTGTTTTAATGAAAATTATTTTAATAGATTTTTATGAAATTACAATTGTTTTTAAAATATTTTACCAAACCTTAAAAATCCCAATATTACTTGATTCATAAAAAACTGATAAGGTTCCATCATTAAAGAAATAAGGGCTAATGCTTGCTGACCAGCTTATTTCTGATTCAAGTTCCCATGGTGTTGTGCTTACTTCTGATCCATTTGCGATGCCTAAAATTATATTTGGCCTGGTTCCTGCTTCTTCTGTTAAAGTATTCCATAATTGATATCCAACTGCAAAGCGACCGTCCCTTGCGCCTTCAACTTGTATTTCCCAATATCCTCGTTCATTTCGTTGATATGAAGTAACATCTGTCAGAGTTGTAAGTGTTTGGGAAGCCCCGATTTGATTGCCCTCTGTATCAAAGATTTTTATTCTTATTTCGGCAGTTTCGTTTCCCATATCGTAGCAGTAGGCGAGAATAAAATATTTGTCATAGATAATTCCAAGATCATTACCTATTTTTACCATAGAATTTGCTGATGACTCTACCTGTTGTGTAGTCCATGAAATGATTTCACCAGAATCATTTAGCTTGCCAATTGTGAGTGCCTGGTCCTCTGAATATTCCACTGCTCCCCCGACAAAGGCAAAGGTCTTGTCATCTGTAAGTTCAATGGCTTCAACCCAAAGTGCATTTTCTCCCATTTCTATTGTTTTTGTATCATTTATTACACCTGTTTGTGTATTAAAATACACATATTTTTTTTCGTGATCATTGGAAAGCATTAAGCCATCACCATTATTATTAACCGCGATCTTTTGAATAAATTCAGTTGTAGTAAACTCTTTTTCATTTTTAAGGTCTAATGCATAGTCAGTGATTACCAGACGGTCATTTAGAGCTCCACCACTATCAACAATTATTGCTATATTGCTTCCGTCTGAAGCAACATCTGCTGGGTATTCAGTATTATTTACTGGTGCTATAGGCACTGTTCCATTTGAAAGAAGTTGTCCTGCTTTTGAAAAGGCCATCATATAAATTGAGCCGGAAGTATCATTGCCATCGCCAGATTCATATATTAATCCTACACCCTGGGTACCATATTTAACAGACTTGGTTCTTGTAACATCTTCATAAATAAAATTATTTACATCCAATGAATCATAAGATAATGTTATAGATTCTTCTTCTTCAGGAAAATCAGCAATTAAATAAATCTCAGGTGTCCAGTATGAAGTATTTCCACTATTATCAACAACTACAATTGTTGGTCTTATTATTCCCGTCTGGCCTTGTGGATCGACCGTTATTGTTGCAAAGCCTTCTATTTCGCCTGTTTCAGCAACAGTTACGATTCCATAATCATCATTGATATCATAAAAACTTATGTCTGAGGCATTTGGATCATATGCAGAAACTTCAAGCTCGTAAGTATCATTACTTAAAACTGTTATTTTTGCATTATCTCTTCTGCAGGCTGTTGTAAAATCAGGACCAGCATCTGGATCAACGCCTTCGAAATCAGCTTCTTCGGAAAATTCTTCGGATGTAAAATACTTTTCTTCATCAGCAACTGTCAAGGTTCCAAAGTCAATGGTGGTGTTTTCTGATATATTATCACTAACATTAAAAAAGCTTTCATACGAGTCAGAATTTATATAAGCAAAATCACCAAGGTGTATTTTTACCAGACTAGTATTTTCAATAGCATAGGCAAAAACTGAAAGAACAATGATGTTTCCCTGCACTTTTTCAAGGCTTGTTGTAATATCAAACTGCTCATTTGAATCAAGAAACATGGAATATTTGTAAATCACTTCATTTAAAGTATCAAATGCAAGGATATCTACTGAAATTAAAGTTGTAGTATCTATTGTTGAAAACTTGAAGCTAGAAGAGGCTTTTAAGTCAATTTCTGATAAAGTTTGATTAGTTGAGATACTAAATCCAGCACTTGTTGCATCATTTCTTGTTATTATGTCATTTCTTGAAATTATGTCAGATCTTACAATAATTGAAGCAATGTCTATGCCTCCTGAAAAATAAACAGGATCTTCAATTGCTGTAGATGGAGTCTGACTTTCATCAATTATTGTTAAACTATTATTTGAGCTTTCACTTGTGTCAGGACTCGAAGATTCATTTCCTGACGTTTCTGATGATTCATCATTAGCCGTTTCTTCTGAAGAATCATCCTGTCCGCTTTCACTTGTTTCATCAGTACCTGTTGAATTATTTCTTGGATTATCACCTGAATCATCAAAACATGAAAGAAAAGAAAAAAGGAAAAATATCAAAAGAATCTTAAATATTAAGCTCTTATCCAGGATGTTCAATTGATGTTCCCCCACCTTTTTAAGTTTATTACTTATTATAGCATATTAATACAATTAATTGAAGTGCTTTTTATCACTTGCTGCAATTCAGACAGCTATGTTTCTGATAATTTGAATAAATATATTGAATATGATATAATAAAAAAATCTGTCAAAGTAAGTAGAAAATCAATAAGTAAGGTTTTGTAAAACATAATCCCGTAAAGGGGGGGGGCAAAATGAAAAAGAAACTAAAAATACCAGCACTTATAATAGCAATAGCTACATTATTAATGGCTTTATCATTAGGAATCGTTGGCTTTTGTGGTGGGAAAGATGAGGCAAGCCAGCCAGAAAACTCAAATTCACAAAATAATCTTTCTGAGATGATGATTAAAGCAAATATTATTAATCCTGCACAAAGCCTTTCCCAAGAAGCTAAATATACTGTAATGAAGAGCATTTTATCGATAGTGCCTCAAAAGAGATTCGAGCTTAAAATATAGGCAAATGGCATTATCGATAAAATTTATTGAACTAAGCCGACTGAGGCAAGGGACATTGAATTATCTATTATATGGGGATAGTATTA
>JBDREC010000060.1:0-3183 GCA_043820105.1 Pseudomonadota bacterium
TGAATTTGATGGCTAATAAAGCCCTGACGTTCGACTTTTTTGCAATCTTCGACATAATGTCCAACTGCTGTTATACGACTTTTCTCGCCTAACCCTTCTCGTCGGTAAAATAGATTTTCTGGCAAATATAGCCTTGTTTTATGCGGAGTGAACTTGCGTAAGCGTGCTTTCCTCCGCCTTACTATATAAGTGGATGCACATATTTATATATCTTGTCCTTTTTTTACGACTTCTCTCGCCGATAATTTTGTATTTATTTGAGGGTGGTCAATTGGGGGAACTCACAAAGATTTAATTTGTCTAATAAAGGAAGAATAATCTTTTGTTATTCCATGAATTAACAGAGGTTGTACTGTATAAAAAGCTCCACCTCCAAAAAATCCTGTAAGTATAGCACCATAAATTAGGATATAAGGAATATTATAGGGGTCAGTTGCACCAAAGGATATAATTCCAATAGTAGTCGAAAAAACATATGCACCAATCATTGCTATTCCTGCCATGTTTTTCGCTCCTTTTCTGGATATCTTAAAAATTCTCTTTTCCACTGCTTTTTGTTCAATTAATTCATTTTTAAATGATGATAGATAAGGTATAAGTGTTTCTGATGAAGGGTTTGCTAAAAATGAACTTTCTAGGTTTAATCTATTTTCAATGAGAGCATAATTATCATAGAATTTAACAACAACTTCTTTCCACATTTGATAAATATCAATGGAGTTTATCATTAAAGTTAGTGCTTCAGGATTTATAACCAAACTTCCCTTGGATGCTTTTGAAAATCTTGTTTCCTTGTAAGTTTTTTTTAATTCACTACGGATTTCTTTAAGTTTTCTCTTATCAATTGAATTTAAAATATTTAGTGTTTCTTTTTTTGAGTCTTTTAAGACATTCATTAATCTTCTTTCATTACGATTACAAAAGGACAAGACTTTATTTCCATCACTATTTAAGGCTAATTTTATGCTTTCTTCTGATATTTGTTTACTTCTAACTAAGGATATTAGTGAGTTAAGGGCAGATATTCTTTTTCTTAATAATTTTCTTCTAAGCTCTAAAGATTGCATAAGTTTTTTGTTTAAATTAGAAACTCTAGTTGCTTCTTCCTTTGCTTCAGTTTTATCCATAGGAAGTTATAGGAGAATATTATATATAAGTTTTTTGTTACCTTTTTTGTATCCAAACCATATTTTTATAATGGCAAACTCATAGCTGTTATGAAGACACGGATGCTTACGGTGAAAATAACTCCAGAACAGGAGCAGATTCTGATTGCAAGGGCAAGATCTGCTGGATTCTTGAAAAAGTCTGATTATGTCAGGTTTAGCTTGTTTATGTCAATGCCCATGGAAGAAAGGATAAAGGAAATTCACAAAAGGATATGTGAAAATGGAAGAAACTGAATATGAAATTATGAGATCTGAAAGAAGGAGTTTTACCTGTCCTAATAAATTATGGAAGGAAATCAAGAAGCAGACTAATGAATGTTTTTCTGTGTCACATTACATAAGGATGGCTATAATTGAAAAATTGAAAAGGGAAAATCCAGGAAAGGATACTTATTTTGATGGGCTGGTTGAGTAATTATATAGGTTATGGGGTTTTGTTATACTATTTTTTTGTCCGTTTCTGCGAAAATGGACTGTATTTTACTAGAATAATCTATTGTATAGAGATTTTAAAAAATTAAAGGCTTGGTTCAGCCAAAATTCTTCTTCTTCATTTTCTTCTAATCCTTCCTCTTCTTCACAACCATAAATATTTCTTTCAATAATATCATCTTCACCAATAACATCAATAATACCAAATTGATCACAATAGTATTCTTTCAATTCATCTTTTTCTATTTCAACTTGAACAATGAAGTCAATTGTTTTATTTATAATATCTGGATCTGCATTTTCTAGTTCTTCAAAATACTCTTCGTTTTCACTAATGATTAGATTTATGTTATCACATATCCTTAAGCTGTTTTCATCAATTACACCATTAACAGCCTCTCCCGTCAATTGAGGATAAACTCTTCCATAACAAGACTCTAAGAAATCCTCTAAAGGAACACCTTCAATATTTATTTCACTTTCATTTGAACATTCAATATACAATTCTTCTAATTCAGTTTCATTAAAATAAAGAGTTTCTCCTAAATATTCTTCCATTTCATCAATAAATTGTTCATAATTTAAGTCAGAATAGCTCACCCCACCAGCATCACCATATTTCACAATATCATTACATTTTACATTAAATCCATTATGTTTAAAAAACAACCCTTCTGTATATTGGTAATATCCAAGAAAATATTCTTCATATACTCTTTCCTCTATGGATTTATTCATATCAGGACATCCATCTTCAGAACATTCACTAGGATAAACATTAAAATAAGCATTTAATACAAGATCAGGAAGATTGTTATAATCATTAAAATAAATAAAAATTGCTATATTATCATTTCTCCACATTAAACCTTCTTCACCACTTCTTGCATATTTAAAAACATAATTACCATCAAGATTTAAGAATTCATTTCCTCCATCATCTATCCTTTGTGTTATCCAATTAGTTTGATGATTTCTTCCATATTCTGTATCTTCAAATACTATAACTTGAACCTTAATTCGATCTTCTTCAGTTTTTTCATAAACAACATTATAAATCAAATGAGACAAATTTATATCACTTAACTCTGGTTCCCAATCTGTTACTCTCATTTCTGTATATTCATAGTCTCCATAATCACTTTCTAGTAAATTTAAATCCACAGAAGCAGATACAAAAACCATATAGCTCAAAATAACTACCAAACACATGATTAATAACTTTTTTGAAATTATTTTTCTCATATTTATATTATAACATTAAAGATTACTTAAACTTTTCTATGGCTTCAATTCTCCAATCAACTCCCTACATCTTCTCCTCAAGGTAGCCTCAATCACGTGAGTTGCATTACTAACCTCTCTTTGAGGCCTGAAATCATTATTCAATTTAGTAGCCAAATAAATGATACATGAAGCAATTGTTCGAGCCTGCCATCCTGACACGACATGATTGCCTTCAAGTTTATTCAAAATCTCATAAGCCCTTGTTATCGTGCTCTGCTTCAGCATTGAATTGATAGAATGGAGTCAAAGCTTCAACTTTCCCCTAATAATTTCTACTTCATCAGCACTAATCTTT
>JBDREC010000061.1:0-30031 GCA_043820105.1 Pseudomonadota bacterium
TTATAGTGGGAATACAATAAGCCTTTAATAATAAAATATTTTTATTGCTTGAATAAGGAGTGTGGGCATTAGCTTTTTGAAAAAGAGGTTTTGTAATGTTTTTTATGTGCCCGATCTATTGTTTAGGTATTCAAATTGGAGATGATCCTTAAATAAAATTAAAAACTTTTTGCGACTGAATAGGGAGGCTCTAGCATTTGCTTTTTGAAAAATAGTTTTCGGAGGGCTTTTTTATATACTTGGTTTAATGTTTAGGTATTCAAATTGGAGATGATCCTAATTTATACTAACTAAATAGTATAGAACTATGAAATCACCTATTTCGGCTTTGCTTTTCCAATTTCTTCTGCTGTACGAACTTTTGCCCTTTCCAATCTTTTTCTAGCTAGTTCAGCAGGATCATAAGGATGTTCGCCAGAACGCTGCTCTGGCATAACAAATCTTGTGGCATCTCGCGTACTTGCACTAATATCAACATCAGAAGGTCTTTCAGTATCTGGCAAACTTATTTCAGCTCTTTCGGGTCGCTCATGTTGCTCAGCTTCTTGTCTTAGTCTCAAAGCTGCTTCAGTTTTTAAATCCGCTTCCCTAGGTGCTTGCTCTGTCACCATCTCTACTGAAGGCAAATCCTCAGAACCAATAATTGACAAAACATTTTCCCTTGCACCTAGAATTGGATGAATATCTCTACTTGAAAGATCAAACCCAGTCATTCGAAATTTGGCTTCTCTCATTGTCTGCAAATCCATCCACTGTCCAAGTGAAATTTCTCCGGTTTCCAAAGGAATCCTTAAAAGCTTTGCTTTTAAGGAAATCGTTTGATCAAGATCTTCAAAGTGTTTTAAAATTTCAATGATTTTTCTTTTTAATATATCCTTTTCTTCCCATTGTACTTCTATTACATCTGGATTTACTCTCAGAACTACTGTAATTTTTCCATCAAGTAAATAAGTTTCAATCAAATGCACTGCTTCACATTTCAATACTTGATCACCATATAAAGTAGCTGCTTCAAGTAAAAAAACAAAACTTTCACTTAAACTATCCATTGTTTGCCTAAAATGCTCAGGAAATTCTCTTTGATAAACGGCCATTATGCTTGATAATTCTAACAAGTTAAAGTTTACAGTCGAGTAAGATATTTGCCCAATTCCTTTATAAGTTAACTCAAATTCTTCTGGAAGTGGAGGTGCTTCCTTACGAGCAATTCTCACAAGGTTTCTTTTTCTAGCCCCGTCTTGTCCTAGCTCGACTCTTTCTCTTTGGCCCTGAAGGCTAATAGCCAGTCTCCAATAAACATCAGCCTCCAAATAGCTAAACTCTGCTGCATAAACCTTTTTCTTAAATTCAGGAACAGCAAGTTTAGGTTCAAGGGCTATCCTGATTCTTGCAGCTCCAACAGTTTCAGGATGTTTTAGTTTTAATTTGTTTTCAAGTGCTCTGGCACTAGCTATTTGGATTGCTTCAAACCGTGAGTCAAGGCTTTGAATTAAGGCATCAATAACAAAGGCCTCATCAAAATACCAAGCATATAAAAAATCAGCAGCTATTAACTTTGCTTTTAATTCATACTCATCAACATCAACAGCTTGTCTTGATTCAGGTAAAGACCAGACACCAGCTCTTTGAGCTATACCAGTCAAGGTATACCATGAAGCCTTGCCACTAACAAGGTCTTTAAAAACTAAAAGCTCAGCCTCAGTAGTTATCAATATCCGTGAAGCCACCTTAGCAGCTGACCTTGACAGAGAAAAACCATTTTCATTAAGAGCCCATAAAACTAAAGCTGATCTCCATAAATCTCCACTTTTACCTGATTTGCTTAAATATTCAGTAATCAACTTACTTTTGTCAATCCAAGTTCTATCAGTCAAAACCAATAAGCATTTTTTATAAAGCTCCATTTCAACTGGATTATAAATATCTAACCTTCCTGCTAAATCAATAATTGCACTAACTTCATATAGCTCAGGATCAGTTACAGTATCATAAGCAGCAATGGCAGCAAATTTTTCTTCAATCGTGCTATCAGGATCAAGAAGATTTTCGTAGTGATCTATTGTATTTATTACAGCGCTGGCTAAAACTTGAAAAAATAAGAATAAACATAGGATTATCTTTATAGCTTTCATTTTTTCCTCTCTATTTTTTTCTAACACTTTCTATTTCTTCTCCTACCCTTTTTTTTGCTTGAAGTCTTGCCCTACTTCTTGCAACAGGATCAAATGCAAAATCACCTGGCTCTTTATTTAAATCCAGTCTTCTTGCTTCTTTTGTTGCATCACTTATATCAACCTCTGATGACCCGGGAGGCCTCGGAAGTTCAAGATCTTCAGTATCTATTCTTTCTGAAACAATATCAGCTTCTTCCACTACAATTTCAGTGGATTCATTTCCAGTCACTTCCATAACTCGTGGAATTTCCTGGTCAATAAAACTGGGTCTATTAACAGGAGAAGACCTTTGACTATTATGTAAATCCGTTTGCCATAGTAAAAATGACTCTCTTAAAGCTAAATACTGACTAAATTCTGTTATTGTAAGAAATTCAGCGGCAAGGGGCCAATGCATGAGTCTTGCTTTTGTACTTATAGTTTCATCGGAATGATGAGTTAATCTTTCTAATACTTCCAGTATTTTGCTTTTAATAGGTGTGCGCTCTTCCCAAATAAATCTAACTTTTAAAGAAGACGGCTTATTTGATCTCACTTCCGGAGATGAAGCCAAATCACCCTCAATTTTTAACTCAACAAGATCATAAAGAAAATAAAGATCAATTATATTTAAAACAGCAGAATTTACGTCCCGTCCTCCAAACTGGGTGGCAACATCAAAGACCACTGCCAGTGATTCAATAAAAGGCAAAGATAAGGTCTGTCTTAATATTTCAGGATTTAAATCATGAATATTTCCCATTAATCGATTTATTAAAGCAAGTTCTGATAAAATCGTTCTATTAGGATCTTTAAGAACTCTATCCATAGTTTCCAAAACAGAATTTCGCCAGAATTCTAAAACTTCACCTTCTGAATTTGGTCGAATTTTTTCAAGTTGACTTGCTAATTCATTTATAACTTTTTGGGAAACTTGCAAAGCGCAAGCTTCATAAACTCGCCTGGCAAAAACAGGATCAGCTAAAGCTTCATCTAAAGCCATTGCTGAAAAAGCTTCTAATCCAGAAGGCTCATATCTTCTTTCTAAGAGGGCAGCAGCAGAAGCCAGCCTGACAGAAGGATAAGGGCTTTTCATAGTTTTAACCAGCAAAAATTGAACCCTCTGAGATTCAATGGTCTCATTTGAAAGATATTGAACAACATTTCTTAAAGCTCTTTCATAATGATTTTTTAACCTCTCGTGATCCTGAATATTTAATTCCGTACTTTCTAAAACACTATATGCCAATGCTTTTATTCCTGCCCAGGAAAAATAAGATGGTCTCTCAACTAGAGCATCAGAAAATTCTTTCATAGCAACATCATCAGCTCTAATAATATCTTCTGCTCTTTGTAAAACGTCTTCTCGAAATCCAACATCTTTTGATAGTTTTACTAAAACGATAGAAGACCTATGTAGGTCAGCACTATTTAAATGCCTAACTAAATACTCAGAAACTAGTGCTTGCTCTAAGTATTTAGTAGTAACCATTAAGTTTAAAATTCTTTCATAAACATCTCTTTCCCAAGCCACATATATGTTCATTCGTTGAGCAGCAACTAATATTGCACTTACACCTTCATGAGTTGGTGAATCCTGAGCTTGAAAAAACTCTATTGCTTCAAAAAGCTCAGCTTGACCACTTAGAGGGTTAATTAGCCTTTCAATATGCTCACCTTCAGTTTTTTCAGCAAATAATGCAGAAATAGATAAAATATAAATAAACATAAAACACAACATGATCTTTTTCATCACTCAAATCCCTATCATTTTTAGATAAAATATGTTTTTGATTGTTTTTCTATATGCTGGGATAAATTTGGTTTGAACTTATCACCTATATAATATGATACGTCATGTCAATGGAAAAAGGAACAAGAGCGCAGGGGAACAGGGTAACAAGGAAAGAGAAGCAGCATGTATCCAGCATCCAGCATCGAACATCGAAACTTACCACTTATCACTTATCACTTACCACTTACCACTTACCACTTACCACTTACCACTTACCACTTACCACTTATTATGAGCTCAATATGCCCAAAACGATTGAATAGAACTTGGTTTCATGAGTGTCGGCTCGGCTTGTTAAAATAATTGGCGCCATAGCACCAGAAACAATAGCACCGATTTTAGCTTGAGCAAAGAAAGCCAAGGATTTATATAAGTAATTTCCTGATTCAATTGAACCAGAAAGAATAATGTCAGCTTGACCTGCTACTTCTGAATCAATTTTTTTGATTCTTTTTGATTCTTCGCTGATTGCTATATCAAGACCAAAAGGACCCTCAACAATACAGCCTTCAATTTTTCCTTCTTTAGAAAGTTTTGTTAGTTCATCTGCATGAAGTGTTTCAATCATCTTTGGATTAACTTTTTCAACAGCACAGCAGGCAGCAACTAAAGGTAAGTCAATACCAAATTTATGAGCAACGGAAACAGTGTTATTAATAATTTTTACTTTATCTTCAACTTCTGGTCTAATATTAATCGCCGCGTCAGTTACAAAAAGAAGTTTAGGATATGCAGGAGCTTCAAAAACTGCAACATGAGAAATAAGGTTCCCAGTATTAAGTCCATTTTCCTTATCAAGGATTGCCTTCATATAATCAGCAGTTCCCAGGGATCCTTTCATAATAGCAGAGGCTTCACCTTTTCTAATTAATTCACAGCAAAGCCTGGCTGCCTTTGAATGATCAGGCTCATGAATAATTTCAAAACCATCTAAAGAAATATTAGCACCTTCTGCTGCACTCTTAATATTATTTTCATCCCCTGTTAAAATACCAATAGCAAGTCCTTCATCTTGAGCTTGCCTGATAGCAGCTAAAACTTCAGCATCTTCAGCCACAGCTATAGCGACTTTCTTAGTCTCCATTTTTTTAACTTCATCTAACATTTCACAAAAATTCTTAATTGCCATTACCAAACTCCTATTTACATATTATTCTTTTTAAAAAAACCAGCAACTAGCAACTAGCAACCAGCAACCAGCAACAAAACGTACCACTTACCGCTTACCACTTAGCACTTTTTAATACTCTTTTGCTTCTTCTTCCCCCTTAAGCACTCTTAAAGCTCCATCCCGAAGTGGTTCCATTTCTTTTTCACCAGGATAAATCATTACATTTGCAATCCAGGATACTCTTTCAGTAATCATATCAGTAAAAGACTTTCCGTAAGCAAGGCCACCTGACAAAACTATTCCATCGACCTGGCCTTTAACAACTGTTGCTAAAAGGCCAATTTCCTTTGAAACCTGATATGCCATTGCTTTATAAACAAGCTTTGCCTTTTCATCACCTGCTTCAATCATCTCCTCTACTTTTCTGGCATCATTGGTTCCTAAATATGCTACAAGTCCGCCCTGGCCTTTAATTTGAGATTTTATTTCCTTTTCTGAATATTTACCTGAAAAACAAAGCTTTGCTAAACCCCCAGATGGCAAACCACCTGATCTTTCTGGTGTAAATGGACCTTCGCCATCAAGTGCATTATTAACATCAATTACTGAGCCCTTAGAATGGATTCCAATTGAAATTCCACCCCCCATATGCGCAATAATTAAATTTACTTCATTAAGTGATTTTCCCAAATCAGCTGCTGCTTTACGAGCCACTGATTTTTGATTTAAGGCGTGGAAAATTGAAAGTCTTGGAATATTTGGATTTCCTGAAAGTCTCGCTATTTCTTCCATCTCATCGACCACCACAGGATCAACAATAAAGGAAGGACAATCTGCAATTTTTGCTATTTCAAAGGCCAAAATTCCACCTAAGTTACTTGCATGTTCGCCTCTAATGCCTTCTTTTAGATCCTTAATCATTTCTTCATTAACTTTAAAAGTACCTGATGGAATTGGTCTTAAAAGACCACCTCTTCCAACAACTGCTGAAAGATTTTTGGGATCAAAATCAATTTCTTTTAGTGCATCTAAAATTATTTCTTCGCGAAAAGGATATTCTTCTGTTATTTTCTCATATTTTGCCAAATCTTCGCTTGAATGCGATAAGTTCTTAGTTAAAATTTCTTCTTCATTTTTGAATAAGGCAATTTTTGTGGAAGTTGAACCTGGATTGATTACTAGAATGTTTAAGTTGCTCATTTTAATACTCCGTTTAGGCTAGTAGCTGATTAAAATTGCTTTGTTTTATAACAAATAAGAATTCTATGGCAATGAAAAAATTATTTGAGAAGTATTTGTCACACTAAATGCAAAAACATTCCCTATTCAATAATATAAACTCTTAAAATCACTAAGAATTCTTAGCCGCAATGCGGCACGATAATTGCATATAATCTTAAGACATGAGTAGCATCCAAGTTTATTAGTCTATTATGAAATATAGGACTTATTAAATTTCCAGGGAATATAAAAATGTATTTTAGCAAAATATTATATTTACTTTTAATTATATACATAATTCAGAGCACAATTATTCAAGCAGATCAAAGCTTTAATGATCCAAGCGGTTCTATTGAAAAATATGAATTTTTCTTTGATAAAGTAATTTATAAAATTGAGCAACATAATGATGCTGTATATATAAGGTTTTTAGCTCCAATAGATGGAATTGATAAGAATATCTTGCAAAGAATTATCAGAGAAAAACTTCCTTCAGAATTTTTTGATTATTTACCAGATTTCAACGAAATTAATACAACTTTTATTGAAGAAATTTTATTTGCAGAAAATGAATCTGATGAGATTCCTGAGGTAAAAGAAGAAATAAATTTGGCCCCGCAAAATATAAACAATAAAATTATTGTCTATGGGAAAGAAGCTGTACTTAATACAAAAATCAAAGCAAGCACAATCCAATATTACTTTTTAGAAACACCAGATTATTATACATTATATGAAGATAATATACCTTACCCAAAAAGTTATATAGTAAGATATGGAATTCAAACGTTGTCACATGAAGAATTATTAAATAGCATTTTTAAAGCTGAGCAAAGAGGAACTATCAGAATTGACCTAAATAATAGTGAAAATATAGCTTTTTCTTTATTAGAAAACTCATTAATTCCCCTGGTTCATAATGAATTTGAATCTAGGTATTCTCAAAAAAGATCAGCTCAATTATATTGTAAGTCAGAAGAAATAACAGTTGATCTCGCTCTGGCAGCCAGACAGGAAGAAATTGCCAATAAGTCAATTGAGCTTATCGCCTATTTTTCAGATGCTGATGAAGATGGCAATGTTGCTTTAACTAAAGATTCAATAAAGATAGCTGAGGCTGATATATATTATAATACAATATTTGTAATAAATACCCTTGCCTTAGAAAATAAAAATTTTGGCTGGAACTTTAACAAGCATCCAAGAATGAAAATCTTTCGAAGCAATTATTTTAATTCTGTTTATTTAACAGAAGAAGCAAAAGAAAAACTCTTTTCAGATAAGCTATATAAAAACAAGGACTTTCTGGAGTTGGCTAAAAATTATTTTATTTCACACGAAGCTACCCATGCGTATGATTTGACAAAATATCCAATTGCAGCAAGATATCTTTTTGTTTATAATGATATAATAGATTTTTTACCACCATCTGTCCGAAATATTGACCCCAATTTTGTTAGATTTAATTATAAAGAAATGAAAATGGATTTTGCAAATTACCAGAGCAATATTGAAGCCAGAGCTCTTTTAGAAACCTTTGCTGTAAATCCATTAATAGCTTTTCTGGGATTTTCATATTACATTATGGAAAATGAAGCGTATTTAAAAGATTCAGTGGTATATTCAGATCATTTAAACAATGATTCATTAGAATACTCCGGAAGTTCACATTATTTAGCTGCCATGAGAATACTTAAATATTTTCTAGTTCATGGTAATTTATGGGACAAATATGCAGAAAATGGATTTAGTTCAATTCTATTTTTAGACCCAAATCAATTGATAAAGCTTTCCGGTGATTTGTATATTGAGATAGGTGATGAGCTTAAGTCACTTGATGAAAAATATAGAAAATGGGAAACTGAACATCCTAAAAGTTAATAATAATAATAATTTTAATCCTAATCCTAATCCTAATCCCAATCTTAATTCCAAATATCTTCATCAAATAATTCAATCGCCTCTTCAACAATTCCAGTAGCATACCAAAACGCCTGATCAGAAAAATTCGAATATTCCCCTTGTAATTCATCAAAATCATGTTTTAAAGTCATATATGATTCAGCAGAAGACTCATTGCCTGCTAGAATTAAATTAAAATCATCTTCCATGCCATCAAAATATTCTGTAATAAGATCATGCTTTCTTACTATCTTTGCATATACATCAGGTTTAAAGCCTTTTTTTTCAATAAACTCACCATTTTCTAATTCAACAAATCTTGTCCCAACATAAATCCAAAATTTAGAATTCTTAAGCAAGGTGCTACCAATTCCCCCAAAATGAAAGGCTCCAGTAGTATTATCTCCAAAAACCTTAACATTTAAAACATCTTTTAGTTTTAGAAAACAATATAAAAAATCCTCAGCCTCTGACCCAACAAAATTATCTGTTAAGATGATAATTTTGCCTTTATAATTTTCTTTAGCATTTCCTCTAATATTTAATTTATAATAAGGCTCAGTAAATTTTAATTCTTCAAGACCATTTTGTGCAATCGCCTCTTCAAATTCAGCTTGCCTATCTTTAATTACTTCATAAACATTCTTATCAAAATCATTCTCTAAAAAACCATGTAATTTATATTGTGAAACTCTAAGGGCAAGTGCTTCAGGGCTTTGAAGATATCTTACTTTTAACAAATCACGACTCACTTCTTTTGATAAAAAACTATTAATAAAGTCTTTAGGAAGACTAGATCCACCAGTTACTCCCCTGATGTCTATTACAAAAGCACCATATTTTCTAAGTTTTTTTGCTATTTTTGCAAGACCCTTCCATTTTTCATGTCCTGAAACTGGAAAATCATTGATACCAAGAACTGGAATGGTTCTTCCTTTATAAGTATAAGTGTCTAAATCTAACTTATAACATCTCTTTGTTTCATCTGCTGCTATATTTCGCCCAAGTTTCATCAATTCAACATCACTATCATTAGACCTTGAATCTAAAGTTTGACTTTCATCATCCCAAGCAAATTTAGCAATTGAAAAATGATTATCTGGAATTTTTACAGCAATTTTTGAAATAATGTTAAAAAAATCTCTTATAAATATAAACTCTTCACCATTTGCAAAGTTTGCTAAAACATCAGCTTGTACTTTTTGGAGCTGCTGATCAATATAATCTTTATTCTTGAAAAAATAGCCTGAATATCCTTTTTTTAAAATATATTCCAACATATCAAGATCATATTGCGCTTCTTGTTTTGTAAGCTTATTTGTTTTAGGTAAAAAGTCATAATTTGTTAGCTCATCAAGACCTTTATCAATCAAAAGATCGTAAGGAGTAAAGTCAGTAGCAAATGTAGCAGTAAGAAAAAGAAGAAAAATAAAAATCACACTCATAGTCTTGAACTTCATAAGATACACCTTTATTAAAAGAAAGATATACTCACATACAAAACTAGCCGCTATGCGTCAAGTTATTTTTAAATTAAGAATTAGAATTAGATTAACATTGAAAAATATTGAATAGCAATTTATCCTATTGTTCCCTTGTGATACAAGTGCCACATCAGAAAATAATCAATAATCAACAATCAATTTTCAATAATTAATGAATGTTGGGCACCAGTCACCAGTGCACCAGTCGCCAGTAAGATACAAAATACCGAATACCGAATACTGAATACTAAATACCAATCCCCGTCGCCTTGTTCCCCTGTGCTCTTGTTCTCCATACTTAGAATCAATTGTGCAATACACATACCAGATTAGTAAAAATGTTCTGAAATAACATCAATGCATGGTTGGATTAATCTATATATTTTATCAAACAATTGTATGTTCATTGCCTGTAAGTGATAAAGCACAATGAAATAATAAAGCATAAAAGCCCCAAATATGGCGATAACTGCAAAGGGTCGTCTTCGAAGTCTCCATAGAAGAATTGAGCCAAGAACAACTAAAACCATTTTTACTGCAATAAATAAAATGGGGTGTTTAGTTATTAAAAAAGCCATAAATGGGTTTGCTTCAGTTGCTTTATAGGTTAATACCCAGTAAGTTGTAAGAATGCCATCAAGCACATTGAAGATATAGGTCCAGACAATGATCCATTTTAGGTATTTGAAATGTATTCTTTTTCCGATTTTAAAGTTCATATTTGTATTTGAAGTTATCAAAGAAAAAAAATCAATTGAAATGAATATTATTTTGAGATTATTAAATACTTGAAAATTGAATATGGCTATGATGTATTTTATTCTTTTTTCGTGCAAGTGCACGAGCACGAGGATGGATAAGATATGAGCAAACAGGATTTCAATAAATTAACTGAAGAAGAGCTTGCAAAACAAATAGACTTTCACAATTACAGATATTTTGTACTCAATGATCCTCAAATATCTGATTATGATTTTGACAAGTTAGTTGAGCAGCTAAAGTCCTTAAATCCTTTGCACCCAATCTTAGACAAAATTGGTGCTGGTATTGAAACTATTGTATCAGGCTTTGACGTAATCCAACACAAAACACAGATGCTTTCACTTGATAAATGTTATGAAGATGACGATTTAATAAAATGGGCAAAGGACATTCATTCAGATTTTTTAGTTATGCCCAAAATTGATGGCCTAGCGATTTCATTAAGATATGATAAATTTGGAAAACTCTTTATCGGTGCTACTCGAGGTGATGGATTAAAAGGTGAAAACATTACAAAAAATGTTAAGCAAATCCAAGATATTCCAAATCAAGTAGATCTTTCTAAAATAGATAATTTCAAGATTTCATCAAGAGACATTGAAATTCGTGGTGAAGCTTTTATGCAGCTATCAACATTTGAAAAATATAAAGATAACTTTTCAAATCCACGCAACCTGGCAGCTGGTGCTATAAAGCAAAAAGACGAAACAAAAACAGGTGAATATGGATTATCATTTTATGCTTATGATATCCTTGGATTTGATTTCAAGGATGAAAAGGATAAATTCTCTGTCCTTGAGAAACTTGGCTTCCCAATTCTGCTTCATAAATTTTATATCAAAGATAATTTAAATCAAGCTTACGCCTTCTTTTTAAGTGAAAAAAATAAGCTGGATTATGAAATAGACGGCCTTGTCTACAGAGTTTCTAAAATTTCAGAACAAATAAAACTTGGAAACACAGCTCATCATCCAAGATATGCTATTGCTTATAAGTTTGAAGGAGAAACTGGTGTAACAGTATTAAAAGATATTGAATGGTCTGTTGCTAGAACTCACGTTATAACGCCAGTTGCGTTAATTGAGCCAATAAAGCTTTCTGGAGCTATGGTTTCAAGAGCTTCACTGCACAATATCGGAATATTTAAAAAGCTCAAGCTATCAAAAAACTGTCAAATCAGTGTTGTTCGAAGAGGTGGTGTTATACCTCATGTTGAAAAAGTTGTAAATCAAGGCAATGAAAATATCGATCCACCAAGCAAATGCCCGTCATGTGGATCGGAAACTTATTTTTCAGATGACTTCCTTTATTGCTCAAATAAAACAACTTGCAAGCAGGCTAATATTTCTTATTTGGAATATTTTATTAAAGCTTTAGAAATAGATGGGCTCGGCAATAAACATATTGAACAGCTCTATGAAAATTCATTAGTAAGAAAGCCTGCTGATTTTTTTAGACTTACAAAACAAGATTTAATGCCACTAGATAGAATGGGCGAAAAACTAGCCTCTAAGATTATTCAAAACATATCATTAAAAAAAGAAATCACTCTTGATTCATTTCTTTATTCTCTTGGAATAAAAGATCTTGGAAAGCAAATTGCAAAAATAATAGCAAGCTTTGGGGATCTTGAAAAGATTAAGAATACCTCAAAAGAAGATCTTGGCTTGATTCACTCAATCGGTGAAAACATCGCGGAATCAATAGAACTTGGTTTAAAAGAAAAAGAAGAAATAATAAATGACCTTTTAAATTATATCATAATTGTTGAAAATCAAAGTGCAGCAGGAAAGGTTGATTCCATTTTTTACAAAAAATCCGTTTTATTCACAGGCAAAATGGAAAGCCTTGACAGACGTGCAGCTCAGGATATTGTCAAAATATTTGGCGGTAATATTTCCTCAACAGTTACCAAGGATCTTGATTTTTTGGTTGTTGGAAATGAGGTTTTTGAGAATTATAAATCTGGAAAACTTCCTACTGGAAAACTCAAAAAAGCAACTAATTATAACAAATCAGGAAGCCAGATTTATATAATCTCGGAAGGTAAGTTCCTGGAAAAAACAAGAGATTAATTATGTCTCATTTAAAGTATAGCAAACTATCCATGAAAATAGAAGTGATCTGTGTCAATTTTTCTTGTTTTATTAAATAAACATTATTACATAAATGAAATACTATTTTGATTAAAATTACTGGAGAAAAAATATGTTAAAAGGTAATAAAATTCGCTTTAAACCATTAGAAGATGATGATTGGGAAAATGTTTATAATAGCCTAGAAAACACTGATGAGTTTAATTTTTACAATCCCAATTGCATGTATCCTGAAACCCTTAAAAACTTTAAAGATCATTTTGAAGATAAAATAAAAAATCATGAAATGCACCTTTGGAAAATTTTAGATTTTGAAAATAATTATGTGGGCCATATCGTCATTGCAAGTATAAATCAGCAACTAAAAAGCTGTGAGTTTGGTATTATTATTAAAAAAGATCAAAGACACAAAGGTTACGCTCAAGATGCTATTATTACTCTATTCAAATTCATCTTTGGTCACATGGCAATGAATCGAGTTTCAGCCACAACTATTTGCCTTAATGAACCAGTAATTAAATTAAATAAAGAACTTGGAATGAAACAAGAAGGAAAAATCAGAAAAGCATGGAGATATGGCGATAAATTTTATGATCAACTCTTATTTGGAATGCTTAAAGAAGAATTTTATAAAAAATATCCACAAGAATTAACTTTACCATATTAAACACAACAAAATAACTAAAACCATTTTCATAAATTCTCAAAAACAAATTGACACATTCGCATATTAATATTATGCATGTAGTCATCAAGGGATCATTGATTTAATTCTACTCGTGATGGGAGACCTAATATGTACGGTAAAATCAACTCAATAATTTTATCTATTTTTCTATTTATCACAATAATTTTCAATCTATTTGGCCAAGAAAATGCTGTTCATAAAATCTCAACAAAAGAGCTAAGTCATCGAATGCTAGATTTCAACCAACACATCCTACAAGAAGGCTTAGATGCTTATATCTTATCAACTCAGCTTGGTATTTTTTATTTAACTGGAATAAACTACTATCCGATGGAAAGACCTTTTTTATTAATCTTTGTGCCAAAAATTAAAAAGCAGATCTTGCTTGTTCCTTTGATGGAAAAATCACACTTTGAAAAAGATCTTAAGGAAGTAGGTTTAAATATATTACCAAATGATATTATTACATATTTAGGCTATCCCGCGCCAAAAGGTGAAAGATGGAATGATAAGGTTTCTGAAATAGTGACAAGTTTAAATCTAAAAAACATTGGAATTGAAGAAGAAATTAATAGCAAAATTCTTGATGAACTCATTGATCTTGGTCCAGATGTTAGTATTCAAAAAAACCCAATTATTAAGCAGATGAGACTTATTAAATCAGCTGAAGAAATTGAGCTTATGATAAGAGCAAATCTTCACTCAGCAATTTCTCTAAACAATTTACTTTCTGAAGCATATGATGGAATTACTATTGCTCAACTATTTAAAGTTGGAAAAACTTATACTAATGAGAGATTATTTACTACTTTACATGACAATAATATAAGGCCTAATGTATTAAGCACAAAAACACTGGCAGCTGCATGGCCAGCACCTCACAGTGCTCATCCTCATTATATTCCATACCTTGATGATGTCTTATCAAAGGGTCCACATATTGCTTTTTCATTTGTAACATATGAAAGCTATTATGGTGAGTGTGAAAGAACATTTTTTCTGGTTCCTCCTGATGAGCTAGAAATAGAAGCTTTTAATGCTATGATGGAATCAAGAAAAGCAGCCATTGCTCAATTAGATAGACTAAAAAACGGTGAATCCGTTTATACCCAGGAAGTCCATGAAGCAGCTGATGCCATCTTAAGGCTAGCTGCAGCTGATTTTGGGGGAGAAGTCCTCCACAGAACTGGTCATGGAATTGGACTTGAACACCATGAAGCTCCATTTTTTGCAAAAGCTAATTCAAAAATTTATGAAGAAGACCAAAGCTTTATAGAAGAAAATGAAACATCAACTGGAAAACATGTTATTGGAATTGAAGGAAGAGAAATCATAGCAGTTAATGAAGGCTATGGCGTTACTTTAAAACCTGGCATGTTTTTAAGCATTGAACCAGGGCTTTATATTCCTGATATTGGCGGATTTAGACATTCAGATATCTTCTTCATAACAAAAGATGGCTATAAAAACTTAACTGATCTGGCTCCCACAGATCTTGAGGATTTAGTAATCACTGAATCAAAATATACAAAAAAAGCAATGGGTGAAGTAATTAAACATTCATTGCATATTGATTAAAATTTAAGTATTTAATATTTTACATTCGTTAACTATGGCTACTAAGTTTAGCTTCAACCTTCCCCTTTGAAATAATTTAAAAGTTAATACTTACTCCAAGGTTTTATGCACTGGAGAATTAGTTATTATTTATGGTATTTATGCCTATTCTTACCTACTAGATATTGACTCAAAATATCCTGAAGTACAAGAATTTATATTGCAAAATGGGAATGAAGTAGTTAGAAATAATGACTTTGTTTCTGAATTTGATAAAGATATCGCAAATTTTGCTTTAGCAACAAAATTCACAGGACAAGACAGTTGTACAAAATATATTTAGGAGCTAATCTTGGAAGCAAGCATTCTAGAAATTATTAAAAAACGAAAAAGCATTCGTCGCTATCTTCCAGATAAAGTAGATCGAAAAATCATTGATGTTATTATAGATGCTGGAAGGCTGGCGCCCTCTTCTCAAAACACTCAAAGCTGGAGATATATTGTCATTGATGATGACAAGTTATTGATTGAATTTAATGACATTGCTTTTAGTGGCCTTGCCAAACCAAACAACTGGATTAGAAAAGCACCATGCATTATCTTAGGTTGCTGCGATAAGAGAGTCTTTGCAAAACAAAGTGATGATAAGTTAAGAAAGTTCATTTCAAAAATTGCACCTTCAAAATATAATTTTCTTGAAATGGATGTGGCAATCAGCATGCAAAACATGGTCCTGCAAGCAACTGAGCTTGGTCTTGGAACTTGCTATGTTGGATGGTTTAATAAAAACAAAGTCAAAAAGTTTTTTAAATTACCCAAAGGCGTTGAACCTATTCTACTAACACCGATTGGCTACGAAGATAACAAATCAGAAATGCTAAAGTTTGAAAAAAATGTAAAAAAGTTTGCAAAATCTGCAAACAGAAAAGAAGTGGAAGAAATAACATTTTATAATAAAACTATTTCCTAAAACTGTCTTTCAATACTTTCTTTTGATTCAGCCCCATCTTTCATAGTTGTACCTTCTAATGTAAAAGCAGGAGTACAAAAGCAATAAAACTCAAGGTTTTCAATTTTATGATTTTTTATTAAATGCCATGAATCTTTTGGGATTAAAATATTATCACCTTGCTTAACTTCTTTTGTTTCATCATTTATCGTCATTAAGCCCTGACCCTTAATAATTATATACCATTCAATAAAATCATGTTTATGTTCATCTGTCTTTAATCCTTCTTCCATAATAGCATAGGCTACAGACCCTTCTTTTATTTTGGCTGTGGGAAGGCCAAAGGTTTCTGTTATTTGGCAGCCATCAGTTGCGGTAAAATAATCACTATTGAAAATATTTTTGATTTGCATGAAAACTCCTATAAGTTTTAGAATTAAGATTAAGAGATAAGATTAAGAATATAGAAAATAGAATATTGATCAATATAAAATTAGAATTGAGATTAAAAATGAGGACCATGCTCAGAGAACCAATATATAAATTTTAGTGTTAAATACATTCTTTTAGCTCAGAACCAAGCCTTTGCGGATTTTGAATTGTATCGATCTTTATAAGTTTATTTGCTTTATAATTATATCTATTTATTAGAGTCTTGGGTTGCATATGATCAGTACCAGATTCCATTATTAGTTTTGTATAAAGTGCAAATCCTTGCACAATTGGAGCTAAAGCTCTTCCTATAATTATATCTTTGAATGAAAGCTCTATTTCAACTTCTTTTCTTAATTTTCTGACCCATTTTTTTACTTCAACTGATGTAGCATGTGAAATTGCAGCTGGAAATAAGGGTAAGGCTCGAATAAGAAGTTTTTTATACTTTTTAAACCTTGAAATAATAATAGGCTTATTGCTATTTTTAAAATGCCTATATCCAAGCAAGGTTTTTTCTATAAATCTGAGAGCAGATGGACCAAGTTTTTCAAAGTCTTGCTTAAATGCGTCTAATTGGATTTTTTCTATTTCAACAGCTGTGAAATTAGGGTGCTTAAAAAGCAAATGGAATCCGTCCTGTTTTGCATATGGAACATTTGTTAAAGTCCCTGCTTCATCTAACCTTTTATATAAAGGAGTTTCTGGGCACGGACTGAAGATTAGAAATTGAGTTAAGCTTGGTTTTAAGGATAAAGTGTAATCAATATCCTTTTGTATATTCTCACTATCATGATGGTCTACACCAAGAATCATAGATCCAAGAGTATTTATTCCAACTTCATGTAAAGAATCAAAAAGTTTTTTTAAGTCAATTCCAGCTGTTTTATCATAAGAATAATATTTTGATTCAACACCAAGCCAAATCGTGTCAACACCAAGCTCAACAAGCCATTCAGGATCGTATTGCATTATACTTTTTGCACTTGCAAAACATGAAAAGGTCCTGGGATTATCCGTTTCTTTAGATGTATATTCGTAAAGCTCTTTTATTCTTGTTTTATCTTTTAAAAAATCCTCATCAATTATTGAGTAGGATCTAGCTTTCATTATTGAGTCATATTTTTTCATAGCTTCAAAAATATCTTTGCCTGTTTTTAATAAGGGAATGTGCTTTTTCTTGAAAAAATGGCTAGTACAACAAAAGTCACAACCATTTGGACAGCCAAGACCGCCAAAAATCACTCCAGTCTGTCCTACCGGAAGAGACAGGCAGCTCATTTCATTTATCATTGTTGGAGTGTTAAATTTGGTAACTTGTGGCTCGTTCAAAAGTTCTTTCATATAAGATAGCCCCTCACCCCTGCAAACAAAATCAGCATATTCATCAACTTCAGATAAAACAGTTCCATATCCACCTAAAATAATTTTTGTATTTGGAGAGTTTAACCTTGTTAACTCTATTAGTCTTTTAGCCTTGTCCCAGGTAGGCAAAACAAAGCCAATGCCTAGATAATCATAATCTTTTTTTAACTCTTTAATAAACTCTTTCTCACTTGGATAATGTAAAACTGTGGTTGGAGCATTTATATTCTTTGCCATAAACTCAAGATTCCATCCATGATAGACAGATCGCAGTGAAAAAATCCCCTGAGACCTTGTAACCTGGGCATGAAAAAGCTCTGCCTGCACATGCTCATTTTCAAGCCCAAAGGGCTTCTGTACTGTAGTAAATAATACTTTATTCATCTATAATTCCCTTCAATTTAAAATCCAAAATCCAAAATTCAAAATTCAAAATCAGATAATAACATATTTTCATTGAATTGATTGTAAAAGAAATGTAAAAGCTTAGAATGAAAAAACTGCTCCCAATAATTTTTCTAGTTATAACTTTACTTGCATCAAGTGCGATACTTACCCTCTGGATAGTTTGGTATATTAGTGTAAACAATCTCTTTGGAAACTTATTTGAAAAATATGGAATTGAACCCTCATATTACACAAGTGTGCTTTGGCTTTTACAGGGAATTTTCCTTGTAGTTTTTGTCATTGCTGGTGCAATTACCATATTTGTATATTGGACTAGATCAAAGTCCCTTGATAACATGAGAATGGCTTTTATATCAGGAGTTTCCCATGAACTATTAACACCCCTGTCTTCATTAAAACTTTATATTGAAACAATGCTTTTAAGAAATATAAATAAAGAAAGGCAACAAGAATTTCTAAATCTTATGCTAGAAGATACTGATATTCTAGCTGACCATATTTCAAAAATCCTGCTAGCTTCCAAACTTGAACGGAAAAAAGCTGTTTATACTTTTAAAACAGTTAATATGACAGATTACATTACTGATTATTTAAGTTCTAATAAAAACAATTTCAAAAAATCGAAAATTACATTTAGAAGTAATAGTAAAAATATTTTTTCAAAAATTGATACGGCATTTTTTAATATAGTATTAAGGAACATTATTGATAATGCTATAAAATATGGTCCCAATAAGACCACTATCAAAATTGAATTAAATAAAAAAAATAATAAAAACATACTATCAATATCAGATAATGGCCCAGGAATTGAAGAAAAAAGACTTAAAAAAATCTTCTCACTTTTTTATAGAATTAATCACAATAAAAAAGGAACAGGTCTTGGATTATATATAGTTAAGACACTTGTAAAAGCGCATAAGGGAAATATTTGGGCTATTAATAATATAGACAATAAAGGTATAACGATAAATATTTCACTAAAGGATGAATATGCAAAAGATATTAATAGTTGAAGATGAAGCCAATCTGGCAAAGGGGCTTAAGTTTAACCTTGAAATGGAAAACTATGAAGCTCACACTATTGATACAGCTGAAGAAGCATTAGATATTTTTATGAACTTTGACATGATGATACTAGATATAATGCTTCCCAAGATGGATGGAATCACTGCCTTAAAAGAAATCAGAAAGCAAAATCCAAAGTTTCCAATACTAATTTTATCTGCAAAAAAATCTGAAGAAAGTATAGTCTCAGGCTTACAGGAAGGAGCTGATGATTATATGACAAAACCATTTTCTCTCAAAGAACTCTTATTGAGAATAAATAGAATTTTAAGTAGACAATCATGGTACAATGATTCCACAAAAAAATTATCAAGCTATAATTTTTCCAGATTTTCAATAGATTTTGAAGCATTTGAGGCAAAAACAGCCAGAGGCCATACAAAACTTACACAATATGAATGTTTTGTAATGAAGTATTTAATTGAAAACAAGAATCAAATTGTAAGCAGGCAAGAACTACTTGAAAATGTTTGGGGCTATGAAAGTAAAGAAATTGAAACCAGAACTGTTGATATTTTTATTGCAAGGCTAAGAAAACTTTTTGAAAATAATCCAAAAAATCCTCTTCATATTATAAGTATTCGAGGATTAGGATATAAATTTGTAGATTAATTTAACTTGACCCTTTCTACTTAAAATAATATTAAGCAAATCATGAATATAGAAGCATTAAAAGATCTTATAGAATCCGCGAAAAAAACAACCTGGCATAAAAGTATTAAATTTGACGAAAGATTTCTGCTTTCTTATTTGGAAAACCACCCACAAGTTAAATCTCTTGAAACTTATTTAGTTAAAAATGGACTTCCCAGAATTAGACTTGAGTTTAACGATAATTCAATTGGATATGTAGATATGCTAATTCATAACGGATCAATAATTACTGAATATGAAGCTATGATTTCTCCACTTTCTTCTGAAGACCTTAATATTGAGATTTAAAAACTGCAAGTTCTTGACTTATTTTTCACGTGCTTTATATATATGAAAATTTTTTTAGATGTAGGTTTCCTAGTATGAATCAAAAAAAATTGCTTAAAATAAGACCCGAAATTGTCACGTATCTACTTGGTGAACAAAGCAATATATGTCTTTTATCTCTAAAAGATATATTAGAGAAGTTAAAAAATCATCCTTGTATGATTTTATCTGCAAACGTAAGAGTTCCTCACGTTATTCCTGGTATAATGAAGGCAGCAACAGAAAAAAAAGCAATTATTGGTTTTTCTCTAGCTAGAAGTGAATGTGACTTATCTGGTGGCTACACTGGACAAACTCCTCAGATTTTTTCTGATACTCTCTTGGAACATGCTGAAATGCAGAACTTTAAAATGCCTTTTTTTATTCATGGCGACCATATAACAGTTAAAGACAATGAACAAGATTCTATATATGCAGCTAAGGAATTAATTGATGTTGAAATAGAATCAGGTTTTACCAGCTTTGCAATAGATGCTTCTTGCAATGAACCTCATGAAAGCATAGAAATAGTTAAAAGACTATCCAGAAGAATCCAAGATGAAGGCTATGCTCTGGAAATTGAGATAGGACAAGCCCACAATAGCGATAACCATAACAACCTGACCCATCCTGGTGACGCTAAAACATATATCAATAAACTTATTACCCAAAATGTTTATCCGAGCTTTGTCTCTATACAGAATGGCTTAAAACATGGTGTTTTTATAGAAGGCGAAGAAATTTTTATAGACTTAAAAAGAACAAAAGATATCTATGATATTGTCAAAGAATATGGCGTTTTTATTTCACAACACGCGATTAGCGGCAAGCCAGATAACCTTATTCTTAAGTTCCCAAACTATGGCATAAAAAAAGGTAACATTGGATCCCTTTGGCAAAACATCACATACAATAATCTTCCAAAAGATTTAATGGATGAGATAAAGGACTGGTCTATTACTCAAGGAAAACACATAAAATATGCACTCAGGCATTTTAAATCAGAGATTGACACTCTCCCAAGAAACATTGTTGATAAAATAGAATTACAAGCATATGAAGAAACCCTTAGATACATCAATCTTTTCCACCTCGAAAATACAGCCAGTCTAATGAATGAGGATGATTAAAATTGAGGGTCATTTCTGGCATTTACAAAAACAAAAAACTATCTTGCCCTAAGGGCCAAGAGGTTCGCCCTACTTCTGATAAAGTAAAAGAATCACTCTTCAATATACTTGGCACAAGAATCCAAGATAAAAATATTGCTGATTGCTTTGCAGGATCAGGTGCTTTAGGAATTGAAGCTTTATCAAGATCTGCAAGTAGCTGCTTATTTATTGAAAAGCAAACAGAGCATTTAAAATACTTAAAAGAAAATATTGATAACTGCGATTTAAATGAAAAATCTATTATTGTTAGATTAGATATTATAAAAGAAGCAAAAACCTGCGCAGAGATTTTAAATAAAAACAATATCCATATTGTATTTGCAGATCCTCCATACATATTCACAGATTTTAAAAGATTTTTAAATATTTTTGAAAAAATCAAAACAGTTGAACTTATATGCTTTGAGCACAGTTCAAAATTAGAAATAATTCTTCCAGAATTTTTAGAGCTGGCTGATTATCGCAAATATGGAGATACAGCTATTTCATTTATTGAGCCGTGTAGAAGCTAAAACCAAACAATCAATGCTTTGCACGCAACCTTTTAATTTTAGAACATTTGCTAAAGCTTCCAAACTTGCTCCTGTTGTACAAACATCATCCACTAGCAAAACACGCTTATTTTTTAAAAGGTCTTTTAATTTTATCTTAAAATCATTTGAGGAGATATTATTCTTTCGACCACTAAAATCAAGGCTTGCTTGAGATTTTGTTTTTTTACATTTAACAATTATGTTTGCTAATAAACCAATTTGAGTCATTTTTGATAGTGCTTCACATATCAATAAGATGTGATCAAAACCCCTTGAGTAAATTGTCAGATAATGACTAGGAAAAGGAATAATAAAGTCATGAGATTTTTTTCCAAATTCCAGAAAATAAACTTCAGATAACAAAAAAGCAAAAGTCTTTGCCAGCGAAAAGTGCAGATTATATTTATATTCTTTAATTAGCTTTGACAGCAAATCTTCAAAAGCTCCATATGCAATCAAGGAATCAACAAATCTTGGAGAAGCCTCAAACCCCTTCATGACTTGTCTTTCGAGCTTAGAAAGACAGTTTTTACAAAGACCGGTATTGTCCTGAAGATACTGAGTGCAAACAAAACAGAATTGGGGGAAGGTAATATTCAAAACTTTATTTAAAATTTGCTGCAACATAGTGATAAGTAGTATGCAAAGTTTAGGCCAAAGCTATGAATAGAATTTATATTTCGATACACAAAAAAAGATATTTGCTATTTAAACTTATTGGATAAGGAGTACGATTAGGATTGGGATTAGGATTAAGATTAAGATTAAGATTAAGATTAAGACATAAGAGCTAAGAGAATAAAGAAGCAAGAGACAAGAACGATAAACTATTACAATTTTCAAGTTAAATGGCAATATACGGCGAATAAAAAATCATATCTTGATTTTTGTTTCTTTGTATAATTTAGTGTTTTCAAATCTTTAAAATATTCTCACAAAAAGGAGATCTGTATATGAAAAAATATCTTTTATTGATTTTAATTCTGGCAGTTAGTTTTGTTTTAAATTCATGCTTTAAAATTAATATTCAACCATTTAGACAAGAGCCAAAGCCTGCTAGTGAATATATAATAAAACCTGCTACATTAATAAGCACAAATGATAAAGTTGCTGTTATTGACATAGAAGGCTCAATTGGAGGAGGAAAATGTAAACCTCTATCTATTTGTGCAGTTGGTATGATGTCAGTGCTTGCTAAAATTGAACAAGATACTGATGTTAAGGCTCTTATTATAAATGTTAATTCTCCTGGTGGAGAGGTTACAATAACTGATATTATTTATGATTCTATTATGAAATTAAAAAAGAAAAAGAATATCCCGGTTTATACCTTCGTCCAAAGAGCTTGTTTTTCAGGAGGTTATTATATAGGCTTAGCTGCTGATGAAATTTATGCCCTTCCAACCTCCTCAATTGGATCAATTGGCGTAATATGGCTGTCATTTGAGCTTGTGGATACTTTGAAAAAAATAGGGGTTAAACCTGTTGTAATCAAATCTGTAAAAAATAAAGACTTAGCTTCTCCTTTTAAAGAAATGCTTCCTGAAGAAAGAAAAGCTATACAAGATAATATTGACCATCTTCATAATAAATTTACGAACATAGTTGTTGATAGACGTGCAAAAATTACAAAAGATAATATTGATAAAATAGCAACTGGGTTTGTATTTACAGCAGACGATGCATTAGAAAAGGGTTTAATTGATGGGGTTATGTATTATGATGAATTTCTTGAAAAACTTAAAGAAAAGCTAGAGCTTAAAGATTTTAACCTTGTAAGATACTCACTTTATAAAAATGAAATTCAAACCTATTATACTCCTCACATGTCTAATGATTTTCCTTTTTCACAAGATATTGGAGCTTCTTTGCTGAATGCTTTTGAAGAGACTCTTGAAAATAGAAGTGGGTATTATTATATGAGTGGTAAGTGGTGAGCTTGATGCTCGATACTTGATGCTAGATACTCGATACCCGAAGCTAGTTAAGGCTAAATCTTAATCCTTGCAGCTTAATCCTAATTTTAATTTAAATTTTAAAATTCGGCCTGTTCTTCTTCACATCCTTCTTCACCTTCTAGGCATTCTTCTTCAACTAAAACTTCTTGAGTTAAAACATCGTGAAACTCAGCGTTTATTCCAATGCTTGAATGCTCACCATCTAAATAGCCTTGAAAATATATACCTGTTATAACACAATCAACTTCCTCGCAATCTCTAATATCTCTCCAAATAAGAAAATCAATATCTGGGTCATTTGCATGTTCAGCGTGAATCCAAGAAACATCAACATCATAGTTATCCCTATCTAGCCAACGCTCACCTTCTCTTTCACGAGATTCAAAAAATGGAGCCCTTATAATTTCTCCATTAATATCTGAATCTCCTGCCTGTAAATAAATACCAGTTAAAGCTTTTTGGGAAGAATTGGATTGATCAACACCTGTTTCGTAATTAGCTTCATTTTCCACAGCAGTACCACCTTCACATTCTGATCCATGTCCAGAGCCAAATGGAATAGTATCATATTCTGAAAAAGAACCATCTTCATTAATAATTTTATATCTTATAGCCATACATTGTATTCTATTATTCCAATCAGGGTGTCCATTACTATAGCCTCTTAATTTTAAGCCAACTATAACTGAATTATCATCACTTCGAGATTGTACTGGAGCATCTTCGCGAGCGTGACTTTCACCTTCTTCGCTATTATCAGTGTCTTCATGAAAACTTTCAAGCCTTGTAATTGGACCTTGGAGATCAATTTTCAAAACATATTCAGGCTCATCAGGATCAACAGGTTCTTCGCAATAAAGCTCAACACATTCTTCAATGCTATAACCCTCTTCACCATATACAGCATCATACTGCTCTGATGTTCCACAATAACAATTCATATCACATGTCAAATCAGTTCCTGCTTCTTCATCAAAATATTCTGACATTTCAAAGGCTTCTTCTGAACACTGATCAACTTCACCTTCTTCACAAAAGGTTGGAAAGAGTTCAGCGAATTCTGGATCAGCACAGTAATAATCATAGATATCACCCCAAACTGGATTCCAGCATTCTGTTGCAGCATCTAAAACACATTGAAAATCATCTTCGCAAAGTGCTTCAGCGTCAGCCATACATTCTTCTAATGTAGTTTGTAAAATAGGAATGCTTGGGCCATCAATATCTAATCCACCACCATCATCACCACCACCTTGTGTTTGTTCTCTTTTAGTGTTTTTTGCACATGAAAACATAAAAAGAGTTAAAACAGCCAGGATAATCATTATCTCTTTTTTTCTTAAAAATTTCATATATTCTCCCCATTATTTATTTAATCATTATATTTAATATTATGCATTTTCTTCTTGGATTTGATTTCTCTGCCTATCTTCATTTTTAGCACAAGAAAATAAAGTTATTATGGAAATAAAAATTAGAAAGAATATTCTAATATAGTCTAGGTGTTTCATGTCTTCCCCCAAGCTCGGTTGATTTGAGCTTATATCTTTTATTTAATACAATTAATTTTTTGCATCTTTGAGACTGCTTAGTTGGAATGATAAACAAATATGTTTTCATTCATAGAATTATAGATGCAAAGATCATGCCGCGCCATAAGCCCATGTTTTCATTGCTTTTCATCTGTTTATGTAAAACAAAATGGCCTGAATCTTGCACCAAATAGCCGAATTTTAAGCATCCTTTTCCGAATTTCGGTGTTCTAGCAAAACAGAATAAATATCATTAATTTGCACACTAGATCCCTCAATCTTACCCTGAATACACAAACCATCCCTACATGATGGGCAAGAAGAAACTATATTTTCAGGATTAATTTGCTTAATATCTTTGAATAATTCCTGAGCTATTTTACCACCTATTAATGGATGCTTATATCTGGAAATCCCAGCTAATCCACAGCATTTATCCAGAGTCTTAATTTTTCCAAAAAAACTTTCCAAAAACTTAATCTGATTAGTAGTTACTTCATCTTTATTATGACATGGAATTTTTATTCCTAAATTTTGAATTTTGAGTTTTGAATTTTGAATGAATTTTTCCCCCCTGTCCCCCTGTTCCCCTGTTCTCTTATACAAGTGGTCTATACTATCTTCTATTTTCAAATTCTTCTCTCCAATATCCTTCAACATTTCCAAACAAGTCGGACAACTGGTAACAATAGTAAGGTCTTCTGATCCATTCCTTTCTTTTATAATTTTTATAGCTTTTTTTATTTCTTTTTCTAACTGCTCTTTCAGTTTTTCAGCTTTTGACAAAAAACCTTCTGCTTTATAAGGAAAACCACAGCAAATAGTATTTTTAAAATCCCAAAAAGGAATTTTCTCAAGCTCAGTATAATATTTTTCAAAAGACTCAGAAGCCTTTGGCTGAAAATAGCTTTCAGCACATCCTCTAAATCTTATTAGAGTAGACTCGTGACTATTTTCAATTTCATGGCCCTGCAATACTATATTATCATTTTCATGTATTAGCTTGCCTTTTAATAAGGGATCATAGGATTGCGCTGGAATTTTCGGTGCATTTAAATATGTTCTTATTGCTGCTTGTTTAAAAGATAAAATACAAGCAAGTTTCATAAAAGGTAGCATGATTTTCTGAGAAACAGAAACTAAAGAGTGGAATAGTTTTTTAAATGACCAATCACCTAAAAGAGAATTTAAAATGATTTTTAACTTTTTATTCCCCCATTCACCTTGATCAATTAATTTGTAATAATGACTTTTTAAAACTTCAATATTTATATCACTGGGACAATTTATATCACAGCGTTTGCAGTAAAAGCATTTTTGCAGTGAAGGTTCAAACTCTTTTAATATTTTTTTAATTTCCTTTGCTGAAAACATTTTGCTATGAATCATAAAAACAAGCTTTTCTAATAAATACAGAATATCTTTTTTAGAAAACATTGTTTGCCAGGAAGATATTCCCCTAAATTCATAATTCAACCGGCTTTGAGAATCTGTAACTGGACAAATATTACATGAAGTACATCTTGTGCATTTAGAAGCCAGTGACAATATTTCATTAATGTCATGATTTTCATTTCTTAATTTTTCTATTTCTTCTGATGAAAAATTCAAAGCCCTAGCAGATATTTTTTGTGAAATCTCATTTTCTGCAAATAGCTTTCCTCTATTAAATATATCTTTGGGGTCTAAAAATTTTTTAATACAACTTATTCTTTGAAATTCATCCTTTGCCAAATAAGCATAAAAGTGTTTATTTGCTTTTCCTGAAATTCCGTGTTCACCAGAGAAAGCATACTTCATATTATCTTTACTATTTGCTGCTGCTAATTTTGCTATTGATTCATTTAAAAAAGACCAGGCTTTTTTTGAATCATCTTCATTATAAATATCAAAACCCGCGACATTCCAATGCATTATTGCAGTATTTGGTAAAGACAAGTGCCCAAAAAACAAATCATTAATTTCTTTTTCATTAGCTTGGCAATGCTTTGTTTCATTCTTTATTATATTTACAGCTTCATTTAAATAGGAAAAAGATATTTCAGAATCTGTTTTACATTTTGACTTCATTTTTTTCGGCAAAAGCTCCCTTGGCTCAATCATTGCTGTAGCCTCAGAAGGAACATTTTCTAAAGAATAAATATCACTTATCCTAAAATCAATTTTAGCTGAAGGTAGGGATGCTATTATTAATCCTAAATTCTTTTTAAGCTCATCTTTTTTATCTGCTTCACAAGAAAGCATTAAATAGGCTTCACAATCTTTATTAAATATATTTGGGAAATCATTTTTCAAATGCATACTAATAGCTGGCTCAGTAATCATTTCAAAATAATGTGGGTTTAAATTTTGGCTTTTAATAGATTGGATAAAAGTAATAGCTTCACTAAGCTTTTCAAATAAAATAGATGAAGTAAAAGCATAGTCTAATTTTTTTTCAACTTGCAAAGAAGCTTCACTTATAATACCTGTGGTACCTTCAGCGCTTACAAATAAAGAAGATGGATAAAAAGCTTGTGAACATAAATTCAAATTCACTTCACCTGATTTTATTCCATAGAATTTATTAAAAACTAAAAAGCCATTTTCTTTAACATATTTTTTTTCATATCCTGTTTGTGCAAAATATATTTCTTTTCCTGGGGAAACAATAGCACTTCCCGAAAGTAAAACCTCGTGAATTCTTTTTCCTCCATTACTGCCTGAAGCAATTATCCCGCCAAGACTAGCTCGAGGTGTGTTTGGCTGACATCTTAAAACAAAGCCTTCATCTTCAACAGATTTAATTATATCCTTATATGAGGCTCCAGCTCCTGCTTTAACAGAAAATATTTGTCCTTCTTTGCTTGTTATATGATAATCAACTTTTTGTATTTCACCAAGGCCAGGAATTGCAATTGTAATGGATGGTGTATAAGGAATAATTCCCATATTATAACCGCCACCACCCCCAAAAGGAATGATAGGAATATTTTCTTTAAAACAAAATTTGATAAATTTAAGTAAATGTTTTTTTGAATAAATTGAAGCAATTGCTTCTGTGGGAATTGTGCGAAATTCAGTTGAGTCTGTAGAATAAGCTTCGCGAGCGCCCCAAAGAGTATTAAAATTATTGCTTCCAATAATTGATTCTATTCTATATCTTTTTTTCTCAATAATGGATCTAATGCGAAGTGTTTCTTTTATGTTTCTTTCAATATAAGCAAAAAGATCTTTTGAGATAAGGTCCTTAAACTTATGTCTTAAGTCCTTTTCCCATGATTTATATGTACAGAAAAAAGGGAAATATGTATATTCAGATATTCCTAAAATAATATTTTTATCTATAGGCAGGCAAAGTCCAAAAGGTTCAATTTTGTCATTATAATTCATAATATTTAAGTATATTTATTTTTTTCTTTATACTTTCAATATTTTATTCTAAAATTCAAGTGTTTTAAAATAAAAAGGATCTTTTAATGAATAAGAATTATAAATGCAATTTTCTATCTCTTATTATTATTATTTTCATGTTTTCAGCATCTTCTTACATCTTCTCCATTGAATCAAAAATTGATTATACGATAAAAAAAGGTGACACCTTATGGGCAATATCAAATGACTTACTGGGTGATCCCTATAAATGGAAAATACTATGGGATTTAATGCCAGAAAATGAAAGAGGAAATAATCCTAATGTAATAAATGTTGGTGATAAGATTACAATTGTTACAGACGAAAATAATAATCCCAAAAGAATACTTATAAATGCAAAGGAAGAAGTAATTACGGAAAATGATAAAATAGATGAAAATATTAAGAAAATAAAAGAGGAAAAAATAATTCAAAAGAAAATCAACCCTATAAAGAAAAAAGAGCAAAAACCTATAAACACACTTGATGCAGAAGAAAAAGCATATAATGCTAAGCTTGAAGAAATAGAAAAAGAAAAACAAGCATCTAATAAGCAAGCCGAAATCACAGAAAAACCTCCTAGTTATCAATATAACAATGTTTTAAAATCTTTTATTACTAAAGAAAAATATTTGGCAGCTGGAAAAATTATAAGTCTTGAAAAGCCAAGTATTATGATTTCTACAAATGACAAGCTATATGTAAATTTTATTGAGCCGGATAATGTCATTATTGGAGACCAATATTTTTTAGTTAGAAAAGAAGGGGACATTATACATCCAATTTCAAAGAAATTTATGGGATATAAAATTGTTAAAACTGGAATAATTAAATTACTTAAAAAAAATAATGACCTTTTTACAGCTATTGTAGTTCAAGCATTTAAGGAAATAGATACTCATGACCGTATTATTGATTTCAAAAAGCCTTCAAAAACAATAAATACTTCTTATATGAAAACAAAGGTAGAAGGTTATGTTATTGGGTCACCAGAGGACAAATTCCTTTCTGGATCCCATGATCTTGTTTACCTTGACCTTGGATCAGAAAATCAAGTTATTGAAGGAAATGTTTTTGATATTCTAAAAGACTATGCTGACCCAATATCCCAAGAAAGGCTTCAAAGAAAAATAGGGACATTAGCTGTATTTGAAGTTTTTGAAAAGTCTTCAATTGCAATGGTCTTAAATGCATCAGAATCAGTAATGAAAGGACAAGTAGTTAAATCCATTAATAAATAAACCCGCATTGTCCCCTTGTGAAACAAGTGCCACCTCATTAAATAATCAATAATCAACAATCAATTTTCAATAATCAATGGGGCACCTGTCACCAGAGCACCAGTCACCAGCAAGATACAGAATACCATATACCGAATACTGAATACTGAATACCGAATACTGAATACTGAATACCGAATACTGAATACTGAATACCGAATACTGAATACTGAATACCGAATACTGAATACTGAATACCGAATACTGAATAC
>JBDREC010000062.1:0-4067 GCA_043820105.1 Pseudomonadota bacterium
TTTTGTTATATCTCATGGTGTACATTGAAGATAAATGTCGCATGCTTTCAGATAAACCAGAATTAGGAGTATGTATCAAAAGATGATAGTGATTGCTCATCAAGCAATAGCCGTGACACTGGAAATTCCATTGTTCTTTGACTTCTTCTAAAAGTTTTAGAAAATAATTTTTATCATTATCATCATGAAAAATATTTTTTCTACTTCCCCCTCTGTTCATTAAATGGTACCAGGCACCATCATATTCAATTCTTGGAGGTCTTGGCATTTATTTAGCTCTTTATTTAACTTGATAATGATATATTTGTATATATTTTGTTGTAGATTGTCAAGGCCTGACCCTTCTTTTTTTTTTATTCGTGGATCCCAAAAGTTCAGCTATTTCAAAATGAGTCATTGCAGCTATTTTGTGCAATAAGTATAAATACGTCAACCCAGGGATATTGCTCGCTGACCCTGAATGAGCCTTTGTGATTTCTGATTTATTTACATTAAAACTTGTACTAACAGCAAATAATGGTGTATTGAGCTGACAAATGACGCATACTTTTTGACAAACAACTATTGGGTGTATGCACCAATAGATGATAATGATTATTCATTAAACAGTAAGCATGAACTTGAAAACCCCATTGTTCTTGTATTTCTTTTAGCAAACGGAAAAAGTATAATTTATCTTTATCATCATGAAATATTTCCGAAGTGCACCCCGATTCATTAAATGGTACCATGCACCATCATATTCTATTCTTGGCGGTCTTGGCATTTATTCTCACCTCTTCTGTTGGTTTAACAACTCACGATAACAAGTATATCTTCGAAATATTTTTTTATTGCAGAATGTCAAATCCTGACACCTTTTTTATTAACAGCTGCTTTGTTTGTGTAGCGGGAACAATGAAGGGATTATTTTATTTCTTTTATACTTCTAAATCTTAAAATTAATGATAATGATCCCAAGAGCAATAAGATTAAAAAGCCTTCGTCACCTATAACTTTGTTTGATGTACCAATAAATCCGCATCCTGATGAGTATACTTCCGTTTGACTTTCATTAAATTCTGAATTTGTATCGCCTGTATCGCCCGAGAAGTCCATATCATCTAAACTACCTTCAAACAATGCTCCACCATATTCATAGGCACCTGTTGAATAACTACTTGTTCGTGAATAAGTTCTCTGATCGAGTGTCATGCTTGTTCCATCAATTCTAGTTAAACTTCCACTCCACGCTTCTTTAGCTGTGGAACTGGAAGAAAGTTTAATAGTATAAGTTGATCCACCGTTATTGCACAACAAACAATTTGTTGTGTCATCAGGACAAAGTGTTGGGCACTGATTACCTTCAGTTTCTCCATCTTCATCTGTTGCTTCGAATAAAGGGTCAGTACTATAGGTATTACTACCTTCTGTGTTTGTAATACCACAATCTGAATTATCCTCGATAAAATTATAACCATATGAAGATAGGGTGCCATATTGATCGCAGCAATCAGGACCCTCCGTGCCATCATTATTTGCAATAATTGTTGATTTTAATTTTGTATCATTTCCCGAAGAAGATAAACCACCTCCTAAGATATCACTACCACCAGTATAGGTGTTTTCTGTTATAGTTGACGCTGTTATTTCAAGTGAATAGCTACAATTATATGAACTTATATCAATGCCTGCTCCAAAACCACCGCCAGTTAATAATTTGTTATTGTAAATTGTGGTATTATAAATTTTAGAAGTTGCACATGTTGTTGCTGAATTATTAAAACTAATACCTCCACCGGATCCCATGCGATTATATGTATTCGAAATATTATCGCTTATTGTTGAATTACTAATTGTTAAACTAGCTGTTGCTGAACTTGTATTAAATGAGATGCCTCCGCCTATGCATTTGGTTATACCTACAGTACACAATGCTGTGTTATCATGAATATAACTATCTACAATTGTTAAAGTTCCTGAACTGTAAACTCCTCCACCGTAAGCCCAGTCTCCGCTAGTCATTTCAACCTTATTCCCAGTTAAATTTATATGATCAAGAGTAAGAGTACCTGCATTTTTAATACCCCCACCATACTGATAGCCAGAGCCTTCAATATTTCCATTTTGAATTGTCATATATCCCAAAACGACAGTGTAGCCACTTGTTATTTCAAATACTCTCCATGTCACGGTATCAGGGTATTCATGTGCTCGAATAATTGTGTCATCAGGGTCATCGCTATAGCCTGTTATAGTTAGATTTTTATTAATTGTTAATTGAGATGAAAGTGTAATTGTGTATGATGCATTAAAATTTATTGTGTCACCAGAGGTAGCAACTGCAATAGCTTCTCTTAATGAACAATCACTGTCACAAGTTCCATCATTGGTATCAGCTGCTTTTGTAACAATATATGTAGTTGCAAAAATCTGTGTTTGCATAAAAATAACAAAAAACATAACAGCACAACTTAAAATTATTTTTCTCATACTATCCCTCAATAAATTATTACTGATTTTAAAAATTTATTATCTAATACTTTTGTCATTAATTTATTAAATTATTAAATATTTTACAATTAAAAAGAATAGGTGTCAGAGCAATAAAATTTATCTCTAATAAAGTTAAATTGGTTTGTATTTGTTTTGATTTATTGAATATTATTTCCTTCGTACTGTATATTTTTATCTTTTTTTAAAGTTGAGGATAAAGAAAAAAGCTAAAAACATCATGGCAATCAATAATGGGGCAATAACTTCTTTATTATCGGATGCTGCTACAAATCCACAGCCATAGCTTGAAATTTCAATTGGCACATTTTGGGATGCTTCGCTTGACTCGTTTTCAAACATTGAGGGCTCAGTCAATATGCTTCCTCCATTGTTTTCAAAAAGAACAGAATCTGACAGCTTAAAAATGACACCTAAATTTGAGGCACCCCCAAGAGAGGTCATTCCATAAAGGCATGGTCCTGTTAGGCTTGAATAGAGACAGGTTGATCCGTCCCCAGTTCCACCAGCAAATTCATGTAGAGGAGTAAATTCACTTCCATCAGTGTTTATCGAAAAAACAATTCCCAAGTCAAGGGAAACAGGTGTCAGGAATTGACAGGTTGTCCGAGAATAGAAACCGCAGGAATTAAAAAATAAATCCACATCCTGATGCAATTTCAAGAGTTGGATTATTTGAAGATGCGTTTTGGTGGTTATTGTTTTCGTTTACAGTATTTGATTCTTCTGAATCTAAAAAGTTTCCTTCAAACAAAGGTTCATCGGAAGCTGCAACAGAAAAACAAGCAAACAACTTATTATCTTGGAGGCACTCTGGATTTCATGTACATGCTAGCGAACCATTTGACTTAAATGACAGAGAAGGACTTATATCAAGATTAAGCTATGCAGGGCGTCCACCTTTGGCTGTAAGCAGGCTTGAATATAAAAATAATATTGTATATTACAAAACAAAGAATGGACTTACATTATCATTTTCACCACTTGATTTCATAGGTTTAATAACATCACACATACCTGATCATTACCAAAATGTGAGAAGATACTGTGGCTTTTACGCTTCAAATGTCCAAAGAACCTTACCAAAGTCTGAAAATAAAGAGGATTTAGTTTCAATAGATGAAGATAAAGCAGTAAGCATTGGCTGGGCTTCATTAATAGCAAGAATTTATGGAGAGCTTCCGACAATTTGCCCAAAATGCGGGAAGGAAATGAAACTTAAAAAGTTTATTCTTAAGGAGGAAGAAACAACTGCAATTGTACCTTGGTCAAAAAGAGCACCTCCTAAGATCAAGTTTCCCAAGTTTGATGAAGTGTCAGATAAAATTGAATATGTTTACGAACAGCAAGAAGAAGTTTCAATGTTTTGAAAATTGGATTGTTGTTAATAGGAGAGGTTTGTTTAAAAAACAGGAAAATTCTGTTATTTTTTCCATGAACATAACTTTTGCAAAGCACATATTGAGGATGATGAGTACATCCTCCTCAATATGTGCTTTATGTTGTAGTTTTTATATTTTTTGTGGCAATTGAACCTTTATACTTGAATATTATCCCAGAAAGTTCCTACGGAT
>JBDREC010000063.1:0-13474 GCA_043820105.1 Pseudomonadota bacterium
AAGATAAGTTCTGAAGCAACCTTTTAATCAACTATTGATATTCCAGAACCTGGAATGTGCCAATCGGATTGAAAACTGGTCCACGAATCGGACGCAAAAGTGGTCCACCTAGCCCAAAAATTTTTTAAATCATTATCCTTATATAAGTTTTTTTCCTTTTTCAATAATATAATATACATTAGTCAATAATTGTCATAAAGCATCCAGAAAAAAAAATAACTACCTCTTGTTTAACAATCCCTGATATGATATAATTATATAATAATATATATAATGGGTATGAGTTATTACATGAAACAACACTTTATCACATTTTTTTTCCTTTTAATTCTAATAGGATGCAACAATTCTACAACGCAAGATACTTCAGGACAAAATGGATCATCAGATTCTGAAAATACACCTAATTTTACAGCTTCAGGCTATATTGACACACAAAGCATACTCCAAGGCCTTGATACAAATACAATTATTACAAGAACTGATATAATTACTAGAACTGATATTATATCACCAATAGGATCACCTGGAAGTTTTTTCTTTAAGGATAATGTATCTTTTAACAAAAATTATTTTAAAAATTCAAATTATGATAATGATTTCATTTCAGGATTAATTGCTTTAACAATTTCACATATTTTTTTTATATCAGATACAACTAGCATTGGATTTGTTGGTGTTTCAAATAAAAGGCATTTTGCATTTGGATTGTTTTTTACAGTTTCTTCAACAGCTTCAAGGTTTGCTGTGTTTACTTCAACAGTGTTTATTCCATAACGATTTAAAACATTGAAAGCCAGATGTTCAGTTGCACCATAAATTACATCACCGATGATTATTGTATCACCTTGGCTAGCTAAAGCAAGTAGGGTGGAGGCAACAGCGCTCATTCCAGAAGAAAAAGCGATGGTTGAAACTCTCAAATCTGGGTTTTGTTTTTTTACTTCAGCCCCTTCAAGAGCATTAATTTTTGCTTCAAGTAAAAGAACAGTTGGATTTCCAAGTCTTGTGTACATATAACCAGTCTTTTGACCACCAAAAATATCAGCACCTTCTTGAACATCTTTAAAAACAAATGTTGAAGTTTGGTAAATTGCTCCAGTATGAGATGTTTGCTGCGGCTGACCAACGTGTTCACCTGCGTGAACGGTTCTTGTTGTAAAACCACAATCTAAATAATATTTTTCTAGAAGTTCTAAGCTTTTTGAGTCTTCCATTTTTTTCTCCATTTTGAATAAAGTTATGGAAGCTTTTAGCATATTGGAAATGAATGACAATTAAAAAATATTGAATGTTTTTTTATAAATTTTTTGTTATGAAATAGATGTAAGTTTGATATTATTAGTTATCTACTAATCCGTCATTTTGAAATTCAGTAGGAAGCATGCTTTGAGCTCTTTCAGAAATTGCTTGTCCTGTTTCAAAAAGATGAGCATATTGTGCTTTAGTAACATATCCACTGTTTAAATGTTCATTTACTAGAATTTGTGCAAGTTCATCTCTTCTTTTGATTCCAGCATCACTTTGTGTGCTAATTGTGTCATTTAGTGTTGTATATTCGGCTGCTAAAGCAATTACTTTTCTGCCAGCATCTGTTTTTTCAACAAATTCTAGGCACCCTTGTTTGTCAGCATGTGTTCTGTGAACCATACATGATGATACTATATCTCTGCATGAATAAATTTTTTGTCCTTTTGCGCAAGAGTCAAAAACTGTTAAACAAAAAGAGCGTTTGCCAGAACTTAATGAGTCATAGCTTGCTGTGCATTGTTCAGCTGTTGGCATTCTACCTGTTGAGGATTCTTGTGCCATTTCTAACAAAGACCTATGAGTATCAGATAGAGCTCCTGAAACACATGCAAATGGATTACCAAGTTCTCTGTTTTTTGCTTCTAGTTCTTCTGGTGTGATATAGCCAGGATTAGTACTTGATTTTGGTACATATCTTCCATCTGCAACAGCTTGTACTGTTTCTGCCATTTCCTGTTGAGCCTGTCTCTCGGCAAGCATTTGTTGATGGCGTGCTAAGAATTCAGATGGAACACCTGGTTTTGGATCATTTTGTTTAAGTTCTTCAAGTTCAGCCATTGTAATAGCTTCTGTTCTGTCAGTGCGCCTGAGTTCCATGTCTTGCCTGTCTTGTTGCATTCTTTGGGCTTGTCTTTGTCTATCTTCTTCTTGCTCTTGTTCTATGATTCCTCTAGTTCCTTCTTCTATTATTGCTAAATAGTCTTCAGCAGCACTTCCCTTTTCACTTTCTTTTGCTTTTTTTGCATCTATTAGTGCTTGGCGTCTGGCTAAAAATGCTACTAAATCTGCGCTATCAGTTTCTGTTTTATTAGAACTAAAGCTAGCTACATCTTCAGCTGTTAAGGCATCTGAAAAACCGATTCTGCTAGCTTCTATATCACTAATGTCAGCTTGTTTTCTTTCTT
Source organism: Pseudomonadota bacterium (assembly GCA_043820105.1). GTDB lineage: Bacteria > Bdellovibrionota_F > JAHFAK01 > JAHFAK01 > JBDREC01 > JBDREC01. The sequence continues at coordinate 2,436 of JBDREC010000063.1, forward strand.
CTTGTTTTGCTCTATATTCTTCAGAATCTTGTTGAGCGATTCCCGAAGCATCAATCCCATCTGGACTTTCTTCAGAAGTCACAACTTGTGATAATGAAGGAAGTAGAAACAATGAAATTAGTAAAATTTTTAAGCTGCTTTTTGAATGTTTAAATAACTTTTCCATAATTCTCTCCTTGATTAATAAAATTTTGCTATTTTATTTTATATTGTTAAATTTATAATTCAAGTATCGTGCCAGGATTGTGTTGAGTGAAAGGGGTAATAAAAACAAAAGGTTGTGTGTTTGGTAGAGACAATCTTTTTTTCAAAAAAGGGATCGGATGTTTTTGTGCATAAAAAAACTCGGTATTGAAAAAGTATCAATACCGAGTTTTTTAATTTCTATATATTATTTTATTATTTGGTTGAGCAGGTACTATCGTCTTGGTCATATTCCCAAGAAACTATCCAACATTCCATTTCCTTATCATTAGAAAGTCCATATTCTTTCATCCTTTCAGCGCCAGCTTTTGCTTTTGGATCATCCATAACCATAGTCACTCGATCTGAAAAATCAAGTTCAGGATGTTCTTCTTTTAGTTTCAAAAATTCTTCTTGTGATTTTGTTTTTGCTTCCTGCTTAATTGCCTGGCAACCTGCTTGTCCGGCATTAGCTTTGCAAGAATCTCTTAATCCTGTACATTGATCAGGAGTAGTTGGAGCTGAAAAACAACCTCGCATGGTATCTGTGCAACCTGCTGTCCTTGGGTTGGAAGCACATGAAGCAGGTTCTAATCTAGCATCTTTAGTATCTTCTGTTGAAGCTGTGCTTGCTTCATTGTCAGCTGGGGTTTCTGCTACGGCAGCTTCTGGTGCAGGAAGTATGCCATTTTCTGCCATGGCTGCATATATTTCATCTGATTTTGAATAAAGTTCCATTGGGTTTTTGCGATACATTACACAACCCAACTCATCACTTGAAGCACACTTTGATTCTAATGCACTACACGTTCCAAGTCCAATTCTTTTGCTTGGATCTTTTTGGCAATCAGCGATGTATCTACCACAGTATCCGCCCTTATCTTGCATAAAAGGATTTGCTATACAATCTGAAGGATAAATATATTTCTTTTTAGGTTTTGTTGGTTCTACAACTTCGATTGCAGCATCTTCAGCAACAGCTACAACAGTGTCTTCAATGATTGATGGAGTACAAGCTCTAGCTGAAACAACAGGAGCGTTTTCTTCTTCTTTTGCTACAACAACATCTTCTTCTTGTGCTGATATATCATCTTCTAATACACTATCAATATAAAAACTAGATTCACTACTTGAAGCTCTTGCTGTTTTTGCAGCTTCTTGTCTTGCTTGTTTTCTGTCTTTTCTAGCTTGTTTTCTTGCGTCTTTTCTTTCTTTTCGTTTATCTTTTTCTGATTTAACTGTAATTGTCATAGTGCCATATTCCACTTCTTCAATTTCTGCAGTAGCAGCGTCAGCTTCAGCAACTTGAACTGGTTCTGGGTCAGGCATATCTGTAATTACATCTTGGGCAACTGCAACCATTTGGTCTGTCATAGATTCTGATATTCCGATTAGTTGACCTTGTTCTTTTGAAAAGAATGGGAAGCTTTTTAATACCCATTTTGTGGCAGCATCGTTTATCTTAGTTCTGATTTGTTGCTCAGATAATTCTTTTGGATTATCAACTGTAGCTAAAACTTGATCTGGAAGCTCTCTTAGTTCTTGTTTTTGAGCTTCTGTAAAAGTTACACCTGATTTAGTCTGGGCTGAAGCTATCATTTCCTCAATAGCTTGAGCAGTTTCTGCTTCATCTGCCACAGTATTTGTTGTGAATACTGATGTTAATGCAAAGACCACCATTAATAAAACTGTTAAACCTCTCTTTTTCATTTTCTCCTCCTTTAAATAACCTTTTTAAATTAACTTAAATAAATAATCGACCTTGTTATAATTGTGCTTTTCAACCTTTTATCCTTATAAAAAAAGTCTTTTTTTATAAGCAAAGTATGAAATCTTATATCGCAAATCTTATGCCAAAAAGGGCAATGTTAAAAAACTGTGATATTATAGTGTCTTATGGTGTTTTTAGATGAAGTCTTTTTTTCAAAAACAGGAATTTAAAGTGGGTGGCATATTTTTGATCAGAAGTTGGACACCATGTTTTACGTTTTAATTAATAAATGTAACTGCAATGTTTAAGTTGTCACCATGACCGTCAATATCCATTCTTCTTAGGGCTTCATCTCTTAATAGATTTGTTGCTTCTTCGGGAGTTCTTGCATCTTTGATAATTCTAGCTGCTTCTTCTGGTTTTACAAAATCCCATAAGCCATCTGAAGCTTGGATGATGCGAGTGCCTTGTAGTAAATTAATTTCATGAAAACCAAAACTATCAGCAGCTGCATTGGGTTTTAAAGCACGAGAAACAATGTGTCCCCACATTCTTTCTAATTCTGGCGTAATTTCATCACCTTGATCTCTAAAACCATTAAGCAAGGAGTGGTCTTTTGTTTCGTATATTTTAATACCATCTTGAGCAATAACGGTTTTTGAGTCACCAAACCAGAAAATTTCAGCCACAAATTGACCGGGTGTTTTTTCATAAATTCTAACTAAAGTTAAACAGACACCTGAACTTGGCCCTATTTCTCCTTTGTTTGACAAATTGTTGTATACTTCTATTACAGACTTAAATACTCTAGTAATTGATGCGTTATTAAAACCTTCTGGATTTTTTGATTCTTCCAGTATTCTTTTTGGTATAAGATCAAGGGCGATTTTCATCGCTCTGTCACCACTTCCTCCACCTCCCATTCCATCAATTGATAGAATATAGTAATCAGAGCTTTGAGCATCTTTTCTTCTTAACTTAAATATACCTAAACCATCTTCATTGGGACCAGGTTTTTTAGGTCTGGCGATATCTGATACAGCAAAACTTTGAATTTTTCCATTATTAGTTCCTTGAACGAACTCACCAAAGGCAGCAGTTACTTTTATTCCAAAAGAACCAAGACTATCTTCAATTGCTTCTGCAGCATTTTTTGCTGGCTTGTTGCTTTGGCTTGGATCTGCAATTTTAACTCTTCTTTCATATATTTGGCCATCAACATTCCTTTGAAATAGGCCAATACTATCACCATCTTTTAGATGAAAAGCAGGGTCACCCTTTTTTATAGTTCTTAAATCTCCTCTTGCTGTAATAATTGCCAGAGGTGTTTGAGTTAGATTTAGGACAAAAATTTCACCAGAATCACTTCTCTTTACCATAATACTGGCTGAATGATCATAGCCTTTGCTTTTATCAAGTGGAATGAGGTTCAGGTTTGAGTCATTGGTAAAATAAAGAGATTCACCGGGTTTGAGATTTTTTATTAATATTGAAGGATTTGTTGCACCTTCAAAAGGTGGCTCAAAAAACGAAACTCTGAAGTATTTTATTGATCCAATATCACTTTCTGATCTATATACTCTATCTCCTTGGGAAAGAGCTTTTTCTTGTCCAATTGCAAGAAATATTTTTTTGCCATTGGCTTGGATTATAACTGCTGATTGTGTGATGCATTTTATTCTTAAGCCAGTTTCAGTTTGTCTGAGTCCATATGCTGGATTTTTTCTTGTTACTTTTAAATCTTTATCAAGATCATAATATTGTCCGACCTTTAAACCTTTGATTTTTTTTGGTGTTATTGCCCGATATCTCGGAGCAATTCGATCAATTAGTCTTACAAAAATATTTCCTGAATAAAGTCTATTAGGTCTTGCTTGATCTTTATTTTTCACAAAAACATGGTCATTCCAGAATAGAGTTTCTGGGGAATCAGCTTTAACGGTATCTATTTTTGTGATTCCATGGTCCACGATAACTGGAAAGTTTGGTGCATTGTTTCCTGGGAATATTGCCTCAACTTCTGGTTTTCCTGTTGCAGAGTTTTTTTCAATAATTATGGTCACTTTGTTTGTCTCACAAGCTTTTTGAAAAGAATGAGCATCTACATAGGCAACTTGAGCATCTGGTTCAAATCGGAAATCTGGGTTTGCAGGTAAGCCTTGGTCATTTCTGATTACTTCCCATTGCCCAGTTCTTTCATTTAACTTCATTTCAGGATACCATGTTCCTTCTACTCCTTCAACTTCTGCTCTTCTCCCTCCTGCTTGCAATGGTTCAACCACTAAAACTGCATCTGGAAAATTTCTTTGAATGCTCTCTAAAGATACAACTTTAGATTTACCTATAACTATTCCCACAGGCAATTGAACTTCAAGTGTGATTTCTGCTCTTCCATGACTATCATATTGAATTGTCTCAGGGAGCCATCGCATTGCAAAATCAACAACTTCTTGAGAATCTGCAAATAACTCTCTATTGAATTGTAATTTATCTGTTTGTTTATCCATGTGCTTAGATAATTCACCTTTTACATGAGTTGTGCTTAGATCTGATTTTATAAAAGCTTCAGGGACAAGAGTAAGAACACCGTCTCCTAGGGTGCTTTTTCTCGTTGGTTTTATGGATAATGTATCTTTTCTTAAGCGTTCTTTGTCTGATCTACTATCTTCTTTTGCTGGGCTTAAGGCTCCTCTTTCTTCATATTGACCATCTAACCAAAAAGCAATCCTATCACTTTTTAGTATGCTTGTAGTGCTTTCAAGCAATCTAGCTTCACTTTCTGTTAGGGTTTTATAATGACTCTGTTTGGTCTTTAATTCTTCATGTATAGCAAGTGCTTCACTTAAAACACTTAACTCATCAGCTTTATGGATTTCTGGTTTCATTTCCCGTACAATGGCTTCAATTTGTTCCCATTGTCCAGATTTTTTAAAAACTGCTAGCAATGATTTTTGTCTAGCAAGAGGAAGGGATTCAAAAAATGCATGTTTTTGTTCATGATCAAATATTTCAAGTTTTTCTTGATCAGGCAATTTTCTAAATTCTTCTGTAAAATAAACCTTGCCATCACGTCTATCATAATACGTCTTGGCTTCAAGTGAGGAATCTTCAATCATTCTATCCTGTCTTTGTTCTGATGATTCCCTGTACATTCTTGCCTCGCTTACAGGTGGTTCCATCATTTTTCTCATTGTAGCTGTTCCCATATGAAGGGCATAAAAGCTAACGAAATTCATTAATAATTCATTCCAAAAACCTTTAAAACTAGTATCTCCATGCAGGATGCCTTCTTTTAATTCATCATATAGTGTAAAACCAAGTGCCTGAGATCCAATTTCAAGATTCATTTTTAGAAATTTTGACATTCTTGTTAACTCATTTACAACTTGTCTTTGCAATGCCCATTTTCCGGCTGTTTTAACTGCTGTTTCTCTTATTACAAGGTTTGAACCATTAGAAAAAAATGAAGACGTGTGCATCATTTTCCCAACAGTATTATTAAAGCCAAAGCCAATAGCTCCAGCTATAATGAACATTTCAAAATATCTTAAATATTCTTTTGGTAAACTTGTTATCATCTGTAAAAAAGATTTTTCATGAATCATGCCATCTACAGGTGCTTTAAAGGCAGTAAAAAATGCCGTAAATAATAAGGTTCTTCCAAAGCCTTTTATAGCTGTTGTTCTTAATAAAGATTGTCTTGCAACGGTTGTTCCAAGTTGTGCTACTTTTGCTGCTTTATGTGCTTTTAATACAATGCTCACTCCTGCTTTTGCTACAACAGCACCGCAGTAAAATAATACTGCTTCAATTGCAATATCCTTTGTGAACTTTGAAACAGTTTGAAAAATTTTAAGTCCTTTTACAAGGCCAGCTAAATGTACAGCTGTTTGCAGATTGGTTTTTGAAAGTAGAATTGTATTTTTTATGTTGTCTGGAACTTTAAGGTCTTTTGCTGTTATTGAAAAGATTTCGTTTGAATAAAGGTCTTGCGCCATTGCTTCAACATGAGCATTAAACTCTTCATCACTTGAAAAAATTGATTTTTGCCTTATTAAATTCTTTTTTGCCTTATAGTGTGAGTCTAAATATATTTCATTTCTTTTTTCATAATCCAATCTTAATTCAGCCTCTATTAATAATGGATTTAGGATTTCTTTTAATATCATTAAACCAGCTTGCAAAGATCCAATTGAAAATCTTTGGGCTAATCTATCAAGCTTTGAAAATGAGCTATCAACTTCTTTGAGTCTTCCAAATCTATATTTTACTGCTTTTAATACGGCTTCCCCTGCAACACCTTTTTCTTTGTTTATTGTACTCCAGGCAACATTTTCTAAATTAATATCAGTGTGATTTTTATCAAAAAATTTCATCATATCTCTATAAGCATCTGGATCTTTCTTAGAATAATCAATAGCATGAATTACTCTTTTTATAGCTATTGGAGTTTCATCATCTGATACGCTGCCAAATAAAGTTTTTAATTCATCACGATCTGAGTTTAAATCATAAGCCACCTCATTTAGGGCTCTTTTTCTATTTATAGCTTCAATATCATAACCATCTGATGCAAAATTTGATTCGATATAATCCATTTTTATCAGGCTTGATAATACAAGATTTAAGCTTTCCCTTGTTTTTTCTAAAAAATATGTTTCAAGACCAGCGATTTGTTCATTTAAAAATTCCGCGAATTCATTTTCTTCACCGTCATTCAAATAGCCTTTTGCTTTTTTTAATGATTTGTAAGAAGCATAGTAGTCTCCACTTATATATTCTTGAACTCCTTGATAGTAGCTTGCAAATAAAACTCTGCCTTCTTGTTTGTGTCTAGTTTTTAACCTTTGTGCAGTTTCAAGGTTTTTTTGTTTGGATTCTTCGATTGCTTGAATTGCTTCTTTTTGAATTTCCTGAGTTTCAACATACTTATCAATTAATTCATCTGCGTTACTAGCAGTAATCCACTCTGGAGAAAGTTCTTCTATGTTACTTGTTAAGCCAGTAAACCAGGATTGTGCTCTATCAACATTTTCAAAAAAACTTGCTTCATCTGAATTATCTATTTCCATGATTATCTTAGAAAGTGTTTCTTTGTGTGTTGTTCTGTGAATAGAAAAATATGCCTTTTTAGTGAAATCCCACTTATTTGTTTTTTCCAGGCGATTCCTAACTTTTTCATATCGTTTTTCATAATATTGAATTGATTCAAGATCTCTTGTGATTCTTGATTCATCCAAACCAAGAGTTCTTGCCTTTAGTTGTAGCTCATCACTTATAGTTGTGAAATTTTTTGAATATAAGGTGTTAAATGGAATCAGAATATAAATTAGAACACAAAATAATATTATACTAATAGAATTAGATTTTCTGATAAACATAATTTCTCCTTGATTTGAAACTATTTTTTCATTTTCAAGGATTATATTCAAATTCCATGCCATAGGTTGAAAATGGATAAATATGTAATAAATCAATATGATACTGAGTTGAAAGAGGCAGTCTTTTTTTCAAAAGTGGGAGTTAAAGTGGGTGGCATATTTTTGATCAGAAGTTGGACGCCATGTTTTACTTTAATTTATCTTTAACATAATCTTTTGTTTGATAGTCTATTGTATTTTCAGCGGTGAAATCCACTATAGATGTATAGGTTGGACCAATGATTAAGCTGATTTTTTCCTGAGCTTTTGTTAAAACTCTTTGGACTAGGGCCTGCTGCCTTTGGGATAGTTTTTTAAAAGCCTTGTCTCCAAAATGTAAGACTCCATTTTTGACGACCGGTTTACCTGCTGAATATGCTTTTCCAACTCCCATGCCTAAAGCCTGTAAGACCATGTAGGAAGCTATATCCCAGGTCTTCTTAATCATGTTTTCTTTTTTTCTTCTTACATCAGCCCCAGTGGCAAGACCGGTTTCAGCTAGCCTTTTAGTGGTTTTATATTCATCATAGGTTCTTTCAAGGGCTGTAGTTAAATAAGTCAGATCAGCAGCAATGGTTACCCCCGCACCATATGGTAAAAAGGCTGCAATAGTTGAGGCCTTTAAATAGATCTTTTTCATTTCAGGTGAGATAACATCTTCAGCTATTACATTGCTTTGTTTTAATCTGCAAAAAGATGCTGCGTGTTTTTGTCTGTTTAAGGAGTCTTTAAAAAAATTGGCCGCTATTGTATCATTCAGCATATACACATATGTGGACCTGCTGCTATCGAGTTCCAGATTTTCATCTACATAAGATTGCAGTTCTGTGCCCGAAAAACCCTGATTCTTCCCTTCTTTTAGTACATGTCCCTCTAGATACGTTTTAAGATCATTTTTATAGGATTTTAATGCGGCACTTTTCTCAGATCTGCTAGCTGTTTTATTATAATATTCTACTTTTGCTTTTATTTCAGGATCATTGCAAACTGCCAAAACAGCATCATCCACTGATTCAACTCCTCTAAGTTCAAAATAAAGTTCATCAACACAAATCTGATCATAATCAAAAGCAGGAGGATAATACCCGGAATCGGAAATGGCTTTAAAACAGCATGGATCATTTATAGAGCCATTATTTCTGCATAGACTGCACATCTGATGTATTGCGCTAGGATAAATTTCTCCAATAGCCAGTAATATAATTAGTATATTTAAGGCCGCAAAGTAAATTGATTTCACTGAAAATCTCAATAGATGCTCCTCCTTGAATATACTTTGCTAATTAAATTGTTTTTGTTTCAATAATTGTGCCAGACATGCTATGGTCGATTGAGCCTTATATAACAAAATGTTACATGGACAATGTGGAATTCTTTTTTTCAAAACCAGGAATTAATATATTTTTAATTATGGGAATTGTTTAAAATTTATAATTCTAAAATAGCTATTTGTGCACTAACTTCTTCCAAATCACTTTGAGCCTGAGCTAGTTCACTTTGTTTTTGTCCTAATTGGTTATTTACACTATTCAACTGACCTTGCAATGTTGCTAAGCTTGCTTCATATGAAGAAAGTTGGTTTTGTCTTTGTGTTAAGGCTGCGTTTGCTGTGCTAATTTCTGAGTTTCTAGCACTTAAGGTAGTATTTAGTGTAGATATTTCACTCTGTTTATTCGTGATTTCAGTTTGCGATAGGGTTCTTGAGGCTATAGCTGCATTGTAGTTTTCTTGGGCTGTATTATAATCAGATTGAGCGTTCGCTTTATTTATTTGAGCAAGAGATAGTGATGTCTCATGGCTTGATTTTGTGGAATTTGCTAAACTTTTTTCATCTTGTGCTGCTGACCTTTGGGTTTCATAGTTTGCTCTTGTGCTTTCCTTGTCACTTAATTCTGTGAGATTATTTGTACGATTTGATTCAAGTGTTTCAAGTGAGGATTCTAAAGAGCTTCTTTGAGAGATTGCTAGACTTTTTAAATTTTGAGCTTCATCAAGATCTGATTGTTTTTCGGTTTTAGAATTATTTAAATTACTTATTGTTGTTTGAAGTGCATTCCTATCACTTACAGATGTGCTATAAAGAGCTGAAGCAGTATCATATGATGATTGAACACTTGTTAGTGATGCTTGAGCGCTTGTTTTGTTTTGAGCTGCTAGGTTATAATTATCTTGAGCTGAATTTAAATCGTTTTGAGCATTTGCAAGTAAATTTTCAATTGAGATAACACTTGCTTGAATTGTTGTTAATGTGCTTTGAGCATTGTTAAAAGTATCAGTAGCATTTTCTAAGTTTGTCTGAATTGTTGTTACCTGAGCTATGGCTGTATTTAATGATCTTGTTGTATTATAAAGTGTTGTGTTTGCTAAATTATATGTGCTTTGTTTTGAACTAAGGATAGCTTCAGCGCTTTCGAGTGCTGCCAGAGCTTGGGCTGGAGTGATTGCACTAAAACTAGGAGATCCTTTTACAAATAAAGAGCTAGGGACAACAGAATTATAAGTTGATAATGCACTATTATATTGGCTTAGACTTAAGTTAAGATCAGCTTGAGCAGAGTCATAATTTGTTTGAGCAATATCATAAGCGGACTGAGCTGCATTTAAACTTGTGTTAGCACTTGCAAGATCTGTTTCATATTGAGTTTTAACATTAGTAGCATTGTTTACAGCTAAGCTAGCGGCATCTAGTTCACTTTCAGCACTTGTTAGATCACTTGTATATTGAGTAATATTATTATTGGCTATATTCATTTCACTTGCACTAGATGTCATTTGTGAGTTAGCTGCATTAATAGCACTTGAATATGAAGTGATTTGAGAGCTATAAGCATTCTTATCAATTGTAGCTTGTGAAATTATATTGTTTTTAAGACTTAGTGAAGCTTCATTATTCGCAATATTAATGTTTAAGGTTTCAATTTCAGCTGTTTTTGTTGTAATTGTATTGGTGTGCGTGTCTATTGTAAGGCTTAGAGCTTCAATTTCATTTCCAGTATTAGTGATTGATGTGCTTAAACCTTCAATTTCTGAATTTAAAGAAACAATTTCATTGGTTTTTGTATCTATTAAAGTCGTGTAGTAATTTATATCAGAATCTGTATTGTTGATAATTAAGTCTTGCTCATCAATTAATAAACCTATGTTAATAATTTCTGTATCATATAGATTAATATCATTTTGTAGGGTTCCAAGCACATCATTCAATCCATCTAGTTGTAACTGATAGTCACTGTTTGAAAGGTTTACTGCATCAAGTTCAGTTGTTAAAATGTTGATGTTTGAATTTATCTGATCTATCTGAGTTTGAAGATTGTTAACATTATTTGTATAGTCATTTATCTCTACAGTAATAGTTGAGATTGGATTGTTTAGGTTTGAGATTTGAATTCCTAAATTATCTATGTTTGAATTAATGTCAAAAAGATCTAAGTTAATATTAGCTATCAAATTTTCTAAAGAGCTTTGTTGTACATATAGGCTTTGCAGAAGATCTCTATTATAAAATTTTGCTATTACTTCAAAGCTTGATTCTGAGTTAATAATTGCTGTTGCTTCACTGATTTCACTTACAGCATAATTGTCTTATCCGTAGGAACTTTCTGGGATAATATTCAAGTATAAAGGTTCAATTGCCACAAAAAATATAAAAACTACAACATAAAGCACATATTGAGGAGGATGTACTCATCATCCTCAATATGTGCTTTGCAAAAGTTATGTTCATG
>JBDREC010000064.1:0-51270 GCA_043820105.1 Pseudomonadota bacterium
TATTCTTGTAAATTGAATAAAATATTTATAAACTTTATGCTATGAGCCAAAAGAAGCAATATACCTCATTTAAACCAAGTAATGTTATTAATAGGAAGAAGAAACATAGATTTAAGCTTAGATTTAAACTAAATTGGAATGTTTTTTATAAAATTTATAAACCAACATTATTTATTTCCTTAATACTGGCACTTTCAGGCTTTTTTTATATTAATTTTTCCATGGAATCTTTTTATAAGCTTATTTATCAGGGATACGATGAAAAAATTCTTATGGAAAATTTAGGAGCCCAAACTTGTGAATTTGCTTTATCTAAGCTGATTATTGATAATGGTCAATCCCATAAAAAACTATATGTATCTCAAAAGGATTTAGATCTTAAAAATTTTACAAGTGAATTTATTTATATCCTGCAAAAGAATGATAGTTTATATGGTGTATTATCTTCATTTAATCAGAACCCAGAAAAAATCGCTACAATTTTAAAATCAACTCGGAAATTATATGATTTGAAGAAAATAATACCAGGGCATCAATTATATCTAGGCTTTGCCTTAGATAAAAAATTAACATATCTCAAATATGAAATCGATTTTGATAAATATCTTGTGGTAAATATTTCAGATAGTATGATTGATTCGACATTAAAAACTCTTGAATATAAAGAGGATTATGAGGTTTTTGAATCCACAATCATGGATAACCTTTATAGTACTGCCAGCAACATTAACATGGATTATTCCTTAGTAGGGCAATTGGCTGATATTTTTGCCTATGATATTTCCTTTAACAAGGAACTTAGAAAAGGGGATTCATTTAGGCTATTAGTACAGAAAAGAGTATATGAAAATGGTGCTGAAAAATATGGAAGAATATTAGCAGCTCAATTTATGAATCAGCAAAAGCTTTATGAAGCGTATTATTACGATAACAAGTCATTTGCAGGTGGATATTATAACGAAAATGGACAGTCATTGAGGAAAATGTTTATCAGGTCACCTGTTCCTTTTTCAAGAGTTTCATCTAGATTTTCAAAGGCTCGTTTTCATCCAGTTTTAAAGGTTTGGAAACCACATTATGGCGTTGATTTTGCTGCTGCTACTGGAACTCCTGTAAAAGCTGTTGGCTCAGGAACAGTTGTATATGCAGATTGGAAGGGTGCTAATGGCAAGATGGTTAAAATCCGTCATAATAGCACATATTCTTCAGCTTATTGCCATTTAAGCAGATATGGTAAAGGTATTAGAAGTGGAGTTAAAGTAAAACAGGGACAAATTATTGGATATGTTGGCTCAACAGGAAGATCAACAGGGCCTCACTGCCATTTAGCTTTCTATAAAAATGGGAAATATGTTGATTTTTTAACCATGAGGTTTCACTCAGCTGAACCCATTTCAAAAAACTATATAAGTGACTTCAGAAAATCAAAATCTAATTATCTAAAACTTCTTGATTCTCACAAACCTTTGAAGCTTGCGAAAAGTTCTGAAGAATTATCATCTATTGCAAATTAACTAAAATTATATTAAAATGGATTATAGAAAAAAATAAAGGGCAAATAATTGTTGATGAGTCTTTGTCCATTTCTTCAAGTTCTTAAAAAACCCATCAAAAATATTTGCCCTACAACTTTTAGAGGTATTTTCCGACTTATTGTAATTTATAATTAATGCAATTTGTATGCCAAAATGCAATGGGTAGTAATAACATGAACTTATGTATGGTTTTGGCTTTGAACATTATTGGAAATCACAGAAATCTATAAATGATGTATCAGAAATCTGAGACTTTAATCGAATTTTAACATTAACTTTAAATATTTTTATAAATTAAAGAAATAAATTGATTTTTTCTTCTAGTAATTCTTGTTCATCATATGGATCAAACCAGATAATATCTTTTTCTTTTTTAAACCAAGTCATTTGCCTTTTTGCAAAATGCCTTGTATCACGTCTCGTTAATTCAATAGCTTTTTCTAGACTAAGCTCATCTTCAAGATATTTCATTATCCATTTGTAGCCCAATGTATTGAGAGATCTAATTTTACCAGAATATCCCAATTCAAGAGTAGAGCTTACTTCTTCTACCATTCCATCTTCAATCATTTGGCTCACTCTTTGATTAATTCTTCTATAAAGTAAATTTCTTGGTAAACAAAGGCCAATTTTAAGAAAATTATATCGAGCTTCTGCAAATTTATGATCTTCGTGAAAGTAAGATAAAGGTTTTTTTGTTAAATAAAAGATTTCAATAATTCTGGAAAGCCTATAAAAATCATTTTCTTCAATCTTGGAAGCCAGCTTATTATCAATTCTTTTTGCCCATTTTTTAAAAAATGAATTAGGAAACCTTACTCGCATTTTATTAAGCTTTTGCCTAAATGGTTTTAACTTATCTTCATCAAAATCAATTTTACATAAACCAAAGAGCAGGGCTTTAATATAAAAGGCTGTTCCACCAACGATAAAAGGCCTTTTGCCTTTTGATATTATTTCAGTAATAGCTTTATCTGCATAATCCGCAAAATTTTGAGCTGTAAATACTTCATCAGGATTGAGAATATTAATCAGATGATGCTTAATTGCCTGAAGCTCTTCTTCACTTGGCTTAGCTGTTCCTATGTTAAGATGTCTATAGACCTGCATAGAATCAGCGTTTATTATTTCCCCATTATATTTTTGAGCCAGCTTTAAAGCAAGATCAGTCTTGCCAGATGCAGTAGGCCCTAAAATTATAACAATCTTTTCTTTTATTTCTGATTTCTTCATTCTTTAACTCTTAACTCTTAATCTTAATATTTAATCTTCAATCTTTAATTTTGAATTTTGAATTTTGAATTTTATTCTACTCATGCTTCTTCCCAAACAAAAACAAAAACCCAGTCAAAATCCCAAATCCCATTAAATACAATAATATTGAAGGAACATGATAATACGAAAGTAAATATCCTGGAAAAATTGCAACTACCATACAAATAGTTGCATAAGGAATTTGCGTTCTTACATGGTCAACATGATCAGAAGAACTCGAAATTGATGAAAGTATCGTTGTGTCTGATATGGGGCTGCAATGATCGCCAAATATTGAGCCATCAAGAACTGCTGCCATTGAAATAAATATAAGATCCATTCCTCCCATGCTATAAGCTAGTGGAACAGAAATTGGGATCATTAGAGCCATGGTGTTCCATGAGGAGCCAGTACTTAAAGCAATAAAAGCTGAAGATAAAAATATGATTATAGTTATTAAAACAGCTGGAATTTTACCTATAAAGATAGAAACAAGATATTCAGCTGTTCCAATCGATTCACAGAGTGCAGCTAAGGTCCAGGCTAAAATTAATATTACAAAAGCCAAATACATGGCTTTAAGGCCAATTCCAATAGTAATAAAAGTGTCTTTAAAGCCGACAATTTTTTGGATAAGGGTCAAGGCTATCGATAAAAATAAACCAAATACAGAAGAAATAGCTAATATTTGAACAGAGTTTTCAGATGCCATAAATGAGTTGGAAATTGCGCTAAATGAAAAACCTGATTCTTTTATTAAATTAATAATATTTCCATCTAGCATGATTCCAATTGCAGTTGAAAAAATTATTGTTAGTATTGGTACAAGGGCATTATAAGCCCTTTGTGGTTTTTCAAGATCTGCTTTAATGTTTGTAAATTCTTTTGATGTTAGGAGTTTCGCGCCATCTTTATAAAGCTTTCCAGTTTCCATTGCTCTTTGTTCTGCTTTAAGCATTGGGCCAAAATCTCTGCTTGTAATGGAAGTTAAAAAGACAAAAAAGATAGTAAATATACAATAAAACCTAAAGGGAAGTGCTTGAAAAAAAGCCTGATATCCGCCGATATTTTCAATTCCCATCTTTACTAAAATATCTTGAAAGAGCCCAATTTCAAAACCAATCCAAGTGCTAATTATTGCTAAGCCTGCAACTGGAGCTGAGGTTGAATCAACTAAATAGGCTAACTTTTCTCTGGAAATTTTCATTTTATCAGAAATCGGTCTTATTGTTGTTCCAATAATCATAGTATTAGAATAATCATCAAAAAAGATTAATAGGCCCATTAAAGAAGTTGCAATTCTTGTTGATCTAGCTTTTTTCATATATTTAGAAATAATGTTTAATATTCCTTGAATTCCCCCGTTTTTGGTAACAATGGCAACGGTTGCAATTAAGGAAACTGTAAAAATTAAAATGGAAAATTTAAATTCTTCAAAAATTGCTGAGGCAAAATATGCTGAAAAGACTTTGTGAATTGGGATATCTCTTATAATAATAAATTCAATTAAAGCTCCACCAAATATTCCAAGCAATAATGATGGAAGCAAGAATCTTGTTACAATTGAAAATAAAACTACAAAAATTGGGGGTAAAATAGACCACCAAGAGGGTATATGTTTTTCAAGTTGGGTTTTTTCATTGTTTGAAATATAAGTAATTTGAGAATAATTGTCTTTTGTTTGTATGATTATTTCAATGTCATAAGAGGAAGAAACATATTGGATTTCTCTACTTGATTCACTTTCAAGAAACTCTTTTATTTTTTCAGTTCTATTGGGATTATCAGAATCGATTTTTATTTTTATAATTTTATTATTGATATCTTGAGAATCGATTTTTTCTATTAGAGATGACACAAGGGATTTATCGCATTTAAATAAAAGAAATTCTTTATTTGGTTTTAAAACAATGCTTAGAAGCACTAAGATGCTAATAACAATGATGACCGCGAGGATGGAATAAAACTTTGAATTCAGTTTCAAAAATTAAAACCTTCCTGTTACTCCTACAAAACCAGTTTCTTTGCCTGCCATTGCCAATACAGGGCGGATTGATAAAAGTGATGATTGCATATCATCATATCTAAATTTTCTTCTTAAATCTTCATTATATTTATTAACTGTGTAAACAGAAGTAATTGATCCAAATACTCTTGAGCCAACAATCAGACCCATTCCTGTTAATAAAAGGGTTGCTTCAGTTGTATCAAGTGCATCGCTTTTTATTTCACTTCTTTCCATAAAGCCATCATTATCATCATCTGTTATAAACCAACCAGCAATAAATAAGCCCCATCCAACTGATTCAAAGAAAAGGTGAATAAAACCATCTCTTTTATTAGCTGCATAGAAATTGCCAATTCCAAATCCAGCTGCTGCTGAAAAACCAAGAGCAGCCCATGGTGATCTTTCATTAACATATACATATCTTGGCATGGTACTAGCTACTTGAGTTGTTTCTTCAATTGTATCAATACACTCTTCTTCATCTTCACCATTATTCGGACATGGTTCTTCATAAGCCTTAGCAGGTTCCGTTGAAACTTTTACTTCATCATTAGGGATTTTTAGTTCTTCATCTTGAGCAAATATTAGATTTGAAGATAAAAAAACTGTTAAAATTACAAAAATAGCAATAACAAATATCTTTTCAACTTTCATGGGTTATGACCTCTTTTACATTTATTATAACGCATAGCATATTAGCACAATTAATTTGTTAAAGCAAGCTAAAATTGCTCTAAATATATTTTATTCAATAAAATTCCAACACTTACAGAGACATTTAGAGATTCAACCTTTGCTTCCATGGGAATTGAAATTAAAAAGTCACAATTTTTTTCAATTAATGATGAAATACCCAAACCTTCTGATCCAGCCACTAAACAGGTTTTTTTATCAAACTTGCTTTTAGTACTTAATTTTTCGCCTTTCATTGCTAAGCCATAGGTCCAGAAGTTTTCTTTTTTAAGTAATTCAAGACAATTTGATAAATTGGCTACTTGAACAATGGGAAGCAGCAAGGCCATTCCTGAAGAAGCTTTTACAACTGTTGAGTTAACTAAACTTGTTCTTTTATTTGGAATAACTATACAATCAACTGCAAAAGCTTTAGCTGATCTAATTATAGCACCAAAATTTTGAGGATCTTGGATGTGGTCAAGGACTAATATTGTTGAAGATTTTTTCTGATTTGAAATTAGTTTTTTTAAAAAGTTCAAATCCTTATATTCAAAAACAACTTCAGCTGCAATAAATTGATGTGTTTGCTCTTTAAAGTGCTTTTGAAAATATGCTGGATCTACTATTTGAATTTTTGATCTTTTATAGTTGATTTTATTAAGAGTTTTTTCAGTACAAAAAATGGCTTTTATTTTTTCAGGAACAAAAGAAATTGCATCATTAACAGGATTTAAACCGTATATTAGCAAAGCGTTTTTTCTCCAATTAGCGTAGTTTTATTGACAATTAAACGGGTTTAAAAATAATCAATAATCAATAATCAATAATCAATAATCAATTCTCAACACTGAATACCAAATACTGAATACTGAATACCAATTATTGATCAGAGCTCGTAACATAAGGCTGTAAATTCTCGCTATTTTTCAATAAGGCTGCATATTTTTCAGCTTCTTCTCTTGTGACAAATTGACCAACCCGAACCCTATACCAAAGGCCACTTTCATCGATATATTTTTTCATTATATAAGCAGTATAACCTTTTTCTTTTAATTTTGATACAGCTTTATCTGCCTGGTTTTTATCTTTAAACGAATTAACCTGAATAGTAAAACCTTTGCCCGAGAATTTGCTTGTATCTTCTTTTATAGCTTGTTGCTCTGAATTGTCTAAGTCTGGCTTGCTTTGTGTATCTTTTTCTATTGCAAGAGGTTCTTCTTTTTCTGAATTATTAATTCTATGCTCAAGACTTTTTTCTCGATCTTCATTTTTTACTTTTTTTAACTTTTCATAAAAAGTATAGTCAACTTCATTTCTTTCTTTTAATTCTTGTATTAGTTCTTTAGGAGAAATTACCTCAAGGTCTTTAGTTTCAACCGTTTTAACTTCTTTTATTTCTTCTTTTTGTGAAGTTACGTATGGAGTATTTCTAGTTTCCTCCACTGAAAACAGTTCAAACCCGACTAGAAAAGCTAAAACAGCTGCTAAGACTCCAATTGCGCTTATTAAAATCGCAAAAAGAGCTACTTGTTTTATGTTAAAAGAAAAACCAGAATTTAATTTTATGTTTTTAGACAACTTTTTACCTTCTACAAATCTTGGTCTTTAAAATTGAATTTATTATTTATATATAAATCAACTTTTATTGTCAATTTATGAAAATAGCCTTTTTAAATAAATTTTGCTAATCCTTCTTTAATATTTATTTCACATGTTCTTTCAAGAGGAATTATTCTATTTGAATCATAATGTCCACTTGGAAAGGAATAAATTATTGGAAATGGTATCTTATTATTTTGCCACAATCTTTTTAGACATTTTTCAATATTTTTTTTGTATTTTAACTCCCTTGATTTCTTGCACATTTGACCAAAAATCAAAGCCTTGATTCCATTAAATTTTTTTGCATAATAAAGGTGCGAAAGCATTCTGTCAATTTTATACATTTTTTCATTAACATCTTCTATAAAAAGAATTTTATTTTTAGCATTAAATTCATAAACTGTACCAATTGAAGTTATTAATAGGCTCAAATTTCCACCTGTTACTTTAGCTTTAATTATCTTTTTATCTTTATATTTGCCTTTTGGAAAGGTAATGGAATAGGGCGTATCAGTTTTAATAAAAAGATCATTTATATCTTTTATATATTGTTTTTCTAATTTTTGATTCTGAAAAGCTGCAATTATTGATGGGCCGTGAAAACATGCTAAGTTGCAAGCTTTTTCCAGGTAAAGGTGAAGCACTGTAATATCAGAAAATCCAAGAAATATTTTTGGGTTTTCTTTAATTAGTTTTGTATTTAAAAATGGTATTATGTGTTGGCTTCCAAATCCTCCTCTAATGCAAAAAACAGCTTTAACTTTAGGATCTGCAAACATTTTATTTAGATCATTTGCCCGTTTTTTAGGGTTTCCAGCGAATCCTTCATCATTAAGATAAATTGACTTAGTGTGTTTAATTTTAAAACCAAGGTCAATTAATTTTCTTTTGGCTTGTTCAAAGGCTTTAACATCAAATTTTGAGGCTGTTGCTACAAGACCAATGGTATCACCCAGGGATAGTTTCATAAAGGAATTTTTCATATTATTCTCCACATCCTGAAGTTTCAGCGCTTTCTTCAGTATCGTAATAATCAGGAAAATTTTGATTTTTAGCGATATTAGCCATTGAATAAAATAAAAATTCTAATTCATTATAAGTGTCATTGATCTCTGAGATTGATAATTCAAAGCCAGATAAATCACCAGCTAAAGGTCTTGTTTCAATGGTTATACTGGGAACAGAGTAAGTAAAATATGCATAATCTATAAGGCTACCAGCCAGTTGCCCATTTGTTGTTGGGTATATAGAAGAGGGTTGAATATTTTGATATATTGTATCATAAACATATCCAATGTTTTCAGTTATACTGTCAGTTAAATTAATATAAGCTTTGCTGTCTTGGGGTAAAGCATCAGAATAAGCCCAGGGATAGAAAACGTATTGACCATATGAGTGAATATCAACAGATGCTTGAATATCTATTTCTGCCATAAAATCAGATAAAGCTTTGGTTTCATTTTCTGAAAGAGCAGAAGAGCCCTTGTAGGTGTCACTATCAGCATCAGTATACGTATTTAAATCCCATTTATACGAATAATTTCTATTTAAATCTGTACCATAGGAACCATCGGCATTTGGGCTTCTATTTTTTCTCCAAAAGCGATCTGTGCTAATTGAATATTCAAAGCCATCAGGATTTATTAAAGGTATAATCCAGAAATCAATAGTTTCCACAAGGTTTAAGACATCAGTGCGTTCCATATTTTCAATAATATTTTCAATAAATAAATAGGCAACTTCCAGGCTTGTCCACTCTCTGGCATGGGATAGGGCTGTTACTAAGAAGGCTGGTTTTGTTGCGCCTGTATCTTTGCCAATTTTTAAGGCGTAAATGTTTCGCCCTTCGTAACTTTGCCCAATTATGTTTAAGCTTACATTATCTTCTAAAGCAAATGATTCAAGTTCAGTCAATAGACTACTGTATGTGTGATAATCCTCGATTAATGATTTATATCTTGATAAGTAATCTCTTGTATCTTGCAGAATGTAAGAATATTTAATTTGAGCATCATCAAGATAGTTAATTTCTTTGGACTTAACGATTATTGTTGCATAATCTTTAGTGATATTGTATATATCCGGAGAAAATTGCTTTGAGATTTTATATAGATCATCAATATCTAATTTAATAATGCTTTTTTTAGGTAAAGAAGATCTAGATGATGTCATGGAAATAGAGAAAAAAGCGCATGACATAAAAATCAGAAGCACCATATATCTAAAGTATTTTATCATTGGCTAAAAAATTCTAAAAAAATTAAATTAAAGTATTACTTTAACAAATATTCTTTAACACTGTTAATAATATGTTAATTACTTGTAACTATATGAAAATAAAAATTGAAATTCAAGTATTAATTACTTTATTCTTTACAATACATTATTATTATGTAAATATACGTATTGTAGTGGCCATATGTATATGGCAACATATGGCTTGTCATTAAGATGAACATACGAAAGGACTTTCCACGTTATGAGAGTAAAACAACTAGAAATTAATGGATTTAAGTCTTTTGCTGATCTCACAACTTTTCAATTCGATATGCCAATAACCGCAATTGTTGGACCCAATGGCTGTGGAAAAAGCAATGTTGTTGACGCAATTAAATGGGTGCTCGGAGAAGGTAGTTTAAAAAGTTTGAGGGGGAATTCAAAAGAAGACATCATTTTTGGTGGTAATGATACATCAAAATCAAAAAACATGGCTGAAGTTTCAATTATTTTTGAACAAACTGGAGCAAATAATTTAAGGCTATTTGGTGATGCTAATGAGCTTTCTGTTTCCAGAAAGATGTACAGAGATGGAGAATCACAGTTTTTCATAAACAAGGTTCCATGCAGACTTAAGGATATTCAAAATCTTTTTATGGATACAGGAATTGGCACTTCAAGTTATTCAATCATTGAGCAGGAAAATGTTAACTTTCTTATTAATGCCAAACCAGAAGAAAGAAGATGCTTTATAGAAGAAGCAGCTGGAATAACAAGGTTTAAGCAAAACAGAAAAGAAGCACTTAATAAACTCAAAGCAACATCTTTTAATCTTTCACGAGTTGAGGATATATTAAAAGAAGTTGAAGAAAGAAGAGTTATTTTAAAAGAGCAGTCTGAAAATGCAATTGCATATAAACAAGATAAAGATGAAATTGAACAACTTGATTTTGAAATAGCTTCTGTAAATTTGTTTAGGTGGCAGGAAAAGATTGAAAAGCTTAGAAAAGATGAAGAAGAAACTGCAACTAAATTAATAGATCTAGTTTCACAATTTGCTGTTTTAGAATCTAATTTAGAAAAAATTAAACTTGATAAAGTTGAGAAAGACAATGAAATAGAAACTTACAAAGAAGTATTTCATGATAAAAAAGAAAAGTTAACCGGGCTTGATTCGAAAGTAGATTGGTTAAATAGTGAAATCCAACAATGTATTACAACTCTTACAGAAAAGGAAAGGCAAATTGAAAAACTTGAACATTTAAAAGTTGAAAATAGTCAGAAAGTATCAAGTTTTGAATATGAAGCAGAAAAGCTATGTGAAACTATCAAAGCTTATTCTTCTGATATTACAGTTATTAGACAAGACATGAATATGGCTAGCCATAGGCTTAATAATTATTCAGAAAACTTTAACAAAGTTAACACCCAATTTAATGATGTTGTAAGGAAACGAAATCATGATGAATCTAATTTTACTGTAATTACACATAAAATTGATGATAGTGATAAAAGAAAAGAAGAGTACTCAAATCGTCTCATGAAAATAAAAGAAGAATTGAGTATTCACCAAGGTAAAAAAGAAGAGTTTGATTTACTTGTTAAAAATCTAAATGAAAAAATTACTCTTTGTAATAATGAAAAAGCTGACACCCTTGATAATGTTAATAAATACAAAGAAGAACTAGCTCTTGTAATAAGCAATATTTCCTCAGATCAAGAAGAATTGACAAAGATTTCAGAGAAAATATCAATTCTGCAAGATTTTGAAAAAAATCTTAAAGGCTATGATGATTCTGTAAAAGAAGCTCTCAAATCAATAGGTTCTAAATATGATTGCAATCCTATCGCAAGATTAATTAATGTTGAAGATATATATGATGAAGTTATCTATGCAGCTTTAGAACATAAACTTCAATATCTAATGATAAATGATAAGGAAAATATTGGAAATATTTTAAATGATCTTTCAAATATTGAAGGAAGAGTTGGTCTTGTTTTTAATGTGCAAGAGTCGCACCTTGAATTTGCTCACTTTCATCTTCCGGGTGTTATTGGAAGACTTTCTGACTTAGTTGAATTTTCTACTGATGAAAGGATTTCTGCTATAAGAAACCTTTTAAGTGAAGTTATTGTTGTTGATAACAAAGATGTCGCTTATGATCTCATGAAAAGAGATAAGTCTTTTGTTTATATAACACTAAAAGGAGAAGTCTTTGATCCTTGCGGCTTCCTGGTTTGTGGAAAAACAAATGAAGTGAATAAATCGATTTTTACTTATCATCGGGAAATTGAAAAACTTTCTTCTAAAAGAGAAAAATATAAAAAACAGCTTGAACAATTCAATGAAAGTAAAAATATTATACAAGACGATTTGTTTACATTAAATAGCAAAATTGATAATCTTAACCAACAACTAAGTGAGCACATTGAAAAGAAGCAAGCTGCTACAAATGAGCTTTTTAAATTTAATGAAGCTATTAGAATGCTAAATGAAAAAGCAGAAGAAATCGAAATAAATATTATTAATTTTGAAGCCTATGAAATTGAGTTAGGTATTGATCTTGAAAAACTCAAAGCCACATTGATTTCAGGCTATGTTGATGGAACAATGTTCATGCAAAAAATTGATCAATCAAATAAGCAAATGGAGGTTGTGAAAAACGATAAAAATACTTTACAAGAGAAATTAAATAGACTTGAACTTGATAACGCCAAAAAAACTGAAGAACAGAAGACCTATGTTTTTAAAATTAACGAACTACATGAGTCAATGAATAGAATAGATGAACAGCAAAAAGAATACAAAGATGATATTGATAATTTAAATATAAAGAAAGAGACAAAAGATATAGAACTTCGGAAAATTATTAATTCTAAAAATAATGTCCAAAAAGAAATCGAAGATTTGAGAAATAAGATTGTAGACATTGAATCAGAAGCTGCAAAAATTAGTCAATCCATGGAAGATAATGGTGTGGAAAAAGAAAGGCTAGTTGAATACAGAGCTTCAATGTCTGAAAAAAGAATAAAGATTCAAGGTGATGTTGAGCAGACTCTGGTGAAAAGCAATCTTGAAGGGGAAAATATTTTCAACCACTATTCAAGGGAAGTAAAAGCATGTGAACCTTCTAAAGAATTTACCATGAAAAATGCAAAAGATCGAATAAATACCTTAAAAGAAGGTCTTATTGAATATGGTGAAGTTAACCTTGCAGCCATTGAAGAATTCAAGCAAGTTGAGGAAAGATTTGTTTTTCTATCTTCTCAAAAAGAAGATTTGATTACATCCATTGATTCCTTAAAAGCAGCCATTAAAAATATTAATAGAGTTAGTAGGATTAAATTTAGAGAAGCATTTGATAAAATTAATGAACAATTTAATATTTGTTTTACAGAAGTATTTGGAGGCGGTGAAGCTTATCTAAAACTTGAAGATGATCAAGATCCTTTGGAAGCAGGTGTTGATGTTTTTGTTCAACCTCCTGGAAAGAAAATCGGAAGAGTTTCATTGTTATCAGGTGGTGAAAAAGCATTAAGTGCTTTTTCTCTAATGATGGCTGTTTTTAAATATAAGACTGTTCCATTTTGTTTTATGGATGAGGTTGACGCTCCTTTAGATGAAGCTAACATTGGAAAATTCTGTAATATTGTTAAAAAACTTTCCAAAGATATTCAGGTTATTATGATTACTCATAATAAAAATACAATGTCTGTTTCTGATACACTATTTGGAATTACAATGGAAAGAAAAGGTGTTTCTAAGTTGGTTACTGCAAAGTTTAAAAAAAATGGAATAAGTGAGGCTGCATAGTATGGATGTTTTTATTGAAAAAGTATTGATGTTTTTTGATGAGATTTTTCTAATCTTATATGGTTGTGAGAAGTTTGTATATTCAGAGTTTCTTTTTCGCCATATTTCAGTTGTGCTTTTTTTCCTATCTTCTTTCTTGTTTATTATTTCTTTAATCTGTTATTTTATAATAAGAAATAAAAAATATAAACCTCTTTTTGGTCAAAGTAAAATTCCAAAAGATCATACTCCTAAAATAACTGTCAAAGTTTCAGTAGAAGCAAAAGATAAGCTTGATGAGGTCGCTAGCCTTGATATTTCAGGAGAATCAACTTTCAATAAATTGGTTTCAGGACTTTCAAAGACCAGGAGTTTTTTCACTTCACGTTTAAATGAATTGCTAGGGCAGGGTAGTAAAGTTGATGATGAATTGTTTGAGAAATTGGAAGAGGTGCTTATAACATCTGATATAGGTGTTTCTGCTACTGATGCTTTAATTAGTTCTATTCGCGAATATGCGAAGCAAAATGAAAACCCTCCAATAGATGATTTGAAAATGATTTTAAAAACAAAAATTAAGTCTATTTTGAATGTTGAAACTCAAAATGAAAGTGCTTTGGAGATTGATCAAGCAGCTACAAATGCCATGAAAATTTTAGTAGTAGTTGGAGTAAATGGATCAGGCAAAACAACAACCATTGCTAAACTTGCTAATAAAATCAAAGCCAAACAGGAGAAGGTTTTGCTCGTCGCTGCTGATACTTATAGGGCAGCTGCTATCCAGCAGCTTGAAATATGGGCTCAAAGGATTGGCGTTGAAATATCAAAAGGCAAAGAAGGCGCAGATCCATCATCTGTAATTTTTGATGCCTTGAAAAAAGCAAAAGATGAAGCATTTGATACTGTAATAATTGATACAGCTGGGAGGCTGCACACTAAAATAAATTTAATGGAAGAATTATCAAAGATCTTTCGTGTTATTCAAAAAGCAAATCCTGAAAGCATTTTAAAAACTGCATTGGTGATTGATTCAACAAATGGTCAAAATGCCATCGTGCAAGCAAAAGAATTTAAAAAAGCATCTAATGTTGATTTTATTATACTCACTAAGCTTGATGGTACAGCTAAAGGCGGGGTGATTGTTTCTATAGCTGAGCAACTAAAAATCCCAATAAAATATATTGGAATAGGTGAGAAAATGGATGATCTTAGAGATTTTATTTCTGAGGATTTTGTTGAAGCTCTATTTAGTTGATTGATTTTTTATTTCTTTTTATTTAAAGTTTCTTCATAAAATGTGACACGTCATCCTGGATTTGTTTCAGGATCTACTGAGCTAATTAGCAATTTAATTTTATACATTTAATTATTCTAAAGGACTAAGATATGTTTGCAGACACCAGATATGAAAAATTAGCAAAAGTTATGGTAAATTATTCTGTTAATGTTAAAGAAGGTGATTTATGCCAAATAAAGGGTTCATCACTTGCAACCCCACTAATTCAAGTTTTGTACAAAGAGATTTTAAAAGCTGGGGGATATCCAGTTACAAATGTAAGGCTTCCAGGAATTCATGAAATATTTTTAAAAACCGCCTCCAAAAAGCAGCTTTCAAGAATGAGCGAAATTGAATATTATATTATTGATAATATTACAAAGAGCTTTACTATTTTAGGATCTGAGAACTCAAAGGAATTAACAACTTGTGATCCAAGTTCTTTGGCAATGTATAAAAAAGGTGCTGATTCAATAATCAGGCGCTATAATGAAAGATGGCAAAATGGAGAACTTAAATTTGTGGTAACATCTTTTCCTACTCATTCATCTGCACAAGATTCAGAAATGAGCCTTGATGAGTTTTCAGATGTCTTTTTTGGCTCATGCTTTTTAGATAAAGATGATCCTGTTGCAGAATTTAAAAAACTTTCAAAAAAACAAGCTAAACTGGTTGATTTTCTAAAAGATAAGAAAAATGTTCACATAAAAGCCCCTAATACTGACCTGAAGTTGTCTATTGAAGGTGGAACCTTTGTTAACTCAGATGGGAAATATAACTTGCCTGACGGAGAGGTTTTTACTTGTCCAAAAGAAGGCTCAGCTAATGGCCACATTAATTTTTCATATCCTTTATGCTATGGTGGTAGAGAAGTTAGTGATGTGCATTTAGAAATCAAGGATGGAAGAATTATTGAGGCTAAAGCCTTTAAAGGTGAAGAATACTTGTTGAAAATGTTAAATATAGATGATGGAGCTAGAAACATCGGTGAATTTGCCTTTGGAATGAATGAAAAAATAAATAAGTTCACAAAAGACGCCTTATTTGATGAAAAAATGGGTGGCACTATACACATAGCCGCTGGATATGGAATTCCCGAATCTGGTGGGAAAATTAATTCATCTCTTCACTGGGATATGATTTGCGATTTAAGAAAAGATGGTGAAGTTTGGGTTGATGGTTATTTGCTTGTTAAGAATGGAAAGTATTGTATAGATTTGGAATAAATTTTGTTGGTTATTTAATTAATCGTTGAATTCTCATCGTTTTTTCTTAAAGCAAGTTGATTATCTGTAGATCTTATCATTTCCATTGATGTGTTAATGTTTTCACTTGGATAAGTTGAAAATCCAATCTTGATTTCAAGATTAACATCTTCTGAGTCGCTATATAGCTTTTCTCTTGGAGAAGTGATCTCTTCATCAGAAAGACCTTTGAAACTAAAAGAATGAGTTTGCAACTTTTCTTTTAATCTTTCAGATAACACAAAAGCATCATCTAATTGTGTTTCAGTTAAAATTAGAAAAAATTCTTTTCCTCCATATCTAAAAAGAATATCTGAATTTCTAATAGAACCTTTAATGATTTTTGAAACGTCCTTAATTATATTATTTGAAAATTGAATGCCGTATTTATTAAAGATAGTATATAAATTGGTAATATCAATTAAAAGACAGGATAAAGGTCTTGTGTATCTTCTTGATCTATTTATTTCTTGGTCAAGCCTTTCACTTAAATAATTCCTTTTTATAGTTCCAGTTAAATGATCTGTCATTGTTAGGTTTTCTAGAGAATCATTTAATTTGGAAAGATTGTTTTTTAGATTATTGATTTCAATCATTGAAGCGAATTCATGGCAAATTAACTGCATTGTTTCATCTGTTAAAAGCCTTAATGGTTTATTTTTTGAGTATAATGACAAGATTGCGACAAGTTTATTTTCTGCAAGAATAACAGGATAACCATGATAATATTTTGAGTTAAATCTGTTCTCTGGTGGAAACTTATCATTAAGTTCCTTTAAAGAAAATTCAATTCCTACTGGCTTAGTTTTAAACAGTACCATTGAAGAAGGAGATGTGAAAAATGGTATTGTTTTTTTGATATCATTATTAAGTTTTGGTGAGGTATAAATTCTTTCAAGCACTTCACAGTGATTTCTTTCAATTGCTACATGGTCTGCCTGAGTTCTTTCACGAATAATATCTAAAATTTTATCAAATTTTTCAGCTTGTGAAAAAGATGAGTTTAATACAAGGTCCAGAATTACATCTTTAAAATTTTTATTAAAAATACTCATACGTCCCTCCTAAGTAGTATTATAAGGTATTTTCTAGTGTTTAGCAAAGAAATTGTCATAAAACCCTCAAATTATATGTATTTTAGCAAATTTGACCGATATTGCTTTTATAAATATTATAAAAAAAATTAATATTCAAGAAAATCTTTTGACAAACCTTTGCTTCATGATACTGTTAATTAACTTGTTATTTTAACATAACAAAGGAAGGTCAATTTGAATAAAAGAGATCGCAAAGAATATAAAAATGAAATACAAAAAGACTTTGAAGCATATGAACAGGAACTAATTTATTTTAGGCAAAAATATCAAGAACAAATTACCTTAGCCCTAAATTATATAAGAGATAATCTTCCAGAAAAATTGAAACTTAAAGAAATAGCCAAATATTCAGCTCTTTCACAATTTCACTTCAATAGAATATTCAAGAAAGTTATGCAAAAAACACCATTTGAATATATCACTGATAAAAGAATCAAAAAAGCCAAATCCTTACTAGAAAATCCCTGTCTAAACGTAACTGAAATCAGCATGCAGGTTGGTTTTGAATCTGTTCAATCTTTCTCAAATTTATTTCGAAAAAAAGTAGGTTTATCTCCTTCCCAATATAGAAAGAAAATATTGTTTAAGATGGAAGCTCAAGAAGGGAACAAGGAAATAATTCAAAATTCAAAATTCAAAACTCAAAATTAGGACTTATTCAATCACAAGCATTGGCCAATTATCATCAGGTGTCTTAAAATCAATATTGCCTTCTTCATCAAGTTGATAACCCATGCTTCGTCCATCAATTCCTTTAAAGAATGAACCAACAAAAGGAACTGGTTGCATGATTTCGCCTTTGTCTCCGATTGTCGTGTATTCACCGATTAGTGTTGCAAGCTCGGCAATATCATCTGGGCTAACAGGTTTTTTCTCGCCAAGTAAATGGTCTATCCATTGACCATGAACTGAAAATGTTTCTGAAAAAGCAGTTGGATTGTCATGATGGACAGTATAGGCAACGGCTGATAAAATTTCAGCGTGTTCAATTCTTTCTTGAGCATTGTCTCTAATAACACCATTTTCCATATCAGACCTAACTTCTCCGATGAGTTCACTTATTAATACATCAAAGGCTTTTAGATTCTCAGGGTTCATTTTATTATCAAGCAGCTTTTCAGTTAAAGTCCTATAGCCATCTGCAAATGTATTTACTTTTGGCTTATGAGGTAGTGTTCTTTTTAAATAAGGAATTACATTATGGTCTGAATTCCATGAATCAATTCCATTTGCCGAATACTCACTATCTCCTACCATAAATTCCATTAGCTTATCTGTATCACCTTCCAATGCATCATCAAAATGTGGCCACCAAAGGCTTGATTTAGCGTATATTCGCGTCCAATTGGTAATATAAGGGTCAACTATCATTCTTGGTAAAAAGTCAACAATGACCGCTCCAAATTTATCAACCCCAAGAGTACCTTTGATCATTGTTCTTGGGAATAAAATTGGAGTTCTATAAAAGGTCCATTTTGCATATCCTTCACCATCACCAAAAATAATATATTCGCCTCTAATGTAATCATATGAGGTTCCAATAACAGGATCATGTAAAATTGCAAAAGCTGCTAAGCCCGTTGCATTTAATTTAGCATCTGCTATAATGGCGATTTCGGTTTGTCCATTCTTGAAAAGTTGTCCGTAATTAGTATGACCGCCTTTTGACAATAATGAAGCCACTTGCCTTTGTTCTTGTGCTGATAGGCTAGCTACAACTTTTGATCCTCTAAGGATATCACCGCTTGCACTAACTGTTATATTACATTTAAAAGGATGTGTGTATTTTAACAGCTTACTTAGTGTTGATCTTTCCTGAGGATCGATGTTTGCAAATACTCTTGAGGCTGATGCAAAACCATTACTTTTTAATACAATTGATTTGACAAATTTGTTGTCAAAATTTCTAGCAATTGAGTAATAAAGTGCTTTTCCTCTAACCTGACCAACTGACCAACCAGAAGTATATTTTAGTCCAATTCTAGCCCAATCAGCTTCCAGAAAATTTTTATTTCCACTCGTCCACATTGTGTACATATCTAAAATTCTATCAGAAATAAAATATAATCTCTGACCACTTGGTCTTAGGCCTAAAAAGTGAATTGGAAATCTGTTTCCAGCTGCTAGTGCTAATCCCAGACCACCAACAATACTGAGCTGAGGTGTTTTTTCAATACCATTTTCTTCAAACCATTCTTCATCCATTACAAATTGTTGATAAGTAAAATCTCCAACAAGCATAGGGACTGATATTTTTTCTGCATTTCCAACAATTACGTTAAATGGAAAGCTGATAACACCTTTTGTTCCTGCAAACTTCATGGCTCCATCAACAGGATCAAACCATCCATATCTTACAAGTAGTCTGTTCCAGAAAGTATTTTTAAATGTTTCAGCATCAAGAGACATAACAGGATCATATCTAGTTTTAAATTCATTTCCTATCATGAATCTGCCGAATTTAGCTCTGAATTGTGGAGATTGAATTAGTCGAATTCCTGTGCCCCCTGTTAACAATAGAGCTCCAGCTACTCCTGCAATAGTGTCAATATGATAATCTGCATCCCAATCTATTTCAACAGAAGGTATAGTCCTTCTTTTTCCAGAATCATCGCGCTTTCTTTCAATGGATATATTATCAATTGAAAAATAATCAGCAGCCATTAAAATTCCACCAGCATAAATTGCTTTTGTACCGTTAGGCAGGTATATAAATCTGGAAAAAATTGATTTAGAAATCTGTTGTCCAGCTTTTTCAGCTACTACTCGCTCAGCTGTTGGTAGTCCTCCCATTAAATCAAAACCAGTTAATGCAATATCAAATGAAAGGGCACTTGTTATTGCTTGGTTAACAACAGCTAAACCCATTTTTGTAATTCCAAGGCCAACTCTGCCATAAAAGCCACCGAAAATATACTCAAGAGCTGTTGAAAGGGCTGCACCACTTCTGTATCTTTCTGCTTCTTGAGCTGAAACAAGGGAAATGCCTGCTTGTCTTGCTCTTTGAATCTCAGGTGCATGCTCTCTAAGTCTTTTATTTATGTTGTATTTATTCATAGAGCCAGCTGCTAAACCACCACCAACGAAGGCTCCAACTTCACAAGCTCCAGTTGCAAAGGCAGGGTTTTTGGTTGCGACTAAGGTGGTTCCACCTGCGATTGCACAACCAGCGACTCCTCCGCCCATTCCAGCTCCAATATTAATAAAAATGTATTTAATTTCTTCTGTTGTCATGAACATTGCTTCTTCGCGACTAGCTGCTTCCAGGCCAATATCTTCTTTTGAAAAATCCTGACCAATTAATAGGCAGTTTCCTGAAAAGTGCTGTGGATATAAATTATTCAAAGCAAAAAGATTTGCTTTTATTGTTTCTGTATTTCCATAATTATCAATTAAAAATGGAAGTTGAACATTTATTGCATTAGGGTAATCATGAAGAGCCATGGTACCATGATAGTATAATCTTAATGCTAAAGTTGCTTCCATCTCATAAAATGGATTGCCTTCTTCTTCTATTACATATGGGCCTAGTGCGTAATTTGTAATTTTATTAAAACGGTTACTTATTATTTCAAACCTTTTTTGCGCGTCATCGCCTGCTTCTAACATTTGCTCAAAATCACCAAATCTTTTAGTAGCAGCTATTAACATGTCACCTAAGGAGCCAGCATACAATAAAGCTTCTTTATATGTTAATTTATTATTTGTTTCAGCTAGGCGAGCATCAAGGACCTTGTCAAAATCTTTTTCAAGCTGCCATCTATATTTTTTTGCACGGCCCGAAGCTAATCTATATAATAGTTGCCAGGCTAAAATCTTATTAGCTGATAAATCTTCTAAACTTCCAATAGCTATTTCTGGCGTTATATTTTCTTCATCCCAGGAATAACCTGCTTGTTCCCATGTTTCTTCTGAAAATTTTGCACTAAATTCTTCTATGTTATCTCTTTCCACTAATGGTCTGATTATATCTTCGCCATATAGGCTTCCAACTACAGCATAATATGCTCTTGGATTTTTAGCATATAAGGATTCTTCTGCTGAAGAAGCAGCCTCTGTATCTCCTGTTTCTTGAGCTATAGCAAGGGTTGAAAGGAAGTTTTGTACATCTAACATAGCTTCTTCATAAGCGACTTCAGCCTGCTTTTCAACATCATTAATTGATCTTGCCATTCTTTGTAAGATGGGAAGTTGTGAGTAAAATATATTTTCAATAGCAGCTTTTTTGTTTTCAAGATCTTCATCAGAATAAAGAGAAAGGTTCAACATTTCATATCTTAGCTTTTCAGCCATGCTTGTGGAAACTTGGGCAGCGATTGAGTAAAATGATTGAGCTAAGACATTTTCATTTAGTTCAACAAGTGTTTCTGCGATTATATTAAAAGTATTCGCTGTTAAAGATTTTTCAACTTCATTGTTTCTTAAACCAAAAATATTTCCTAAAATTAACAAAACTTCTTTAAATAATACTTCTCTTGACGAAATTAAGTTAGTTTCAGCAATTGATAATTTTGATCTGGCAGCATCTTCAACTCTAGAAGCTGCTGATATTCTTTGTGTATCTTCTAATGTATGGCTGAGTCCTGATTCTGATTGAGAGTAACCTTGGCTTTCATGAATAGCATTATTTGTTTCTATTAAAGCTTTGGCAAAAGCTAGGTCAGCTTCAAAATATTCTTTAGTATTAATATCTATTTTTTGTTGAAAATAGATTGCTTTAACAATGTTTCTGAGAGATTCAACAATTGCATCTGTTGAATCACCTTTTAGACTTTCTTCAAGCATAGATCGTGCAATTGAGAAATCATTTTCTCTTTGATTATCTGAAATTTTAGAAATATCATCTTCATTACTAGTTAATGGACTTTCTATTGGACTAAAGCATAACTGATCTGTAACACATTCATCATAATCTGTTTCAGATGCAAGATTTCCTGTATCATTTTCCTTGCCAGCAAGATAGGAGACTATTTCAGGGCTTGTTTTTCCTTTTGTATAAGAATAAATGTTTCCCTCTGATAGAAGTTTAATACTGTTATGTCCAAATGAAAAAATTTGTGCTTTGTTGGGAAGAGAAATCCAATCATTTGAATTTGAAAATTTTATCCTTGGTAAAATAAGTTCTGGGCCATTCATATCTTGAAAATAAAATAAAGCACCATTTGAAAACTCAATTGCAAAATAACCGTGTTCATCGCTCTCTTGGCTTAGTTTTATATATTTTAATCCAGTAATATCAATTTCTTTTAATTCATCTAAAAAGCTTTTATTTTGTAGTAATTTGTTTAAAACAATAATATTTTCTGTAATTCCTTGTAAGATAGAAATGTTAGATGTCTGACCAGAGTTTTCATTGTTTTCTAGTTTTAATTGAGTGTTAATTAAGGTATTAGCATTTACAAAATACGGAAGTGAATCAAGTCCAACAAATGATCCTGAAAAATAATAATCAGTAAGTATGCTTGTATCAAACTCATTGAGCATTACATATTCACAGGTTTTTTGACCATTTTCAGAAAAAATAGCATTATATTGAACATCATGATTTGCATAGCCATCATCATAATCTAATTTAGGCAAAGTTTTGTGATTGATTAAAAATGGAATTTTCTCTTCGTCAAAAACTATTGTTGAAACTTGTTGACCAACATCATGACCAGCAATTTCATCATATAAAAATATTCTAATTTTATTTTTAAATGTTTTAATTGATAGATTATAGCCAAATGGAAGGTGATCCATGGCAAATCCCGAAATATAAGAAGGATCAATTTCTAAATAACCTTCATCTGCCTGTATTTTATAAGCATATGTCTGTTCATGCCTGTTTATTTTAAAAACAGAATCTAGGTCTAAATCTGTGATTTCCTGATCATTCATACCAGCTTGCAAAAAATAGCTTTCAATAATCGAAATTAAAGCATTATAAGGGTCTATTTCAACGATTTGATTTTTCAAGCTTAAATCAAGGTTATAATATGGATTCAAGAATTCGAAGTTAAAAATAGAATTTGATAGACTAGCTTTTGAATCCTCAAGTGAAAACAGAGGATTGCTATATTTGATTTCAAGCACTTCATCATTAGATGAAATAGAAACATTTACCTGAGAATAAAGATTTGTTGCAAAAAAAGTTAAGGCAACAAGCAAATATAGTTTTTTTAATTTCATACATTAGTTCCCTGTATCTAGTTTAGTAAATCAAGTCATAATAAAAAACCATCTGTATAATATAGTGCCCAAAAAGCCATTTCAAATGAAAATCATCGCAACTAGGCGAGAATAAAGATCAAATTTTCAATGTCTACTATATCGCTTCTGCAATAATTATGCCATGGCACTTCTATAAATAAATCTTTTAAAGTCAATATGTTATTATAATAAAATTGAATGACTGGGAAATGGATTCTTGAAAATGGTAATTTTTGGGGAAAGCTTGTCCCAGAAATGAGAATAAGGGAACAAGGGAACAAGGGAACAAGGGAAGAGGGGGACGTTTTGATTACTTGGCTATTGTTAATAAATCATTCATGTTTTTCAGAATGTAGTTAGCTTTTGTATTTGTTTTATCACTCATTGTCCAATATACTAGGCAGGTTTTAACTGATGCATTTATTCCTGCTTCTATGTCGTGTTCATTGTCACCGACCATTAGGGTTTTTTGTTTTTGTGAATTGAAGAATTTTAGAGCTTTTAATATTCCTTCTGGATTTGGTTTTGCTTCTTCAACATCATCAGCTCCAAGGATAATAGCAAAATGTTTGTCAATACCAGTAACTTTTAGACCTCTTAAGACGGTGTCATGAATTTTGGAGCTTATGATACCCATTTTTATATTTAAGCTAGATAGTTTTTCAAGACCTTCTGCAACACCTGGAAATAGCTTAATCTCATCATCGTGATGTGCTAAATTGTATGATTTATAACATTCGACCATTTCATCAGTTTTTTCAGGTAGTATTTGATCAAATATTTGCCAAAGAGTATAACCAGTAAAGCTAACAATTTCTGAAGCTGAAAAAGACTTTTCAGGTAGAAATTTATTAAAAGTATGTTGATATGATTTTATAATTAATCCAATTGAATCAATTAAGGTTCCATCTAGGTCAAAGAGTATGGTGTTTATTGTCACAAATAGAATCCAAAAGAGTATTCGGTATTCAGTATTCGGTATTCAGTGTTGTTAAGTACTGAATACTGATTACAGAATACTAAATACCAAATTAATAGTGACAAACTTTTAACATTCCTTAATATCAAATCAACAAAATTATTCAGAGGTAATTTTTTTTAATGACTACAAAATTATATTTTTTTGTTCTTTTATTTCTTATTTATTTTATTGCTTCATGTTCAATGCATAC
Organism: Pseudomonadota bacterium; assembly: GCA_043820105.1. Taxonomy (GTDB): domain Bacteria; phylum Bdellovibrionota_F; class JAHFAK01; order JAHFAK01; family JBDREC01; genus JBDREC01. The sequence goes on from JBDREC010000064.1 coordinate 24,066, forward strand.
TGGTTTCAAACAGGATAAAAAGGATTTTTTTTCAGTTAAAGCAGATCTTGAAACAGATCCTGTTGAAAGCTCCGGGGACGCGGCTGATGATCCGGCAATTTGGATTCATCCAACAGACAAAACAAAATCATTGATAATTGGAACTGATAAGAAAAAGGGTTTAGCTATTTATAACTTAAAGGGAAAACTTCTAAATTTCCACTCTGTAGGTAAGATAAACAATGTTGATTTAAGATATGGATTTAAGCTAGGCGATCGTGTGATTGATATCGTTGGAGGAAGTGACAGAACAAATAAGGCCATTGCTTTATTTGAGCTTGATGCAGAAAAAAATGAACTTGTAAATATTGCAGCTAGAAAAATTAAAGTTAAAATGAAGTTTCTATATGGTTTTACCATGGCATATGATAAGAAAAATAATAAGCATTATGCCATTGGAGTAGGAAAGCTAGGTGATGTTGAGCAATACGAGCTTTTTGATAATGGTAAGGGTAAAATAGATGCAAGGCTTGTTAGGTTCTTTGATGTTGGGGGTTGCTCAGAGGGAATGACAGTTGACGATGAGCTTGGCAATCTTTATATTGCAGAAGAGGGCAAAGGGATTTGGAAAATTTCTGCATATCCTAATGGAGGCAAGAAAAAAGAATTAATAGATAGTTTAGAGAATAAGAATTTAGAAAAAGATTTAGAAGGTGTTACGATATACAAGAAAAATGAAAAAGAAGGATATTTAATTGTTTCTAGCCAAGGTAACAATTCTTTTGCTTTATATGACAGGCAAGTTCCACATAAATATTTTGGAAGTTTCAAGATTATAGATGGAGAAAAAGTTGATGGAGTCAATGATACAGATGGAATTGAGGTAACATGCGAAAGTATTTTGCCAGATTTCCCAAAAGGTTTTTTAGTTGTTCAAGATGGTAAAAATAAAGATGGTGATAAAAAATTAAATCAGAATTTTAAAATAGTTTCCTGGTCTAAAATATCCAGTATCTTAAATCTTAACTAGCTTCTTCTGTTAAGGTATTAATTGTTAATTATTATTTATTAATTATTGGTTATTTTAAATTCAACTATTCACAAAACAAAAATTTTCAATAATCAACAAGCAATTTTCAATTCTCAATTTGAATTTATGAAATCACATAGAAGTCTATAATGATATTTTTTAGGACTTAAATAGCTGAAAGCTGATAGCTTATGGCTGTAAGCTATCTTTCTAACTACATACATGCTCCTGACAATAAGCCATACAATCCATCTTTTCTAAGCCTTGTTCTTCACATTCTTTTGGAGGACCATCTCCATGTTCCATTTCATCGTGTTCTCCACCAAATTCACATTCACCTGGATTATCCATACAAAAGGTGTCGCATTCATCTGGACTTAAACCAAAGCAAGGATCTTGTTCATCGCCCATCATGTCTTGCATTTCTTCACCATCATATTCCATGTGGTCGTCCATTTCCATTTCATCACAACTATGTTCTTTAAAACCTTCGTTTTTCATAAGTTTTTCTTCCAGTTCCATGCATGGCATCATTGCTTCTTCAAAATCAGCTTTTGTATGAGTAGTTTCTACTTCCATGTCTTCGGGTTTATCAGGTTTTATAACAACAAATTCTTCTGCTGTACAATCCCAATTTCTTGAAAAGGCATCTGAATAGTCTTCTCTTGTAATAAGTTCTTGCTCTAATACTGTTTCATAAAATTCAGATGCTCCATGAGCTATAATTGTAAATGCTTGTTCTTTATCTCCTAAACTATCTTCGATATTTTGAATTTCAAATGATTCAATATCATTTTCATCAACAGAACAAGTAGGATCAGCTTCTTCACTAGTACTTTCTGCTACAGTAATAATTTCACCTTCTTCGCCTTTTTCAAAGCATAAATAAATTTCAAAAACTGTATCATCATTAACAGGAACTCCTAATTGTGCTTCCCACTCAGCATAAATATCTTCAAGATCTTTATCTTCAGCACTTGCTTCTTCCATGGCCTTATATTCTTCTTCCATGAGTTCTTCAGGGCCAAAAATCATTTCTGATAATTGCATAGCAGGAAGAACGCCCTTAAATGCAAATTTAGCTGTACCAGTATTTGAGAAACCACCAAATTTTGCATAAGTACCAGATTCAATATCTTCATATTCATTTTTTGCAAGGAAAGCTCCATAGACTATATTACTTAAGTCTTCAGCATAGGCTTCAAAATTTATGGAACCTTTTCCATGTCCACCATTGAATAAGGCTTTAACTTTAGCATAACCATCTTCACCCAAGTCTGGAATACTATCCTCAACAGATTCTGCTTTAATTGTGGCTGAAAGACTCATTGATTCTGCTTTGCCATCAAATTCACCTTTTCTTATAACACTTGCAGTATATATGTTATCAGCTAAAGAAGCAGTAAATTCTGAAACTAGTTTTGGTGTAGAACCCTCACAAAAATCAATTCTAAGTTCTTCTGTTGCATCATCTTTTGTAAATTTTCCAATTCGAGCCATAACAATACCATCTTTAGGTCCATGTTCTTCATCTTCTTCCATATCTTTATCTTCATCTTCTGTACCTTCTTTGTCAGCTGCTGATTCTTCTTCTTGAGTTTTTACTTCATCCATGTCTGCATCTTCCATTACAGTTTCTTCTTCCATTTCCATTTTAGGCACAAATATTTTATAATAATTATAATCATCTGCTGGAATTGAAATAAGTCCAAGTTTCTCCATTCCATCAAAATAACATCTATCTAATTGAATTTTCTGACTTATTCTTATTGCTTCTTGTTTATGAACATTAGCTTCACAGCCTGCTCTTGAAAAAGTTCCTATAGCACCAAACATCATATCATCAGGTTCTTTTGCACCATCAATATCTTCTTCATCATGCATTGTGCCAGCTTCTTGTTTTTTCAAAAAGGCACTATCATTAGAAGAGGAGGATTGGTTTGAGAGATCCAAGTTTGAAAGATCCATTGAAGGAATAGCTGATAAAAAACTTAATGTTGGTACTGTGTCCTCACGTTCCTCGCCTGTGCCATCTCCACCTGAAAAGAGATCCCCAAAGTTTGAGCAAGAAAACATGAATAATGATAAGAACATGATAACTAGAATTATGAATGATTTTTTCATAACCCCCTCCTAAATAGAATTAATAATGGGTTAGTCGATAATACCTCTTTAGTAAAACCCAGATTTACTATTCTATCATATTATAATATTAAATGCTAGATAGCTGCAGTGATTTGTGTCACTATGTTTTATTTTATTATATAATTTTGCTAAATCACTTTAAAAGGGAGTATTATTTCCCAGATGACATTTAATTTCATTTTCTAGAAAAATATCTTTAATTTTCTCTGTTATGTCATTATTTGGAAGAGGGCTTAGCGCTGATTTATCTTTTAAAAGTAAAGACTTATACTTTGATTCTCCAAAATTATGAAATGGAAGGATATTTATTTCGTTTTTGCCAATTTGCTTAAGAAACATAGCTGTTTTGATAATATTCTCTTTTCCATCATTATAAAAAGGTATTAAGGGAAATCTAAAAATTAGTTCTAAATTTGAAAAAGCGGCCAATTTTTTTGCATTTTCTAATATTAAAACATTTGAGGAGCCTGTTCCCTTGATGTGCATTGAATTGTCCATATGTTTTAAGTCAAAGAAAATAAAATTTATATATGGTAAAATATTTTCAAAAATTGACCATTTAATATTTCCGCATGTTTCAATTGCAGTATGAATATAAGCTACATGACATTTTTTCAAGAATTCATAGCAAAAATCATGCTGAATAAGGGGTTCTCCACCAGAGAGAGTAATTCCACCTGATTTCCCCCAAAAATCGCGATCCCTATTTACAATTTTCATAAGTTCGTCTGAAGTTTTACAAAAACCAATTTTTGAAAGAGCGGAATAATTGCAAGATTCAATACATTCATAGTTTTTGCAATCTTGGCAGTAATCTTTATTAATTATTAGATTATTTGTATTATTAGACTTTGAGATAGCTTTTTGCTCACATTTTTCAATACATGCATTACATGTGCTCTGGCACTTATTTTCAAAAAACATTAAGTCATGTTTTTGGCTAATGCCTTCAGGGTTTGAGCACCAATAACAATTTAAATTGCATCCTTTTAAAAAGAAAACAGTTCTGCAACCAGGGCCATCATAAATCGAGAAACCTTGGATATCAAATAAAAATCCCTGAGTTTGAGTCATGCTTATTGATTTTCTTTTTGTTCAAACATTTCACAGGTCTTTGCATTCAGATCAGGATAAGCTGTTTGTTTATCTTTACAAAGCCCAAGAAATTCATCTGTATATGTGTAATGAGCGCAAATTCTACAAGTCAGAGTCTTTTTAAAATCATTACAGGAAGCTTCATCAGCCAAAACATTTGCATTGTCATTGTTTCTACAAAAGCCTTTGAAAACATCAAGTGAAAGATAGTTTAAGCAATCTTTATGTTTTGTGTTCATCAATAATCCTTAATTGGTTTATTTAAACTTTATATATTTTATGTTCGTTCACGTTTACGTTTACGAGCACGTTCACGAGCACGAGCACGAGCACGTTTTATTGCCAGTAACCAGCGACCAGCAACTATTAAACGCTCTCATACTCCGTCCGAGCTATAATCTCATCCTGTATATGTTTTCCAAGTTCGACCCAATATTGAGTAAAGCCAGCTACTCTTACCATTAAATCTCTATAATCATCTGGATTTGCTTGGGCATCTTTTAGCATTTTTGAATCAACAATATTATATTGGATGTGAAATCCGCCTTTTCTCATATAGCCCTTGGTAAGTTCGAGCAGTTTTTTTGCTCCTTGCTGGCCACTGACACCTGATGGGTGAATTTTCATGTTAAGCTGAGAGTTTTGTGAATTTGAATGATCCCAACAGCAAGCTGAAGCAAACAAAGCATAAGGTCCATTTTTATCAGTTCCTGGATAGGCTGAAACAGAAGCATCAGCATAAGTTGTGCCTTCAAGTCTTCCATCTGGTGTAGCTAGCGTAACAGCACCCATTGGTGCATGTGTTGAAACTGAAATTTGGCAGGCATATAATGGTTCATCGTATATAGATTTAAAATCATGGCACATTTCACAATACCATTCTTCCCAAGCTGCAAAAATAGAATCAACATACTCTTCATCATTTCCATATTTGGGGGCATCTAAACATAGTTTTCGGATTTTTACCCACTTATCAACATTCTCATTTGGGACTTGATCAAATATAGAAAAAGAGCCTGTTTCTTTAGCTTTTTTATATCCAAAGTTTTCTTTAATAGCATTCTTTAATTCATCAATTGAGAAGCTTTTTTCTTCATAAATATTTTTCTTTAAGGAAGCTAAAGAATTAACAAGGTTCACTCCTCCGCAAATCTCAACATTAAATGTTGTATTATATCTTGAGCCTTTATTACCAATATCCTTTCCTTTTGCCAAGCAGTCTGGCTTTAACATAGAATTTACAAGCGAAGGTGTAATTTTTCTCCATGCATCATGCTGAATATTATTGCATAAAGTAAGAACCTTAACGGATTCGGCGAAATATTTTTTAAATATGCTAAAAAGCTCGTCAAAACTTTCAAGTTTTGAATCATGTGCTTTATAAACTTGCTGGTCTGTTCTTGAGTCATAACCATTGTGTAAAACTAGTTCCAAAATCTTTGGAAGTGAAATAAAGTGAACACCAACGCTTGTAGCAGGAGCTGCCCCTCCAGGAATAAGATAAGTTTTTCCATCAAGTTCAAGCTTATGCCAGGTTCCAGGCGATGTTTCTAAACAACCTCCGATAGCCCAGGCTCTTGCTTCTTCTACAGTTAAGCCTTCATGCCCGTAATTTTTCAATAAAAATTCAATAGCAACTTGATTATTCATCCAGGCAGGATAACCAGTTCCAACTTTATTGCATTCAATTGCTTTAAGTTTGAAAGCTTCAGGTAGTTTTTCATCATAAAGTAAAGATAAGGTAGGTTGTGGTGTAGCACAGCTTATTCCAGATTCTAGGATAAGAAGTTCAAGCTCATTGGCAGCTGACCCTCCATTTTTTTTGAGTCCACCAATTGAAAGATTATTGAAAGTATTGCCTGATAAAACACCTCCAACAACTCCCATTGAAGCAAAGCAATCAAGCTCTGTATATTTTATTCTCATACATTCAAGCAGTTCTGAAACCTTTTCTTTTGAAATTAAACCTTTTTCCAAATCATTTTTATAATACGGGTATAGTACTTGCCCAAGTCTTCCAGGAGATAGTCCTGAAATACAGTCTTCATTTAAAACAGCTAAATGAAAAGTAAAGGTCATTTGAAGAGCTTGTCTAAAAGTCTGTGGCGGCTTTGCACTGATCCATTCAAGGATTTCAGCTATTTCAATGTATTCATTTTTTTGTTTTTCATCCTTTTCTATTTCAGAAAGATATCGTGCTTCTTTTGCATAATTTAAAATCCAATTTTGAATTCCTTCAAGCATTGTTTGTGTTGCTTTATAAAAATATAGCCTGTCCATTTCTGGAGAGCCAGCTACTTCTTTAATTTTATCTTTACAAATATTTATGAGTCCATCAATGCCATATTGAAGAGGGTAGTAATAATCAATTACCTCGCGGCCTTGAGGTAGTGTATAACCTGAATCAAACATGCAGATAACAGACTTCATAATTGATTCTTTTAAGTCATATTCTGGAACCATTTTTTCATATTTGCAACCAATGTCTTCAACGGATTTTCCAACCCATTTTTTAGCAAGATCCATTAAAATTGGGAGCTCTTCTTTTCTTAAACCAAATTTCCCAGCTATTGAAACAACAGAGCCAGCTGACTCAGTGACATTTCCTCCACCTGTTCCAAATTTTGAAACCTTGTCAGCACTTAATTTTCCAGCATTTAAGGATTCTTCATAAAGTTTGTCTGAAGCTGCCATAAAATAGGAAGCTGAAAGCCACGGCATTGGATATGAGCCTCTCATGTGATTTGTTTTTCCCATTACTAAAAGTTCTTTTGGAAAGATCTTTGGAGTTAGATGAGAAAAAGCTTCTTTTAAAGCTTCAGCTCTTCTTATTATTGTAATTTCACCTTCTAGCTCATTCCATTTGCGTGTGTACCAATAAGGAAATTCCATTGATACTGAGGATTTTGCATTATAGTAAAAATCTCGTAATATTTGAGCTCTTTTAGTAGGTGTTTTGTTAATTTCACGATTAGTAAATTCTATCATTATTTATATCCATTAGCTTAAAAAAAACATATTCAAGATAGATACAATAAGTTGTCAAGGTAAAATACTGTTATCTTGAGTAAATATGCTTGCATAGAGTGTACAGTGTGCTGCAACGTAGGTTATGTGAAAATTACTTTTCAGTATCATAATGCTACCTTTTTCTAAGTATATGGTTTTTTAAGTTGTTGAAATCATACGATATAAATTTTGGTATAATTCTTGCCAATAAACTTATATAATTAAACCTCTCTATGGATTTGATATGAAAAAATTTGTTTTTCTTTGGTGTTTAAATCTTTTTCTTTTTTTAATTGTAATTTTAATCTCCCTAAATTCTTTGTTTGCTCAAGACAATGCACAACTTGAAAACCTTGGATTAAATCTTGAATTTTTAAATGAATTTGAAAAACAAAAACTTGATTTTATCTTAAAGAATCATTTGCAAAAAATAAGTTTTTCTGGACCAAATTGTTATAATACAGTCCTAAGAACTGATCAGGTTATGCATGAATCAGAGCTTCGTCATGTTGGAAAAGATGAATTCTTGCTTTACTTTACGCTTTTTTATGAAGAAAGAATAGGGCAGCCAGAATTTGGTGATTTAGTGGTTTATAATAATTCTTCATATAAAGATCATGTGGCGATTTATCTTGGCAATGACTATGTTTTCCATAAAAAAGATGTAAATAAAAATCATATTCCCAAGATTGTCAAAATTGACGAAGTTTTTAAACAAGAACCATTTGAGATGAATCCTTTTAATAAAAGCTACTATATGGGAGATGAAAAAAAGGCTGTTAAAGACTTAGGATTTTATCATTTAAAGCAGGATGTAGCTGAATTTAGTGATTTGATCTATGCCTTAAGTGAACAAGAGATTAAGCAAATTACTTTAATTGAATTTTTCAGACAAAATATTCTGCAATATTCAAAAAACTGGAAAATTGGACATGAAATGGGGCAGTTTACTGAGGATTTATTTGAAGAAGTAAAAGCAGAATTTTACGATCTAGCGCAGAGTGAAAATGTTTTTGCACAAATGGCCTACGCAATGTTCTTAAGCCTTAGAGATCAGGTTTTTGTAAGCATTGAAGATGCTCACTATTCGTCTCGCTATGCCCAAGCAAGAGCAAAAGAAATTAGAAGCCAAATATACATACATTTTAATGATTATTTAGCAGCCTTGATAACTGAGTTATTCGTTTATTATAATAAGCATTTGGATGATGATAAGGCCATGTTTGTTTATGAATATTTATTAAACCTAGATACCACTAAAGACCATGCGCAACTATTTAAACTAATTGCTAATATTTAGCAAAACAATTCAAAATAACAATTTAGTTGATCTTATTATAAATTTTTTTTAATCAATAATTTTTTTACGATTCTTAATGGAGTTTTTCATGAAAAAAATTATTGTTTTAGCATTACTGCTTATTCTAACTTCTTTTTTTACATCTTGCGAAACTAAGGTGCCAGCCTCAGTTGTTATGACAAGTTCAACTTTAGCTTCTTCTACAGTTACTAATGCAATCCCCGGTGCTAAAGGCGTGAAAGCAAGTGCTGGTACTTGCCCAAGTGATAAAGAATGTCTAACACCAATAAATGTAGAAGGTAAAATATATTATGCAGGAATTATGGTTGGTGATGAATCTGGATATAGTTTAGGTTTACTTGGTCCTATTGAAGGAACTGAAGGGCTGACAACTTATGCTGTTTCTACAACTTTCTATGACTTTGATTTTTCAGATCAATTAAAATCTGATTCTGATGGTATTACTTGTTGTGGAGGTTCTGCTTATCCAGCTGATGATGATGCCTATGTTTCAAGAATTGAAATTACTTTTGGATATTTAGATGCTACTTTTGAAATATCAACAGGAGATATATCAGGAGCTCACACTGTAAGATTTGTCTATGGCGATGTTGATGCTCTAGGATATAAAAAAGGAGATGTTTTGTATAAGGATAGTGCTGGTTCTTTTAATTGGTGTGATTCTTCTGTATGCACTCATTCAACGAGACCATCATCTCCAGTTCAAAATGCAGATATTTTAGCTTATTCTGGAACTCCAGATGGAATGGGATCACAAGTAATTCCTAGTTTTTCAGCAAGCGTAACAAATACAAATTTGCAAATGACTCAAACAGAAGTTTTAGCAAATTCTTGGGATTTTACTATTGATTTTAATATGACAAATGGACTTTCATTTGACCAGGATCCTAGTAATTATCTAACTGTAATTGAAATGTTAAATGGAATTAACTTGGTAGCTGAGCCTGGTTCGACAGATGAAGGCTTTTCTGCAAGCATTACAGCAGTCAAGTCAGCACTTGAAGAAGCCAACTACCCAAAAGATTTTTGAATTTGATTCAACTCTAACAGGAAGCATTCTATTGGAACCATCTGATCCAACTGGAATAGGTGGCATGGTTTTTACTTCAGGTGGTGATTTAGTTTATTTAGCAAATGGACTTATGAAGTTAGCAAGTGGAGCAACAGAAGAAGCTTATTATATTGATGGTCTTGGTGATACTATTTGGATTCAATACGCAGATGCTAATACTGTTCCAACAGATGCTTTTAACACGGCTGGAGGAACAACTGGCTATTCTTTAGCTATTGATGGATCCGATATTATATATACACTAGGTTCTGTAAATTATACTTATTCTGCTGATAATGGTTATGAACAACCTACATATACCTATTTAATAAAAATTACTTCAGATGGAACAGTTACATTGCTTGAATCAATTGATGAAGATGGATGTACAATTACAGTAAATGGTTTTAATTATATGGGTGAGAATGCTTATTATTTAAAGCAAACTTATTGCAGTACAACATCAGTTAATAAATATGAAATTATAAGATACTAAACACATCCAACCATTAAAATACGTGCACGTGCACGTGCACGTGAAGTTTGGATTAGTTGAAATAGTAATAATTATTATGAGCTAGAATATGCAGTAAAAGTTTCACCATTAAATGTACATTCCACTTCAGTCAAAGTTTCTGTTGCTTGAATTTCGCATTCAATTTGACCATCAGCATATAAAATAGAAAATGGGATTGTGTAATCATCTGTAGCTGATTCCATTGCAGCATCAATTTCATTGATATCAAACTTTAAGCCATATCCACCTTCATTAATAACTACTTGATATGGGCCATCTTCATCAAAAGATAATAAAAAGATTAAAGCAAGGTTAAGTTCAAGATCAACAGAAACATCCTGAATATCAACTGTAAAACCAAAATTAATATCAAAATCAACTTTTAGATCACCATCTGAACTAGGTTTTATTAATTCTAAACTTGATAATAAGTCTTCTGAAAATGGAGTATCTTCCAAATCAAATGAATCAAGCAAGCTTTCATCGCCTTCATTATCTGTTCTTCCTTTAATATAAAGTTTCCCTGTCAAAGTTTCTGTCATATAATCTTTTGTTGTGCAGGTATCATCATAACAACAGTTTAAGGTCATTTCAATTCCACTGTCTCCTGTTGAGCCTTGAAAAATAGCTTCAAAGCCAGTATCGGATTGTGAAGCATTTAAAGATGCTGTTAGTTCCCCATCACCAAAGAATTGGATTGCTTGACATTCATCAGCTTCATCAACATCTGTAAAAGTATAGCCTGCCATAAAGCTATCAAATGTAAATGTGTTTTGAATTTCAACAGAAGGTACTGTAGAATCTGAGGTGATTCCAAATTCCCATGATACAGATCCGGCGAAATCAATTGCAATTGCTTCATCCATATCAAATGCTTGAAAATCAACACTGCAATCATCACCTTCAAATGATAAAGTGGCAGTAAAACCTTGCAAGAGATATTGAAGTTCATCAAAAAGCAAATCTTCATCTAGGCCTTCAATAGTAGATACTATCGCATTCCAGTTTTCTTCTGATCTTAAATTTTCAATATCTAAAATCTCTTGTAAATATGGTGTATTTGCAGTGTCTGCTATTTCAACTGTGAAATCGACACAATCAGGAAGTCCGCTTTCTGTAAAAGGATAGCTAGTGCCTTCATCATCATCTCCGTCACCATCTCCATCACCATCGCCATATTCCTGAAATTTTAAATTTGGATTTTTAACAGCATTAAAAATTTGATTAACAAACATTGTAAGCGGATTGTCTTTATCTTTTAATGTTTTAAAGAATTCGCGATCTCCGGTAGTTTCTGCAGAAACAAGACCTTCAACAGAACTAACTATTGATGGAATAGCTCCAACCGTTTGGAAAAGTTCTGAGTTTACATCATTTGATAATAGTTCAGTAATATCATCACTTGAGGAAAGTTTTCCAGTGTATGTATCAAAATCAGTATCATCAATATTTGATCCATCACCTGTACCAGTTTCTTCTACATCATCTGAACTGAATCCACCTTCTCCTAGAAGAAAATCACATGAAATAAATGCCAGCATAAATACTAATGCAAAAATTGTTGCTAAAATTTGTTTTGTACTTAACATATTCAGATACTCCTTACGGTTGTTAAAATTTTGCATATTATAATAATATGATATATAAAATGCAAAGTAAAAAAATCATTGCCTTTCTTTTTCTTCCTTTCTATAAAAAATCCATATCAAAATTAATGATAAAAAGGATCATTATAATGAATACAACACTTAATAGCTTTGAAAAAGACTTTGCAATCGCAGCTATTGCTATTGATACGCTTTGGGGTGGCAATTACAAAGACAAAACAGGTGAAGCTCATCTAATTGTTGATGCTTATTGTTCAGGAAAAGAAGAGCCTGATGTTGAGCCTGAGGATCTAAAAAATCTTTTTTTAAAAGGGGGCGTTACTGTTACTGATCAAAAAGCCATAGAAAAATTTATTTGTGCTAATCAAATATATGAGAGACTTGAAAGAGTTAAGGCTTACACCTCAACCCTTGAAAACGAGTTTAGGAGAGATTATTTAAATAATGCATACTCAGTACTTTCAGTAATACTTGAGCTTAGAAAGCAAGCTGCTTTAATGTCTGACAATGTAAAAGATGTTGATGCTTATAAGATAGCATTAGGTCGTGAACCTAAGTATATTGAACATGAAGATATTAAAGAAAATCTTATTAAATATTTGGATAAAGCAGGCTTCAAGCTAACTCCAGGCAAGACTTTAAATATGATTTTAGATGAGTTTAATGAAAAAAATATGCTTGATGCTGATACAATGGAAGAACTGTGGCCCATTTATAGTGAAGAAATGAATAAACTTACCAAGGAAAGAATTTATCCTTATCTTCCTGCTTGGGTAAATGAAATACCCCTTGATGCTGTTGATTATGCTATTATGAGAGAAGAGGTTTCCTATTCAGGTTTGAACCTTGCCTTGCATACAATCAAAGATAATGTTCCAATATACAATACAATAATAAGGATGAGTGATAAAGTAACTAGAACCAAAACATCTTATAAGCTCGGTTTAGTGGCGCATGAGGGTGCACCTGGTCATGGCCTTCATCTGCCACTAACTCATGCCTTATACGCAAGAGGTGCTTTTGGATTTGAAACTACCATGCTTTTTTTAGGTTCACCATTTGCTACAATAGGAGAAGGCATTGCAACAACAACGAGTGAATTATTGTTTGGATCTAATTTAAGTGACTATTTAACAAATGAGGAATTAATTGCTACTTATGAAGATTATCTAAATGTTTGTGGAAGAAATAATGTTGTAATTAGATATCTGGAAGGAGAAAAAAATCCTGAAAACTTAGCTAAATATCTTTATGATGAATATTGCTTCTCAGAATCGAATTCAAAAAAATATACTGGCTGGCTGTTTCATGAGAAAATGGGCAAGCTTTTGGGCCTTATGTATTTACCTTCATATGGCATAGGTTGCATGGCTGTAAGAAATGCCATCAAAAAGCATGGTCGTGAAAAAGTTATCCCAGCAGTCTATGGAATCAATGGGCAGGTGGATATTGTGAATTTTGAGAAAGCCATTTTGTAAATAATTATTAAGTTAAAAAACAGAAAAACAATCTAGATAGGTCCCAATAATAACAGGCGCTTAGGACTTTCATGACTAGATGCATTGACTTTTAGCCCCAAGTTTACTATAATGTATATATATTATTAACATTAATAAGTAATGCAAGGAGAGAAAAATGGGCAATGTAGATAGAGTTCAAGGAAGAAAACCATGTGATTGTAAAAAGAAAAAATGTGATGACAAAGATGGAAACAGAGAACATCATCAGCAAGGAAATGCACAAGAAAAAAGGGCAAAAATAATGGAAATAAAAAAACAAAATGAAGGTTCAAATTTCTAAGATTAATTGTTAAGACAGAAGAGCTTGCTGACATAAAAATATAGTTTTTCAAGGAAACATGAGTAATTTTATTAAATTTTTCCAAACCAAAGAAAAGTATTATTTTTATGAAGCCTATAATGATGAATTATATGAAATCCCTGAAATATTTTATAATGTTTTTCCACATCTATTAAAGAAAAAGAATTTAAAAGAAATTAAAAACCAATTAAAATCAGTTTATTCAAAGAATGATATTTCCAAAGTTTTGGCCTGTGAACTGGCAAAAGATGAGTATCAATATCTATTATCGGCTCTACCTCCAGTAAAATATAAAAATCCACTTGATGAAAAAAAAACTTACGAAGAATATAAAACAAAGATAGATCAAATTGTGCTTAATTTAACTGATAATTGTAATTTTCGTTGTAATTATTGTTTCTTGTCCCATTTAGAAAGAAAATCAAAAGATAATTATGCACCGAAAACAATGACTTTTATTATCGCTCAAAAGGCAATTGAATTTTTGAATGAATTTTCCTCTGACTCAGAAACAGTATCAATTTCTTTTTATGGTGGAGAACCATTACTAAAATTTAAACTGATTGAGAAAATAGTTAATTACGCACGAAAAAGCTTAATTGATAAGCAGATTCAATTTTTTATGACTACAAACGCTACTTTAATAACAGAAGATAAGTTGTCATTTCTTAAAAAGAATAAATTTTCAATTTTAATCAGCCTTGACGGCCCAGATAAGATTCATAATAGGCATAGACATAACAGTAGGGGAAGAGGTACATTTTCTTCAACTTTAAAAGGGATTAATCTTATTCGCAATAAATTTCCCAAATACTTTAAAGATTATGTAAAGTTTAATACTGTTATAACACCTCCGTACGCTTTTGATGATATTAACCGCTTTTTTTTTAAAGAATTAAAAATACCAATAACTAAAATATCATATAGTTTTGTTGATGATCACGAAATTGATTTTTTTAAAAAATTTCCGATTACCAAAGATGATTTGCAGCAATATTATAAATTATATAAAAAATACATTGAAGAGCGTCTATCATCAAATAAAAGACCTTCCCATATATCCTCAGAAATATTTTCAAATAGATTTGAAAATGTTGGAAAGTCAGTATGTGAAAATATTTATGAATCAGATTTATATCCCACTGCTCAATGTGTACCGGGATTAACAAAGCTCTTTATAAGTCCAGATGGAAAATTTCAGATGTGCGAAAGGGTAGATTTAAAAGAATCAATGGGCGATGTGTTTGGTGGATTTGATTTTGAAACTCTAAAGAAAGTTATGAATGAATATTATGCGGATGCCAAGAAAACATGTTCCAGATGTTGGGCAATGAGACTTTGCAGGTTGTGTATGCAAGATGTAATTGAAAATGGAAAATTTAATAAAACAAAAAAAAGGAATGTTTGCAAAAATCATAGAGAGACTTTGCTAAATTCTTTAAAAGATTATTGTTTGATCATTGAAAAAAATCCAAATGCTTTTGATTATTTAAAAGATAGTGATTAGTTGTTTTGGCTATATTTTATCCCTAAATCCATTATTTTGTTTAGGAGTTTTGGGTAATTTATTTTTTGGTGTTTTGCAGAATATGCAAAGTCCTCAGGTCGAGCAATTTCTGGGTTTGGGTTTGCTTCTAAAAAATAAATTTGACCGGATTCACAAATCCTTAAATCAAGGCGAGCATAACCTGAAAGCTCAAGCAAATGATATATCTTTCTTGATAGTTTTTTGATTTTTTTTGTTTGTTCTTCAGTGTATTTACAGACCTCGGTGTCTATTTTATATTTTTCTCTGTATTCAGGTGACCATTTAACTTTTGAAGATGCGATTTTATAAATGTTTTTTGGTAGGTTTTTAAATTGAAGTTCAAGTAAAGGGAAAACTTCAACTTTTTTATTTCCTATTAAGCTTACATAAATATCCTTACCTTCAACATAGGATTCAATGAGAGCGTGAGATAGGGTGTTGTCATGAATGAATTTAATTCTTTCATTAAGCTTTTCATCATCATTCACAATTGAAGCTTGAGAAATTCCAACTGAGCCTTCTTCAGTTAACGATTTTACAATCAAGGGAAACTCAAGTTTTCTAGATCTTTTATAATTTTTACCAATTTTCGCGATATCAAATACAGGCATTTTAATTCTGTGATAATGAAGCAGTTTTTTTGAAAGTCCTTTGTCCCTTGAAAGCATTAAACCTTTTGGATTGCAGCCAGTATATGGAAGTTTTATCATTTCCAAGTAAGATACAAGAGCATAATTTTGCAGTGTTTCAGAATCAAAGGCTTCCAAGAGATTAAAAGCAATATGAGGTTCAAACTCTTTTTTTGCTTTTCTTATTACAGAAAGATCATCAATAACTTCTATAACTTTAACATCATGACCAATAGATTTTAGAGTTGTAATGACATAATACTCAGTTCTCCATGGGACTTTCCAAAGATTATAACCTTGGACATCTTTAGGAGGAGTCAGATTAGGACCAATCAATACAAGGATTTTAAGTTTTTCATTCATATAAAAATATAGTGTTTATTGTTCTTTATATATTCATTAGCTTTTATTGAAAGCTGCCTTTCGATTTTACTAAGTATATTATCTTTATTAGCCACATGGAAGTCAAGCCTTTGGGCTCTTTTTTCAAAGGAATCAAGCATATTTTTAACGATGTATTTAGGTTTTGAAGTTTCTTTAGTAACTTTTTCTAATAATATTATTTTATTTTGTTTAATAAGCTTTATTGCATTTATTTTATTAGTAGTGCTGCCTGGCCTGGAAAAGCAAGCCTTTAAGGCTGGATCCCAAAACTGGTCATCCATCTTTGAATGTTTTTTTTGTTTTTCCTCTAAGTATTCTTTGTAAGTTAATTTTAATTCACATAAAGCATAATATTTTTCTTTATTAAGCTCAAATGGTTTTTTGCCAGATATTTCATTCATTAATCGATCAACATAAAGCAGCTTATTAAAACAGGGCCAACTTTTATATCTGTTTTTCCAGTTTGATATTGGATCAAGCCATACTGCAAAAGTTTCAGCAAAGTCTTCACAAGGGTGGGCTTGAGCATAGCCATCTTCAATATGCCTAACATAGTTTTTGCTATGTTGTTTGAAAGAATAAGAAATAGGGTACTTCACTGTTGCTTTACCAAAAATTTTGGATCTTCGACTTTTCCTTCTTAGCCTAAAAGCATTATCAATTGCATGCCCTGTTTCATGCCTTAATAATTTCAGAGCCCAACTTTTGTTCGCGCCTTCAGCATATCCAATAAATTCTTTTTCAAGTTTAATAAGCTTTTTATGAAATAGATAAAAAGGAATAGAAACAGCAATAGATGAATCAGGACAAAACCATTCATTAGAAATAAAAAAGCGAGGCTTAATACAAATCTTTTTTGCTTTTAATTCTTCTTTTACCTGCTTAATTAACGGTTCTAAAAAACTTTCTTTTATCTTAAACCTAAAATCACACAAACGAGTATTAAGGATCTCTTGATAATTTATTCTATCTAAATCAAACTGATTCATTCTCTAAACCTTGTTCTCTTGTTCCCTAGCGCTCTTGTTCCCTTGTTCTCTATCCCACCATTTTCCAAATTTCAAATAAAAAAGCTTTCTTTTTCCTTTTATTTAAAATAAGGACAGTTTTTACTTAAAAGAAACAATGGATCTTTAATGTTTTACTATGATTATCAGAAGCACAATGTCTATTTTGCAAAGTGTGCAAACCTGGCAGAACCCATTTTGGAAGAAGAATTATTAGAATTAGGAGCCTATGAAACAAATCAGGCCTTCAAGGGAGTTTATTTTAAGGCTGAAAAAGAAACATTCTATAAAATCCTGTACTTAAGTCGTATTTCATCACGGATCTTAGCTCCTTTAATTTCATTTAATTGTCATAATGAAAAACAGCTCTACAAAAAATGTCATGAAATTGATTGGTCTAAAATATTTGGAGTTTCAAAGACTTTTGCATGTTTTGCAACAGTAGCTAATAGTAAGATGCGAAATTCTCAATTTGCTTCCTTAAAACTTAAAGATGCAATTGTTGATAGATTTAATAAAGATCTAGGAAAAAGACCAAATGTTGATCCAAAATCGCCTGATATTTGGATTAATTTAAATATTTCAAATAATAAAGCCAGTATTAGCTTGGATGCCTCAGGTGGTTCTCTTGATAAACGAGGATATCGAAAAACTACTGTTGAAGCGCCATGTGGTGAAACCTTGGCAGCTACAATTTTGAGAATAATAAAATTTGATGAAAACCAAAGTCTATATGATCCAATGTGCGGCTCTGGCACTTTTTTAGCTGAGGCTTTAATGAAGATTGCCAATGTTCCCAACCTTTATAATAGAGAAAAAATTGGGATAAGCTTATTTCCTGATTTTGATAAAGACCTTTGGGATAATGTGAAAAATGAATGTGATAAAAGGGTATATCTAAAAGATCCAAATTGCATTCAGGGTTCCGACATATCAAAATCAAGCGTAGCTGCTGCTAAATCAAATTTAGAAAACATCCCTCACGGCAAAAAAGTCATCATAAAAATAGCAGACTTTAATAATCTAGATGGTCTAAAAGATAAAGTGATAGTTTTGAATCCACCTTATGGAGGAAGAATAGGGGATAAATCCAAGTTAAAAGAACTTTACTCAGAATTTGGAGACTTTCTAAAACAAAAATGTCAAAACTCTACATGCTACATGCTAATCGGTGATCTGGAGCTTATAAAAAGCATTGGCTTAAGAACCAGTTTTAAGAAGCCAATTTACAATGGCGGGCTTGAATGCCGCCTGGTAAAACTGGATATTTACTGACAAAAAAATCATCTCTTAAAATAAAAATTGACTCTTCTGGCAGCTCTTCTCTGCATGCCTGACAAGAAAACTTTTGGCTTTCAAGCCAATTAGAAATGTTTTGAAAAAGATCATTTGCGCTTGATTTTATATAATAAGCTCCGAGTGATGTGATATCCTTACATGTAGGACAAACTGAGCGAAGTTCAAAAGATAGAATTTTGTCTTTTTCACTACAATCAAAATAGCATTCAAATTCTGCTTTTGCACAAGGTTTTTGTGCTAAGTTATCACAAGCTCCACACATACTATAATTAAAGTCATAAGCTAAATCCATTTTACACCTCAATGAAAAATTTAAAATATGAAATATATCTAGCATAATTATAAGTCAGTTTTTGTCTTGATTTTGGGGTGAATTGAAAAATTTAGGAGTTATCTGAGTCTTTAAGCTGTATATGCAAGTTGGTTTATTTATTCTTAATTATAGTGCACTTGATTTTATATAAAAAAAGCACAAATATGGCATCCTAATTCCGTCTAATTCAAAATTTTCATCCTTTACGCATTCAAATCCAAACAATTCATCCTTTGTTACAAATCTTTTAATTTCAACAACTGCATCAAAATTTCTTGGAATTTGAAATCCATTAAATAAGAATTCATTATCTTTTTTATTAATTTGAAATAACTCAAGATAAGCCTCACCTTCTTTTTTAATCCACACATTTCCTTCTTTAGAAAAATCAAAGGTTAAAGCGCATTGATAGCTGGTTCTACTAGTTAAGTGATCTATATTTACTCTTAAGCAAAGAACTTCCAAGGACTCATTGCTTGTTTGAAAATATTTAATCGTGTAATCCCTTTGATAGTTGATTGGAAAATCATCTGACATAAGGCCAAAGAGCATCTCAGATTCATATTCATCATTAATAAATACTTTTAATACATTTCCATTTTCATAGGTGTGTATTGCATTAGGAATGTAAGCAAATAAGTTAAAAGAAATTAAAATGCTTAGAAAAATAAAATATAACTGCTTCATTTGTTCTCCAATAAGTAAAGTTAGTAATAAGTGGTAATTTATTATGAATGTTTGCTATCCTAAACTGGTGATGAATAATAAAGCAATGAATATGCCAAATCAGTTAATGGTGTAAGTGTTAGAAAATAAAGGATATAGATTTTAATGACTTTTTATTATAAATAGCAAAAAGCACTTGTTTTCTCTCAAAATAGCCAAAATGTTACTGTTTTTATATTTTGTCTTAATAAACTAAAAAGAACTAATGAAGTGTTGAAATTGACCAATAATTCCAATGTTTTAATTTTTCAGATTGTAATAAGGGATTAATTATCTTATAATATTGGCAAGAACAAAAACTTGTTTAGGTTAAAATGAAAAAGCTTTTTATAATTTTATTTTCGCTCTTAACTCTTTTATTTCTGTCATGCTTTGAGCAAAGTCAGGACCAAGATAATAATGATGATGCAACAAGTGATACACAGGAAACTGATTCATATATCGCCGTCTATATTGACTTTGATTCTTTTTTAGAAAATGAGACAATTTTTGAATCCTCAAGCATAATTGATAAGTTTGATATAAGTGCAATTCCTGGTATAATAATTCCAACCCCTGTTCCAATCCCTGGTATATATAAGTCTTCTGAAAACGCAAAAGAACATTCTTATACAAGGGATAATTTGCCAGCTCTTCTTTGGGTTGCATCTAACGTTAATTTAAGCACTAGTGATTTATCTAGTGATGACTTTGATGATAATTCTTGGCTTTCTTATGTTTTGCCAGATGAATCAACTTGGATAGCAAAGGCTGGAATTAAAAAAGATGATTTCTTTTATCTTTTTATTATTATTCCTACTTGTGATGATCTTTCCACATGTATTCTTGAGCAGGATCAGGATTTAATATTTCCCTATGTTTCATATTATGGAGAAAAACAGTTTACAGTAAACGCTGATGGTGAATTTGATATTGGTGATCTTGATATAAATTCATCATCTGGTGAAATTACTATTAGTTCAACAATTATTCCTGGTTCTCAATCTGGTATTGTTTCTGAGTACATTGAAAATGGATATAAAATCGCAAGTTTTACTGGAGAATCAATTGATGATTCAACTATTACAGATTCAGATTCCAAAATTTTTATAGGATCATATATAAATGATAAAAATCAAACTTCTACTGAAAATTATTTAAAATGTTCACAGGATCAAAATTATAACATGAACATTGATCTTGATGATACAGCTGAAATGCTTTTACAGTCAGGAGAAATGACTCAAATATCTTTTCATTTTTGGATAAATATATATGATAATTTTGAAAGCAATCAGCCCTATTTTTTATTAACATCTGGCTTAGATGAGACAGTTATATCAGATTATGGAATGTTTAGACTGGAAATTGAAGAAGATTCAGAAGGCACTGACGAATTTTATTTATCATTAAAGTCGCTTGATAAGAATCTTATTAGCGAAGATAATGTCACGTCTACTTCTCTAGATAATTCTAAACTTATTAAAAATAATTGGTACTTTATTCTCGTTTCTCTAGGTTTTTCAGAACAAGATTATGAACCTTATCTTGATTCAACTATTTATGTGTTTAATGAATTGCTAGAATATAATGTTTTATCAACTTCAGTTCAACTAGATGGCGATGAGATTGAATTCTTTGGTGCTAGCTTAATTTCGGATAACATATATGTTTGTGGAACATTAGGTTATAATGATCAGGGTGCAATTCCAAATGTATATATAGATGATATTTATTTTAATGCTCAAGGCGTTGATGCAGAAGCTGCTGAATCAATTTTTGAATTTAATCTCATAGGCTCTAACCATTGGAACCTTAATTAATTATTAAAAGGAAACTTAAAACAGATTATGAAAAAAAAATAATGGCTGAATACATAGAGAGCTTAGAAAATCAAAAAAAATACAATAAAAATTCTATTGTTTGCTATACTAATAGACTTAATGATTTTCTTAGCTTTTTCAAAAATAAAAAAGATTTAAATAGTATTTCAAAAGAAGATGTTGAGAAATTTCTTAAAAGCTTAGATAAAAGTGATATATCAAATGCTAAATATAACCAATTCATCACTGCAATAAGAGGTTTTTATAAGTATCTAGAAAAAAGCTTTGGAGTAAACGATCTGTTTTCTGATATAAAACTAAAAAAGTCTTTGGAAAAAATATATTTAAATGAAGATCAAATTCTAGCTTTTCTGGATATAATAAAAGCTGTGGAAGATAATAAAAAAACTATTTTTCTAATATATGTGCTTACAGAACTTAAAATACAGGACATTCTGAAGCTAGATAAAAATGATATTGAAATCAAAGCTGATCAGCTCATAATCAATGTTTCAAAAAATAAATTAAAAAAAGAATATGATTTGAGTGCATCCCCATTCAAAGAAAGATTAAATGGTGAAATATCTGAATTAATAAAAGAATCAAAGAAATTATTATTTGAATCAAATAAGCAAAAAGAAATTCTAACAGCTGGCTTTAATTACATCTTTAAAAAGTTCAAAAAGCATTTGCCAAAAGAATGCAGCTCAGTTTTAATGCTAAAAAACCCAAGGTTCACACTTCCCAAAAAAGAAAAGCACCTTGCTTACTTAGAAAGTCGCAAATATAAGTTTCATAAACTAATTAGCAATAATGATGAGTCTTCAGTTTATCTTGTTTATGATAGACAAAAGAAAAGTAAACTTGCCCTTAAAATATTAAACTCTCAAGTATTTAATCCCGAATTAGAAGCAAGATTTGAGAATGAGTTTTTAACTCTGAAATCTTTAAACCATCCATTATTGCCACGTGTTTATGATTTTGTATGTGATAAATCAAAAAAACTTTGTTATTTTACGCTGGAATATATGGACGCAGCGCCAATTTCAGACTTTGTTCAAAAGCTATCTATTAAAGAAGCAATACTTATTATTTATAATTTCATCGATCTTTTCAAATATTTAAATTCAAAGAATATAATTCATTTTGATATTAATCCCAATAATATTTTATTTAAAAATTCTGCAGCTGGAAAGCTAAATATAAAGCTCATTGATTTTGGTCTTTCAGGAGTTACAGAAACAACAATACCAAAGGGAACTAATTATTTTATTGCTCCTGAAATTATTTTAAATAAAAAAGCCAGTACTACAAGTGATCTATATTCCCTGGGTATTACAATATATCATCTGCTAACTGCGCGCTTTCCATTCAATAATCAAAATACTGACTCATATTTAAAGGAAATTAAGCAAAATAAATATGTGGAAATATCTGAATATTTAAACCAGATACCAGATGAATTAGAAGAGCTAATTAGCAAAATGACCAGATATAATCCAGAGCAACGATATGCAGAGTTTCACGAAATAGAAAAGGACATCTCCAGTCTAATTGAAAAACATTTGCTTGATGGGGAAACTAGTGTAAATGAGATTAGCTTGAAAATTCCTGCTTATATTAATTTTAATAATTACAAAGAGCATTTTAATAAAATCTTTAATATTGTTTCATCTGAAAAGGTATATTATCCAGAAGTATATTCAATATTGCTTTCAGGTGAGGCAGGATCAGGAAAAAAACGACTTCTTTCAGAACTTAGCAATGCCGCTTATATTAAGAAAAAGCCTGTTTATAGGTTTGAGTTTTCAAATGATCCTTATGATTGCTTGGGAAATATTATAGAATTTTGTCTTCTAAAGAAGAAAATCAAAATCGACCATAGTGATAGCACCAATAATGATAAAAAGGCTTTATCAATTAACACTATAAAGAAACTTGCATATAGTCTAGCAGGTGAACTAAGCAAAAATCCGTCTCTTGTTATTTTTGAAGCCTGTGAGAATTTAAAGCCAGATGCACTTGCTTTTATAAAACTTTTTTTAGATGAAATAAAAAATAGCAAAAAGTCTTTTCTTAGTATTTTTTCTATTAATACAGAAAATGAAGAAGGTGCAAAGCTTGCTGAACTCTTAAAAAGAAAGCTTCCTAATAAAGCAAATTACCTTGAATGGAAACTCGCGCACTTAAATAAAGAAGAAGTAGCCAGGCTTTGTGAATCAGCACTCAATAAAGCTTATGACTCATCTTTAATTGATTATTTATATAAGTACAGTAAGGGTAATGCAGGACAAGTGCTTATGCTGCTGTCTTATCTAAGTGAAAATAATTCATTAATTTTGAGAAATAATATAGTTCAGGTTTTAGAAACAAAAAAAGATCTTGTTCCAGGTGCTATTGAAGATATAATTGAAAATAAAATATCTAAGCTTTCTAAAAATGAAAAACATGTTCTAAGTTTCTTGTCTATCTTGGAAGTTGATCTTAATGTGAATTTGTTAATGATAATGTTATGTGAATTCTATGAGACGATTTCAAAAGCTGATTTTATTTTAGCTGTAGAAGCATTAATTCATAAGCAATTGGTTTTCAAAACAGATGATTTTACAGATGTATCCCTTGATTCTTTGAATTCTAACTATTTCATTAAAATTGCTGATGATTATATTAAAATGCAGTCACACAAACAAATTAACACAAAAATAATGAAGTTAATGCATCTAAAAATAGCTCAATATCTTGAAGCATCTTTAGATTTGCAGGAAAAATATTCAGAAACTATAGGCTTTCATTTTAGTATGGGATCAAACCAGGAAAAAGCATTTTTATACTTAGATAAAAAGGCTCGCGATTTATACAATCAGGGACTATGGGAAAGATCAGCTCTATTATTTGAAAGAGCATTGAAAGATGTTGAAAAGTTACCTGACCTTGATCCGAAGCTGGTTGATTCTATTTTGTTTAATGCAGAAAATTTATTTTGTCTTTCAGAATACGAAAACGCTATTAAGAAATTAGATATTCTAAAATATAAAAAATTAGCATTAAATGAAGAAATAAAATATAATTTACTTTTGGGAAAAATTCAAAACAGGCAAGGAAATAGCAATGAAGCTTTGGAGTTTTATGAAAAGGCTTATGCTTTAAGTGATGCAGAAAATTTGCATCAAAGTCAAAATAAAGCTGAAATCTTATTAAACAAGCTATCCCTTTTTCTAACAATAGCGGATTTTCAAAAGTCACAGGAAATAATAGAAGCAATATCGGATTATAAAGAATTAAAAAATAAAGAAAAGGCACAGTTTTACTATTTGTCCGGACTGTATGCATACTACAATGAAAATGTCTCTATGGCCATAGAGTCCTTTAAATTGTCTTTAAGTTTTGCCCAGAGCGATAAGAATTATTCCGCTATTATTCGTGCCTTTAATATGCTGGGAGCCTGTGCTTTCTTAGAACACAATTATAATGCATCAATTGAGTTTTATGAAAAAGCTATAGAAATCTCAGAAGCTATTTCTGACATTTATGGCAAGTCTATTATTTATCAAAATATAGGAGCAAGCCTTCATAATATTGGAAAACTATCAGAGGCTTTACAAAATTATTTAAAAGCTAGCCAAATTCTCGATGATCTTAATGAGCCAATAAAAACAGAAATGATTCTTTTTAGTATAGCTCTAATCTATTCTGAAATTGGGGATTATGAAACTTGCACTAAGTATTTAGAAAAGTCACAAAAGATGGCTGAAAAAAGTGGAAATAAACTAACAATAGCTTATGTTAATTTCTTAGAAGCAGATTTGCTTTATCAAAATATGACTTATGATATTGCATTAGAAAAATATGAAATCGCCAGGGATTTGTTTTCTAAACTAAATCTTAACTATCAAAAGGTTCAAACCTTAATTAATATTGCCAATATTTATGTGCAAAAAACTCAATGGAATAAAGTCAAAGTTATTTGCAAGGTGATTAATTCGATATCATCCTTAAACGATGGCTTAAAGACAGAGCTTAATATTTTATTAATTAAATTAGCGATTGCTAATAAAGATTTAGTGGAAGCAAAAAACATTATAAATAATAATATTAATGAAAAAGATATTGAATTTCTAAACTATCAAACCCAGTTCTCGATTAATAGTATTTTAGCTCAATTTTATGAAAAAATATCAAATATTGAAAAGGCAAATGAATATGCAGAAAAGCTAGACTTTCAAATAAAAACTCTTGCTCAAAATATGCCGGAAACAAGAAAGACCCTCTTTCTAAAAAGGCAGGTTATTAAAGAAGCAAAAGAAATATCAAGATCTATAAAAATTAAGCAGGGCATTAAAAGTGAAGTGAGCTTCAAACTAGAAAACCTCATGGATCTGCAAATAAGTCTTACAAGTCAAAGTGACCCTCAAAAGCTTATTAATGCAGTTTTAGATAATGTAATTATTTTTACAAATGCAATAAGGGGATTTGTACTGCTTAAAAAAGAGCTTTTTGAAAAGCTGGGAAAAGATAGTTTTTTAAAAGCACTTAATAAGAAAGCTTATGAGTATCATGTCATTGCTTCAAGAAATTTCGAACAAGATGAATTAAGTAATTCAATTGATCAAATCAGCAAGACAATTATTGATAAAACTTTATTAGAAGATAAAATTATTCAAGTTGCAAATGCATTAGAAGCCTTTTCATGGTCAAGAAGCATTAGTAATTCAAAGCTTAAAAGCATTATCACTTTTCCCATTGTTATGGAAAATGAAATAATTGGGCTTTTTTATCTGGATGACCCAAATAATGTTGGAAGTTTTGACGATGTAGATTTAAAATACATTCAGACACTTGCCGTTATTACGTCAAATCTAATAAATAATCTTGCATTGCTTACGAGTTTAACAAGGCAAAATAAAAAAATAGAAAGTCTTAATAATGAACTATCAAAAAGACTCCTTGTAGCTGAAAATGAAGTGCAATCTAGCAAGTCTTTACTTTCACATATGAAAAGTGATGGTTTTACTCTAAAAAATTATAATAAAATTATTACAAATAATAAAACAATGCTGAATCTATTTGCAACTATTGAAAAAGTAAAGGATACAGAACTTTCTGTTTTGATAGGTGGTGAAACTGGATCAGGAAAAGAACTTATTGCCCGGTCTATACATTATGGAAGTAAGTATGCAAATAAACCATTTCTTAGTGAAAACTGTGGCGCAGTTAGTGAGTCCTTGCTTGAAAGCGAGCTCTTTGGTCATGTGAAAGGCGCTTTTACTGATGCAATTAGAGATAAGAAAGGTTTGTTTGAACTGGCTAATGGAGGAACAATTTTTCTTGATGAAATCGGTGAAATGTCACTTGGAATGCAGAAAAAGTTGCTGCGGGTTTTGCAAGAAAAAAAGGTTAGACCACTAGGTTCAAATAATTATATTGATGTTGATTTCAGAATAATCTGCGCAACTCATAGAAATCTTGATAAAATGGTAAAAGCAGAAGAATTTAGAAGCGACTTGTTTTTCAGAATAAATGCTGTTTTATTAAAATTGCCTGCTTTGCGAGAAAGAAAAGACGATATCCCATTGCTGGTTGACCACTTTTTAAGAATACACTCAAAAGATAAGCCAAAGAAAATAGACAAAAAACTGCTGCAATTGCTAATAGATTATTCCTGGCCTGGTAACATAAGACAATTAGAAAATGAGATAAAAAGATTAGTTTTCACTTCAAATAATGAAATAATAAGAAGTTCAGATTCCACATTATCAAGCCAAAGCCTATATCAAGAAAAGGAAATGAAATCTCTTGATGAAATTGAAAAAGAAGCAATTTTAAAAGCCATCCAAATATCAGATGGTAAATTAGTTGAAGCTGCTAAACTGCTTTCAATTAATAGAAGAACATTGAGTAGGAAGATTGAGAAATATGGGTTGTTGTGAAAATAATATGAAATA
>JBDREC010000065.1:0-113968 GCA_043820105.1 Pseudomonadota bacterium
TTTCATTATTTTTAACATATTAATGTAAGGAGTTTTAATTTATGAGTTGCAATTTTTATAAAAATTTTAGATAAAAATTTTTGGGCTAGGTGGACCACTTTTGCGTCCGATTCGTGGACCAGTTTTCAATCCGATTGGCAAGGCAAAAGTATCAAAAGTGGAAGGAAAAATATAAAGAAAAGTTTGGCTATGGGCCCTATCAGATGAGAAAAGCTATCGGCTTGAATCAGATAGGGTTATAATTTCAAGCCAAGAACCATCTAACTATTAATGAAAAATTTCGAATTGTATCTAAGACAATAAAATTATATATATAATTATTCAAATTTATACACCTCTTGACCAAGTAGCTTCTTGAATTCTTACTTATTCTTATTTTTTATAGAAGAATAGAACCTATAAGCAAAATCTATCGGATACAATACAATAAAATTAGAGTTTAACTTTAAATAAACCAAGAAAAATGCTTAGAGCTTTTGAGCTCAAAGAAAATAAGCCATTTAAACCCCGTCTTTATGTTTCTTCAAATTGGAGATGATCCAAAATTATATATATAATTATTCAAATTTATACACCTCTTGACTAAGTAGCTTCTTGAATTCTTACTTATTCTTATTTTTTATAGAAGAATAGAACCTATAAGCAAAATCTATCGGATAGAATACAATAAAATTAGAGTTTAACTTTAAATAAACCAAGAAAAATGCTTAGAGCTTTTGAGCTCAAAGAAAATAAGCCATTTAAACCCCGTCTTTATGTTTCTTTATGTTTCTTCAGTCAAGAGCAAACGCCCAAACCTGGGACCTTGGAGTTTTTTTTAATTTCACATTTAAATTTGGATCTAATAATACAGGAGTTGTGAATCCGAGATTTGATTAAAAGCTAGGTTATAAAATATTAACCATCTTATCTTACATCCCTTCCCTTTTTTTCTTGTTCTTCTTCTTTTTTTTTTATTAAACTAATTCTATAATTATCAAAAAAAGGATAAATCATGATTAAAGTCACAAGAGATGATATTTATAGTGGCAACTGGATAAATATAGCTGAAGAAGCCTGGAAAAGGGGGCAAAAAGAACTTGTTCAAGTGGATATAAGCCACCCTCAAAATGATAAATCCGCTCAAGTTGCTATAGAAAGCGTTATTTCTGGAGTTGGAACTTATAATAAAGGAAATAACGTGTTTGTCGCCCTGGGTCCTGGAGGATGCGATTTTGCAATTCAACTTTGCCAGTATCTTGAAGCTAAAGGCCTAAGCACTAAAATGATTATTGATATGAGACAAGCACCTAAAGAATGTGCGATTCTAGCAATGCATATTAAAAATGATGCAGATAAAGAGCTGATAACTAATAACTACCTAAATGAAGTGAAATGGCTGGCAAATGAAAATCAAACTGGAAACTGGATTACAATAAGAAACCCAAATGAACATGAACCAAGCTCTGAAGAAAATGATTTAATTGTTAAACATCATGAATTACAAAATGCTCTTCATACATATACAACAGAGATGATGTCGAAAAAGAAAATAATTTCAGCTGAAGTAATAGCAGTTCCTACTGAAAATGAGGCTGCTAAGTTTGGATTAGGTTTTGATGAATTTAGAAATATTTATTATGAAGCACTCTCAGTAAGCCCTGAAGAAATTATAGCAACAATTAAAAAACTTTCTTTTTATCCAACAGTTTTAACCGCATCAAGAGAAGGAAAAAACATAAGAGTAACAGATGAACATGGAACCGATTTAGTTATAAACCTAAAAGGAAGAGCATTAATTGCTGATGTTGGAAAAATTGGAAATATTTCACTTGATGGTACACCAGCTTTTGAATCAGTTGTTACAAATCATTATTCAGGTGAGTGCTTTACAGCCCCTGTAGAAAACACAGCAAGTGGCGTTATTTGCGCTAGAATTCCGTTAATTACAACATTTGGAACAATCGATAATTATGACATTGCTTTTGAAAATGGCAAAGCTGTCTTAGAAACTACTTTTAAAGACAAAAAAGGTGAAACCAGGCATGTTAAAACCCATGCTAAAATTGGCAACAATGCACTGCTTGAACTAACTGGCTTATCGGAAAAAGGATATACAGGTAACAAGCTTACTGCACATAGAAATTGCGGTAATATTGCTGAACTTGGAATCTGTCCTGTTAATCCAGTTATTGCGAAAAAGCTTTCTACAATAGGAAAAACAACTGGAAATGCTTTGATTGATGAAAAGTTAAGACTCCATATTGCCACTGGCTATAATGACTATATAGGTGGTCAAACCCCAGCTAGCGTTGGCGGTTTCAAAACATCCCACACTGACTTTCTTTTAGGTCTAAATTATAACATAGAATTTGAATGATGAAATGAACTCCCAAAAGTATAAGCATAATATTTTAAAAATATTTAGCATACAAATTCTAATGCGCATGCATTTTATCGCTGCAGTATTAATTCCATTCTTTACTGATTGGGGTAAAATAAATTTTACAAAAATATTATTTATTCAAGCATGGTTTATGATTTGGGTTTTCTTGCTTGAAATTCCAACTGGTACTATTGCTGATTTTTTTGGTCGTAAAGTTTCAATAATACTTGGTGCCCTTTTAGGATCGATAGGTTTTCTTGTTTATGCTTCCACTCCAAACTTTTATATTTTCCTGCTTGGTGAATTTATTTTGGCAGTATCTGTAGCCTTAATTTCAGGATCAATTGAAGCAATAGCTTATGATTCTCTTAAAAAGCTTGATCAGGAAGCTACATCCAAAAAGATTTTTGCTAATCTTGAAAGCTTTTCACTTGCTTCAATGGTTATTGGAGCCCTGCTTGGATCAGTATTTGCAAAGTTTTTTGGTTTAAGAGAAACCGTATTAATTCAGGCGATACCAGCTTTTTTAGCCTTTATTGTTGCTTGCACATTGTTGGAACCTAAGACTCAAAAAGAAAATAAAGAAATATCCTATATTGAGACCCTTTTTAAAGGAGTGAAATATTTTTTAAAACACAAAGTTTTAATAATCCTTGCATCAGACTTTATTTCCGTTGGTGCACTAGCTTTCCTAATTATTTGGTTTTATCAAGCGATTTTAAAACTATCTGGCGTTGACATTGTTTATTTTGGCATAGTCCATTCTTTGTTGGTTATAAGTCAAATTATAATAATTAAATCTTTTAATATATTTGAAAAATTCCTTGGATCAAAAAGAGCATATTTGTTTTTTTCAAGCATCATAACTGGTGTTTTTTATATCATCCTTGGATTAATTTCATATTTACCAATAATTATTCTATCAATAATCCTGTGTACTGGCTTTGGTATGTCAAGACGCCCTCTTTTTATAAATTACATGAATAAGCATATTCCTTCTGAGCAAAGAGCCACTATTTTATCAACAGTATCAATGTTCAGAACCTTGGCTATAGCTATCGTCTATCCACTCGCTGGATTCTTAGCAGACATTTCAATTCAAATGACCATGTTAATTATTGGAGCTACTTTAATAGTGCTTGCATTTGTATCCAAAGTAAAAGAGGAGCATTTGATTAATTAGTTCGTATATTCCTCAGCTCTAATTCTAAATTCTGGATTATACAATTCAAGAAAAACACCTGTAAAAAACTGATTTCTGTCATCATCGACTACATTTGCAAAATTAATTAGTCTTTCATATCCAAAATGAAACTTAAATATTGCATTTTTTGTTAAAACAAACTGCCATTGCCACCCACCAGCAAAACCCAATTCATCGGGGTACAGGCTTTTATTATTAAGCAGTAAAACATCAATATCTGGAATTTCTGTATATTGTGAAACTGATCTTTTTGTAAAATTAAAAAACAAGGTATGTCTATTCTTATAACTAGGCCGCAAAATTATGCTTGAATATAGCTCATGAGCATTGGGACCTAAGTTGTTTCCAAAAAATCGATTGTTTCGTGTAAAGCCATCAGAATATGTCATAGACTGATAGCTCGTTTTTGAAGTATGTGTATATTCAAGCTCTGAACCAACTCCTCCATTTGTAGTAATCCTTGGAACATGGAGTCCGGTGTGAACATTAAAATAATTATCAAAACTAGAACCAAGTTCAGAAAAATCATCAAGCATAAATTCAGCAAAAACTTCAGAATAATTTAGCTGAGGAATCCTTAAAGAAAAGTCCATTTCAAGATAGCGATTTAAGGTTCCTGAGGTATTGCCTTCTGCATAATTTGGATCATCAGAGGCAAAACCCCAAAAGCCACCCAAGCCATCCCAAAAATTAGCTTGAGAACCTTGACCTCCAAGCAAAATCGCTTGAGAAAGGCCAAACTCAAAATGCCTTGCTGGTTTAAAATCAATTCTAGCGCCAAAAAGCTTGGAATGAGGAAAACCTTGTCTTGCTTCAGCTAAAGTTGTGAAAAAAAGTTGATATTTAAATGCTCCAAGGGGTTTTAAAACTGTTGGCCTGGCGTTTGTAATTCTAATAAATGGAATATGGTCAAATTCACCAAGGTTTTCGGTGTTTCCACTAAACAATAGTTGCCCTCGCTTGCCCTGCCCCCAAACTAAAGCGTTTCTACCAACTTCAATTTGCAGATCTTTAATAATTTCAAAAACCATATAAAGCTTTAAAACCGACCATCTAAAATTGTCGTCATCTCCATCAGCTGTAGGTATTATAAACTCAAACCTATTATCAAAAACCACATCGATAAAATTTAAAAGCTGCAATCTATTTTCATTTTCAATATTAAAATTATGTCCTTCAGAAAACAGTCTTCCTTCATTGTATGCATTCATTGGTGTAATGTCTGCTCTTGCATTATCTGAAGAATATCTATTCCTTTGAGCATTATAATAGTCATATGAAAACCTTAAAACTTCTGGTGATTTTAGACCAATATAGCGCTTTATTTTCTGACCTCCTGCATACCACAAAACTTCTTCTCTATATAGAGACATTAAATCATTAACTATATTGTAAACTTCAGCGCCTTGTGGAATAAGTCGTCTTTGACCATTATAAAGAGCATCAGAAATTAATAAAGCAACTTCCTGCCTGGTATAAGGTTTTGTTCCAACAATCTCAGCATCAATAAGCCCATAGCTTCTCAACACCTCAAGTTGTTCGTATACAGGGTCGTTTAGGGAGATGTAGGCAGCGGGGTATAAATGCGAATAAATTAATAAAGCTAAAAATAATACTAATTTTATATTAAAATATTTGATTCTCAAAAAACATCCTTTTAAAATTTATTTGTTAAAATTAATTGTTAATTATTGATTATTAATTATTTAAAAACTTCGATCAATAAAATTGAATTAAACATTTTATTAAAATAACCAATAGTTAATAAATAATAATTAATAATTAATATGGGGATCATAAGATCACTCGCAACCCATCACTCATGTCGATATCTCTGCCTGGCCCATTGCAAAAACCTTTGCAAAATTGCTTTTTCAAATTTTTCATCAGCCATTACTGACATTTTTGAAATTGTTTCATCTAGAGTCATGGCATTTTTATAGGATCTTTTACTAATCAAAGCATCAAAAGTATCAGCTAAAGCCAAAACTTGAGAAAGAATTGGAATCTTTCTGCCACTCATTCCAAAAGGATAACCTCCACCATTATACTTTTCATGATGATAAAGAATAATTTCTGCCACAGTTTCAAAATCTTGCAGATGTTTTAAAATCTTTGTAGCTATCTGAGGATGATGTGAAATTTTTTCAATTTCTTCTTCAGTTAGCTTGGCTGGTTTTGATAAAATATCATCTCTTATACCAATCTTACCAATATCATGTAAAAGCCCTGCATATTTTAAATCAGTAATATCCCTGTAATTAAAACCCAGTTCGCGGCCAAATTCAGCTGCTATTTCTGCCACTTGATTTGAATGCTGTTTTGTATAGTCATCTTTTGCACCCAAGGCATCAGATAAGGCTGTAAGAGCCATTAAAATTCTTTCCCTTTCAGCTTTATCTAGCTTATCTTCTGATTCCTTTCTTATCTGCTTATTTCTCTTAGTATAAAGTAAAATCATAAAACCAAGAGTTATACTTGCAATAATTGAAACTATTTCATGAGCATTATCTTGAGATGGCTTTATCCAGGTAAATGTAAAATATGGTACAAA
This sequence comes from Pseudomonadota bacterium, assembly GCA_043820105.1. Classification (GTDB taxonomy): domain Bacteria; phylum Bdellovibrionota_F; class JAHFAK01; order JAHFAK01; family JBDREC01; genus JBDREC01. The sequence goes on from JBDREC010000065.1 coordinate 6,124, forward strand.
AAACAGTGCGGTGCCAAGCACAGAAAGGGAAAACCCTTTTTCCTTATAAAAAATAGTAGAAATAACAATAATAAACAAAAAGGTGTTTAAACAAACAACGTAAACAAAATAACCAATGAGCTCATGTTCACGGATTGTAACGATTAGAAAAGCAACAAGCAAATATGAAACTAGCAAAAAAATCCACTTATAATGCTTTTTTATGTAATTAGCAATTTCCATTTTAAAACCTATTTAATCAAATAACTTGACACAATTATTAAGTACCCATAAATATGTCAAAAAACAATATAATTTTCAACTTTTGATATGATTTTTATTAAACGCTATAAAAAAAGGCTGTTTAATTTTGGAGATTGAATAAAAATGAATGGCAAAGCAATAAAATTAATTTTAATAACATTAACCTTACTTGGAATCTTTATTTCAGGCTATTTAATTTATCATGATTATAGGATTTCAATTTTAAAACCAACTGAAAAAAGTGTTTGCTCAATTTCTGATTTCATAGATTGCGACAAAACATCCCAAAGTAGTTATGCTCTTATATTTGGAATCCCAACTGCTGCTTATGGCTTATTCTTTTATATTTATGCCTTAATTTTGATGCTACTTATGTTTTCAAAAAACAAAGATAAGCAAAAAGCTTCAAATGCCTTTTTATTTTTCATAATGGGTTTAGCCATTTTATATTCGATATTTCTTGGAAGCATACAACTATTTATAATTAAAGCCATTTGCTTGTTTTGTTTTTCAACTTATATTATAACTAGCATAATATTTATACTTTCAAAATTAACTATCCGTTCAACAATTAAAGAGATTATTAAAATGAACTTAGCAATTTTCAAGAAAAAGGGCTTATCTATAGCTCAGCTTTTCCTAATATTTATTATTTCGTTAATTTTAACTATTCCTTTTCCCATTGCTTTCAGAAATCATTTTCAAGCGCTAGCTGATGAAAGCATTGAAGCTGATTTAAAATTAGAAGCAAGCACGAATACAAATACTGCCGAGTCTTATGAAGAAAAAGTTGCCAAAGAGTTTTACAAACTACCAAAGGATAAAATAATTTTAACAAATTCCTTTTACCTTGGAGATAAGGATGGCTCAGTCACAATTGCTGTTTACAGTGATTTTGTTTGCCCTCACTGTAAGTCAAAGGCAATAATATTGGAAAACATCTTAAAAATTCTTAATAAGGGAATTAAGCTTTATTTTAAAAACTACCCTTTGGATCAAGCATGCCTTGTAGAAATGAAAAGACAACTCCATGAGCATGCTTGTTTAGCAGCAAAATACGCTTATTGTGCTGGCGTGCAAAACAAGTTTTGGCCTTTTCATGATCTTCTTTTTAAAAACAACAAAAACATTTCCCCAAGCACTCTGCCTGGGTATATAACTGAACTCTCAATTGATCTTCCAATGGTTAATAAGTGCATCAAAGAAAAAGCAGACCCTGTAATAATGAAAGACATTCAAGAAGCAAAAGACCTAAATATAAATGCAACTCCAACAATATTTGTTAATGGAAGAAATGTTTCTAAATCATTTAATAACAAACAGCTCTATCACTTGCTCACTTATTTAATAAAAAAAGAGACTGGTATATCAAATTTTCCAGCATGGAATGATGTTGAATTTGAAATAACAAAAGGGGATTATTAATTAGCATGGATATTAATAAAGCAAAACAGGAAGTAATTAATCTTTGCCGTAAAATTTATAATAAGGGTTGGGCTGCAAACCATGACGGAAACATTACTATTCGCGTTCAAGAAAATCTAGTTGTTGCAACACCCACAGCTGAAAGCAAAGATGATATTACTGAAGACATGTTAATTGGTTTAGACTTAACAGGCAAGCAAGTCTTTGGAACTTTAAAACCCTTTTCAGAGTTCAATCTGCACATTGCGTGTTATAAAAATCGTCCTGATATTTCAACAGTAATACATTCTCACGCTCCTTATGCTTCTGCATATGCAATTGTAAACAAAGCACTTGATATTGTTTCAATGCCTGAAGTTGTTGTTAGTATTGGAGCTAAAATTCCAATCACAGAATTTGCAATGCCTGGATCAGAAGAATCTTATAATGAAGTCGATAAATTAATAAAAGAATATAACACCTTATTACTATCAGGAAATGGTGTTTTATCTGTTGGTCAAGATCCAACGCAAGCTTTTCTAAGAATGGAACTTGTTGAGCATTTTGCAAAAATCAATCAAATCGCTTCAACAATTGGTCATGTAAGAAGTATTGGGCAACAGGAAATTGATGTTCTTTTAGAAAAAAGAAAAAAAGCAGGGCTTGACCCCAAATTTTCAATTGAAAACAAAGTTTTTTCAGCTTCAACAAAAATTCAAGAAAATTCTAATACTCAGGAACTTGAAAAAATAATAACTGAAGAAGTTATGAAATTACTTGAGCATTAAAATAACAAGGAGAAAAAATTGTTAACATCCCTTATCGCAAGTGTTGTCCTTTTCGGCATATTAGTATTTGTTCATGAATTTGGTCATTTTATTGTAGCAAAGCATTTTAACGTTCTCGTGGAAAAATTTTCCTTAGGTTTTGGACCTAAACTTTTTAGCAAAAAATGGGGAGAAACCGAATATCTTATATGTCTAATCCCTCTTGGCGGTTATGTAAAAATGCTTGGTGAAGGAGACGAAGATGATGAAGCAAAAAAGCTAAGCAAAGAAAATATTGATAGATCATTTTCACATAAACCTCTTTATCAAAGAACCCTAATTGTTCTTACTGGACCAATCTGCAACCTTGTACTGCCTATTATTATATTTTTTCTTATATTTTTTGCTGGCTTCCCAACACTAACCTCACGAATTGGTGAGACAGTTTCTTATGATCCAGCAGATGCAATTGGACTCAAAGCAAATGATCAAGTTGTTGCGATAGATGGTCAAAAAATATGGAGATGGGAAACTTTAACAAAAATAATTAAAAAATCACCAGGGAAAAAACTCGATCTCAAAGTGGATAGATCAGGTGAATTCCTTGACTTAACAGTTACACCAGAGCCTGACAAAGGCTTCAATGAATATGGCGAAGAAATTATTGTTGGAAAACTAGGGATTTTACCAAACCCAAAAGAGGCAAGCATTTATGTAGCCCATGAAAGCCTTGCTAGCAAACTTGGCCTGCAAAACAATGACCTAATAAACGAAATTAATGGTGAAGCAGTAAGCAGCTTTTATAATCTTAAAGATATAATCTTAAGACCTAACTTTGAAATAAATAGTATTACCTTGCAAAGATCAGAAATCAAACAAACTATAAATTTAGATTCAGAACAATCAACAAGCATAAGAAACAAAACCCTAAAAGAAATTGGCCTTTATTCGGCCGACTTATTATTAAAAGAAATCTCTGAAAACTCCCCTGCATCAAGGGCAGGTATTTTACCAGGTGATTACATCCTTGCTCTTGATGGTAAAAATAACATAAATTGGCTATTTCTAGAACAAACCATTAAAAACTCAGCAGGACGTCCACTTCAAATCGAGATTCTTAGAAAAGGCGAAAAATTAACTTTTACAGTAATTCCTGAACTTAATATGATTAAAGATAATCTTTTTGGAATGAAGTCTGAATATTATTATATTGGTGTAATGTCTTATCAATCTTTTGGCATGCCTGAATTCATTACAGATAAAGAAAATCAATTTCACCCAATAAATTCTTTAATAAAATCAATTAGCAAAACCTTTGAAGTTGGCAAAGTAACAACAGTTGGGTTCGTAAAGCTCTTTCAAGGAAAGATATCGCTAAAGACCCTTGGTGGCCCTATTATGATTTTCAGGGTTGCAGGCAAGGCATTTGAACTTGGTGGCTTATTACAATTTATCCAGATAATCGCAGTTTTTAGTATTATACTTGGTCTAATAAACTTATTTCCAATTCCGGTTTTAGATGGAGGTCATCTTTTATTTTACGCCATTGAAGCAATAAAGGGATCCCCAGTTAATAAACGAGCCATGGAAATCGCACAACAAGTAGGACTTTCACTATTATTATTACTAATGCTGTTTACCTTTTATAATGACATAATGAGATTCTTTTGAAGTTATTAGCCATTGATACATCCACAATGAGACAGTCAATCGCCATTTTAGATGGTTCAAAAGTTCTTTGTGAAATCAATCCAAATGTTGATAAAACACATTCATCAAACCTCATCTCAAATATTAAAAAATTAGTTGAGGAACATATTGGTTCCTTCTCAAGCATTGATTGCCTAGCATTTTCGCAAGGTCCTGGATCTTTCACTGGTTTGAGAATTGGGGCTACAACAATGATTTCTCTAGCAATGATAAATAAATTGCCTTTAATAAGTGTATCATCAACAATGGCTATCGCAATGAATGTTAAGAAAAATGATGTCCTGGTTTCAACTTTAATTGATGCCCGAATGAAGCAGGTTTATTTTGCCCAATATGAAATTAATAAAAATGAAACCCTTCCAAAAGAGCTAATTGAACCTAAAATTATATATGCAGATAAGCTTGAGCAATTATTTAATAAAAATAGTATGATTTTAGGAGATGGATTTATAAAATACAAAGAGCAAATTGAAAAAATAAAAGGCATACACCTTGAACCAGGTTCAAGTGACTATAATTTTCCCAAAGCCTCTTCCGTTGGATTAATAGCTTATGAAAAATTTGCAAATAATGACTTTCAAATACCAAATGAAGCAAATATTCACTTGTTTGAACCTTTGTATATGAGACCTAGTGAAGCTGAAAGAAATAAAGAGAACAAGGGAACATGAGAACATGAGAACAAGGGAACATTGATATTTAATAATCAAAACAAGCCTTCCACACTTCCACAACCTTCTCTTACAACAACTGGTTCATCGCCAGTAAAATCTATTACAGTACTTGTATCGCCATTTAAAATTCCACCAGAAACGATTGCATCAGTTTGATTATAAAACTTATCATAAATAAGCTCTGGATCACACAAAGGGCAACCACCATCTACAACAGTTGAATTAATAATTGGCTCATCCATTTCTTCCAATAAACTTTCTGAAATCGGGTTTGAAGGAATTCTAATTCCTACATGTTTTCTTTTTCTAAGCATAATTTTAGGAATTTCAGCTGTAGCAGGAAAAATAAAGGTATAAGGTCCTGGCATTGTTTTTTTCATTATTCTATAAGCGTAATCTGGGATATTCGCATAATGGCTAGCTTGGCTAATATCTTTGCAAATAAAACTAAGTGGTTTATGTGGTGGTATATTCTTTATTTTATAAATCGTTTCAATGGCTTTTTTGTGAAACAGACTGCATCCAAAGCCATACGTTGTATCAGTTGGATATGCAATAACACCACCTGATTTTAGAATTTCAGCGATTCTAATGATGAGTCGTTTTTGCGGGTTTTCGGGATGGACGTCAACTAACATGACTTATTTAACCTCATAAGTATAATGTTTTGTTTGCCCATCTTTTTTAACGTCAATATTAAACTTAGTTTGTCCTTGTAGAGTCTGAAAAAAGGACAATGCCTTTTCTACATTATCCATGCTTTTGCCATTTACTTTTAAAATTATATCCCCATCTTCAATTCCTAAATGTTCATAAACTGAATTGGGTTCAATAGCTAGAATTTGAAATCCAATAACTTTACCGCCTTCCTTAACAGGCATTGAAGCAGCATCATAAAGAATCTCATTTATATTTTTCATAGATTCATCAAACTTTCCCTTTTCAATAACAAAATGGTCATCATTTTCTTTTGAAATTCCCTCAGACCACTTTGACTTATAAGAGCTAGTATAAGGAGATGAATATTTTGAAGCATAGGAAGGTGATGTCCCCAAGCTTTCTTTTTTGTTAGCGTCTTTATCAACTTGTAAAAATTCAAGATGATAATTTCTAATAAAAATAACTTTTCCTCTTTGAATATCTGTTATCTTTTCAGCATCTGCAAAGGAATCCCCAATTTTTAAAATTTGAGTTTTTCCAGCTGTTTTTATAGCTGCAGTAGATTTTTTTGAATCATTTCTGATTAGAGTTCCAATTAATGTGGAACTAATATCACTTTTAACAGGAGCTGAGGTAAGATCTAAAACTGGTTTAGGTGGAATTATAGGAATATTGCTTTCTTCCAGGGTAGGTTCATTTTTTCTGGCAAGAGTATTCTCAGAATCAAAGATATTTCTATCTACAATCCCCAAATAATCATCTTTAAATGGAATATTCTCCTCTTCTTCAACTACCTCAAGCCCAGCAACCTGCTTGCTCTTATTTCCTGCGTCTGGCTCTAAAAGCCTTGAAACTCCAACTTTTGCAAACAGTGATGCCAAGAACAGAGCTATACCAGCAATAAATATTAGATTTAAAATCCACAAATATTTTTTAACCTGCTCAATGTTCAAATTAACTCCAATTCAAAAGCAAAAGTTCTAATAGCCCATATCTTTTATTTTTTTTATTTTCAATTTAGTGCGTAATATACACTATTTTTAAAACTTATGTAAATAAAAAGATTTATTTAAAAAAATTTATTGTATTATTGTATTAAGGAAACTCATAAGATGTAGCGCTAATTATTCTTTCTAATAAAACTGAATCACATGCACCCAATGGATCTCCTAAAACATTCAATTCACAAGTAGAACATTCACCGTTACTTTCAAAAACAAAAGTTTCAACATAAGCACTGTCAACTTCACGAAATGAAGTAACTTGATCTTCATTTTCAAGAACTATCCCGAGAGCACTATCATAGTTTATATCAGCAAAAAGGACTGCACCCCCTGAAACAATTTGAGCAGCCGAACTATAACCTGCAAATAATGTTGCAGCTATACGAATTTTGCCTGTGGTATCAGCACTAAAAGCAGCAGAATCTTCTGCTTCTGTCATAATAAAAGAAAATTTACTAACGAGCATTGATGACTGATCACCAAGACTTACTGTACTATTTGAAATTATTGTATTCTTACCTCCAAATAAAGATTCTCCTGATAAACTAAAATCGCCATGTGCAATTGAATTTTCTAAAACAAGCTCAGAATTACTTAATGCAACACTATCATCAAATGCTACAGCTATTGCCCTTATTGCAGAGTCAATCCCTATTATGGGCGCATCCACTTCCACATTAAATAAAAATAATTCTGTTACATCTGCTAAAGTAATTGATTCATTTGCTGATATTAAAGGTATCTGTGCACTTGTACCTTCTCCCAATAAAAGGGCCGTGGAAATAATATCGCTAATATAGAGATTTTTAATATTAGTAATAGAAGATGAATTTTCAAGATGAAGCCCACATTTTAAATCAACGTCTTCATTTCCAAGGTCATGATCTCCTATTACATAAAGAACCATTGTCTCATCACATGCAGTAATTTGTGCCATCAAGTCATCTAATTGAGCAACAGGTACAATTGTTTTTAAATCTACAACTTCAATAAGATTGTATTCATCATCATCAGAATATGCAGTAACTCTTATTATGGCTCTACCTGCATCTGTATCATCAGATATACTTATAGGAATAGTAACATTTCCAACAATGTCTTGAGTTGAATAAATAACTTCTTCGCCAAAAGCGCTAATTTCTAAACGATTTATATCTCCATTTACGATGGCACGAAGATTCATTGTTCTTCCAATAAAGGCAATTTCTGGAGCATTAATGCTTATAATGCCATCAACTTCTGCGCCTAGATCAACGCGATCTCTTGAAATACGGTCGTCTCCTTCATCAGAACGACTAGGGCGATCACTATCAGCATCATCAGAATCTGTATTTGAGCTATCATCTGATCCATCCTCATTAATAGAATAGTCACTGTCATTAATACTTTCCACTGCGTTAATAGCATCTTCAATTGATGAAGCTGCTGTTTGGTTATCGGCCCTTGCTTCCTGCAAAATTTTTGATTCGCCAGAATTTTGGACTTGAGAACAACCACTTTTGGCAGAATAGACAACTCCTAAGGAAAATATAATTGATAAAAGAGCCACGAGAACAATTGAATATGTTGTAAAAAATTTAAAAAGTTTTTCCATTAAGAAACCCCAACTTCTAAAAAAAGGGAAATTTCCCCTATATTATCTATATTTTATCATACTTTTTCTAAAAAATGAACCAATTATATAATAAGTATTAAATCCAGGACCTTCAAGCCAACAGAATCTAGACAAAACATTCCATAATATCAACAAGTTAATCCAGGACATCCCTTGTCACTAAAAAATAGACTTTTTTGTATTTTTTTTTTAAAATCTTCATTATGAAAGGTAATGTACAAAACATATCAACAAGAAAAGATATTATTAATCTTCAAAAAGCTATTTTAGCAAGAACGAAAAAAAACATTAAGAATTTGATGGGTTACCAGTCTGAAGCAATAAAAAAATACTATTATACATATAAAAGTCAATTTACAGCAATTAAGCATTTTAAAGTTATCTCTTTACAAGCCTTATTAAACGAAATTTTAGACTCTAACATTATATACTGTGGTGACTATCATACTTTAAAGCAGTCCCAAAGAACAATTTTACGTCTTTTAAGAGAAATTTACCCTAAAAACAATAATATTATTGTTGGAATGGAAATGTTTCAAATCAGTGATCAGGAATATGTTGATTTGTATATGGAAGACAAAATTGATGAAGCTAATTTTCTTATTAAAATTGATTATTGGAATACCTGGGGTTTTAATTTTCCAAATTTCAAACCAATTCTTGAATTTTGCAAAGCAAACAAGTTAAAAGTTTTGGCTTTGAATTCAAGATCAACAGGCAAGCAAAACAGATTAAAACAAAGAGATAAAAATGCGGCTGAAGCAATTTCAAAAAGTATAAATGAAAATCCTAATTTCTTACATTTCATCCAGTTTGGCGACTTACATCTTTCACCTGAACACCTTCCAAATGAAGTTAAAATAAATTGTATTAAAAAAATAAAGGATACCCTAATTTTACAAAATTCAGAAACTTTATATTGGAAACTTGTAGAAAAGGGAATTGAAAATGAAGCTGAGTTTATTGAGCTGAAAAAGAAAAGGCATTATTGTATTATGAATTCAACTCCATGGGTAAAGCTTCAATCATATCAAAACTGGATTGAAGTTGGAGAAGAACTTCTTTGCAAAAACCAATTACTGGTTCCCTATGATGAAGAGGAGGAAGATCTATTTGAGTATAGGTTGCATGTTGAAGAACTCATTTCCAAAATAACATACTTCATTGGCCTTGATGATAGGAATATCGAAGATTTTAGAGTATATACTCCTGAAGATATTTTCTTTTTAATAGAGCTTAAAAAGAAAATTCCCAGATTTGACTCTCACTTAAAAAGAATTAGAGAAAATAAGTGTTATTTTATTCCTAAGGAAAACATTATTTACATCGCTGATTTGGATATTAACCACGCAGCTGAAGTTTCCACAGAATTTATTTATTATATAAATTCAAAATACGATATACATTATTCAAGAATTGAAGATGAGTTTTATAGAAGAATATTTCGCAAGGCTTTGGCATTTTTTGGATCAAAGCTCATCAATCCGCGAAGACGAGTTAAAGATGAACAATATCTTTTCGCTATTTCAGTTGAGCAAAAACCACAAGGTTACAGAGGCTTTGTTGAAATAGATAGAAAAGTAGCTCCTTATGTAATCAGTCACAATCAAATTCTCAGACAGAATTTAAAAGGCAAAAAATATAAAGAAACATTAAAAAAAATATATCGTGATGACACAAGATACAACTTGGAAATTTCCAAAAAAATTGGGTTTATTTTAGGAGAGAAAATTTATACAGCCTTCTACGCCGGCAGATTAAATAAAGACAGCCTGCAAAACTTATTCAAAAACCCATTAAATCAAAAAGGCGAGGCTTTAAATTTATATAAAAATTTTATGAACATTAAGTGATTAAACAAATCTTATCTGGGGTCATATTTTCTGATCATAATTAAACAAAAAAGAAATAACAATAATATATAAAAATGAAATAAAAATATACTCGATAAATTTTTATTCAAAACTTGAAAAAGTAGAGGCAGCTTTTCTTTGAATACTGGCACTTTCTCAGGAATAAAAGGTTTCTGAGAAATGCACATATTATCAACAAATAATGCATGAGCTGAATCTTTGTCTTTTAAGTCTTCATTTACTATAAAGGTAAAATATTCTTTCCGATATTTTTTAACTTGATTAAGAAAGTTTATATGCCTGTAAATACCATTATTGCTAATCTGCAAAACAATATCACTAAATAAAAAGCTAGGAGATATTTTTAAAATAGGATAAGATATTAAAACTTGTCTAAACATGTCTCTAAATATCTTCTCATGTGTTTTAGATTTTATTTGAGCCATATCTTTAAAAAGCATATTCCTTAATGGAATATTTTCTTCAAAGCAGTTTTCACGCCACATTGTTGCTTTGTTTTCATCTTTTTGAGACTGAACCCATAGTTCATCAATTTCCTTCTCCAATGCAAGTCTAGCCTGATTATTATTGGGCAATTTAATTAAAGACGCAGAAATTAATTTGCCAGAAAGGGGAATTAAAAAAACAAAGAAACTCCAAATAAGTAACATTACAATCAATACATGCGATTGCTTATGAAAAAGCAAAGAAACAAACATTGTCAATAAACTAAAAAAAGATATGTAACTTAGACAAAAAAGAAAAATGATAAGTGTTCTTAAAATTAAATCTGCGCTTAAATGAAACTGTGATCCAAGAATAATAATATTTAACATGAAGCCGCAAAACAATGAAATTCCCAAAATAAAAAGAACAGGCAAAAATTTAGAAAGCAGAAAAAATAGCCTGTTAAAGTAATATGAATAAATGATTTTACTGGTATTGCCAGTTGCTGTGCTTGAAAAAGCGTTATAAGAAAGTATTATTGAGATGAAGCTTAAAATAACCATGACTATAAAAATCACATCAAAAGAAAAATCTTTAACAAGCTCAGGAATCCCAATTTTAGATTTTTCATAATTAAAATACATTGGAGTTGTTTCCATATAATCTAGAAATCTACTTGAGTCTTCATGTTTTATAAAACCAAATTGATTGGGAGCAAGGTAAATATTTTGTTCAACATCAATTAGTTGGCTTAGGTTTTCCTTAGCCTTTTCTATTTTAATCTTATTATTTAATAGCGACAGATTGTAGTCTTTTAAGGATTTTTCAATATTTTTATTAAAAATAATACCATTTAATAAAAAAAGTAAATTGATTATAATAAATATCAAAATAAACTTATTATTATGTAAACTAATTTTTAATTCATTGTTAATAAGTAATTTTAGCATAAATCACCAATAACATAATTTCTTGATCTATTAATTATCAAAAGAACCAATAAAAAATTCATCATTATTAAAATCAAAATATTTGATCTAATCTCTGAAAAATCCTTAGTTAATGCTGGTTTTTTATATGAAAATCTTGGCAAGTGATCTAATTTTAATGTTGGCAGATACTTATGAAAGTAAAATTTACTAACAAAATTGCCTTCTGCAGAGAATTTATCGTCCATTGCATTGAACTGCTTAAGATCCTTTGGAAACTCGTGTTCTTTTAAAGGAGTAAAATAATGAAATTTTGTATAAATTTTATTTTTCATTATATAGTCAACATATTCCTCTCTATAGGCCATAGCTTGTTCCCAGAATTCAAAATAATTTCCATAATTAGTAAATGACAATCTTGAAATTGCATCGTCTAATAAATATGATGGCGAAATTTGAGATATTTTATTAATAAATTTTAATTGTGCTATTTGCTTGTCAAATAATAGATTATAAATCTCAAGCTTTTTAGCAGCATACTCTATTTTTATGGGAACCTCTTCTGTATATCTCTTTTGTAAAGAATACATAACCTCTTTCTCAGCATATGGAATAATACCACCAATATCACACTTGGTTCCTATTGGAGGAAATTTATGCCTAATTTTTCTTAGCTCTTCTGATCGTTCATTATAATAGCTATCCAATTGGCTCTGAATAGATTCCCAAGGTGGTGCTTTTACCAAATATTTGCCTGATAAGGCAATAAGTCCATTTGCAAGGAACGATATAAAAATCCAAACTAATAGACTTGTAACTAAAACAGAAGAACTTCTTTTAAAAACCAGGGACAAAAAAATCGAAATAAGTGCAAAAATTGAAAGATATAAAACAAAGATAAAAACCGAAATAAGAATTCTAAGGACTTCTTCTATTGAAAAATAAAAGTCTAAAATAAAATAACAGGAAATAAAAAATGCTAAAAAAGATAAAAACAAAAAAAGTCCCAACACTAAAACACCACTTAAATATTTAGACCATACAATTTCATGAATAGAAATATGGTTTGAGCAAAGTAATTTTAAATTACCGTCTTCTGCTTCCTTGGAAATAAAATTGTGCATAATCAAAATGGTAAGTAAGGCTAAAATAACCTTAAAAATAATCGCCATATCTACTTGCTCAAAAATACTAAGAAAATAATTTCCACCAAATATTCGCTCAAATCCCCGTGGAATCCAGGAAATGGAAATTGGAGTGTAATTTCCAGAAATATCATCAATACCCATTGAAATAATGCTAAGCTTTTCTGGAGCTTTAGCAGCATAAGGAGTAAGATTTATATAAGCTACAGAATTTCTAAGATTATTTTCTAAAATAGATATGCCTGCATTATAGCTTTCCCTATTAATATTATAAGTCTTTATCATTATATAGGTCATAGATATAGATAGAATAACACAAAAGATTAGGCTTAAATTAAAAGGTATTGACTTAAATTTACTTAAGATTTCTTTTTTAAAAATAATCCACATATTCACTTTAACAAATTTTTTCCAGATAAAAATACATAGCATAATTCATACCAAAATATAAGAAAAATAAAAGGCCATATTTTTAAGAACTTAAGCATTTTCACCCAAGATACATGAGTAAACTTTACAATAATTACCCATGTTGAGTAATAAAATAGCTTTATTTTTTACTAAGGTTCTGTAACCATTAGAAATTAAAAGATTTGTATTTTGGTATTATTTTTGCTATCTAAATTGCCATGAATTTTCCTTATAATATATAGGAGAAAAAATGCTAAAAGCCTTAAATCTTACCAAAAGATATGAAGATGGTGTGCTAGCCCTTGATAATCTTAATCTTCATATAAAAGAATCTGAAATTTATTGTTTACTTGGTGCCAATGGTGCTGGCAAAACTACAACAGTAAACTTATTTTTAGATTATATAAAACCAACCTCTGGTGAGGCCTTTATAAAGGATATGTTAGTTACCAAGAATTCATTAGAAACCAAAAAATATGTTGCCTATATTCCTGAAAATGTAATGCTGTATGATGTTCTTACAGCAAGACAGAATATGGATTTCTTTGCAAAGTTAGGTGGCAAAAAGGATTTAAATAAAACTGATTACTACAATCTTATGCGGCATGTAGGGCTTCAAGAAAGAGCCTTTGAGCAAAGAGTCGGAAAATTATCAAAAGGTATGAGGCAAAAACTAGCTATAGCGATTGCTATTTTAAAAGATACTCCTTCAATTATCTTAGATGAACCAACAGCTGGCCTTGATCCAAAGGCTGCTAATGAATTTATAGAAACGCTTGCTTCATTAAAAAATGAAGGCAAGGCAATCTTCATGGTTACTCATGACATTTTCAGAGCAAAAGTAATTGGCGATTATGTTGGAATTATGAAAGAAGGAAGACTTGTTATGACTCTAAGCAAAGAAGAACTAAAACACGAAGACCTTGAAAAGATTTACTTAGAATATATGCAGCAATAATAAAATGCTAAAAACCTTAATATTAAAAGAAATAAGAAGCAATTTGGTAACAGGCAAAATTCTGCTTATTTCTTTAATATTATTAATCCTTATTTCCTTAAGCCTTTATTTAATGTATGAAAGCTACAAGCTTCAAGTTGAAAACTATAATATTATTAAACCAAAAGCTAAGGACACCTACATAGTAAAACCACCCAATCCCCTTTCAATATTTGGTTTTGGCATGGAAGAATATATTTCAAGAAAGTATAAAGATGACTTTGAAGGAGTTGGGATTCCAGATGCTGTTACAGTTCAAAAATCCTTAAATCGTTTTAACCACATCCTTCCTGAACTTGATCTATTGAATATTGTAAAAATTGTCTTGTCATTAATGGCAATTTTTTTAGCTTTTGATCTCATATCACATGATAGAGAAACTGGTAGTTTAAAAATACTTAATTCATATTCCTTTAAGATCTCGAAATTTCTGCATACTAAAATCTTTGTTAATTTAGCTTGTCTATTAATCCCCTTTGCACTTATTACAATTATAGGCATATTATTTTTAATTTTCTATACAAATCTTTCCTTTGATTTAAATGATTATATAAGAATTTGTTTTTTTCTAATACTTTCCCTTTTATATATTTCATTGTTTTTTTTAGTCGCTTTTTTAATTTCTATCTTATTTAGGAATTCTTCACTTTGTTTAATTTTGGGACTTCTTTTTTGGGCAAGTTCTGTATTTATAATTCCCAACTTTGCAGTAATTGGATCTAGGTATATAAGTGGAGACTATTATGCGGACAAATACTCACTGGCAAATTGGGAAAACTTTATAAAATACAGATTTCTAGAAGAACAAGAACAATTAAAAAATCAAAACACCAAAAATGAGTTAATAATCAGAAATAAATATGTAAGCAAGTGGCACAATGCAAGTTCCAGGCAATTTAACGCTTACATAAAAAAACAACAAAAACTATTAACCTTTATAAATATATTCACACGACTTTCTCCTGTTGGTTTTTATGTGCTACCTTCAACAATAATTTTAGGGACATCTCCTTTTGATGATTTACATATTAAAGTAAAATATGCCAATTACTTAAACCAGAATGTTTTTCCGAATAAAAAGAAGCAAATCTCAGAATTTGAATATTTTGATAAAAAAGATTTAGTAAACATATTTTCAAGCTTTGCACTTAATTTCATTTGCATGCTTATATTAATAGTCGGTTTATTATTCTTAATTTATAATAGATTTAGAAAGAATAGATATTGATGGTTTTTCATCTTGCTAAAAATGAGCTTTTAAAATCAATGAATTCAAAAAAGCAGCTTTATCTTTTTTCAATTATTTTTGTGCTTTTTATTTTATTCACAGTCCTGGCTAACTTAAACCTCCTGGAAAAAACTTCAAGTTATAATGAGGTTTATGATTCCAGAGAAAACAATATTGCAAACTTTAGTCATGCAAACAGAACACGAGGCTATTTGTCAGCCCTTATTAAAAAGCCAAGGCTAATAAACTCCTATTTCACTGGGTTTTCAATACAAGCTTTGACAACAGATATTTTTAATAAATCAGAAAAACAAATTTTCAAGTCAATTGATTTTTCCTTTTTATTTGCTATTGTTTTCAGTCTACTAGCACTTATTTTATCTCATGACACTATTACATCAGAAAAACAAAATGGTGCCTTAAAACATGTTACAAGCTATAATGTATCAAGACCGAAATATTTATTAGGTATTTTTCTTGGCGGATTTTTGTATTTATTTGTTTTCTTTAGCATATCATATTTTTTTAGCATTTTTATTTCTGTTGTCTTTTTTCAAGCCCTAATTAATGAACAGGATTTTTATGTGTTTTTGCTAATATATGGAATAAGCGTAATTTATCTTGGAATTGTTTTCCTAATGGGAATGAGCATTTCAACTTTTTGTAAAACAAACAAATCATCTATAATTATTTCTTGTTTTGCATGGATTTTTCTGGTGATTATCATTCCAAATACTGCACCACAAATTGCTGAAAGAGCAATTAAGCTTCCTCCGGCTGCAAAACTTTACTCTGAAGCATATAAAATAAAAGAAACAGACAGAGATAGATTAATCAATGAACAATTAACAAGGTTAAGAAAGAAAATGCAAATTCCAGATTTCAATGCAGAAAACTTTATAAATGAAAGAAAGAATTTTCTATTAAACAAAAACAACCAAGCCAGATACTATGAGTTTAGAAAGCAAGCAGAAGATCTTGTTTATAAAATCAACAATAAACAGAAGGCAAAAGTAATTAAACTTGAAGATGCATTTATGAATAAATTAAAAAAACAAGAAAATTTAACAGCAAGCATTTCCTCATTATCACTGTATTTTAACTTCTTAAACTCTCTTTATGAGCTTAGTAATGTTGGTTTAAAAACAGGTTATTATGAAATAGAGAAACATGACAGGCATGCAAAAAAAATTGGTGTATATATGAAAGAAAAAGAGTTTTCTGCACTGGGTGAAAACCTATTATATGATCATAATATGCCTATCGATTTAAGTGATTACCCGAGGCTAAAAAATTATGAAAGCTCAATATCTTTTAGGCTTGAAGCTATAAAATTGAATTTGTTTATTATGTTTGTATATATAGTTGTGTTTTCTCTAATTTGTTTTATTAAATTTAAAAACTATGACGTCAGATAAAAAGGATTTATGAAAATGGAAATACTTAAAAAATTCAAAATAAAAAGTGAAAGTGCTAAGCAAGGAGTTTCGCTTCAAACACACAAAAACATAATCACAGAATTTTTACAAAGTATTACTTTAATTGTAGACAAAGAAATTCTATGCAATAGCATTATTGCTAAAATCCATGAAATTTTTAAGTTTAATAATATTTATCTATTTTTAACAAGTGAACCAAGTGGTGATTTTTATTTAAAGTTTAAATTCTCAGCTAAGCCAAAATCAATTTTTCTTTCTTTTTCCCAGGAAGGCAAGTTCATTAAATGGCTCCGTACAAATGAAACATTTATTGCTTTTAAAGATACTCAAGACATCTACAATTACTTCAATAAAAACGAAAAAGACAATTTAGAAACTTTGAAGATTAACTACTGCTTTCCCCTTGTTTCCATGAACTCCCTTATTGGTTTTATTTTATGTGATAAAAAAAATGGAACAATAGAGCTTTCGGAAGATGAAATGAACCTGATATTTACCCTTTGTGGTCAAGCTGCCCTTGCAATTAAAAGCTCGTTCTTATTAGAAGAACAAAAACTAAAACTTGCCAAAATGTTAACAGCTGATCGTTTAGTTGTAGCAGGTCAATTAGCAGCTGGAGCTGCTCATGAGATAAAAAACCCATTAACATCTATAAGAAGCACCATTCAATATTTAACAAACAAAACAGAAAACGAAAAAAGCAAGGAACTTTTGTCTGGCTTAATTGAAGAAGTTGATAGAATTGATGAAATTGTAAGGGGATTATTATCATTCGCCAGAAAAGAAAAAGAAGACTTTAGGGAATTTAATTTAAAGGTTATATTAGAAGAAACTATAAATTTTATTAAACCAACTATGTCTAAAAAGCAAATAGAAGTAATACATGAGTTTAACGCAGCCAATGAAGCTTTTTTTGGAGATAAAAATCAAATAAAACAGGTTATTTTAAACTTAATATTAAATGCCAGCGAAGCTATAAAAAACGATGGCAAAATAATTATTGCTGTTTCTTATGAAGAAAGCTCAAAAGCTAAGGAAATTAAAGGTTGGTTCTCGCTAAGAATTATAGATACAGGTCCTGGAATTAATCCAGAAGTTATTGATAAAATTTTTGACCCTTTTTTTACAACAAAAGATGAGGGCTCAGGCCTTGGACTTTTTACTATATATGGACTTATTGAAAGACATCAAGGAGACATTACGATTGAAAAATCTGATAAAAGTGGGACAACTTTTTTAATAAGATTACCTTTTAAGTCGTAAGTCGTAAGTCGTAAGTCGTATGTAGTAAGTTAATGAAACACTTACTACTTACCGCTTACCACTTACCACTTATTTATTGGAGATAAAAATATGATTAAAATTCTAATTGTTGATGATGAAAAAAAGATTTTAAATATTTTAGATAGCGTCTTATCAGAGGCTGGTTTTATTACGAAAACTGCCAGCTCTGGTCAAGACGCGATAATTCATGCACAAACATTTAAGCCAGATATTCTACTCAGCGATCTAAAAATGCCAGATCTGGATGGAATAGAAACAATGAGTGAAATTAGTAAAAACCTTCCTCATTTAAAAACCATTATTATGACTGCTCACGCCTCAATTGAAACTGCAATAAAGGCTATGAAGCAAGGGGCATATGATTACATTACAAAACCCTTTGATAATGAGGAACTTTTATTAATAATTAAAAAAGCTATTGAAGTAAAAAAATTAGGTGATGAAGTTAGGATGTTAAAAGAAGAACTCGCAAAAGATTATACTTTCAATGATATAATTGGCCAATCTTCTGCAATGGATTCAGTATTTAAGATGGCGAAAAAAGTAGCTAAAGTTGATACCACAGTTTTGGTAATGGGTGAAAGTGGTACTGGAAAAGAATTAATAGCAAGAGCAATTCACTATTCTTCAGATCGAAAAAATGGTCCTTTTATTGCAGTCAATTGCGGTGCTATTCCTCAAAACCTCATTGAATCAGAGTTCTTTGGCCATGAAAAAGGCAGCTTCACTGGAGCTTTTGCGACTAAATCAGGCAAGTTTGAACAAGCAAATAATGGCACAATCTTTTTAGATGAAATTGGAGAAATGCCCAAAGAAGCCCAAGTAAGATTGCTAAGAGTTTTGCAGGAATTTGAAGTCACAAAAATTGGTGGTAAAGATCCAATAAAAATAAATACAAGAGTAATCGCTGCAACAAATAAAGACCTAGATGAAGAAGTGAGAATTGGTAATTTTAGAGAAGACCTATATTGGAGATTAACATCTTTTAGTATAATCTTACCCCCTCTAAGAAACAGAAAAGAAGATATTCCTTTGCTTGTTGACCATTTTGTCATTAAATACAATAAAAAACTATCTGCAAACATTGATGAAGTTCGCCCAGATTTTTTAAAGTGTTTAGTAAATTATGATTGGCCTGGAAATATAAGAGAACTTGAAAATATTATATCACAATCATTAATTTTAACTGAATCAAATGTGCTAACTCAGGAATTTCTTCCACCAAGAATAAAGGGACTCAAAGAATCTTGCGCCAAGTCAAAACAAAAAAAGAATATAGAAAAACAAGATCAAGATAAAGAATTAATTTTAAATAAACTAAAAGAAAACCTTGGCTCAAGAACAAAAACAGCCGAAGATCTTGGAATTAGCAGAAAAACTTTATTTAATAAAATGCAAAAATACGACATAAAATAATTCCATTGATTTTTCTTAAAGCCCTCTATATTTTTTTTCTTTATCTTTATAAAGAGTTAGCAATGTATTCCAAACACCCTAATCCCAAACCTATAAACCCAAAATCAATCTTAACCTTAATCTTAATCTTAATCATAATCCCACAAACAAGCTTTTTTGCAGCAAACAACAATAAAAGCAAAAAACTCTTTGAACTAATTTTAGAAAAACTTAAAACTCAAGACGAACACATTACTTCCTTTTCAATGGAAGTAGAAAAAGAGATTATAATAACCAGGGATCACAAAAAATATTCTCCAACTATTTTATCATATACCTTTGATTTTCAAAAACCTCAAAATTTCAAGGCGTATATCTCTGGTGGTAAAACTGATCACCTTTTGCTTGGAAACAATGAATATATCCTGGAATATCTTCCAAAACACAAAGAGGCATTAAAAACACTTTTAACTAAATTGCCAAATGACCTTAAGTTTCAAAAATATCAAAAAGCGATAAGCCAGATTAATATCCCATATTTATTGCTTTATAATGAGCTAAAAACATTAAACACTGATAATGTCGAAGTCTATGAGGATATGGAAATTAACCAAGAAAAAGCATATTTATTAAAATTTAAATCCAAATATAAAGAAAAAGATGACGAGTTTTGCCTTTGGTTTCACAAAACGAAATTTTCCATACTAAAAACAATGATTAAAGGCATACTTGATGAAAGACCTTATCTTACAATTGAATATTCTAATTTTGTTAATATAAATAATAACATATGGCTTCCCAAAAAGATTTCTTATAAATCAATAAATGTCGACAAAAAAGGGGAAGAAGAAGAATATAATCTAAAATTTAAAACCTTTACTATTAATAAAATTTTTGATAAAAATTATTTCTTTTTTACACAGCAAGAAGGCATAAACATAAGAACTAAATATGCTAAAAATAAATAAACGTAATAATTTAATTCTTTCAAATATAATAGGAGTTATTTTATGAAAAAAACAGGTCTTTTTATTATTTTCTCCATCCTTTATCTTTTTGCAAATCTCTATGCTCAGGAAGGTGAAATTACTAAAATATCATCATCTGGAAAAAAAGTTATTATTGATGTTGGATCAAAAGATGGTGTATCTCAAAATGATATTGTATGGATTTTTTCAGGTGGCAAAAAGGTTGGAAAAGGTGTAGTTTCAAAAACAAAAAAAAGTTCAGCCATCGTTGATATAACTAAAAAAAGAGGTTCTCTTGAACTTGGAATGATAGCAGAAGTTGAAGGATCAGATGATTCTTTTAATGAAGAGGAAGATGAAGAAGAATATACTGAGAAAAGACCAAACAAAAGATCCAAAAGACTTGGCAGACCATCAGGTAGCAACACAGGTGCTTGTCTTGTCAGTTTTATTTTGGGAGCAGGAGCTGGAGAATGGCTCGTTTTAGAAACTCAAACATTTGGATCTTGCTGCCTTGAACACTTAGCTTCAGGTATTCCCTGTGTTGGACAACTGGTATCAATTGGATCACTGATAGATGCCTACAGAGGAGAACCAAATCCACAGATTAATTGGCTCTTTACTACTACTGATTTATAGCAACCCTTAATGTTTTTTTACAAAGCCATTGTTTTATTATTTCTATTTATTTCGCAATTATTAATATCTGAAGAACTTATAATGAATCCTTTTAATTTCGAAAATACAAACATAGAAACATTGATGGCTTCCAAAAATTCCTGTAGTAGGTGTAATGACAAAGTATTTAGACCCATTAAAAATTCTAATATAAAAATAGAGGTTCCAAAATTAACAAGCTCAATTTATTCAATGCCCCTTAAACTTTGGACAAATTACTTAACAAAAATTGATAATTCTACATGCCCAATGTACCCAACATGCTCTCACTTTTTCAAACTTGCTATTGCCAAACACAATTTTTATTTGGCCCTAACTTACACCCTGGCAAGAATGTTAAAAGAAACACCTGACATGGCTAAATTTGAAGAATATGAACTTATTTTAAAATTTGGCACATATCGATTTTATGATCCCCTTGAAAACTACAATCTAAATGAGGATTAGAATGAAAACCCTAATTGGAAAAATATTAGTACTAATTTTACTATGCTCACAAATATGTTTTACATACGCTAAAGAAAAGGATACAATTAAATATCATGAAATTGCTGATAAGTTTTTTGATAATAATGATTATTATAGAGCAATAACCTACTATAAATTAGCTCTTTTTGAAGATGTGACCTCAGAAAACAAACAAATATTATATTCAAAAATAGCAGATTCGTTTTACAAAGCCCAAAAAGCAGAAAGTGCAATTGAATATTATTTAATGGCTGAAAAAGAAACAGCTGATCCCATGATTTTAGCCAACCTTTGTTTTAAAATAGGTAAATTATACTATTTAAAAAGAAAAATTGGATTTGCTACAGAAAAGTTTCAAAGCTGCCTGGATAGGTTTCCAGACAAAATTGCTTCCCCAAAACTTAACTATTACCTGGGCTTTTCTAACATTGATATAAGTGAATTTGAAAAAGCAAAAATGTACTTTTCAAAAATTGACCCCAAAAGCCAAGTCTTTGAGCTTTCCCAGGAAATCAAAAACAATCTGAATAATAAACCATTTAAGAAAAAAAATAAAATCCTGGCTGGCCTTCTTTCAATAATTCCCGGAGCCGGGCAACTATACACAGAACACTATTCAGAAGCCATAGTATCTTTTGTCATTAATGGTCTTTTTGGATTTTTAATTTATGACTCCTTTAGAAAATCACAAGAAATTGATAATTATGGTTACACAAACCTGGTAATTTTTTCAAGTCTAGGGCTTTCATTTTATAATGCCAATATCTATGGAGCTGCTCACAGCGCAAAACGATATAATCAAGCGAGTCAGAGAAAATTCATTCAAAGCTTGCACGATATAAATAACTCAAGCGAATTTGGACTAGAATTAGATTGATCATGTTTCTTATATATCATCTGGATTGTAGCCAATAGCATGATACGGATTGCTAACACTTGTTGCAACATTAAGCATATGTCCTACAACTCTTTTGATAAATCTTAAAAATAAAACATAGGCCATTATATCTTTATTTACTAGTTTATCCTCAATTTCAAATAAACAAGCTATCTTATCATCACAATCAGTCTGAAAAGCAGAGGCTTTTTTAATAAATACTTTTGCTTCACTTAGCTTATCATTATTATAGATATCCAAGAGATCATCAAACATTTTGCCCACAAGCATATACTTTTCCTTGAATTCTGCATTTTTACTACCAAAAATTGGTCTTGTTTTTCTCAGACAACTAATTTCTGTTAGATTTTTAACATAATCACCCAGTCTTTCAAGATTATCAAGAACAGTGGATATTTTCATACCCTCAATTATATCCTCTCCCTTGGAAAGCAAAAGATGCTCAAGCAACATTTTTCTGGTTTTTCTATGCAGCTTATTAATTCTAATATCCATTTCTCTAACTTTTTCCTGAACCTCGCATGCAATGACATTATTTTCATAGCCTTGATATGCAATATCATACATATTTTTAATAAGTTCAAGCATCTTTGTAACATTGTCAAATGCCTTAGAAACCAAATCTTTATAATCAGTAAAAACTTTAAATAGGTCTTCTAACATTGAATTTTACCTCCAATATAAAATAATATAATTATCTAAAAATAAGTATCAAAATCATCGGCAATATAAAATACATAAACAATATAGCCAAAACAGGAATTGCCCTATTAATCATGCAAAGCTTTGCAAATTTTTGAGCCATAAAAATTGGAATTCTTTGCAAAGGCCAAAATATTGCAATTCCAACAACATTAAAGATTAAATGAGAAAAAGCAACAGCTACTGCATTTACTTGCCCAACTGATAATGCTGCTAAAATCGCAGTAATAGTTGTTCCACAATTAGCTCCCAAGGTAAATGGATAAATTTGATATATATTTAAAATTCCAGCTCCTGCCAAGGGAACAAGCAATGAAGTAGTAGCAGAAGAACTCTGCATTAAGGCAGTTAAAATAAGTCCTAAAAATAAAGATCTAAGTGCTGTTTTAAAAATGTACTTATGAAATAAACCCTCAACATGTTTTAATAAAGAAGTTTTCATCACTTTTACAATAATAATCAACATTGCAAAAAGCATGAAAAGAGCAAAACCAAATTGAGCAAGATATCTATTAAAAAGAAAATCCGAGTAATGCTTAGCGAAACCAAAAATAAATGCAAAAAGTATAGAGGTGATAAATAATAAAAGATTAGTCTTTTTTTGCACTATCATTCTTGAAATTAAAAATTTGGCTATAAATAAAAAGGCAGTAACCAAAAGAAATATCATTGTAACATCAATTGTAAATTCATTTTTAAATAATGAAATAAAAAATGAAGCCTGTGGTTTAACAAGATATTTTAAAGGCGAAACAAACTTGAGCCCCCCCATGGCTGAAAAAGTTTCTGCCATGAAAATGGAGAGTTTGCCAAGAAAATTGGTCATCAATTGTATTGGAAAAATAACAGCTACAGTAAGAAGATTAAAAAAATCGTGAACAATTGAACAAGAATAAGCCCGCTCAAATTCAACCTTATTGCCAATATGACCTAAGGAAACCAAGACGTTTGTAATACTTGTACCAATATTTGCTCCCATAACAAATGGAATAGCAATTTTTACAGCTTGACCGATATCTTCGCCAAAAGCAAAGGATCCAACAAGACCAACTACAATCGATGTAGTTGTTGAAGAAGATTGAATTGTGCATGTAATTAATATCCCAATGAGTAAAGCCAGAAATGGATTTTCAGCAAGCATTAATATATAGTCTTTGCCATGAAGAAGTCCAATATCTTTAAAAGCTCCCAGAAGCTTAATGCTAACAAAGAAATAATTAAGAGCAAATAAAAAGATAGCAAGACTAATAACAAGATGAAGAAATTTTTTAATATCCATAATTTCAATCAGCTCCAAGTTATACAATTTGAGGCAACTTTTATATTTTTGTCTACATAATGTAAAGAATTATATTGTGATAGTTATGTGAAGATTAAACAAATAACAAATGAATTCCATTATAATCACAGATACTTAAATCATGTTTAACTAAAATGAAGCCGCCCGCAAAAACATCCTTGACATTATGCGTTACATGCTATATGAAGATTAAAATTCTACAATAATTGGAGGCTTCATGAACATTTCTCGAATTTATAGCTTTTGCTTTATAGTTGTCATATTGTTACCAATTTTTTTGCTGGCAGATGATACTGTAAAAGTAAACATGAACAATCAAGATTGTGTAAATAATGCTGGTAGCATATCTATGGGCATTGACATTAAAGGTGACCTCATTAATATCAACCCAACATGTGTTAATAGTTTCAAAATGGAAGTTTTATTAGAAGATAAAAGCGAGTGTGAAATTATTTCTGGAATGTGTTCAGGATTATTTCCTAAAAACAAACTTATTGTAAGTTGTACAAACGGCATTTTTCATGAAACCCAAATTAATTGCCCTGGGCAAGAAAAGGAAAATAAAACAGAGCTTAATGCTCCAATCCCAATAAATATTTTGCCAAGTCCTGCAGAAACACCTGCTCCTGTTGAACCGATTACTATAATTCCTGTTCCAGATGAAGTAAAACCGATTATTTTAGAAGATATAAAAACTCCAGAAACAGCTGAAGTGAAAAAAGAAGTTATTAAGGTAGATCCTCCAAAATCAAGATTTAGATATGCTCAGAAAGCATGTGAAGAAGGTAAACCTAATTTAGACCTAATGATTCAGGTAGCTGGTGAAGATTTCACTTTTTCACCTTTATGCAATGAAAAATTTGAAAAACAATTTAAAACAACTAGCAATATTGCATGTTCTATCAATGCTGGAATGTGCACAGACCTTGATCCAAGTGCAAGCATAATTTATTCATGTTCAAATAATGATTATGTAAAAGCAGATGTTCCATGTAAGGAAATTTTAAAATTAAAACCAGAAGTCATGCCTGTTCCAACTGCAGCACCTGTTGTGCCCGCAAATACTCCACTAAACATGACGCCAACAAAGATAATTCCTTTACCAGCAATTGACAACTCAAGCACACAACCAACAGTCACACCTGTTGTTCCCAATAATCCAACAGTACAAGTCAGCCTGAATGATGTAAAAAAAAAATCAATTTCTTCAATAATAATCTAAATAGCATAAATATAGTCGGTGATTTTAGCCAGTGCCAAGATAATGATAACATGAACATGGTTATCAATGTAAATGTAGAGTTTTTTCAATTTACCCAAGCCTGCAAAGCAAACCAAAACAATAATTTCACAACAAGTAATGGCACGTTTTGCTCCGTAGCTTCAAGTATGTGCAGGCCAGGTGTTATGAATAATTATATAAGAGTTAGCTGTGATAATGGATCGGTTTTTCAGAAAGATTTAGATTGCTATAACTATGAAGATTATGATCATAATTTTGATTTCGATGATGATGATTATGATTTTGATAATAATTTTAGCTATCACTTTGATTATTCTAATCCAGGACCAAGAATCAAAAAAAGACATTTATATAACTATTATAATGATATTGATATAGATTCAGATAGAGGTGATTGTAAAGATGGCTTTGGTTCAATGGATATTGATGTTGAAATTGAAGATGAAGAATTTGAATTTAATCCTTCATGTAATTTTTCTTTTAATAAAAAATTTAAAACGCATCGGGGTCTTGAGTGCCAAATTAGATCTGGAATGTGTTCCCCCTGGTCTCCAAAGCGTCGAGTTGTTGTAAAATGCGAAAATGGCTTAGCACGAAGCATTCCGATTGCTTGCCCTAAAAGATAAGGCTATTGTTTTTTAACAATAACTCTATAAAAACTGTCTTTTTCAAGACTTAGAATGAAGATTTCCCCATTATTATCCACAATCATATCATCAGAAGAACCTGGGGAAAAAATATTGCTTCCCTTAAATTCAAGTCTTTCAATAAATTTTCCTTCTTTATTCAGTTTATGAATGCATTTAAATTTTACATCTAAAATATAGATATTATCATTTCTATCACAGGCAATGGATGAAAATAAAGAATGTTTTTGATAATCCCTAATTAAATTACTTTTATAATGACCATTATGATCAAATACTAATACCGAACCTATCCATTCAGAAAAATAAACATTCCCTTGAGAATTAATTGCTATATCAGTAAATATTATTGTTGAACTTTCAAAATTCAATTCACTTTTATTATAATCCAAAATTTGGACATTATTACCTGGAGTAAATTGTCCTAATAATTCTCGACCATGTTTTTCTGCAGCGAATATTCCAAAAAAAGTACCATCTTTATTTATCTCAATTTTATTAGGCGTCAAAGAAAGGTTAATTTTCTCAAGTTCTTCTTGTTCATTATTTTTAAAACTAAAAAGAAAAGGTGTATCCTTTGTAATCTTATCAATTCCATAAATAATTCCACTTTCATTAATAGCTATATCTTTAGTAATAATCATATCATTATCTTTATCTGCCATTTTTGTAATATCTAGCAAGTCAGTACTATTATCATTTGGATTAAAAACTATTAACCCTGGAATTAGTTCATCACTTTCTGTCCAATGTCCATGATGATTTATTAAAATATTGCCTTTATTATCTAAATTAATAGACTTTGGTTTTTGCATAAAATCAATAGCAATTTTTTCGACAGAAACATTGGTAACTTTAACACTTTCAGCTGCCAATGATCCCTTAACTGTCTCAGGACTATGTTGAATTTCACTGCTTGCTTTACTTTTAGCTTTGTATCCTTCAGGAACCGGCTTACAGCTAAATAAAATAATATTAAATAAAATTAATAAGCATATAATTGAAAAATATCTGACTAATAGATTTTTATTTGATTTTAACATAATCCCACCTTCTTTTTATCTAAATCCCTTTATCTGTGAGATTAAATGCAATATTTATACCAAAAAGAGTAAAATTAATTTTGCATTTAAAATCTAGGTATTATAAAAGAAATTAGTTTTTAATAAGTTAAAGACTATTAAATTTTTCTCCTTTTTTACATAAAAACAAGGATTACAGATGACTTACAAAGCAATAGCCTTTGACCTTGATGGCACACTTATTGATACTATGAATTTTACAATTAAGTATTTTATTGAAGCTGTGAATAAATTCAGAGAAAACAAGTTTTCATTTGATGAATTATTAAATCATGTAGGCGCACCTGAAGATGTTATTTTCAGAGATATAATGAAAGATGAGGCTATAGCCAGCAAGGCCTATGATTACTATAAAGACCTTTTTGTCAAAACCCTTCCTAAAATTAAATTAGATGAAGAAATGAAACTCATGCTGGATTCACTGCTGCAAAAAGGACTTATCATAGGGCTTGTAACTGGAAGGTGTAGAGATCTAGTTGAGATTTTTCTTAATCATCTAAATATGAAAAATTATTTTAATATTATAATAACTGGAAATGATCTTATTCATTATAAACCAAATCCTGAAGGTTTAATTAATTTTGTCAATTTTACAAAACTTGATAAATCCGAGATTCTTTATATTGGTGATATGAAAGCTGATATTCTCGCAGCGAGAAACTGTGGTGTAAACTGTGGCCTTGTAAAATGGTTTAAAATTGATAATTATGAAGTAGTTGAAAAACCTGATTATTTTTTAGAAAAACCAATGCAAATTATTGACCTTTTATAGCTGATAAAAGCGAATCTGGCCTGAATCCATTAATGGAAGCACTAAAAGTTTCGATTTAGGACAAAAATCAAAGTCAGCGATATCAGTAACATCTGCTAAAATTTCTTTAACTGTGCCATTTTCACCAATCAAAAACATTTTATTTTCGCTTTTTGCCGAAACCAGCCACTTCTTACAGGATAAAGGTTCAATCCCATCAAGGTGACCCAAGTCTTCAGCGATAAAATGCACGCTTTTATCATTTAGATCTACAGTAAAAAATGATCCAATGCCATCATATTCCCATCCTGGCTTACTTCCTTTAGACCAGCTGGCCACATAAAGCTTGTTATGCTTAATATATAAACCATTTGGTGCATGAGTTTTGGCTTCACCTTCCTTTTTAATACCCTCAATAAAGACTTCACTTTTTAAGGTTTTGCCATCAACCTTATATATCTTTCTTTGCTGTGTATCAGAAACAAAAATATCACCGTTTGCATCAATTGCGATATCATTTAAAAACTCTGAATCCTCAAGAACAATTTTTTGAGCAAGGTTCTTTGTTTTAATATCAAAGGAATAAACTTTATTCACATCTGTAACATAAAGCTTATCATTAAAAACAGCCAAACCCTTTGGATTATCAAGACCCTTGGCCCAAACTTTATCTCAAACTGCTCCATGCCTATCAAGAAGCATCAAAGTTCCATCTGCATTTTTTGCCTTATCTCCAATTACAGAAATAAAAACTTTTCCCTCGTAAATCAAAGTACACTCAGGATTAACAGCTTGACCTTCTAAAGTAAAAACCAATTTTGGATTCAAACTATCTGCATATTTTTTCCCACACCCTTTTTTCATCATTTTGCATTTTTTCTGACAACATGAGCTTGCAAAAATGAGTGCAGTTAAAATCACGATTAATATAAATATTTTTCTAATCATGTGAATTCACCTTTCTAATTAATAAAAGAATCCTGGGATATATAAAACTAAGGTTCAGAAATTGCAACAGATAAAAAGTTTACAAAAGATCATTTGTTTGATAAAATTAGATTATATAGTTTAAATCTTGGGGACATCCACATGAAACACGCTATTGTCTTGATTTTACTCGTTTTTTTCATTTCCTGCACACAAACCAACTCAAAATCATCAAATGGAGTAAGTCTAGATTTAGAAGGAACAATCAGCCTCACTAGCTACCAAAGCTATTTACAAGCGCAAAATTTAAGCACAGACAGCATTATTACTAGAAATGATATTTATGAAGCTCAAACTTCATTAGATACAAGCATCACATTTCCTGTTGGAATTCCAACACCTGATAATATTCCAGAATCATCCTCAGCAGATATAGCCATTTTAGCCCTTGTTGCTGATTCAGATGGAGATTATGTCAGTGCATCTTTTGTAAATACAGATGGATCATTTGATATTACTTCTACTGAGCAAATATTTCAGCTTAAATTTGCTGTGTTAAAACAAACTACTGGTTCTAGTTATAAATCAATTAAAACCTTGGAAACAATTCAAACTGAGCTGGCTGGCATATCCATTCTAAAAATAGAAGGTGGAGAATTTATTCAATCAGAAGAAACTAGTGAATCAATAGATTTTGGGGCTATTTCTTTTGGTGAAACAAGTGCCAGCACATCAAGTAATCTTTCAGAGCTTTATGACTTTTTAGACTTTCTTGAAAGCTTGTCTGAAGATGACGATGCTGAGGGCGATCCAAACATTCATTGGGAAGCAAGCACTTCTTTGCAGTTTTTAGGAAACTTTGATTCTTCCGCAGATTATTATACTCATGAACAATTTGATCCAGACACTCAAAGACTTACAGTCTATGGTGGTACTTTAACCTTTATAGAAGATGGAATAAAAGATGGTGCTTTAACTTTTAGTGGATCTACTTTTCTTTCATTTGCACCTCACCCACACTGGGATCCAATAACAGGCTTCACAACAGCTGCCTGGATTTATCCAACAAAAACAGATGAAGGAACAATCACAGGTGAAGCAATGTATTCAGCAGGAGCCTTTACTACTATGACCTCATATTTTGGTCTGGATAATGGAAAACTAATTTTTAAAATAGGGAATTCCAGTTCAAGCGCCACTATTACATCTGACAGCACAATTCAGGCCAACACCTGGACCCATGTAATGGCGACATATAACTCGGATGATGGTTTTTTGGCTCTAACCATAAATGGCACAATAGACAAAACAAGCACAGAAGTTGTAACCCCAGAGTTAAACTCGGAATATTATACTACTTTTACAATAGGCTGTGTTGAGCTTCCTACAGGATTATGTTTTGAAGGTTATATGGATGAAGTGCGTTTTTATACGATGGAACACTTTGAAAGTGAACTTAGTGGCCTTTACGAAATATATGAGTAATTTTCAAATAAAGAATTTTTAAACTAGTCTATTTACTTAATCACTAACTCTTGATATAATAAAATTAAAACTAATTAGTTGGGAGCATTTTCAAATGAAAATTCAACATTTGCTTAGTAACACTTTAATTTTATTAGTTATTTTATCATTATCAGCCTGTCTTCAAAATGATTTAGATAGCAATAATGGAAATGATGAAATTGAAACCCCTGAAGAACAAACAGATGAATCAACAGATGCCGCGGATAATATTCAAGATAATAATTCAAATGGTGAAAGTGCTTCTGCAAGCCAAGATCAACCTGACACTTCAAGTTCAAATTCAAGCTCATCTACATCCTCAATTAGCACATTAGTGAGCTCCTATGATGACCTCTCTGTGGATATCACATCACCCTCAAGTGATGACATTACCTATAAAGGCCTGACAGTAAACTTTTCCTCATCAGTTTCTGGGGGTTCTGGAGAAGTTACTTATTCATGGGATTTTGATGGTGATGGTCTTGAAGATTCAGATGAAGCAAACCCAGATTACGAGTTTAATCAAATTGGTGTTTATGATGTTCAATTAACAGTTAGTGACGCAGAAGTTGGTTCGCAAAGTACTACAGTTGAAATGAAAGTCTTATTATCTGAACCAATTGAAACCGGATACTATCATAGCTGCGCTTTACTAGAAAACGGCTCAGTTAAATGCTGGGGAAGCAATGAATATGGGCAATTGGGGACTGGAGACAATGAAGATAGAAATATTCCAACCCAAGTACAGGGGATTGATGGAATAAGCAAAATTGCAGTTGATATAGCAGTTGGCCAATATCACTCATGCGCAGTTTTATTGGGAGGAAATATTAACTGCTGGGGACAAAATATCCAAAAACAACTTGGGGATGGAAGCTCCACAAATTCAAATATTCCAGTAGAAATCGATGAGCTTGTAATTGATAATGCCTTAACAGTTGATGCTGGACAGGTTCACACGTGTGCATTGCTTGAGGAAGGAACAATAAAGTGCTGGGGAAATGGTTATAATGGAAAACTTGGAAATGGACTTACTCCAAGCTCCAGTGACCCAGTTAATGTTATTGATATAGAAAATGCTTATCATATTTCTCTGGGATCAGGACACACTTGTGCCATGATAGAAGCAAACTCAGGAGAATCAAACCTTAGGTGCTGGGGCCTTAATAGCTCAGGAGAACTCGGAAATGATGGAGCCCAATACTCAAGTCAGTCCTTATCACCAATTGAAGTATTAACAATAAGTGATGCCAAATTCCTTGATGCCGGACTTTCTCATACCTGTGCTATTGTAAATGATAATTCTATAAAATGCTGGGGCTGGAATAATGTTGGTCAGCTTGGTCATGGCGATACCACATCATATGACCTACCTCAAGATGTTGAAAATATTACTAATGCTATAAATCTAGGAGCTGGAACTTATAACACTTGTGCAGTTTTAGAAACAGGGAAACTGAACTGTTGGGGAGATAATACTTATGGCAAGCTTGGAAATGGCACTCAAACATCATCAACTATCCCTGTAGAAGTTTCAAGCATAGATAATGTTTTGTTTGTTAACCTGTTTTATCAACATGTTTGTGCAAGCTCAGCAGATTCTTATTATTGTTGGGGAAGCAATAAATATGGACAAATCGGAGATTCCTCTTCAACTGCTAGTTTATCACTGGTTGACCTTAACCTTCTTGATGCAAGTGCAACATTAATTGACACAATAAGAGCTAATAGAGATAAGACATGTGGAATTGATGATAACATGACAATTAATTGTGTTGGCGATGGAACTTATGGTCAACTTGGAAATAATGGTGCCAGTATTTTTCAAACTCCTCAATCTGTATTAACAATTGATGCTTCCACACCCGCTCTTTCAGCTGGCAACTTGGCTACAGGAAACGCTCTACATAGTTGTGCAATAATGACTAATGGTGCAGTAAAATGTTGGGGAGCAAATTATTATGGCCAGCTAGGCAATTCAATAAATGCTATATATGAAGGAAGCCCTGTTGATGTAACTGATATTGACGGAGATGATTTAAATGGAGAACAAACTGCAACAGATCTCGCGACAGGCTATGCTTTTTCTTGTGCCATTTTACAAGATGATTCTTTAAAATGTTGGGGAAAAAACAGTTCCGGTCAACTAGGAAACGAAACAAATGATAATTCTTATTTTCCTGTATTAGTCTCAGGAGTTGAGGGAACAACAGTAGATAAAAGCGCCTCGCAGATTGTGGCGGGCACTGCCCATGCATGTGTATTATTAGCTGACAGTTCTGTAAAATGCTGGGGCCATAATAGCTCTGGACAACTAGGAGATGCTTCCAATGATAGCTCAAATATACCTGTACAAGTTGATGGTATAGAAGGAAATACTGAAGAAAGCTCTGCTGTATATCTAGCGTCTGGGGATTCCCATACTTGTGCTATTTTAGAAAATGATACAGTAAAATGCTGGGGAGCAAATCATAATGGACAACTTGGAAATGCATCCTTAACTTCATCTAATACCCCAGTACTTATAAGTGGAACTTATTCAAATCCCTATAAAGTTTATGCATCAGAACACTTTACTTGCCTCTTAAGTGGAGATGATAATGTCAATTGCTGGGGTGATAATGATTTTGGCCAACTTGGAAATAACGATTCCACAATAACGAAATCAAGCACTCCTGTTGCCTTTCTTGGCTTAGACAGCTATGATATAGCTGAAATTACACTAGGATCAGATCATATTTGTTTTTTATTTACAAACAATGAACTCAAATGCCTTGGTTCAAATGCAAAAGGCCAACTTGGTGATCAACTTTCAATTGATGCAGATTATTATGAACCAGTTGAAATTGACATAGAATAAGCAAGCCAAAGCCTTTTAAATTATAATAAGCTGCTATTCAAAATCCTTAGCAACAGACTTTCTTAACTTCTTTATCTTTCCCTTGTGAACCTTACTTTGAATTCTTCTTTCTTGTGAAGCTTTAGTTGGCTTTGTCTTTTTTCTTTTCTTAGGGATTTTTGTTGCTGAAATGATAAACTTAATAAGTCGATCAATAGCATCGTTTTTATTGGCTTCTTGAGTTCTAAATCTCTTAGCCTCTATGATTAAAACTCCATTTTTTGTAATTCTGCCATCAGGTTTATTTAAAAGGCGGGCTTTGATTTCATCCAAAAGAGATTCAGAATTTAAAATATCAAAATAAAGTTTCGCGCATGTTGCAACTTTATTAACATTCTGACCACCAGGCCCTGAAGCTCTTACAAATTCAAATTCAAGTTCTTTTTCACTGATTTGAATTTTTTTAGTAATTTCTATCATGAAATGATTATAGCAGATTTTTAAAGGTAATTGCTAGAGTTTTTCTAACTTTTCTTTAAATGTAGATCTAAAAAGCGGTATTATAAGCCATATTTTCAACCCCATAAAAAAACATTTGACAACTCACCCAAGTGATGCAATAAGTCAATTCACTTTAATTAAAATATGCGGGATATATATGAAAAAGAATATTATTATTTGCGTAATTATTTTTATCTCATTAATTTTAAATTCAAGTTTTCTATTAGCTCAAAATAGCGAAATAACATGTAAAGATACTGAAATCCTGAAATGTATCAATACTGACCTTGGCGAGGTTTGCGACTGCAAGGATAAAGCTTCAATTCCTGAAACTAGAGCTAAGGCTAAAAGTTCAATCCAGGGAAATGCAGCTTTTTCAGTGCAAAGAGGTTTAGAAAATTACACCTGCAATTTAAATCAGGCTGCTGGCTATGACTGTGTTTATATCGCGGACGCCGAAGAAACAAGCTTGTCTGTAATTATGGATAACAACAAAGGTACAGTTTCTTTTAATGGTAAAATCGAAAATACAGAGGGAGTAGAAGCTCTGACAATTAAAACTTCAGATAAAGATAGTTCTGTTTCTGTAACTGTAAATGGAAAGATGACAACACTGACTGTTAATATAGAAACAGGCAGGGGTAATGACAACATATCAGTTGACGGCAATGCCCTGTTTTATATCGATGGAGGCAATGGCACCAATCAGCTAACCTGCTATCAAAGCAATATGCACTTAGTTAAATCAAAAAATGTAGCTTTTTTTTGTGATGGTGATCCTGAAAACTGTATTGAATACCCAACACCAGTTCCCACAGTTTCAAAAGTTCTTGAATTTCCGGGCGGCAATATTGATGCAACTTTTTCCTTTGCATCAAGATACTTTTTAATTTGTACCAATGGCACAAACTGCAACCAGGTTTATGCAAGCTTAAATGATGATATTTTCACTGGAGATGATTCGGGTGTAGTGGCTTCCTATGATGTGGTCCAGGACAAATTGACCATTTCCATGGAATAATTTTTTTTAATTACTATTCATCTTCATTATCAATATAAATTTCCTCAAAACCCTGTTCAACATCTTCGGGTAAAGAGATATAATCAGGATTGCTTTTATCATGTACTATAACAAAATCATAGTCCATATCTGAAGCTGGAAAAACACCTGACAACTCAAAATCAGAAGTATCCTTTTCTACAAAATTCCATGAAAGGAGCAAATTATTCAGGTTAAAGTGAATAAAATCACCACTTTCTGAAAAATCAAATTTCTTCCTTTGGTCCACTGGTACCGGAATTGTGAAACTTGCGGAAATCCTGTTAAAATCTGCTATCGTCATTGAAACATCAATGTAACCCGTCAGGTATCCCCAGTCATTGACCCAGCCATCAACAAATCTTATACTGACAGATCCATCATTACTTATCGCTGAATTTAAAATATCTTTAATAATTAAAGCGTACCCATAACAGGCATTTTCGTTTTCAAAAGAACAATGAGGACAAGTATTTATATCCCAAAAGGCGCTTTCCAAAGGCTTAAGTCCAAAAAGTTTCATTCTTTGATCATTACCCAAAATAAAGCTTGCAGGATCAAAAATCTGCTTTATCATAAAAAGGCGTTCTCTATTATTCCATAAACCCTTACCATCAGAAATAGCCTGTCTGTATTTTTCACTGATTTGGTTTCTTTCTTTTTCAGAAATTTCAAACTCCTTTTTTAAATAACCTCTTGCATAGCCTTCGCTCAAAAGTTCAAAATTAAGATTCTCCGAGTATTTTGGCCCATACCAGACATAGGCAACAATTCGACCGTATTTATCAACAACATCAAGGCTTGGTTCAAGATAAATCTGAGATCCGGCCGGGAGCTTTGTTTTTGCGATATCCGAGGCTTCCTCCCCAAAATAATTTATCCTTTCCCTGTTTCCGCAGGCTTTATCCCTGGCGACTGATTCAGGGGTATCAATTCCGGAGAAACGAATCTTTGCTCCAAAATTCGTTGTTAAAGTATCACCATCGGCATATTTATAAACGCTGACAGTTTTCCACAAACCCTCTCTTGATCCTGTGGTTTTTTTCCCCATTGCTTTTTTCAAAGCTTCTTTCATTTTTTCAAGCTCAATGCCATCAGGCAAAGGAGGTGCACCCCATGGAACCGCGATATAAGCAAGCCCATCTTTTATCAGTTCTTCATTTATAAATAAATCCTTTTTATAAACAAAACAGAAATCTCCTTTCTGACTACATTTCAGCATGACTTCAGTTTCAGCTGGCAAAAGTTTTTGAAGCTGTAAAAAAGCCTCATATCCAGTCTGCCCAGATTCAATAGGGTCTTCATTGACATGAGTTGTTCTTGCCCCCCATAAAAAGATCTGCTTTTCTACTCCGTCAATAGAAAGGTTAAGGGTGTGCCCGTTAATCACGCTAACAACAGAACCCCTTTGCTCAAGCAAAGTATAGGCGTTTAAAGATAGTTGAAAGATAAAAACAAGAAGCAAAAAAGAATAAAAATATTTTTTTTCCATGTTAAAATCCCTGCTGTTTTAATTAAAGAAAGCCCTACATCCAATGACGCTGATTGTCAAGAAATCAATCCTTAGAAGTTCTATGTGTTGGGTAAAAGATGTAATGGCAGCATTGCATTCATTAACATCTTTTCATAATCAAAAAATCAACCCAAAAGTGGGTGGCATATTTTTGCTCAAAAGTTGGACGCCAACTTTTTAATATTATAATGTCACTAATTTCTCAGAAAAAAAGGCAAGCTTGCTTTTTAAAATAGATTCAAACACAAAGCAACTGAAGTTGGGACAAGCCTGTTCTCAGCTTTTTTCTTTATTTTATTTAGATAATATTTATAAGAACTTCCTTCTTTTACAAATCTTTCATTAAGCTTCATAATGTGCAGGGCTTCCTCAGGAAAAATGAAGTCAACTTCAAATAAGGCACGAAAAATTGCTTTTTGTGCTTTTGCTGAATTATCTTCAATAGATCTATCTAAAATTATTAATATTTTATCTTTTTTTTCTGGTCCAAAGAACTTTGCTTTTAAAAAAGCTATGATGGCTCTTTCACGAACTTTTTCTTCTGGATCCATTTTTTCCCATGTAAAGAAACTAGCTAGTTGCCAAAATGATTCTTCATGGGCATTTTCAAAAGCGCCAAGAGCTTCAATTATAGCTATTTTGCTCTGATATGAAAAAGGGGCTTGCCTGTTATTTAAAATAAAAACTAAAACATTAGCCATTTCTGAACCTGTGTTTTCTTTAAGCTGAGCCATTTTAGCAAACTGAGATATCATCGAATCATCAACTTCTGCTCTATTCATAACATCATACTCCTTTAAAATTTTTTGAAGCCTTTCAAGCTTATCATTATTAAAGGAAGCAAGTTCGTCCTGCAAAGCACTTACATCGCCAAATTTTGGAATTGGAGTTTGTGAAAATATAATATTTGGAAATGTTAATAGAATAGAAATAAAAAGGAAATAAACGCAGAATTTTTGTTTCATAAGGCCACCCAATAGCTTAATACAAAAGTAATGATGGGTCATTTAACAGATAAATTGGCGCATTGCAATAAAAATCGTCCGCTGTTTATTGAAAATTAATTATTAAAAATTCCCAACAACTTTCAATTGTCACCAGCCAACTTTCGGCCTATTTCGTGCACTCCCACTTTTCATAAAAAACAATATTTTCAAATTCATGCCTTGGCCTGGGCTCTGGATCCTGGTCTTTATATCCAACAGTTAATAAAGCAACAAGATACTTGTCTTTGGGAATTTCTAAAAGAGGCCTAATTTCATCCTGTGTAAACCAGGCAATCCAACAAGTAGACAAACCAAGCTCTTCAGCTTGCAAAACAATATGTTCAATTGCGATTGAAGTATCTCTGATAATTTTTTTCAAATTATTACTAGAATCATTTTCATCAACTTTAACTTCAATGTCATCAGTAACTCTGGATCTCATGTCAGCTATGCAGGCAATAATCACAGGTGCACTTGTCATCCACTGCTGATTATGGCTTAGATCTGCGAGCTTCTGAATCATTTCCTTATCTTTAACTACAATGAATCGCCAGGGTTGTGTATTATTTCCAGATGGAGCAAGTCGTGCGCTTTCCAGCAGACACCTGATTTGATCAGCACTTACTTCTTTAGCACGATATTTTCTGATGCTTCGACGATTTTTTATTGCTGATAAAACTTTTTCCATTTCATCTCCTTTGATTGCTTAAAATCTTCTAGTAATAGCAGCACTTATTGGCGTAATACTGAAAAACCATTTATTTTCATATGAATTTTGACTTAGTTTTTTTTTGTTGAATTTATCATTATAAGCTTCCCAGTCACTAATCGCCTTAGTTGGTGTAGTGAAAAGCTGAATTTCTGAGCCAATTAGTGCCAAAGAAAAACTCATTAAAGAATCAAAAAGCCCTTCATCAAAAGCATAATAAATAACTAAGCCGCCAGCTGCTGCTACAGCTGCCCCAGCAATATGAGTATAAATACTTCTTCTTCCAGCTTCAATGTCTGCACTTTTTTTTAGTAAGGCCTCAGCTTTTAATAACTTCGCTAATTTTTCTTCAGGTATATCAGCTGGCATACTTTGAATTTGGCTAAGAGCATAAGCTGGAACCATGGGAATTATAAAATCTGTAGCCAGACCCAATGCACTTTGAGCCATGGTAATATAAGAAGAACCTTGTTTAAATAAATCCTGTTCAATTAATAAAGCGCCAGCACCAAAAGCCATTCCAAAAGCATGAACAGCTATCCATGAGCCATACCAAAAGCGTGCGCTATCTTGGCCCAGATCAAAGCTTGATTCAATAAAGTTTATTCTTGCTTCAATATCTTCAACTGACAAACTGTTTTCTTGAGCTTTTAAGGAAAATATACAAAGGCAAGATAGAATAAAAACTGAAATAATTTTATGTTTAATTTGCATCAAACAGATTTAATTAAATTGTTTCTATTAATCAATTCAAAAAGATTGAATCCAAATTGACAATTCAGAAAATAAGCCAATAATTACGAACATTATTTATAAATAGATGAGGTATAAAGTGATTGTTGATTCATTAAAAAACATTGAGCTTTATAAAAACATTTCAGCTGACATCGTCAAAGGGTTAGAATTTTTAAAAGAAACTAAAGATGATATTGAGCTTGGTGAATATCAAATCACACAAAACGTAAAAGCTATTGTTTCTGAATACAAAACAAAAGAAATTTTTGAACGCGGTTTTGAAGCTCATAAACGTGCGATTGATATTCAATATCCAATATGTGGTCAAGAAAGAGTTAAATGGTCACCAATTGATAAAATGGATGTAAATATTGAATATGATCATGATAAGGACAGGACCTTTTTTAAAAACCCAAGCCAAAATACAGTAGTGGATATAGGCAACCAGATCTTTGCCATATTTTTTCCTGATGATGGACACAGCCCACAACATTTCATAAAGGAACCCTCTTTAATTAAAAAAATTACAATAAAGGTAAAAATTTGACGCTTTAGTTTATGTGGTCAAAGTTGAATTTTAAAAGAAATTGTAAAATCAGTGTAAAGCTCTATCTTTTCGGATAGTTTTCAAAAAAATGTTACCTATTTGTTACCTGTTTTTATTCGCTTCCCCCAAATGTATCATTTATCCATGTAAAAAAATAGTTTTTGATGACAATGTGATCTAAATCACTTGCGAAAAGTTGGGGATTGTAGTACAATTAGAGAATCAATATAGTATTATATTTCAATTGGTGGATTGAGGAGGTATTAATAATGGGAAGAAATAGAGTTAGAAAAAAACTGGGTGTAGATATAAACCAAGTAGAACCAAATGTTTCAAGACAACAAAATGTTAGAAGAAATGAGGTTAATCAAGTTCAGGATGATAATTTAGCTCAGGATGTTGTTGAGCCTAATGAAGTCCATAACAAATTTGCAAGTACTAGAAACATGCAAAACAGGGCTAAAAGAGTTAATAGGATGAGGCGTTAGTTAGAAAATATTTTAATTTTTTATAAAGATTCATAATGACATTCATAATAAAGCTCTTGTACCAGTGCAATTTAAATTGCAGTTATTGTTACGAAAAAAATACCATTTCAAAAAAAACAAAATTAAATCTAGAACAAGCCAAACACATTATAAAAGTAACAGCTGATTTTTACCATTATAAGAACCCTAATGAAAAACTAAACTATGCATGGTATGGCGGCGAACCAATGTTAAAACCTCTAGACTTTTACAAAGAAATAGTAGCATTTCAAAAGAATCTTTTTAAAAACAATGAAAATTGGTCAAATGGTCTGCAAACCAACCTAGTTACATTAAGTGAAAATTGGATTTCCTTTTTAGCTGATCCTGAAAACAAGTTTAGCATAGGGGTTTCATATGACTTTTGTGATAAAAATAGAAGTTTTGAAAATGGAAAAAATTCTGATGAGATTGTCTTAGATAATATTGAGAAACTGTATAATGCTGGTGTTGATGTTACATTATTAACAACAGTAAATAAAAATAATATTGAAAAGACAGATGAAATTTTAAAATTCCTTCATCAAAATGATATTTCTTTAAGATTTACACAGCTTTTTTACCCTCATGGAGATACTACTCAGGTTAATCGAATTAAAGAGGTAAGGGAAAGTGATGAAAACTATATTAAATTTTTGTCAAAAATAATAGTAACCTGGTGGAAGGATGATAAAACAAACTCAATAGTTGATAATGGATATTTTTCTGGCAACAAACTGCTGAAGAAAGACAATAAGTCAATATGCTGGTTCTCCAAAGAGTGTGGAAAAGAGTTTTTTGGAATTGAGCCCAATGGGGATATTTATCCCTGTGACTTACTATTTGGAAGTGAATATTTATATGGAAATATTTTTAAAGACCCATTTGACAAAATCGCAAATTCTCCAAAAAGAAATAAGTTTAATAAGCGCTCAGATCATATTAAAAAAGAATGTGCAGGTTGTAATTACCTTGAGATATGCAATGGAGGGTGCCCTGGGCATGCCTATGGGTGTAATATTGACCCAATGAAAAAAGATCCCTTTTGTCAAATTCATAAAAGTACATTTGATCAAATGAAAAAACTTCTTGTTGAAGATAAAATAATAAATGAAAAGAGTGATTTACTTTAGTTCTTTACCCTCCCCTTTTGCATTTAATGCGCCACTACACAGAAGTTTTAAAATTCCTAAATAAAAACCTTGATTTAAATATAATACAGTGCCAAATAATATTTTGAATAAATTTACATGTTAACTTTTAGATGAGTAGATATTGCTATGAGTGAAGCAGTAAAAGTAAGCTATTTAAAACAAGCATCAAGAGATTATGTCAACGGACTATTAAGCCTGATAACTTGTTCAAGAGAACTCAAACTAATTTATTTACTAACAATTTTGGATACAATTTGTTTTCTAGCTACCACAGTTGTGCTTGGATCATTCCTTACAAAAGAGATGGGATTATCTGATCCTGTTGCAGGCACCATCTACGGAATGTTTCTTGCAGCCCGTGCAATTTTTATGCTTTTTATTGGATTTTTGTCTGATAGTATTGGTGTTAGGCGATCATTGGCTCTAGGTTTCTTGTCCCTGGCTATTGGGGCCTTGATGTTATCATTTTCACTAAGCCCTTGGCTAATTTACCCAGGAATGCTTGTTGTTGCTCTGGGCTTTTCTTTTGTACTTCCAATTCTTGCAGCATCAGTTAGGATTTACTCTACTAAGAAAATTCATAGATTTGCCTTTTCATGGTATTATGTTGTAATGAACATAGGTGCATTGATTGGTAGCGTAGTTCTTGAAAAGTTGAAGTCAACATTCACTGATACTATAGTTATTAATTTATACGTGTTTTCTGTTTCAATAAAACCAATGCAGATGCTGTTTTTAGTAGCTGCTTTTGTTGCCTGTATTTCAATTTTGATTATACTGCTATTTGTAAGAGAAAGAAGCAGCATTTCCAGAACAAAAAAGAAAATGCCACTTAAAATAATGAAAGATATTGGTAGTGATAAGCTCTTTTGGCTCTTTATTCTTTTTCTTTTCATTCTAGTTTTAGTTGAAATGATTTTTGAATATTACTATTCAGTTTTTCCCGCCTATACCAGCAGAATCGGATTAGAAACGGAGGTTAATAAATTATCACTTTTGAATCCTCTTATTATTATCTTTCTTGTGCCTGTTATTACTGCTTTTACAAATAGGCTAAGGGGATATTATGTTGTTGTAGCAGGAGCTTTCATTATTGCTGGGTCAGTTTTTTTTATGGGTTTTGGAGAATCATTAATGTTAATCGCACTTTTCACGGTAGCAATTTCTGTTGGTGA
Source organism: Pseudomonadota bacterium (assembly GCA_043820105.1). Lineage (GTDB taxonomy): Bacteria > Bdellovibrionota_F > JAHFAK01 > JAHFAK01 > JBDREC01 > JBDREC01. Next base: position 48,203 of record JBDREC010000065.1, read on the forward strand.
AGCGGTATTCTATCCAAGGCTATATGATTATACTGCTGAAGTTGCACCACCAGGACAACTTGTTTCATATATGGCTCTTTCTAAAATTCCTTTATTTTTTGGAAGAATACTAACTGGTCCAACTACTGGTATTTTATTATATTCTCTTTGCCCAGAGCAAGGCGATAGAAATTCTGAGCTAATGTGGATTATAATAGGTATGTCAGTGTTAATTGCACCTGTTGTTTTGATCTTAGGGACAAAAAAACTTGATGTTGAGATGAGAAGAAAGCGTTTTGTTTAAGCGCTGACTGCTTCTCTACACCTTTATTTTATACCATTTCCTATGGTTTTCTACCTTTTCGCACCCCTTTTACACCCCTTGAATGGAAGAAACAGTATTGACGATTCTATGGATCGCGAAATATTTTTTTTATCCATTATTTTTTTTATAGGGATTAGAATCTCCATAATTCAGCCCTTGGAAATTAATTCCAAATTCAATCGCCATAACTGTTCCGAGCAGAAGCTTTGAACGCAAACCCTCGTTTTAGATAACTTGAGTATATATTATCCCAACTTCCAGAAACAAGAGATCATGTAATAATTTATCACGAATTTCATAAAATTAATTAATCCTATTATGGTTCATCTCCATTTTGAGTACCTAAACAATAAACCGGGCTTATAAAAAACATTACAAAACCTCTTTTTCAAAAAGCTAATGCCCACACTCCTTATTCAAGCAATAAAAATATTTTATTGCTTTCATGCAGTCGTGCTCCTGCATTTTTATGCTTTTTTAAAAAGAGGTTTTGTAATGTTTTTTATACCAATTTATTAAGAGCAGTTCTTAATTTAGTCCACATTGTATCAAGTATTGTTATATCTTATTATTTAGAAACAGTGCTAGCTAAAAGTTTTAACGGATCTCTTTTATAAAATGCATTAAAAGCAAGGAGAATTTAAACTACCTAAAGAGGTTAAGATTTGCTGCCAAATATATGTCAAAGAAGTAGAAAGTTTAAATAAGCAGATATCACAAATAGAGAAAAATTATTTAAAAATAATAATGACAAAAAAACTTAGAACGAAATATGAATTAATAAAAACAATACCAGGCATAGGGCAATTAATAGCTGCAACATTATTATTAGAAATAGAAGATTTTAATCGGTTTAGTAATGCAAAAAAATTATCAGCGTTTCTGGGATTAACACCGAGAGAATACTCTTCAGGAGAGCATATTCATAAAGATAGAATAACAAAGCAAGGTAATAGCTGGTTAAGGTGTTTATTAATTGAAGCTGCGTGGATATTAATAAAAAAAGATAAAAAAATGGAAAAAGTATTTAATAGGATAAGTCATCAGACAGGAAGTAAAAAGAAAGCAATAGTAGCGGTAGCTAGAAGAATGGTATGTATATTATTATCAATGATGAAAAACAATGAAAGTTATGAGTTAAACTTTAATAATAGATAAATGAAATTAAATTAATTATTAGAAGATATTACAATGACAAGAAATTACGACCTCGACAGCCGATCTGTGCTGAAAACACGATAAGGAGAATGAGGCGTAATATAGCATTAAACGAATATGCAAACTGAGACATTGTTACGATAATGATCTCGAATGGGAGAATGTGAATATGTCTAATAATTTAATAGAAAGGATAGTATATATGTAATTTTAACTTGACGATACACATGGGAGATCGGTGCTTAGTATTTTATAAAAGAGATCTGTTTAAACTTTTAGCGTAGGTACGCAATTCGGAGATGAGCCAAAATTATTATTAGAAGATGAAAGAATTGATATTAACTTAAAAAATAATAAAAATATGACAGCTGCAATGTTAGCCAAGAATTATATGAGCTATATAGTTTTTAATTTTTTAAATAAAGACCCAAGAATACAAAATTAAAAGCAACCCCTTACGATATCCTGAAACAGAAAGAACTTCTGGGACAGGCAGATGTTAAAACAACACTCCAGTATCACACCTCATCCCCAAGCAATTCTATAAGATCATAGGCAAAAAAAAATGATTTCAGCTCGTAATAAACTGAAATCATTCTTTAAAAAGTCACGTCCCCACGGGGATTCGAACCCCGGTCGCCGCCGTGAAAGGGCGGTGTCCTAGGCCGGGCTAGACGATAGGGACAAGTTTCATGATGAGCCAGGAGGGAGTCGAACCCGCGACCCACGCCTTAAAAGGGCGTTGCTCTACCAACTGAGCTACTGGCCCAAAAATGATCAAATTTTTGATCCATCCAAAACTTGAGGCATGCTTTTAGTTAAATTAAATTTTTAAGTCAATAATTTTTTCATACTTTTTTTATTTTTATTTTTCAAAAACTTGACAATTTCTTACATATAATAAAAGTTGTCTAAAATTACCAGCTTATGTGATACAAAAAATGAAAATTAATTTAGCAGACATAAAAAAAACACTTCAAACAAAGCTTTATCAAAGAAAAAATAAATTCGGTAATAATTATTTTTTAATTAACACAGCTTGTTGTTATGAAACCGGTGATGACTCTAGTTTAAGTTCTCTTAACAGAGTATTTAAACCTGATGAAGCTTCGATTCTGATTATAACTGGTCCAATAAATAAAAAAATGCAAGCAATGGTAATCAAGGCCTATGAAAATCTGCAAAAACCAAAACTTGTATTTGCCCTGGGAAACTGTACTGATGACTGTAGAATATTAAAGCACGATTCTGAAAACTTGGCAACTTTACATAAAATTTTAAATATTGATTATTTTATACCAGGATGCCCTGCATATCTAAGCCAACTAGATAATTTTATTAAGGATCTGGCAACATGACATTAAAAAAGACTAATACCTTTAGAATAGATCCCTTGTTTCCTGTTTTTGATCTTCCAATAGCCTTTGACCTTGAGCTTTCAAAAAATAAAATATTGGCTGTACACCCAGAAACTGGATTTACTTCTAAAGGATACCAAAAACTTTTTTCCCAATTAGAATATTTATCAATTCCACATCTTTTATCCAGGCTTGACCCACAAGATCCGATTGGAATCACCTTGCCATTTATACTTTTAATTGAAGATGTCTTGAACATTGAAATAAATGAAAGAACAAATTATTTAAGGCTCATCGCAGCCGAATTTTCAAGAATTAAAAATCACCTAAGTAACCTGCTAACTATTCTTAAAGCTCTTGAATTTACTTCAGCTCTAAAATACTTCACACTCTTATATAAACAATTTACTGAAGCTTTTGTTCATATTTATGGAGAAAAGCATGCTGCCAGATATTTGAAAATTGGAGGTTGTTCATATAACTTTACAGAAAATGATCTAGCGTATATTGAAAATTTTATAACATCATTTCAAGATAAGCTTATTGCTAAAGAAAAATATATTTTTGATAATTTAATAATTAAAAACAAGTTAAGTGAGCTTGGCATTATTACAAAAAAATTATGTAAAGATTTTAATATAACTGGTCCCCTGTCTAAGGCATCAGGAATATCGAGCGATTTAAGACAGTCTAAAAACTATCTTATATATGACAAACTAGATTTTACTGTATTTACCAAATTTGGGGAAGACGCGTATTCCAGGTTCTTAATAAGATATCTCGAAATGCTAGAAGCATGCAAAATTATTATTAAAGCTACACGTCAAATAAGCTTAGGCCTACACTTTACTGATTTCAAAGATGATATAATTTTACCAAAAGGTATTTTTTCATATAAATTTGAATCTGCAAAAGGAACTTGTGAAATTGAACTTCATTCTGCGAAAAACAAATTCCCAAAACTAATTAATATAAAAACAAATTCAGATTTTGCTCTTTCTTTGCTAGCAACAATTTCTATTGGTTTGGATATTGATGAGTTTTTATTAAATTATATCAGCCTCGATATCTGTCCACTATCAATAGACAAATAATTAATTTTAATTTTCCTGGTCACCAGGGCGCCAATCATTCTGGAGAACAAGAGCGCAAGAAAACAAGGCACTCCTTATTCGAATAAATCAGGAATTGATTGAGTTTCTTTTTGGACATTTTTGGTTTTTTCTTCTGCTTCTTCTGCTTTTAATTCACTTTGACTTTCATCGCTTTTCCAGGGCTTTGCATAAAAACTTCTTTCAAACATCCTTAAAAATTCAGTCCATTCTTTTTGGTCGACCTTGTCATAAATTTCTTCTTTTAAGCGCACAAGTTTTGCACAAAAATCATCAGCATAACTTAGCGCAAAGCCTTCAATGGTCATGGGAAGTTTTGGTGAACCAAATTCATATTTGCCATGATGGCTTAAAATAAGGTGTTTAACTTGCATGGCAAGTTCTTTTGGAAAAGCTGGTATTTTTGCAATTTTATCATTAATCATTTCAATTGCTATGATTAAATGTCCAATAAGTTTTCCTTCTGTACTGTAATTAAAGGAATGACAATATTCGAGCTCATCGACCTTTCCACTATCATGCAAAAAAGCGCCTGTTAATAATAAATCTCTATTAATAAAAGAAAACTTATCAACAATTACATCACAAAAATCAACGAGTTCCCATGTGTGTTGAGCTAAGCCACCAAGATAGGCATGATGCATAGATGAAGCAGCTGGAGCCACACTAAATTTCTTGTAAAATTCTGCATCACCAATAAAAGACATAACAAGTTGTCTTAAATGTTCATTTTCAAAAGCCTGCAGACGCTTGCTTAATTTGAGCATTATCATTTCAATATTTTCTTTTGACCTTGGTAAAAAATTAGTTGGGTCAACTGAATCTGGGTCAAGACGAGTTATTCTTTTTGCAATTAATTGAAGTTTATCATTAAAAGATTGAACTTTTCCTTCAATTCGAATCACATCATTTTCTAAAAAGAGCTCAAAAAGCATTTCAGCGTTATCCCAAACTTTAACATCAACCGATCCTGTCCTATCTGTAACATTAACGCTTAAATAGGCTTTGCCATTTTTGGCGGTATAAAGATTTTTCCTTTTAACTAAAAATTCTGAATCTATTGTTTGATCGATTTGAAAATCTTCTACTAATACATTTTTTTGATTAGACATTGTAAGGTCCTTATAATTTAAAATATTTGCAAAGAATATCTTCAGGAACAACAGGAATTTCATCAATTGGTTTATCAATAGCATGACTAACAGCGTTTGCTATAGCGCTAGCTACAGGAATAAATGATGGCTCACCTATTCCCTTGGCTCCATATGGCCCAAACTTATCCTTTGTCTCATAAAGTTTAATTTTAATATTTGGCATATCAAGTGAAACTGGAATTAAATAATCAGTGAATGATGGATTAACAATTCTGCCTTCTTTCATTATTATCTTTTCCATTAGGCCATATCCAACACCATGAGAAATGCCGCCTTCAATTTGACCTTCAACCAAAGTTGGATTAATTGCCTTTCCAATATCATGAAGAGCATAAATGTTATTAACAGTAACTTTTCCTGTTATTTTTGAAACTTCAACATCAGCAACTAGCAAAGCAAAAGCAAATGAATTATAAGCTTCGCCAAGTCCTGTTTCCTTATCAAATTTTTTAAGTGGGGGGAAATACCAGCCATCAGCGAATAAATTCACCCTATCCAAAAAACACTGGTTAACAACATCTAAATAAGATAAAATCTTTTTACCTTTAAAAATTATATTACCTTCAATTAAATCAAGCTCCTTTTCTTTTTTACCAGACATTTTAGAAGCAACATTTAGAAGTTTCTTTTTAATTTTATTTCCAGCAATCATAAGTGGCTGACCAGACATAATGGTTCCACGAGAAGCAACGGTAGGACCTGAATCAGAAACAAGATCTGTTGAAACTGGATGCAGCCTGACCACATCATAAGGAACACCAATAGCCTCTGCTGCCATTTGCTCAGAAACTGTAGTTAATCCTTGGCCCATTTCAGTAAGACCAACAGAAATATTGACTGAACCATCATAGTCCATCTTAACAGAAGCACCAGATCTATCTAATATTTGACCACCAAAAGCCAGGTTATTACCATACATTGCTGAGGCTACACCAATTCCTTTTAATACAGAATTGTTATTTTTATTTAGCTCTTTATAAGCCTCATGTTTTTTCTTAAAGCCAGATAACTTATCAGCATCAGCACACATTTCCTTGCATGGAATATTTCCATTAACTTTTTGATTAGTGCAGGTAGTTGATCCACTTTTTATTGAATTAATCTCTCGAAACTTTAAGGGATCTATTTCTAAAGCTTTGGCCATTTCATCCATCTGTCTTTCACATGCAAAAGTTACCTGTGGAGCACCAAATCCTCGATATGGACCTGTGAACAAATTATTGGTATAAACTGTATATGTATCAACATGCACATTAGGAACAACATAAGGACCAATAGCTGAAACATTTGCTCTTTCAGAAACAACTACACTCATGCCAACATAGGCTCCAGCATCAGCGATTATCTTAACCCGAGCGCCAGTTATTTTTCCATTTTTTTTAGCAGCGAGTTCATGATAAACAACATAAGGATGTCTCTTTGTGGACCACTGAAAATCATCTTCCCTATCTAAAACAATTTTAACAGGTCTTTTTAAAAGCATAGAAGCCATGGCAGCAGCTGCAGCTACCTCAGACGGATAATCTTCTTTTCCACCAAAGGCACCGCCAGTTACTGATTGAGTAACCTTGATTTCATTCATTGGAATACCAAGAACAAGGCTCACTTGTTTACGAATGTAAAACGGACATTGGCAAGAAGCAAAGATCTCTATCCTATTGTTAACAAAACTTGCAACAACACCCTGTGTTTCAAGATAACTATGCTCCTGATATGGAGTTTTATATTTGTTTTTTATAATAAGATCCGCATCATCAAAGCACTTATCAACATTACCTTTGCGAACCTTCATGTGATTTATCAGGTTTCCAGAGGAATGTATTTTTATTTTATTAGAATTTAAACTCTCTTCAGGATCAAAAAGACCAGGTAGTTTTTTGTATTTTACTTTAACTTTTTTAATTGCTTTTAAAACTGAAGCCTTGTCTTTGCCAACAACCAAGGCAATTCGATCTGAAATTTGGCGAATTCTTTTTTCAACAAATAAGGGTTGATCCTTAACAATTATCCCAGCATCATTAGCACCTGGAATATCTTTGGCAGTATAAACAGCCTCAATATTCGGATCTTTTAAAGCTTCACTTATATCAAGGTCTAAAATATCAGCGTGGGCATATTCACTTGTTACAAAATATGCAAATAGCATGTTATCAAGTTTAATATCATCAATAAACTGTGCCTGTCCTGTAACCTTTGCTAAGGCTTCTTTTCTGACAACAGATTTTCCAACGGAAAATAATTTTTTCATCTAAACTCCAAATTTAAACTGCTTTATTTCATCTCAATACCAGCAACCAGCATCTATATAAGCTTCTTGGCACTTTTATCAATTGCTTTAACAATTTTTTTATAGCCAGTACATCTGCATAAATTTCCAGAAATAGCTTCTTCAATCTCAGAAATAGTTGGTTTTTTATTTTGAATAAGCAAGGCCTTGGCTGTTAGAATCATCCCAGGAATACAAAAACCACATTGAACAGCACCCTCTTCTAAAAATGTTGATTGAATTACATCAAGTTCATCTTTAGCTATTCCTTCAATTGTAATAATTTCTTTTGATTGTGATGTAGCTGTTAGCATTAAACAAGAATTAACAGCTAAGGAATCTGCAATAACAACACAAGCTCCACATTCACCAACTCCACACCCTTCTTTGGTTCCGGTAAGATGCAAACGATTTCTTAAGGTATCAATCAATCTTTCCTGGGGAGTAACTTCAATTTCATATTTAGTATTATTAATGTTAAGAGTAACTTTAACTAGATCTGGCATAAAATACCTTCCATGAAATGTCTAAAATAATTATTAACAAGTTTAGTCTTATAAACAGCTGAACCTCGAACATCATTAATTGGAAAAACAGACTTTAACAATAAGGCCTCTGCTCCACTAATAAGTTCCTTGCTTATTTCTGATCCCTTTAAATACTTTTCAAGTTCAAAAAGCCTTAGAGGTGTCTTGTATACACAACCAGCTGAAAGCCTTGCTTTGCAAATTTTACCTTTTTTAATAGAAATTAAAAAGCAAGCATTTGCTACAGCAATAATTTGAGACACGCGAGCTGCGCTTTTATAAAATTGATAAAAGTTAGTTATGCCTTCTTCTTCTTTTAAAATTGGAAGTTCAAATTCTTCAATAAACTCATCTTGTTTAAGAATGGTCACCTTTGGCCCAGTAAAAATATTTTCCACGTTTTCAAGCCTTGAATCAAATGGACCACTGATTTTAGCTTTGGCTTCATATGTTATTAAAGGTAAAATTAAGTCAGCAGCAGGAGAAGCGTTTGCTACATTTCCACCAATTGTTGCTAAATTCTGAATAGGAGGAGATCCCAAACTCAAACAAGCATCAACTAATAAAGGAAACTTTTCAATTATCAGCTCAGATTTAGCAAGAGATGAAACAAGGCAGGTACTTCCAATAACTACTTTAGATTTTTTTTCAGAGATATAATCAAGCTTAAGATTTTCAAGAGAAATCAAGTAGTCAGGATCTAAAAACCCACTCCTAATCCCAATCATCAAATCAGTACCACCAGCGATGATTTTTGAATTTACCGAATAATTACTAAGACTTTTAATAAGGTCTTTTTTGTTTTTTGGTATTATTATATTTTTCATAGTAAAAAAGGTTAAAACAATATTTATTTCTAAAATCAAGGATTTTGTTAATAATTTACTACCAACAATTAAAATAATCCCCCTTGTTCTCTTGTTCAAATTCCCGCTTGACTCCCCTTTTTTCCTTTGGTAATAAGCCAAATCGCTTTTAATTATGCAGGGCATAATTGAAATATAATTGGCAAGTTATTTTTTATTTTTAATTACTTATGTAAAGGACGGTGATCTAATTGCCAGGAATTAAAATTAGAGAAGGCGAACACTTTGAAACTGCTATTAACAGATTCAAAAAACAGTGTGAAAAAGCAGGAGTTATCTCCGAAGTTAGACGAAGAGGGCACTATGAAAAGCCCTGTATTAAGAGAAAAAGAAAATCCTTGGCAGCAAGGAAGAGGATTGTAAAAGCATTTGTAAGAGCAACTAGAGCAAGTAGATGATTTGGCATCAATAATATCTAAAGAATCAATAAACGAAATCTTGTCGAGAGCCGACATTATTGACATCATGTCTTCCCATGTTACTTTAAAAAGAAGCGGGAAGCAATGGATGGGTTTGTGTCCTTTTCACGAAGAAGATACCCCTTCATTTTCAGTTAATAACGAAAAAAACGTTTATTATTGCTTTGGATGTGCTGCCTCTGGCAATGTTTTTACCTTTTTACAAAAAGTAGAAGGCCTAACATTTGCAGAAGCAGTTGAGCAAATAGCATCTAGATACACTATTCCTCTTAAGTATGAGCAGGGTTCAACGAAAAGTGATTTTTCTAAAAAAGAAAAATATTATAAAATCAATGAACTCTGCCTATCTCTTTTTAGAAAAAATCTGTTTTCTGAAAGAGGCAAAAAATGCCTGGATTATCTACACAAACGAAATCTGAATATTGATAAAATCAATGATTTCAAGCTTGGATTTGCCCCTTATAGGAGTGAAGAATTCTTCAAAGCCTTTAATCAAAATCATGTAGATGTAAAAGATGCAATTGACCTGGGAATCTTATCAAGCAGCAAAAATATTAGATTCGCTGGACGTTTAATATTCCCCATTTTTGACAATAATAATAATTTATGCGGCTTTGGTTCACGCTCCCTGGGCGAAGAAATGCCAAAGTACATTAACTCAAGTGAATCTGATGTATATAAAAAGAGCTACCTTGCCTATGGTTTAAATTGGTCCAAAGAAAGTATTAGACAAAATGATCTTTGCATTGTTGTTGAAGGTTATTTTGATTTTATTACATTATTTGCAGCGGGCATTACAAATGTTGTTGCTTGCTCTGGAACAAGTCTCACTATTGGTCAACTAAGGCTCATTAAAAGATTTACAAATAATGTAGTCTTTTTATTTGATTCAGATAATGCAGGACAAAAGGCTAGCCTTAGAGCCCTGCCACTTTGTTTTGAGGCAGGAATGAATTCCTATGTATGCAATCTTCCCACAGGATCTGATCCAGACGATTTTATTAGTCAATTTGGAACCCAAAAACTAAATGAAAGCATAAATAACAAGCAATACCTGCTTGAATATTTCATCAATACTAAATTAAAAGATGATAAATCTCCTAATTTTGTGGCAAATCTTGCAAAAGAACTAGCAGAAATAATTAGAAAATTAGACAACCCTGTTGAGCAAGAACTTGTTTCAAAACAGGTGAGTAAATATTTGCACATATCAAAAGAATCAATGTTGGAATTAGTAAGAAACAATTTCCATCAAACCATAAAAAATACTAATATACAACCCATGCCACTACCCAAAACCTTTCCAGCAGATGAAACTTTAATACTTAAGTTATTATTTTCAGATAATAATTTTATTGATAAAATAAAAAATACAAATATTCTTGATAAGTTTTCTACAGAAGTCTACAAAAAGCTTGCATTTAAATATATAGATGTTTTTAATACTGAACAAATTGAATTAAGTGCATCCTATTTTTTAGAATATTGTGAAAATCCTGGTGAAAAAGAAATTTTTGCAAAAATAATAACGGATTTAGGAAATATTGAGTCAGCGGACAAAGATAAAATTCTTTCTGACTGTATTTTAAAATTAAACAAGAAATCTATTGATTTTAATTGCAGAAAGATTTCTGGCCAAATAAAGGAAGCTGAATTAAATAAAGACTTTGGAAAAGTTAAAGAATTATTAATTTTGAAAAATAAATTAGCAAAGGAAAATACCTGATGCCCAAGAAGATTAGTACTCAAAAACTAAAATCTATTAAAAAGCTCATTACTTTGGGAAGGCAAAAAGGATTTCTAACTTTCGAAGAAATAGATGAAATTCTTCCACAGGACGTATCAAACCCCGAAGAAATCGATGAGATAATGATCGCCTTTGCAAGTCTAAACATTGACCTTATTGATCAATCCCAGGAAGATGATGTCATTGGCAAAGATATTCTTGATGAAATTACTTCCGATTCTGATGACGACGATGAAGAGGAAGCTGAAGCTACTCCAGTAGGCAGATCAAATGATCCTGTTAGAATGTATTTAAGAAAAATGGGATCTGTTTCACTTCTCACAAGAGAAGGTGAAGTCGAAATTGCAAAAAGAATTGAACGTGGCGAAAATGAAGTTTTAGATATCCTATTAAAATCAAATATTGGAATAAATGAGATTGTTAAGATTTCTGATTTGCTAGGCAGAGATGTTATCAGAGTTAAGGATGTTGTAAGAGGCATTGATGAAGAAGATATTGATTACGATCAAGAAGCATTAAGAGAAAAAATAATTACTTCTGTTGATGAAATCGCGAAAATCAATATTCATAATCAAAAACATCTTGAAAAACTCAGAGACCCAAAAACATCTATTACTCATGCTAAAAATCATAAACTTAAAGTTGATGAAAACCAGAAGCAAATGTTTAGCATATTGAAAGACCTCAACTTAAACAGAAAACAAATTTCCAATATTTCTGAAAAATTCAAAGAATTAATAAGTGAAATAGAATCTTTTGATTTCAAAATAAGGTCTTGCATAAAACAATCTGGATGTGAATCGTACAAAGACCTCAAAGAAGTTGTAAAGGAAGCAGTTAAAGACAAGGCTTATGCAAAAAAGATTGAAAAGAAACTTCAACTTCCTATTCAGAAATTAAAAGAACTTTCAAAAATCGTTTCATCTTCAAAAAAGGATATCAAAGAACTTGAGAAGATGTCAGACCAATCTTTTGCTGAACTAAAAGACACTTATATTAGGATAAAAAATGGCGAGCTAATGACAGAAAAAGCTAAATCTGAGCTCGTTGAAGCTAACCTAAGGTTAGTTGTTAGTATTGCTAAAAAGTATACAAACCGTGGTCTTCAGTTTCTTGACTTAATCCAAGAAGGTAATATTGGTCTTATGAAGGCTGTTGATAAATTTGAATATAAGAGAGGTTATAAGTTTTCAACATATGCAACCTGGTGGATTAGGCAGGCTATTACAAGGGCTATTGCTGACCAGGCAAGGACTATTCGTATTCCTGTTCATATGATTGAAACTATAAATAAACTCATTAGAACCTCAAGACAACTTGTGCAGGAAATTGGAAGAGAACCAACACCAGAAGAAATCAGCGATAGAATGGAACTTCCAGTTGATAAAGTTAGAAAAGTATTAAAAATTGCAAAAGAACCAATTTCTCTTGAAACACCCATTGGTGAAGAAGAAGATAGTCATCTTGGAGATTTTATTGAAGATAAACAAATATTATCACCATCTGATGCGATTATTAATACTAATCTATCTGAGCAAACAAGAAAAGTTTTATCAACATTAACTCCTAGAGAAGAAAAAGTTCTAAGAATGAGGTTTGGCATTGGTGAAAAATCTGACCATACACTTGAAGAAGTTGGTCAGGACTTTGAAGTTACAAGAGAAAGAATTAGACAGATTGAGGCTAAAGCTCTTAGAAAACTTAGACATCCATCCAGGAGCAAGAAGCTTAAAAGTTTTGTGGAGAATTAGCTTGTAGCTTGTAGATCTTGGAAAATAAAATAATATTTTTAAAATAAAAACTTGATTTTAAAATAAAATCAATTAGAAACAGCAAACAGAACTAGACCAAGAACTAGTCCTAACGTAGTTCTATCTAGGGCCCATAGCTCAGTTGGCAGAGCCATCGGCTCATAACCGATAGGTCCCCCGTTCAAATCGGGGTGGGCCCATTCATTCGCGTGCAGCGAAGTTTGCGTATTTTAGTATAGTGTTTCTCAACTTATTCATTTTAGCTGTACGCTATACGCTGTACTATATGCGCTATTAGAAGGGACTTCGTTTTGTTTAATGATATAAAACTCTTAGAAAAGCTCGAAGTTTATGATCAAAATATCGTAGACCTTGAAAAAAAAATTAATGACAATTTCTCATTAAAAGAAAAACTTGAACAAGAAACATTATCCGTTTGTACTAACCTTAATCAAATCCAAGCAAATTATGACGAAAAGCTAAAAGCAAGTAAAAGTTTTGAGCAAAAAATTGCCTTTGAAGATGACAGAATCAATCAAAGTCAGAAAAAATCAACCCTTGTTAAATCAACAAATGAATATCATAAAATACTCAAAGAAATCGCATCAAGAAAGCAAATCAAGACTGACCTGGAAGAACAGCTTCTAGAACTAATGACAGAAATAGAAAGCATAGAAAATAATTTAAATGATACAAAAGAACTTTCTGAAAAGAAAAGTTCCGAGCTTGCTTTAGTAAAAGAAAAAATAGAAGAAAACCTTGATAACTGGAAATCAAAAATAGAGGATATTAAGGTCACTAGAGATGATGTTAGAAAAAATGTTGAACCTATCATTCTAAACCAATATACATTATTAAAAAACAATTCTATAGAAATGGCTATTGTTAATGTAGTAAATGGTGTTTGTCAGGGATGCTTTATGCAGTTACCTCCACAGCTTTTTAATCAGCTTCAAAGGCAAGATCAGTTTTATCAATGCCCTACTTGTCAGAGGATAATTTATTTCAAGAAGCCGGAATAAGTCTGTTTGAGATTAGGAGTTAGAGATTATAGATTATAACAATACCATAAAAATACTATTATTAACATAAGTTTCTTCAAATTTTGCCTCTTTCTTTAAGCCTCGTTAAATACAACTTATTCGGAACAAAGTTAAACAGATCGTTCGCTCCAGTTTTGATTTGTGACAGAATTCTTATGATAAATAGAAGTATCTTGTCCAAATCACAATCTTACCACTTACCACTTAACAACAAAAAATGGCACCACAAATGCCATATTGACACCATGTAAATCCATTTAGGACAAAAGGCATTATCGTTTATTATCTTTTATTTCAAGGCATTACAGGGTGTTAAATCCAAAAAATAACTTGGCATAGATCTTGATATATAAGCAATATTGAAAAACGCGTGCGAGTTCATAAGAGGCACTCCCAACCCCTATGGATTTCTGCTCTTAGCAAACCTAGGAGCAGAAATCTTTTTTTCAAGTCTTTTTTCTTTTGACTAAACCCTTAAAATATTATACATGGCGTCATGTTTTGTTTTTTATTTAAACATTGGAAATGTAATTGATTTTTTGTAATAATAAATTAGTATTAGTAGTAATATTCATTTTAATTCCATTACTACTTCCTAATTGTAAAAGAAAAATTGAAAATAATTCTCAAGCTATCAATCAAATACAGATAATTGACGTATGTCCGCTCAAAAAACCTTCATTGCCACATGTGGAACCTGAGAAAGAAGAAAAAGAAGAAGAAGAAAAAAAAATTCATCCCAAACCACAAGAAAAAGAAGAAAACAAACCAATATTAAAAAATATCACAAAAAAAAGCTCTTTAACAACCTTATCCAAAACAATAAGCCCAATTATTCCAATTCTTAAAGAAAAGTCCAAAGCATCTTATTGCATAGATTTTGAAAACTTATCTGACATTGAAAAAAAGGACATTGGAAAATATACTATAAATCAAAAAGAAGAGTTTCTATTTTTAAACGATGATCAAAACATAAAACTACCATCTGAAAAAGCAATTTCTCTTTCATTCTTTAGTCAAATAACTGATATTCATTTAATTGATGAGGAAGCTCCCTCAAGAAGTGTGCTTCAAGATATTCCAGCAATTAGTGGCTTTTATAGATACGCAGAACAATATTCTACACAATTTTTTGATTCTGCAATCCGAACTTTAAATAAATTATCAAAAGAAAGTGGCAAAAATCCAGATCATGTTTTTTTCACAGGTGACATAATAGAAAATGCTTTAGAAAATGAAAAAAACTGGTTTTTCGATATTATAAAGGGAAATAAAATAAATCCAGATTCAGGAGATGACGAGGATCCCATACCATGTGATGATTCAAAGGCAAGCTGCGTGATCAATGATCCAAATGATCCTTTTAAAGCTGAGGGTCTATTAAAAAATACTGATTGGCATTTAGCTCTTGGAAATCATGATCTTCTATTGTATGGAAATTTCACATATGAAAGTCTTGATAAAGAAAGTAAAAATCCACAATCCAAGCTTCCTTTTAAACTTCCTTTTGATCCACTGGCACATAAAGCAAACGCATATATTTATCCCTCCGAAGATTATATTTCATTCGAAGAAATCAAGCAAAGTGTTGAAGATAAAATAGCTGAAGATAATACAGAAGAAGCCATTTTTGATATTATTCCTGATGATGCAAGAGCCCTTATTACTCTAGATGAATTAATGAAAGACTTAGAAAACCACTTTCAAGGTAAAAAAGAAATTAAACCTTATTACAGTTTTGTACAGAAGAGCAAAATCCCAATAAAATTTCTTATTTTAAATACATATTCAGACTGTGGTGGTTCTGAAGGAATAATTTACCAAGAACAATTTAATTTTATAGAAGATGAATTAGCAAGTGCACAAGCAAATAAGGAGCTAGTGATTTTAGTATCTCACCATGGAAAGACTGAAATTAGACCATCCTTTCTTGACATGGTAGATTCAATAAAAGAATGCAAGGATAAGATTGAAATAATTTATTCAGGTGATGACTTAGAATCATTATTAGCTGAACATGAAAATGTTATATTACATATTTCAGGCCACACACATGAAAACAGAGTCTTTAAAAGAAAAAATTACTATGAAATTACTACGTCTTCACTAATTGATTTTCCAATGCAAATGAGATTATTGGAAATTGTATTTGATCCTGATCAAGATTATGGTTTTGTTTACTCTGCTATGCTTGATGCTGATCCCTCCTTGTTTCCAAACGAACAGTTAATAACAAGAGCAAGGGAAATAGCTTTTATTGATTATCAGCTGGGAAACGAAAAACATTGCACAAATAAAGGTGAGCAAAAAGACAGAAATGTGATTATCCCTTTTAAGATACCAAAAGATATTTTGCTAAGCCTAGAGAAATGAGTCTAAAAACTCCTGGCTCTTCATTTTTTTTTGCAAAAAACAATTAACAAGATTTTTAACAAGAATTCCATATTTTTTAATTTGCATTTCATTATCTTCAAAAGCTGTAAGATTAAGAATATTAACTAGAGCTTTGATATCAATATCATCAAAGCATTGATTATCAAAAAAACCATGCCCTAGCTTTTCTTTACAATCACAACAAAGCATGGAAAATTCTTTTGTATAAAAAAAAGATTCTTTTGTTTGAGTAAGGTTTTGGTTACAGTCATTGCATTTTAATAAGTTTGGAATAAATCCTTGAAACAGCAAAAACTCTAAAACAAATTTAATCATTACTGCATGGGGATTTACTTTGTTATTTAAATCTTTCAGGGCTTTAATGAACATATAATATACTGAAGAGGCATCTTTTAAATCTTCCTCAAATGAAGCAAGATATAAAAGCTCAGTTAAATATGAAGAAACTGCAAAGGAAATAATATCTTTTCTAATATACTCAAAAGTTTTTAGGCTCTTGGCATCAATTAAAAGGCTAAGTTTCCCATCTGATTTACTTTTAAAAATAATTTCATATTCATTAATAAGATCAAGGCCTGGATATCTTTTGCGACTCTTTTTTGCTCCTCGAGCAAATACATTTACCCGACCCAAGGCTTCTGTAAAGATATGGCAAATAAGGTCATTATCGGAATAATCAATTAGCTTTAAGATTACAGCTTTACTTTTTATATCATCCATAAATTATAAAGGCAGCAATAAATTTGCACATGAAAAGAACAAAAGAACTGCTAAAAGGTCAATTGAAGTAGTTACAAAGGGACCAGAGGCTATAGCTGGATCAATTTTAATAGATTCAAGAAAAATTGGTATTATAGCTCCAATTAAGGTTCCTAAAACCATGGAAGCAAATAAAGAAATGCCAACAACATAGCCAAGGTTAACAATTTCAGGATATTGAAAAATAGCTAAAACTGAAAGTAATCCAGCATAGGCAATACCCATAATGATCCCAACACGAAATTCTTTGAAAATAATACCCCAAGCTTGATCAATGGCAATTTTTTTAGTCGATAGACCTCGAACCATTAGGGCGACAGATTGAGCTCCAACATTACCACTCATACCATTAATAATCGGAATAAAGGCAGCCAAAGCCACATATGTCTGTAAAGTTTCTTCAAAAGCACCTATAAGTTTTATAGCTAAAATACCTTGAATCCAACAAACAAAAAGCCAGGGCAACCTGGATTTTGCAGACTTAAAACTATCCTTTGATGATAATTCTTCATGAGTAGAACCAGCCATCTTCAATATATCTTCAGTGGCTTCATCCCTTAAAACATCAATTACATCATCAACAGTAATAATCCCAACCAGCTTATGATCATAATCAACAACAGGAACAGCAAGGTAATTATACCGAGAAACAAGTCTTGCAACTTCTTCTTGATCTTCATCAACATCAACATGAACAATCTCTTCTGACATTATGTCTCCAAGACGATCTGATGATTTGGCTAAAATTAATTCGCGCAAAGAAACAACACCAGTAAGCCGATCATGGTCATCAATAATATAAATATAAAAAACAGTTTCATATTCTTTTGCTTCATTAACTTTTTCAATTGCTTCTTTAACCGTTAAGTCTTCAATCATCTTAAAAACAATAGGATTCATTATACCACCAGCTGAATCCTCGTCATATCTAAGAAGCTCTGTAAGCTCTTCTGATTCTTCTGAATCCATTTCCCTTAGAACTTCTTTTTGTTTTTCATCTGACAAAGCATTAATAACATCAGCAACGTCATCAGAATCATGTGTTGCTAAAATGCTGGCAATTTGAGTTGGCTCTTTATCTTCTAAAAGATCTTCAATTTCATTATCTTCAAGTTCACTTAAAACCTCGGCTTTCTTTTCTTCATCTTTAATATGATCAAAGATTACCTTTCTTTCCTCTAGCTTGAAGCGCCTTAATAAAAAGGCAATATCAGCAGGTTTTGCTTCTGAAACTTTATTTTTAACTTGTTCAATATCACCATGTTCTATTAAGTGATTTATTTCCTCAACAAATTCTTCGAAAATATCAGCCATAAAAACTCCAATGATTTAAATGCTAAAAGCTCGAGCGCGAGACCCGGGGCATGGCCACGGGCAAAGACACGGGCAAAGCTTATAGGTAAAATTTAATAAATAACAATAGACTGGCCGCTAAGCAGGCAATGATAATTGCCCCACCCCATATATAATATTTTGAAGCCATTTTGTGGTTATTTTTTTGAGATGTTCTTGCAACCTTTTCAACTAGCTCAACAGTTTCTTTAATTTTAAATTCTTCTAAATATCTATTTAATATTTCATCTGAATTAAGACCAATAGACGATGCATATAAGCGTAAAAATCCTTTTACAAAAGTATCGCCAGGAAAACGTTCATAGTTATCTGTTTCTATGGATTTAATATAATAGGGAGATATTTTTGTTTTATTACTAACTTGTGTTATCGTAATTTCTCTGAGTTCACGCTCTCTTCTTAAAAACTGCCCTAAAGATTCCATAAAGCTTTTCCTTTTTTCACTTAATTTTCAATTCACATTTTAAGCTCCAAAACCCATCTGGATCAATTGAATGACATTTTTTATAATATTTATTTGCTTCTTGTTTCCTATCCCATTTTGAATAGGCATCAGCAATATTAAAATAAATCTGACTTTTCATTGTTTCGGGACATTCTTTACAAATTGAAAGTAATTTATAGTACTCATCTATAGCTTTTTTATAATCTTTCCTCTCCAGGTAAACTAGACCGAGATTGTTTATGGAAGCAATATAATTTGGATTAGATTTTAAAGCATTACTATATGCTTCAATAGCTTTATCATATTTTTTCATTTTATAATAGGACCAACCTATAATATTGTATGCTTGATAGGGGGTGAAATACAATAAATTGTCTAAAGCCTTACGACTATTTTCAATTGCCTCTTCCCACATCTCTTGTTCAACATATGCTTGAGCTAAATTCACATAGGCATCAGAATAGTCAGATTTCAGGGAAATAGCTTCTTTAAAGTGTTCCACTGATTTAATATAATTTTTCTGAAGCATAAAAACAAAACCAAGCATATTCCGTATTTCATGATTTCTAGGGTCAAGCTTCTGAGCTTCAAATAATGCTGCAGATGCCTTAATAAATTTTCCCTGTTTTATAAAATCTTGAGCGATATCAAAAAGCAGGTCTGGATCAGTGATATGTTTTTCATTTGATGATTTTGAAGAGCAAGCTACAAACACTAACATAATAGAAATTATAATAATTAAAATTTTTGAATATTTTTTCATAGTCCTATTTCTTCTTCTTGTGTTATATTAATTAAAAACATTAAATTTTAGGCCGTTGTTTATCAAGGAAAAATTTACTTAAATCCCAATTAAGCATAAAGCTAATGTCTGGGTTTTATTCAAAACATCTTTTCAATATCATCTTTTATAGAGTAATCAAGCCTGGCCCCAAGTTGTTTTACAACACAGGCTGCTGAAAAAGATGCAATTTTTCCAGATTTTTCCAAGTCATACCCTTTTATAAAACCATAAATAAAGCCAGCTGCAAACATATCACCTGCCCCTGTTGTATCTTTTAAATCAACTTTACAAACAGGTATTTCTATAATCCTATCATCAGATACTACTAAAGACCCATGTCCACCCAGCTTGACAATTGCTATTTCACAATGCTTGCCAAGTTCTAATGCTGCCTTTTTAGGATCATCAATCCCTGTCAACATTTTAACTTCTTCTTCATTAGCAAAAACAATTTTCACATATTTTTTTATAAGATCATTAAACACATCTTTATTTCTAGATACGGCGAATGGATCCGCTACATCAAAAATAACATCAATATTATTTTCTAAAGCTAAATCCAAAGCTTTTATTGCTGCTTCTTTCTGAGCATCAGTATCCCACATATAACCTGTAAAATATAAAATTCGTGATGCTAGTAGTTTGTCAATATCAAGATCTTCAATTGAAAACTTTCGGCACATCCCAAGGTAGGTATTCATTGTTCTTTCACCATCTTGTGTAACAAGAACAATACTTGTGCCAGTATTATCTCCTTCACCGCAAGTAACACTAGATGTAACATTGGCTCTTTCTATTTCAGAAACAAATTTTCTTCCTAAACTATCATTAGCAACTTTTCCTGCAAAAACTGAATTAATTCCAAAATGGGAAAGGGCTATCATTGTATTTGAAGCAGATCCACCGGAAATAATGTTAAGATTTCTTCCTTCCAGCATTTGAAGTAGTTTTTCCTGGAAGCCCCTGTCAATCAATTGCATAATTCCCTTTTCAAGACCCATTTTAGAAATAAACTCATCATCAACTCGCCCTATTACATCAACTAAAGGATTACCAAGTCCAAAGATATCATATTTTTTTTCCATTTTTCTCCTCATATTATTTTTGCGGTGTTCGATATTGACGGCTATGGATTAACACCCGAACCTCAAGTCAGGACTAATAATACTTACTCAAAATTGGTGCAAGATCGCTTTTTGTTTTTTCAGGCACGTCTTGCATTTTAGTAATTAAGGAATTACTTAAAACATCGTGACAAGAACAAAAATTAAGATCATTTGCTTTTTTAATAGTATTAACCACAATTTTTTTTGCGGTTTGAGAATTTTTAGATAGTGTTTCCATTACAGAATCAGCCGTAACATCGGCCTCGTCTTCATGCCAACAGTCATAATCTGTAACCAGGGCAATTGTGGCCATAGAAAGTTCAGCCTCTTTCGCAAGCTTTGCCTCAGTAACGTTTGTCATTCCAATTACAGAAACTCCCCATGATCGGTAAAGCAAAGATTCCGCCTTAGTTGAAAATGAAGGTCCCTCAATGCAAATATAAGTTCCACCCAAATGTGCAATAGTACCAACTTCTTTTGCTGAATTAAAGATAAACTCTGAAAATTCTTCGCACAATGGCTTGGCAAATGAAACATGAGCTACACATTCCTTGCCAAAAAAGCTTGAGTCTCTTCTTTTTGTCATATCAATAAATTGATCAATAATCACAATATTTCCAGGTTCTAGTTCTTTTTTCATGCTTCCGACTGCTGTAACAGATATTAGATGGGTGACTCCCAGCTTTTTCATTCCCCAAATATTAGCCTTATAATTAACTTCTGTTGGTAAAAGATTATGCTTTCTATTATGTCTTGGCAAAAAAACCACCTCTTGTGAAAATAATTTGCCAACAACAAACTTATCAGAAGGTTTTCCAAAAGGAGTTTCTATTTCAATCATTTCTTTATCTTCAAACTCATCAATCTGGTAAAGACCAGTCCCACCAATAACACCAATTTTGATATTATCCATACATAACTCCTTAATAAGTGGTAAGTGGTATGTGGTAAGTGGTAAGTATTTCTTGTTCACGCTGTGCGCTGTAGGCTGTACGCAACTTACAACTTACGACTTACGACTTACGACTTAAAGGGATATTTGTAAAGAGAATATTTAATCAAGACAGATAATCTTTATTTTTCCTTAGTATTTTTGGTGGAAATGGCTATTGATGGAGGGTTTTTTTCATAGATTTTTCCAGCGTAAAAATCTAGGTACATTTTAAGATTATACATACGGAGAGTATTTGGATCAAACTTCTTATCCTTTGAAGATGCAGAAGTAGTTTGCTTTTTAGTGTCCCTCCGAATTCTTCCCATAAACCAGATCCTCCTTGTTAAAATTAGTATATCATAAACATATAAATCTTGTACAGAAATAATTTATAAAATTTATTATAACACAGCTTTATTCTTTTATTATAGCATGTTATAGTAATAAGAAATTTTTATAGGAAAAGCATGTTTTTATAATTTATAAATAAGGGTAAATTTAATATATTTTCAAAAAAGATGATATTTTTCTTTACACTCCTAAGCAATTTATCTAAATAATTACTACTTTTTATTAAAAATTTTAGGTTAATCATGGATTTATCAAAAGAAATTTCTAAAATTGAAACTCAGGCAATAAAAAAACTTCAAAAAGCGGATAATTTTAAAGAACTTGAAAACATTGAAATAGCTTTTTTAGGTAGAAAAGGAAAGCTTACCTTATTACTAAGAGACTTGGCAAATGTCTCAAAAGAAGATAGACCCAAAATAGGAAAATTTGCAAATGAAGTTAAAAATAAAATCCTAAGTGAAGTTGAAGATATACGATCTGGGCTCAAAGATAAAGCTTTTTCAAATCTTGAAAGTTCAGAGTGGCTGGATATAACTTCCCCCGGAAAAAAAATAAGGCAACTTGGATCCATCCATCCAATAACTCAAATTAGGTATGAAATTGAAGAGATATTTTCCTCAATGGGTTTTCACGTCCTTGATGGCCCTGAAGTAGAAACAGAATTTAATAATTTTATTGCATTAAACATTCCAGATGATCACCCAGCAAGGGATACTCAAGATACTTTCTGGCTTGATGATGATAATCTCCTAAGAACTCAAACTTCAAACATTCAGGTTAGAGGAATGAAAAAACTCAAGCCTCCATTTAGTGCAATAGCGCCTGGTAGATGTTTCAGAAATGAAGCAATTGATGCAAGTCATGAGCATACTTTTTATCAAATCGAAGGACTAATGATTGATAAAAATATTACTGTGGCAAATTTAATTTATGTATTAAAAACACTGGTTTCTGAGATAATGAAAGAAGATGTAGAAGTAAGGTTAAGACCAGGATATTTCCCTTTTGTTGAACCAGGTTTTGAACTTGATATGAAATGCAGGATTTGTAATGGTCAAGGATGCTCAGTCTGCAAAAAAGTAGGCTGGATAGAAGTTTTACCCTGTGGAATGGTTCACCCAAATGTCTTAAAATTCGGTGGCTTAGACCCAAACGAATGGACAGGATTTGCCTTTGGCCTTGGACTTGATAGACTCGTAATGATGCGATACAATATTCACGATATAAGATATTTCCAATCCGGAAATTTAAGATTTTTGAAACAATTTTGAGTAAGTAGTAAGTGGTAAGTTGTAAGTGATAAGTATTTTTTCTTCACGCTACATGCCATAAGCAGTTTATGACTTACAACTTACAACTTACGACTTACGACTTTAAAAAAAAGGAATAAAAAATGCGCTTATCATATAACTGGCTTAAAGATTATGTAGATCTTTCAAATACTTCTCCAAATGAACTTGCTCAAATGCTAACAATGCAAGTTGCTGAAATTGAGGGAATTGAAGAAATTGGCAGGGAATTTTCTGATGTAACAATAGCAAAAGTTCTAAATGTTTCAAAACACCCAGATGCAGATAAACTTAGCCTAGCTTTAATAGAATATGCAGCAGGTGAAACCAAGGAAGTTATTTGTGGTGCAGCAAATGTTGCCAAAAACCAAGTAATAGCATTTGTTAATATAGGTGGAAGACTTCCAGACGGAACTAAGATTGAAAAATGTAAAATAAGAGGTGTTGAAAGCACTGGAATGATTTGCTCAGAAAAAGAGCTTGGCCTGGCTGAAGAATCTGATGGCATATTGATACTTGATGAAAAAACTCCTTTGTTTGGGAATTTCGCCAAAACATTAGGAATGAATGACCATGTCTTAATTGTTGATAATAAAAGTATTACTCATAGACCAGATTTATGGGGTCACTATGGTTTCGCACGGGAAATCGCTGCAATTTTGAATCAAAAAATCCCAGCTTATCCTGAAATTTCTGAAAATTTTGATAAAATCGATGCTCATGAACGCTTATCAATTGAAATTGAAGATGGCATCTTATGTCCACGATATAGTGGACTAGTAGTTGATAATATCAAAGTACAAGAATCACCAGGTTGGATACAAAACAGATTAAGAGCATGTGATCTTAGACTGATTAATAATATTGTGGATATTTCAAATTATGTTATGCTTGAACTTGGCCAACCAACACACTCCTTTGATTATAATAATATTAAAAATGGAAAAATAATTGTAAGAAGAGCAAGTGAAAAAGAAAAATTCACAACTCTTGATAACATTGAAAGAACTCTAACAAGCTGTGATCTATTAATCTGTGATGATGAAAAGGCTGTGGCTCTAGCTGGAGTTATGGGTGGCGCAAATAGTGAAATTTCAGACGATACAAGATCTTTGCTAATAGAATCAGCTAACTTTCAATCTAGTAATATCAGAAAAACCGCTGGTCATATTGGCTTAAGAACTGATTCTTCGAATAGATTTGAAAAAAGCCTAGATCCTAAAATGACAACAATTGCCATAAGACGAATTGTTGAATTAATTAAACAGCAACAACCTGACATCGTCATTACTAGCCCAATAGTTGATGCAAAAAAATATAAAGATAAAGAAATCTATATTGATTTAGATACTAATAAGCTTTGTTTAAGACTAGGAATTGAAATTCCTGAAGAAAACATAATCAAGACCCTTAATAATTTAGGTTTTGAAACCCAAAAGCTTGAAGGCTGTAATTATAAAGTATTAGTGCCTAGCTATAGAGCAACAAAAGATGTTTCCATTTTCGAAGACCTTGTAGAAGAAATAGGCAGAATATATCAATACGATAGTATTGAACCAAAGGCACCATCAATAAAAATAAATCCCATAAAAAAAAATAAAGCCCTGGAAGCTGAAAAAAGAGCAAGACAGATTCTTTCTTATGGTTTAGGTTTCAATGAAGTTTACAATTATTCATTTACCAATGAAACAAAGTGTGAATTATTTCAATTAAATATAAAAGACCATATCTCACTTAGGCATCCAATTACAGACTACCAGACCCATTTAAGAAGAAGTCTTATCCCAGGATTATTAGATTACGTAAACATCAATATTACTGAGTTTGATAAAATAAAACTTTATGAAATTGGCAGAGGTTATTTTAAAGAATTAAGTGCAGACGATGAAATACTTCCATATGAATCACGTACAATAGCAGGCTTAGTGGCTAATAAGGTAATAGATACAACAAATATCTCCGATGATGGAAGCCTGTTTTTTGAAACAAAAAATTATATTGAAGAACTTATGACAAGTTACAATTTATTTGATCTTCAATACTCATACACACCAAAATATCCATTCTTACATCCAGGACGCTTTGCTTCAATAAAAATTAAAGATGAGCTTATAGGTTATTTGGGGCAAATACATCCTCAGCTAACATCTAAACTCGATATAAAAGCTATAATTACAGTATTTGAATTAGATATAAATAATTTTATTGATAAAATTGTTAATTTAAAACCCTTTCATGATCTGCCCAAGTTTCCTGCAACACATTTTGATATCAGCGTTGTAGTACCCAATAAAACTCTTTGTGTTGATATAGTAAAGGCTATTAATGATATTAACAAAGATTTAATTAAAAATGTTGAGCTTTTTGATACTTATTATGGTGAACAAATTGGAATTGAAAACAAAAGCCTAACTTTTAAAATTACCATTAGGTCTAACAAGAAAACCCTTGAAGAAAAAGAAATTTCTTATTTACATAATACTATTATGGCTGGGATTAAAAATGCTGGGTGGAATATAAGATAGTTGTATTCTAGTTGCTGGTTTCTAGATGCTTGCAAAAAGAAAGTTAAAAAATAAATTGATAAATTATATTTAATTTAATAAAAGATTTTTAGTGGAATTTAATAAATAAGGATTGCTTATGTATTTTTGTTGGAAATGTCATAAAGAAGTTGATATGGAAGTTAGAATTACAAGGTTTGACACCTGTGAATTTTGTAGCAATGACCTTCGTGTCTGCTATAATTGCAAATATTATGATGAAGGCATGCCAAACTCATGCAAAGAACCATTGTCTGCCTATATCCCTGACAGAGAAAAGGGGAATACGTGTGGGCTTTTTGAATATATAAAAGGCAAAGAACATTTGCAAAAGAAAACATCAAGGGAAGATATTAAGTCTCAGCTTGATTCGTTGTTTAAGAAGTAAAATAGAGAAGAAAATAATCAATAATTAATAAATAATAATTAATAATTAATTATCGGTAACGAACAATAACTTACCACTTACCACTTACCACTTACCACTTACAAACAACACCTAAAACCCGTATTCAGATCCTTATATGATGGATAGAATTCTTCTGCTTTTGCAAAACTTAGTGATTTTTTTGTGTCATTGAAAGAACCGCCAAGCAAAATGGCTTTTTCATCATCAGAAACCCATTCAGCTAAGTTTCCGTTTAAATCAAGAAGCCCAATATTATTGCTACATTTTTTCATACTACCAGATCTTCTTATTACATCATCGCTCCCGCTTCCTTTTAGGTTACATACTGGTTGTACAGAAGGCTTGTCAACACAATAAGCTTTGCCAGAGGATCCTGAACAGGCGCCTATCCATTCATCTTTAGAGCAAATTCTCTTTCCAAGTGTTTCACAAAGATTGATAGCCTCATTAAAAGAAACATTAAAGGTAGGATATTGATCAATTAGGTTAGGAAATTCCAGTTTATCAATACAAAATTTTTTCTCTTTATAATTTACAAAGGACATATTAATTGGACATTTCGAGTCACTTGATATTAAGCCATGAGCTACCTTTTTAGCAGGCTCTATTGAATCAGCTGAAAACAAACTCTGGGCAAGACTGTCCCCTTGTTCTTTACGAGTCTTAGGTTTTGCAGTTCCTTTTTCCAAAATCTCAAGTTTTTCTTTATACATGGAAATGGCTTTTAACTTCATTCTCATTGCTTCCATTTCTCGTGTTTTGCTTTCACTTAATAACATTTGGTTAATTATTTCTTGAGATAAAACCTCTTTGTTTTGAAACTGTTTATAAGCTCCAAAGCCAAAGGCAAAAACCAGAATAAAAACTGAAAAGAACATAATTGCAAAACGCAGCGGATGAAACTGAGCTGAGGCAGTAGACATGGCTTTTTTTATTATTTTAAAATGCTCTTTCAGTTCCTGTTTTGATGTGCGTTTTGTATCATCATCTTCTTTATCTGCGTCTTCGCTTCCAGGAATTTCATTTGAGATATAAACTCCTGACATCTCTTCATCCTCTGGTAATAAGCCCAAATCCATTGGACCTGCATCTGTAATCATTGATGCTTCTTCAACAAGTAAAACATCAGTTTTTTTACTCAGCTCAACATGCTCATCTTTCAAAACTTCAATTTCAGAATATTTGTCATAAAATGATCTAAGTTGATCTTTATTAAAATCCTTAACATCTGAAATTAGTTTTTGCTTAGTAACTGAAGATAAGCAACTAAGGGCTTCGTCAATATTTGGAATCCTATTTTCAGGAAAATAAGTTGTTAAATTAATAATTAAATCATTATATTTATTAATTCGATTCTCATCTTTTGATTCAGCTAAATCCATTATCTCTGGAGGATTTTCCATTGTCAGCATATAGTAAAGAATAGAACCGATTGTATAAATATCAGATCTTTTATCGTGCATTTTAAATTCTAAAAATTCTGGTGGCAAAAATCCTTTAATTAAATTAAAGATATCATAGTCATTAGCTATTTTAGTAGTAAAAAATTCAGAAAAATAATAATCTGTAAACCTAATTCCATCTCGCGATATCCAAACAAAACTCGGCAGTAGCTTTAAGTGACTGGAAATTTCTTGTATTTTTTTTATATTTAGTAAGCAAGAACCAATAATATAGTAAATATCAAAATCATTAAACTCGATCTTCCTTTCTCTCATATGTGCAACAATATCTGAAAGCTGCACACTTTCAGTATAATCTGAGATCAAGGCAATATATTTCTCAAATTCAAAATATTCTTTAGGCCTAAATATATTATCAGCGGAAATGGTATTAAACTTTGCTATTTCACCATCTATAACATTTTTAAAAGTAGAAAACTCTAATTTAAAAAAATTGGGATCAAGAATATCTAAAAAAACTTTTATGCCGTTTAAACTATCTTCAGCAATAAACTTATATCCAAAAAAAGTCTTGCATGAAAAAGATATTATTTTATATCGATCATTTAGAATATCGCCGACTGATATCATTTAGATTCCTAATTTGCGTACAGCGTAAAAAGTACAGAGTACAGCGTACGGCGTACGGCGTATAGTGTTTTTAGTTTTTCTTATTTCTTAGCGTCGAGTTCTTTGTTTAATTCACCAAGTGCTTCGTCAGCTTTTGCTTTTAGAAATACAGCTTGTTTTTCGGCTGCTTCTTTTGTTTTTTCTTTAATTGCATTTACAATGTCATCATATGCCAAAGTAGCAAGCGCATACATTCCATTATCAGGATCTGACCAATGATCTATTACTTTACTTCCAATTAAAGTAGCATCAGTTACGTTTTTAGACACAATTGAAACAAATTCAACAGTATTGCTTTTTGCCGGATCAAGATAATCCTGGTGAGATTCCATAAAATCTTTGATTAGTCTTCCAACATAAGTGTTTAAAGTTGCGGCTAATTCTTGTCTGGCCCTATTATCAGAAACAGTTCTTTGCATTGCAATGCTTGGATTTTTTGATGCATATCCAACACCATATAAAGCTTCTCCACCTTTTTCTGTTTCAAAAGCTCCTGCTCCCTTTACAACCCAGTCTGGCGCGTTTTGTGTAAGTTTATCAAGATTATCCCCTTTTGAAGGCCCACAAGATGTAATTATTAATAATGAAATCAACATAGTTAAAGCCATTAGTAGTCTAAACATATTTCTCATTTAAAATTCCTTTCATTTAGTTTAAAAACACAGACAATTTGCCCATATAAAGCATAAAATGCAATAAAAAAAATGCTATTTTAACTTTCTTGACAAATAAGCTTCGGTATAATAATAGCCCATCAGATTATAAGCTGACAACATTGAATAAACAGCAATTTTAAAGGTAATAAAATGATAGTAAATGTAAAAAATATAAAAGCCAAAGACGTTGAAATAAAAGAAAAAATGGATCCAGGCTTGCTTAAAGAAATTCTAGATAAAAATGATGAGTTAAATATTTTTCTTAACAATCATATTGATTTAGATATTACATTATCATCATCTGGTAAAGGCATATTTTTGAAAGGATCCTTTTCAACCAGCCTTACCCCCTTTTGCAGTAGATGTGTAGAAGAATTTAATTTTGATATTGATTGTGAATTTTATTCGAATCTTTTTCCTCTTGATAAAAGGAAAGCTGATTCTGATGATATTGACACTTATTATAATAATGAAGTTGATATTAGGCCTATTATCCTAGAACAGCTAGTATTAATGATTCCGAACTCATTTGTTTGTGACGAGGAATGCCAAGGACTTTGTCAATTTTGTGGAATTAATTTTAACCAAGAAACTTGTGATTGCGAAAAAAAAGAATCAACGGTTTCTAGCAAATTAGCAGATGCAATAAATTTATAATTATGGAGTAAAAAAATGCCAGTACCACAAAGAAAAAAATCAAAATCAAGATCAGGAATGAGACAAGCTCATGACTTTTTAAAAATTAAATCACCAAGCCATTGCGCCAATCCTGCGTGTGGTGAACCAATAAAACCACATGTTGTCTGTCCATCATGTGGACAATACAAAGGAAAGCTTGTATTACAAGTTGAAAAATAATAATTATGTCTATTTCAATTGAACAAAAACAACAGATAATTAAGTTTGTTGCCTCCTTTGCAAAGGTTGAAGAATCTGCAATTGAAAATTCCATCACATTAAAAGACCTTCAGATAGACGAACTTGACTTAGTTCGTTTAACAATTGAGCTTGAAGAGATGCTTAATATTGAAATCTCTGAAGAAGAATTAAAAACAATTCGTACAATAAAAGATATTCTCAGCCTGGTTAACACGAAATTCTAACATTATATAAGGATTAACAATGAAGCTATCAATAGCCTCTGATCATGGTGGATATATTTTAAAAAATAAAATACTTCTACATCTAAAAAACAAGGGTATTGAAATAATAGACTTTGGAGTAAATTGTGCTGATTCTGCACATTATCCTAATCTTGGGGAAAAGGTTTCTTTAAATGTTAGCCAAAAAAAAACAGACCTCGGAATTTTAGTCTGTGGAACAGGCATTGGAATGTCCATTGTTGCAAACAAATTCCCTGGTATTAGAGCAGCCTTAGTACACAACAAATTCACAGCAGAAATGACCAAAGCCCACAACAATGCAAATATCCTTGTCCTAGGTGGAAGAGTTTTTGACAGTGAAGACAAAATGCAAGAAGCACTTGAGATAGTTGACATTTGGCTTGAAACAAACTTTGAAGGCGGAAGACACCAAGAACGTTTAGATATGATTACAAAAATTGAAAACAATAATTTCAAATAGAGTTGTAAATCGTATGTTGTAAGTGTTAACCTATTCTCACCGTACGCCGTACGCTGTAAGCAACTTACCACTTACCACTTACCACTTACCACTCATAAATGGAGTAAACAATGAACAACTTAAAAATACAAGACGAAGCGATTTTTGCTTCAGTCAGAAATGAATACTTGAGACAAAGAAATGGTCTTGAATTAATAGCTAGTGAAAATTTTGTTTCTCTAGCTGTCCTTGAAGCTCAAGGTTCAATATTAACAAATAAATACGCAGAAGGCTATCCAAAGAAAAGATATTATGGCGGTTGCAAATATGTTGATGTAGCAGAAGAAATTGCTTGTGAAAGAGCTAAAGAAATTTTTGGCTGCGAATATGTAAATGTGCAACCTCATTCAGGATCTCAAGCTAATATGGCTGCTTACTTTTCAGTAATTAATCCTGGAGATACTGTTTTAGCGATGAACCTTGCTCATGGCGGTCACTTAACTCATGGCTCACCAGTTAATTTTTCTGGCAAATTATTCAATATTGTTCCTTACGGTGTAGAAGAAGAAACAGGCTGCATTGACTATGATAATTTAAGAAAACTAGCACTTGAACATAAACCACAAATGATTCTTGCTGGCTTTTCCGCTTATCCAAGGCACTTAGATTTTGCAAAATATAGAGAAATCGCTGATGAAGTTGGAGCAGTTCTACTTGCTGATGTAGCACATCCAGCTGGTTTAATTGCAGCAAAACAATATCCAGATCCAATACCTTATTGTGATGTTGTGACAACAACCACTCACAAAACACTTCGTGGCCCAAGAGGCGGCATGATAATGGCAAAAGAAAAATATGCAAAAGCCATACAATCAAATGTTTTTCCAGGCTGCCAAGGTGGACCACTCATGCACGTGATAGCTGCTAAAGCTGTGGCCTTTGGCGAAGCTTTAAAACCAGATTTTGTAGATTATCAAAAGCAAGTAATATCCAATGCGAAAGCCCTAGGTGAAGAACTTGTTAACTTAGGCTTTAAGCTAGTTTCAGGTGGCACAGATTGCCACTTAATGCTTGTTGACCTATCTTCAAAAGGCGTTACAGGCAAATTAGCAGAAAAAGCCCTTGATAAAGCTAAAATCACAGTTAACAAAAATATGGTTCCATTTGACAAAGAAAAACCATTTATAACAAGCGGCATCAGAATTGGAACTCCAGCTGTTACAACAAGAGGCATGAGAGAAACAGAAATGAAGCTTATAGCTTCCTTAATTAATGACGTTGTAATGGATCCTGAAAATGAGGCAGTAATTGAATCAACAAAAAACAAAGTCATAAACCTATGCAAGTCATTTCCTCTATACCCAGAATTGAAAGAAGTTTATTCTAAAGAATAAGATACACATGAGTACACGCAAAGTATTTTATAAGAAAAGAAAAGCAAGAGTGAGAGTTTGCATAATATTTATTAGAAATAATTAGAAAAGAATAAACAGAAAAATATAAATTGGAGTTAGACAAAAGCCTGTAACTAGTGGAATTGAAAAATTATCATCAAACTTCCATGGAATCATTTCAGCTACTGCACCAATTACACCAGCAATCAATGAAAAAGCTAAAACTGAAATTGGTTTGGTTGGATAAATTGCAATAAGCACAAAAATGGAAATTAGAGTGCAAGCTAAGAAGCAGCCAAAACTGCCTTCTAAGGATTTTCCCCAATGCATTTTTGTTTGACCATATTTAATGCCAACAGCTGAAGCTATTGGATCACCTGCTGCTAAGAAAAGAATTGAAAGGGCAGCAACTACCTTTGGAAAAACAATTATGGCGAGTAAAGAGCTCATCATAAAATAGCATGTTGTGCTCATTTTATTTTTTTCAAACTCGCGCATCAGTTTTCCAAAATCCTTCATAAATCTTTTGTTTAAGGCTGGATGCTTAAGTCTCATATAATCATAGAAAATTGTAATAAATGTTATTGGCCCAAGAATTAAAACAGCTTCAAGCTTAGTTAAACTAAAAAGCCAAAATGGTAAGACTATGGCCAAGCCGCCAGTAAAATGAAAGATTTTTCTCTCAATGTGCATGTCGTGTTTTAGCTTTGTAGGAGCATTTGGATCTGATATAAATCTATCAGAATAAGGCAAAGCTTCTAAAGAATGCATATGCCTTTCCAATAATGAAGCAATGTCGTGTTTCAGTTTGTTTACATTATCATGTAGATTTGAAGAAATATGACCCCTTGTTTCATCACTTGACATGCTTTCTTTAAAACTTTTATAAATGTTTTTAAAAGAATCCTGAAGATCTGAAAATTCACCTTTGATGTTGCTTGGCATATGCTCAGAAACATCTTCAATCCTGGTCATCAAAGATTTTTTTTCTTTAATAATATAATCCTTAAGTGGCGCAATCTCTGGTGATGATTTTTCCTTTACCTTAACATAATATTCTTTGATTTTTTCTTCAAGGTTATCAAACTTACTAACAATTTTGCTTTTTTCAGCCTTGATAAACTCTGCACTATTGTGATTTGACATATAAATACCTTAAAAGTTAAATTAAACTACCCCTAAATAGACGCAAATTTATAACACAGCATATTTACCAATGCAAGCATTAAAATTCCACCGAAACGCATCGCGTCACGTCTAAAACAGGCTATTTGTCTGATTTCAAAGAGCAATCAGCTGCTTTTATCGAATCTTGCTCTTTTTAGAGGCACATAAAAAACTTAAGATTTTGCTTGTGTTTTTAAGCAATTTAAAAAAAAACTATAAAAAAAATGAGATGTCAAATGATAAACTGTATGTTGTAAGTTGTAGATCTGGATACTAGATATTAGATACTAGATACTAGATACTAGATGCTTGATAAGCAATGGTTTCTTTAGACTTTCAAATATCAAGGATCGAGCATCTAGCATCGAGTTTTACCACTTACAGCCTACCACTTACAACTTAATAAAAAATGATAAAAAAAATATTCAAGTACTTAGGCCTTGATATCCAAAGAGCAAATCGAACTCTTGATAATGAAAGCTCACTTAAAGGCGCCTTCAAAAGAATCCAAGATCAAAACATAAACTTTTCTACAATTATTGACATTGGAGCATCAACAGGCTCTTGGTCAATAAAAGCTTATGATTTTTTTCCTAAAGCTAAGTATTTCCTTGTTGAAGCTCAAAATAGCCATGAAAAACATTTAAAGAAAAATAAAAAGAACTTTGGTTTTGAATATGAAATAACAGCTGCTGGTGATTATGAAGGAAATATTTACTTTGATACGACGAGCTTACTTGGAGGAAGAGCCTATAAAGAAAAACCAGATCTTACAAAAACAGTTTCAGTTCCAAT
Organism: Pseudomonadota bacterium; assembly: GCA_043820105.1. Taxonomy (GTDB): domain Bacteria; phylum Bdellovibrionota_F; class JAHFAK01; order JAHFAK01; family JBDREC01; genus JBDREC01. The sequence goes on from JBDREC010000065.1 coordinate 81,922, forward strand.
CAACACAATTGATAATTTAATAAATAAAAATAATCTAAAACCACCATTTTTAATCAAATTAGATACTCACGGTTTTGAAGTACCAATTCTAGATGGTTGCAATAATGCACTTGAGCAAACCGAAATTCTTATAATAGAAGTTTATAATTTTCATCTCTCAGAAGGAGCTCTGCGCTTTAATGAAATGATAGGATATTTAGAAAAAAAAGGATTTCACGTATGGGATGTTATTGATGTAATGAGAAGACCTGGTGATAATGTCTTGTGGCAAATGGACATGCTCTTTGCACGATCTGACAGAAAAGAGTTTTCTAAAAACACTTTTGAATAATTTTTTGTTCTGATTAAAACACTTTATGAATATAATAAATAAAATATTTAGCACATATAAAAAGGCATATATAGGTTTGCCAATACAAGCCTGGTACATCGCAGTAGTTGCATTCGTTAACTACTCCGGAGCAATGGTCCATTTTTTCTTGGCCCTATATTTAACACAAAAATTTAATTTCACAACAGCTCAAGCAGGTTTTGCAGTTGGAATGTGGGGGTTTGGCGCATTATTTGGCTCTATCACAGGAGGTCGATTAGCAGATTTAATTGGCTCGTACAACACCTTAAAACTCTGTCTTCTCGGAGAAGGCATAAATATCCTGATCCTTGGCAATGTAAGCTCACACTCCATGATCTTAGCATTTATTTTTCTTGTTGGTTTTTTTCATTCCTTTGGCTTTCCATCTGCATCAACAGCATTTGCTCAAATCTGTCCAAAAGATAAACAAAGCCAAGGATATGCTCTTTTGAGATTAGCAGTAAACCTGGGCATGTCTATTGGTCCTGCAATTGGTGGTTTTTTAATTCTTATCAATTATAAGCTAATTTTCTATATAGACGGGTTAACTTGCATTTCAGCATTTTTTGTCTTTACAATAATAACAATAAAATATCCCAATAATTTAAAAGTAAAAAAAGAAACTAACATTAAAGGTCCTAATATTACACCACTCAAGGATGTATATTTTTTAAAAATCCTTGGTCTAATATTCTTTATTGATTTAGTTTTCGCACAGTTATTTAGTACACTTCCCCTATATTTCAAAAACATCTATCATTTAAAAGAAAATTTTATTGGCCTATCCATTTCCATTAACACAATTATAATTGTTATGTTTGAAATGATCTTAATTAGCAGTATCACCAAATTCTCAAAAACTAAAGTTGCTGCCATTGGTTCCTTTTTAGTTTGTTTTGGTTATTTTGCCCTGCCTTTTGGCCATGGATTTATTTACGCTATTTCCACGGTTTTAATCTGGACGCTTGGTGAAATGCTTGCCTTTCCTACATTGACAGCATTAACAGCCAGTATAGCTTCTGATAATGCAAAGGGAAAATACATGGGACTATATGCTTTTACTTTTTCTCTAGCATTTATGTTAGGACCATTTATTGGAACTTTGATTTATTCTAAACTTAGTCCCAATATTTTGTGGTATAGCTGTGGCTTAATAGGCTTGTTTGTTTTTATTGGTTTTCATTTTATAAAAGATTCGAATAAAAATAATAGCTCAACATCTAATTAATATGCATTATACGTTTTCTGCACATAAGCTTCGACAATATTTTCAATTGAGAGTATTCATTAGGATGAATTTCTTGTAAACGAGGATAAAAGTCATTTGTATTTCTAAGAAAGCTAAGCCACTTGAAAAACTCGTTTTTACTTTTATACTCAGATCTCATAAATATTTGGTCTAGCACTTCTAATGTATATTGCAAACTGAAAGCAGAGGAACTTAAAGTTAATTCTGACAGGTAAACCACTAGTTTGACTAGTGGACTCCGAATGTTTGACAAGTAGATTTAGTTGATTACCTTGGGCGTGGGCGTGCCCGTGAGCGTTACCGAAAACATTATTGGAAAAATACTATGCAAGATTTATTTGATTATGAAAAATTAGATATTTTCAAGGTATCGATTGAATGTTTCGGTTGAATTGTATACCACGAGCAGATAACTTTTAATAAGAATTATGTCTATATTGACAAAGATGATAAAACAGTTGGAATAAAATCGCTCACGCTCACGGGCACGCTCACGGGCACGATTTGACAGCCCTTTGGGCTGCTCACAGCTGTCAAGCCTCCCGCTTTGCGGGAGCGTTATGATTTATCTCATAAATGGAAGTTTGATAGATTTCTGACACTCATCAATTTTGCCTAAATCATCTAAACTAATTAGCAATAACATGCTTCTATTATCAGCTCTTACATTTCTTACCTCAATAGAAGTTTTTGTATAAACATCCGAATAAGATGTGATTTGATTTGCCTTGTTAATTGAAACAGGCCCAATAGAAGCTTGATAAAAAGATTCAACCTCAAATTGCTTTACACTAAAATCTAAAACAATCTCTAAAGGTGAATCAGAGATATCAGCCAATGCTTCATTCATTTGTATGACTGCATTTTGGACCTTACATTCTATTTCAGATTTACCTTTAACATTAAAGGCATTTTCAATTAAAGATTCAAACAAACACTTAGAATATACTGAATTCAATTGTCTTTTAAAGTCAGGTGAATCCCATTCTGCTCCGCTTGCAAAAGAACTAATGATAATAATCATGAAAAAACTTGCAATCAACCCCTGTCTAAATCTCATATCATACCTCGAAATATTAAATTTTCAATATGAGCAAGTAGTTTGCAAGAGATCAGCCAGACATCGCCATTGCGCTTACCCATTAAATTACAATAAGTTGCGTAATCAAAAATAATCTTTTTATGTTAAATATACTAAGATTAAAGCTCAAATATTGATTAGCGAGATAAGCATGTCCCAATACCTGAACTTTTTCTTTACTTAAATTTTTTCTTGATATATAGGCATGAACGTTTATTAGTAAATTGATCATTTAAAGCAAAATTAAAAGGAGTTTTAAAATGAGTAAACGAGTTTTGATCATAGATGATGAACCTGAAATCAGACGTAATATCACTTTCGGATTAACAGCTGAAGGTTATACCTGCGTAGCTTGCCCTGATGGCATTTCAGCAATCCATGAATTAAACAGTGCTCGTGAAAAAGGCATTGGATATGATTTTTTAATCACCGATATTTTTATGCCAGATATTGATGGTTTAAAAATTCTCAAAGTTATAAAAAATACTTATCCAAACCTTCCAACTCTAGTTATCACAGGCTTTGGCAATGAAGAATTCAAGCAAGAAGCACTTGATGAATTAAACACAGGTTACCTGGATAAACCTTTTGAAATTGATGACTTAGTTCAAGAGCTCAACAAACTGGCAAAAGGTGCCACAACATTAAATCCAGAAGTTGATGCAAAAGTGGAACCAGGTGGAATCCGTGAATCTGTTAGTGCCTATTTAACAGTTAGGATAACTGATCCATCAAGGTCTCTGGATATTTACAATGAATTAAGCGAACTTGATGGTGTGCAAAGTTGTGATGCTGTTCGTGGTGATTTTGATATTATTTTATTAGCTCAAGCCACAAGTAATGCTGGAATTAATGATATCTTTGAAAGAGCAAAAAAAATCCAGGGTGTTGAGGTTGCTTCTTCTTCCCCAGTTGAAAGACCAAAACTAGATAGAGATGTTGATGAATTTATCTCAATCTACAAAAAAGCTGTAAAAATAGATGAAAACGCACAAAGTCCAACTTCAAAAACTGGTACAAACAGTTACATAATTGTTGATATTGATAAAGATGCTATCCAACAAATATTCACAACAGTATTTTTTATTGATGATGTTATTTTTTGTGATGTTATAGATGAAGGAACAAAACTAGTTGGTTTAATCACAAATGTTGGAGCAGTTGGCAAAACTCATAGAGTTATTGAAAAACTGAATCTTATTGATGGAGTATTGAGAGTAAAGGAAATTAAGATAATTAAATTAATGGATGTATAAAATAAATTCTGTATTCAGTATACTGTATTCTGTATTCAGTTTTTTATTTAATCTGAATACTGTATACTAAATACTGAATACAAAAAGTGCTGATACATTGCAAACTACTTACCAAGTCATAGCTTAAAACTAATAAAGGATTTCAAAAATGGCAGAAACAAAAAAAGACTTTACCTACAAATTGTGGAGATATGATGGGGCTCAGGGTGAACTTATTCCACTGCTACAATCAGCTCAAGAACATTATGGCTATATTCCTAGAAAAGCCATAAAATATATTTCTGAAGTTACAAAAGTACCTGAATCAAAAATTTATGGAGTTATTACTTTTTATAGTCAGTTTAGACTATCTCCAATGGGTAAAAATATTATTAGACTTTGCACAGGCACAGCATGTCACGTTGCTGGAGCTAAGTTTCTCAAAGATGTAATTCAAGATGAGCTGGGCATTGAAGAAAATGAAACAAGCGAAGATGGGTTGTTTACACTATTTACTGTAGCATGTATTGGTTGCTGCTCTTTGGCTCCAGTAATGATGGTAAATGATGATACCCATGGAAAGCTTACTCCAGCATTAACAAGAAAAATTCTAAAAAAAATAAAAAGAGAAGCAAAAAACAAAGAATTAGCAAAATCAGCATAATTTTTTATAAAAAGGAAAGAAAACTCATGTACAAAATTAAAGTTGGATTAGGAACATGTGGCTTATCAGCAGGAGCCAAGCCAGTATTAGATACTTTAAATAATTTATGCCATGAAAACCCAAGCAAAGCAGAAACAATGATAACTGGTTGTATTGGCATGTGCTATAAAGAACCTCTAATAGAAGTGTTCGATGATAAACAACGGGTTATTTACGGTGATGTGACTAAAGAAAAAGCCGAAGAAATCTTTGCAAGTCATATTCTTAATCAAGAAATAAAAGAAGATTATGTTATTTTAAGGCAAAACTTAGAAAACAATATAACAGAAGGTTCTGAAATAAACTTTATTGGCCCTCAAAAAAGAATTGTATTAAGAAATGCTGGAATTATAAATCCTGAAGCAATTGAAGAATATGAAGCTAAAGATGGTTATAAAGCATGTGAAAAAGCCTTAACAAAAATGACAGCAGAAGAAATCATTGAAGAAGTTAAGGAATCAGGCTTAAGAGGCCGTGGAGGCGCAGGCTTTCCAACAGGTTTAAAATGGAGTTTTGCCGCGAAAAATCATAATGACACAAAATATGTTGTCTGTAATGCTGATGAAGGCGATCCTGGAGCCTTTATGGACCGGTCAGTGCTTGAAGGTGATCCACATTCAGTAATTGAAGGAATGATCATCTGTGCAAAAGCAATTGGAGCAAACTTTGGTTATATTTACTGTAGAGCTGAATACCCCCTTGCAATTAAACGACTTACAATAGCAATTGACGCAGCAAAAGAAAAAGGCTATCTTGGTGAAAATATTTTTAACTCGGGTTTTAATTTTAATTTAAAAATAAAACAAGGGGCCGGAGCTTTTGTTTGTGGAGAAGAAACAGCGCTTTTTGCATCAATAGAAGGTGAAAGAGGAATGCCAAGAATCAGACCTCCTTTCCCTGCTGAAAAAGGACTTTTTGCAAAACCAACTAACAATAACAATGTTGAAACCTTTGCCAATATCCCCTGGATTCTACACAATGGTGCTAGTGCCTATAAAAGTTTTGGAACAGAAAAATCAGCTGGCACCAAAGTCTTTGCCCTTGCAGGCAATATTAAAAAAGGAGGCCTCGCAGAAGTTCCAATGGGACTAACTATCAAAGAATTAGTTTTTAATATTGGTGGTGGTATAAAAGCGGACAAAGAATTTAAAGCTGTTCAAATGGGCGGGCCATCAGGTGGTTGTATTCCAAAAGAACTTAGCGATACACCCGTAGACTTTGAACACATCCCTGAAACCGGTGCTATTATGGGGTCTGGTGGCATGGTTGTAATGGATGAAACAACTTGCATGGTTGATATTGCTAGATTCTTTTTAGATTTCACCCAAAATGAATCATGTGGAAAGTGCACCTTCTGTAGAATCGGAACCCTTAGAATGCTTGAAATACTTGAGAGAATAACGAAGGGAGAAGGAGTTCCCCAGGACCTTGATAAACTACAAACACTCTCTCATCAAATCAAAGAATCAAGCTTATGCGGTCTAGGTCAAACAGCGCCAAACCCTGTCCTTACTACGATGAAATATTTTAGAAATGAATATGAAGCACATATAAATGAAAAGAAATGTCCAGCAAAGTCTTGTGCTTTATTAGTTACATATAATGTAAATGCTGAAACATGTACAGGCTGTACCTTATGCAAAAAAGCATGCCCTGTTGAAGCAATCACAGGTAATCCAAAAGAACTACATGTGATTGACCATAATAAATGTGTAAAATGTGGAAAATGTATTTCTTCATGTAATTTTAACGCCATTTATAAGGACTAGAGATAAAATGAACAAAATAACTTTAAAAATTAATGGAAAAGATTATAGTGCAAACCCTGGGTCAACAGTACTTGATGTAGTAGAGAAATATAAAATCGACACTATCCCTACTCTTTGCCATTCTAAAGATTTAGCGCCTTATGGATCTTGCTTTGTATGTGTTGTTGAGCAAAAGGGAAAAGTAAACCTCGTTCCAAGCTGTGCCACACCAATCTTTGAAGGAATGGAAATTCAAACAAAAAGCGAAAAAGTAATTGAAGCTAGAAAAAATGCTTTAGAACTTTTATTTTCAAATCATTATGCTGACTGCTTATCTCCCTGTAAGCAAGCTTGCCCAGCAGGTGTTGATGTTCAGGGTTACATTGCTCTCTCTGCAATGGGAGAATACCAAAAAGCAGCAGATTTAATTCGAGAGACAAATCCATTACCTGCTGTTTGTGGTAGAGTTTGTGTTAGAAAATGTGAAGAAAAATGCAGAAGAATTGATGTTGATTCATCAGTTGCAATTAACAATATTAAACGATTTATTACTGATTCTGAAAATGCTTACACTACTTTAGTCAAATGCGAAAAAGCAAAAGGCAAATCAATCGGCATTATTGGCGCAGGCCCCGCTGGATTAACTTGTGCCTGGTTTCTGGGAAAAAAAGGTTATGATCCTGTAATCTACGAGGCAATGCCAAAATCAGGAGGTATGCTCAGATATGGAATTCCTGAATACAGATTAACAGATGAAACTCTTGATAAAGAAACAGATTATATATGCCAGGCAGGTGTAGAAATTAAGTATAATATTAAAGTTGGTAAAGACATCCCCTTTAATGATATCAAAAAAGCTCATGATGCCTGCTTTATTGCAACAGGTGCTTGGGCTGGAAATAAAATGAGCGTTGATGGTGAAGAAGATACTGATGGGGTCGTTAAGGGCGCTCCCTGGCTTGTCAAAATGGTTGAAACCAAGGAAAAACTTAACGGAACAATTGTTGTAGTTGGCGGTGGAAACACAGCAATGGATGCTGCCCGAACATCACTACGCCTGGGAGCAGACAAAGTCATTATTCTTTACAGAAGAAAAATCGAGCAAATGCCAGCAGATCCTATGGAAATTCATGCATGCAAAGAAGAAGGCATCGAAATTTATGAACTTGCAGCTCCAGTCAGTATCGTTAAAAACGACAAAAATAAATTATTAGCTCTAAAATGTATAAGAATGAAACTGGGTGAACCGGATGCATCAGGAAGAAGAAGACCTGTACCACAAGATGGCTCTGAATTTGAACTTCCATGCAATCTAGCAATTTCAGCTATTGGCCAGAGTCCATTAATTGCAGACTTATTCAAAGGTGCAGTAGATGCCCCAAGTCTTTCTAAATGGGACACTTTTAATATTGATACAAATACAATGGCCACAAATTTAGAAGGAGTTTTTGCAGGCGGTGATGGTGCTGATGATGGACCGACAGTAGTTATTGATGCTATTCGAGACGGACAAATCGCAGCTAAATCAATTGATGAATATTTATCAAATGAAAAAGCTTGTTCTAAACCATTTGGAGTTAACAAAGAATTCTGGTCAAAGCCAGGACAAAATGAGCTTGGAAATATTCCAGAATCACCTAGACATGAAGTGCATGAAATTAAAGTTCAAGAAAGACATCATAACTTCAAAGAAGTAGCAACTGGCTTTGAATATGAAGATAATATCCATGAATGCAAAAGATGTTTATCTTGCGGTTGTTTAAGGTTTTCAGACTGTAAGCTTAGACTCTACGCCCAGGATTATGGTATTGATATGAACAAATATGCCGGCCATGTCAGAAAACATAAAGTCGACGACAGCCACCCTTATATAAGTTATGATCCGAACAAATGCGTTTTATGTGCAAAATGTATAAGGACCTGTGATAATATATTACCAATTTCAGCCCTTGGCCTCGTAGGTCGTGGCTTTAAAACTGAAGCCCGACCCGCAATGAATGACCCTTTAGTAAAAACAAATTGCATCTCTTGCGGAAACTGCGTTACAGCATGCCCAACTGGAGCGCTTACCGTTAAATACCCATTTCCTGGAAGAGCTGATTTAAAGGTTGATAAAATTGATACACACTGTGGTTTTTGTTCCATTGGCTGCCCTATCACAGTAAATAAAATTTCAAATGACAATTATTATATAACAGCAAGACAGGATAAAGAAAACTACTTGTGCAAGTTTGGTAGATTTGGATATGAATTATTTATAAAATCTGATAGAACAATGAATCCTCAGATGAGAGTTGGAAATGAGATCAGGGAAATCTCCTGGGAAAAAGCTTTTGAAAACACAAGCAAAATGTTTAAACAAGTTATTACCGAACATGGCAATGATTCTGTTGCTGTTTTTGTTAGCCCTGAACTCACAACAGAAGAAATGTTTCTAGCTTCACAGATCGCAAGAAAAGGCTTCAAAACCAATAATATCATTTCCCTACCCATTCTTGAGACAAAACAAGCCTCTGGTGTGCTTGATGATTCATTTGGCTTTACAGCATCAACTGCAAATATTGACTGCATAAAAGAAAGTGATTTGATAATTTGCATAAATACAAATACTCAAGATGAAAACTTGATTTTAAGCAAAGACATTGTTCAAAAAGTAAAATCAGGTGAAGCAAATCTAATCGTTGCGAATTCTTCTATAGATAGCTTAGATAATTTATCAACTCTTTCCATTAAGCCCTTTAGAGGCAGAACATCTCATCTAATTAAAGGCATCATGCAAACACTCATTGATGATGAAACTATAAATAGAGAAACTCTTAAAAATAGCTTTGAAAATAGTGATAATTTTATGAATCAGGTTTTCAAACTAGATCCAGCAACAATTAGTGATCTTTGTGGGATTGAAGAGTCTGATATTATAAGATTTTCTGATCTTATTAAAAAAGCTGAAAACATAACATTTGTATTATCACCAGACAGGCAAAGAGACCAATCACCAAATGATTTGCCAACTCTAGCTAACTTAATATTATTATTAAAAGCAGCTTCAAAGAATGCAAACTTGCTACTTCCGTGGTTTTCATCAAATGCACCTTCTTTGGAAATAGCTGGTTGTGATCCTGTTTTTGAGCCTGGTAAAAAACTGAGTGCTCTTGAAAGCAACACAAAAACAAGAGCTGACATTGGAAAACTTATCGAAGAAAATGGCATTAAAGCAGCCTTAATCTTAGGTGAAGATCCCCTAAGAAATGACAAGTTAGCTACTTCTTTTTATGGACTAGAACTAATGGTAACTTGTGATTGGACAAATACAGAAACTTATAGTTTATCTCATATTCAAATTCCATTTGGCACCTATCTTGAAAATTCTGGTACCAGAATTTCTTTTGATGGCACACCTCATAAATTTAATAAAACTACTTCTTCTCCTTCTGGCAAAGAAAACTGGGAAATATTAAATGAGCTTTCACTTGCACTTGGGGTAAAAGAATCCTACTCTTCTATTGATGAAATTACTAGTAAGCTTGAAAAAGCCATTTTTGAAAACAATAAAGATTTTTATAATTTTTATTTTAATAAAGATAAGAATAAAAATTGGGATGGGAAAGGCAAGCTAGCACACATGGACCAAAGCCCCAAAGCTATTAGAATTTCTCAAGCCATGAGTGAAATGGACCATTATAAGTGGACTATTCAAGATGTTGGAATAGAAGATTTCAAGGTCCATAAATAATATTTAGTTTTTCCTTAACTTTTTGCTTATCCCAGTTTAAATTTCTATTACATTTTTATTCTTTTTTTGAAAGGTCTTATTATGCTTGAAAAACTGATAGATATTTCTCAAATTATTGAATCTGTATTTGAATTAGTTCTCGTTGTTGATGAAAATGAGAAAATCATCCATGCAAGTCCTTTGCTAATTAATGAAAGCAAAATTCATGCAGATAAAATTATTAATAAAAGTTTAGATTATGTTTTAACAGATAATTCATACCTATTATTTAAATCAGCAATTAAAAACTTTTCCCCAAGGATAAGACCCAAGGTACTTTTTTCTGTAAAAGACTTTCAAAGAAAACAGGTTCCAATGCAAACATCTAAAGTAAGCTTAAAATCTGGTGAAACGTATTTTTTATTTCACGGCATGATAGCATCTGATTTAAAGGTTATCAGAGAAAGAGACCAAAAAGAGCGAATTAAAGAACTATCCTGTATATATGCAGTAGCTGAATGGATAAAGATTTCAACATCAATTGAAGAATTTTTTACCAAACTTCCAACATTTCTTTCAAGGGGGATGATGTATCCTGAGCATGCAATAGTTTATTCTACCTATAAAGACATGGTATTTGGACAAGACCCAGGAGAGCATTATATAAAATCTGAATTAATAGTAAATGATAAAACTGTAGGTGAAATTAGAGTTGGCTATATTGATAGTAGATCTGGTTTTTTGAATGAAGAGCAAAAAATGATTGATGAAATCGCTCGTTATTTAAATACAGCCCTTGAACGTAAAATTTTCTCACAAGAACTAAAAATGAAAGAAGATGAGCTTAATGAATTTGAAGCTAAGATGCTTTCTATTCAAAAGAAAATACACAAAAAATCCTCTGCCCTTGAAGATGAAAAAAAGAAATTAAAAACAATCAACTCATATTTTGATAAAATTATTGGAGAATGGGAAGATACGACAGCTCATTTAGACACAATCTTCAAAGCTATTCCAGACAGCGTGGCAATTATTGATAGTGACAGAAATATTATCATGACCAACAGAAAAGATGCAAAGCCTGGAGACAAATGCTATAAAACATTTTTTGGTCCTGGAACAATTTGTCCCAACTGTAGATTATCTCAAGTCTTGAATACAAAAACTCCAATAAGGTTAAATATTGAAATTGATGATAAGTTCTATGAAGTGCAGTCACTGCCTATTTTAAATGACAAAAATGAAGTTCAGGGAATTCTCGAATTTTATAGAGATATTACTAATGAAAAAAACATGGAAAAACAGCTAAGACAAGCAGATAAGCTTACTTCTTTAGGTCAATTAATCAGCGGCATTGGTCATGAAATAAATAACCCCAATCAATTTATAAGAGGTAATGTTAAAATTTTAAAACAATCTCTTTTAGATTTACTTCCAATAGTTGATAGTCATTATAAAAGCAATCCTGATTTAAAGATCGCTCGCTTAAAATATGACTTTTTCAGAGAAAACATTTTAACTCTTGTGGATGATATGCAAACGGGTTCTGAAAGAATAAAATCCATTGTTGAAGGATTAAAGCGCTTTGCAAGAAAAGATGAAGGTGAATTAATTGATCAGGTGGATGTAAATAATATTATTCATGAAAGCTCACGCTTAACACATAATCAAGTCCATAAATACGCTGATATTACATTATGCCTTGACCCATCATTGCCAACATTTACAGGCAATTCGCAGAAAATTGAGCAAGTATTAATTAACTTAATAATCAATGCTTCCCATGCCATGGTTGAAGGCAGACGCGGAAAAATAGAATTAGTATCTAGATATGAAGCTGACAATTTAATCATTGAAGTTAAAGATAATGGCAAGGGCATGACACCCAAAACAATGGAAATGATTTTTGATCCATTCTTTACAACAAAAAGAGCCACTGGTGGAACAGGACTTGGTTTGTCAATTGCATATAAAATCATTGAAGAACATAAAGGTAAAATTGAAGTCTCAAGCAAAATAGATATTGGCACTACTTTTAAAATAACAATTAAGCTTCCAAAAAAGGAGATAACTCAATGACTAGTGAAAACAATATAAAGCAAATCCTAGTCGTAGATGATGATGTAGCAGTTACAAATTATCTCATGGTTTTTCTTATGCAGACAGAAATTTATGAACCTACAATAATCAATGACCCTTTGATAGTTGAAGAAACTCTTAAAAACCATTCATTTTCTGCCATCTTGCTTGATATGGATATGCCTGGAATAAGTGGAACTGATGTTTTAAAACTTTTAAAACAAAAAAACATTAAAACACCTGTTATAATCTTATCTGGTGTAAATGATGTTGAACTAGCTGTTGGGGCCTTAAAGCTTGGAGCCTTTGATTATTTAACAAAACCTGTAGAGGATGAGTATTTATTAGAAGTACTTGAATCAGCAATTGCTCATAAGCAAACCACAAGATCAATTTCTCACCTTCCAAGTAAACCCAAAAAAGAAGACCTTGTTCACAAGGAGATCTTTGAAAAATTCCCTTCTAAGGATCCTCAAATGATAAGAGTTTTTCATGAAATTGAAAAAATGGCTCTTGGTGATTTGTCTATTTTTATTTGGGGAGAAAATGGTTCAGGAAAAGAAGCTATAGCAAAAACCATCCACAAGGTTAGTCCAAGAAAAGCCAAACCCTTTATCGCTATTGATGCTTCAGCTATTGAGCAGGCTGAATTCGCAGAGAAATTTTTTGGAAAAACTGCTGACTGGGAAGGAAAACATGACTATATTCCAGGTTTTTTAGAAAAAGCCTCTGAAGGAACTTTGTTTATTGATAGAGTAAATCACCTCTCAAAGCCTATTCAAAGGCGAATTTTAAGAGTACTTCAAAAAAATGAATATTATAGAGAAGGCTCTACGGAAATCATCGTAATTAACATTCGTTTAATAGTAGCTTCACAAGTTGATTTAAGACAAGAAGAACACAAAGATAAATTTTCTCAAGATTTATTATACCATCTTTTAATAAATTCAATTCACTTACCCTCATTGAGAGATCGAAAAGTCGATATTCCTGTTTTAGCCGAGCACTTCTTAATGATTTACAATGAAAGGTTTAAAAAAGAAGTAAAAGGTTTTGATGAAGAATTTATTAATTTATTAAAAAGCTATGACTTCCCAAATAATGTTAAGGAACTGAAGGTTATTATAGCTTCAGCTGTTTCAAGTACAAATGACAAAATCATCACTCTTGAGTCAATTTCTGAACAAGTGAAAAACATGATTTTAAATGAAAGTTGAAAACAAATACGCCATTGCTTTGGGATGTTTGAATTTTTATTCGCCGGAATTACCCGTATTGCAGCCATTGCTTGCAAAATTTCCAGTAAACCAGCATCCAAATCCATAATAGGCATAGGATTCACCAGAGCTACATGAACCATTAGTAACACCGGAACCATTTCGACAGCGATATTAGGCTGTATTACTTGATCCACCTGAACAAACATCGCCTCCACTACCACCATTATCACACTCAAATGAACCACTCTGTAGTGAAGCTGATGATCCTGCATTACACTGACCACTTGAATTATCTAAACCATACAGTGAAGGTTTTAAATATCTCATTAATTTCTCCTCTATTTTATTCATGTTAAAGAATAATATTTATCAGATTTTTTTCAAGAAATAAAAAACTAAATTAAAAAACAGTAAAAAGGACATATTCGCTCCTTTATTCTAAATAAATTCTAATTTTAAATTTTAATTACTTTCTCAATATCCCCTCTGCAGCAAGAATACCAGTTGTTGCAGCATTTATAATACCACCAGACAGACCACAACCATCACCAGCTAAGAAGAGATTGTTTAGATTATAAGATTCAAAATTCTTTTTGATCTTTCCACGGATATGTTTGAATTTAATCTCAGGTCCATATATCAGTGTATTATTACTATTAATACCCTTAACAACACCAGATAACTTTTCAATAGCGTCAATGAGATCTTTCATTATTCTATATGAAAACCCAAGAGAAAGGTCTCCTAATGTAACATCAGTAAGGCTTGGCCTAACATTAATTTTTTTCAATGAACTTTCTTTTGAGCGTCTAAACTTTTTCAGATCGCCGTAGGTCTGTAAGATGGGCTTTCCGGCTCCAAGATTATAAAAGATATAGGCAAGAGATTGAGTATATTTAAACATATCCTTTTGTGGATCCGTTAATTTATGTTGCATGAGCATTGCAAAATTTAAATTTTCAGATTTCTTATATTTGTTTGCATGTCCATTAACTCCGATAAAGCTTTCCTTGCCAAGAGTTTCTAAATACCTTTCTTTAACTACAAAACCCCTTGGATTAGTACAGTAAGTCCTAACAAAATCTTCATAAGCATCTGTATAAATCCAAAACTTGGGATCATAATCGATTTTAAAAATATCTTCCATAAGTTCATTTGGTGCTTCAATTCTCACTCCAATATCAAGAGGTACAAAGGAATAAGCCAGATTATATTTTTTCGCCATTTCTAAAAACCAAAAAGCTCCAGACCTGCCGGGTGCCATTAATACATTTTCAGCGTTAATTAAGGTCTTTTTAATATAAAGACCTTTACAAGTTTCATCTTCTATTAAAAGATCATCAACAGCTTCATTCAACAAAATTTCTACATTATATGAAAGCAAAATTTCTTTAAAATTTTGCATAACTTCTCTTAAAAGATCAGAGCCAATGTGTTTTTTGGGAGTAGGAATATAATCTATACCTGCTTGAGCGGCTTGTTCTTTAAGAAAATGCACATTTTCTTGTACATAGCTCATTTCCACTGGTGCCCCACAACTCACTAAGAGTTTATCAATATCCTCAATAATATTCATTATCCGACTTTCAGAAAAAGTAATACCATCAAGATCTTTTGTTAAATCAATTCCGGATTTATTGGTAAGAGCACATTTTCCATCAGACATTCCACCAGCTCCGCCAAAACCATACATAATATGACAAAGCCTGCATTCGATACATACCCCACCTCTTTCAACAACAGGGCATTTTCTTTTGTCAATATCAGAACCCTTATCAACTAATAAAACAGATCTACCTTCTTTACCCAACAAATGTGCAGCAAATAGGCCCGCAGGACCAGCCCCAACAATTATTACATCATATTTTCTATGCTTAGCTTTTGTCATAGTCTTGTATTCCTTTTTTCTTAAAGGATCCTGAAACAAGTTCAGGATGACATTTATCAGATAAGCTTACCACTTACCACTTACCACTTACCACTTACCCCTTACCACTTACCACTTACCACTTACCCCTTACCACTTATTCAAGGTCTTCATAATAAGTAGCCAAAGCTCCAATTCCTGCTTCAACAGCACTTAAAACAAGCTTTTCTTCCACTGCTTTCATCATTGCATTATGATCTGGAAAAAGAGGTCTGTCTACATCAAGGTGTTTAACAATTTTTCTAACTTCATTGTGAGCAAGCTTTGTTCCTTTACCTGGCTCATATTCTCTAAAATCAAGCCCTTGAGCAGCGGCAATATATTCAATGCCCAATATACCATTTGCATTTTCTAATATTTGTTTTGTTTTTAAAGCTGAATTCATTCCCATGCTAACAAAATCTTCTTGATCAGCAGCTGCTGGAATGGAGTGAATACAAGCTGGCGTTGATAAAATTCTTTGTTCAACAATCATCATACCAGCTGTATATTGTGAAAGCATATGACCAGAAAACATACCAGCACCCTTTGTCAAAAAAGGAGGCAGTTGAACAGACAAAGCTGGATTTAATAAACGATTCAATCTTCTTTCTGATAGAACGCATATCATGCATATTGAAGCACCCACCATATCTAGAGGCAGGGAAACAGGAGTTCCCTGAAAATTTGCTCCAGTTAAAACAGTATCTTCATCTGGCAAGAAAATTGGATTATCACCAACGCCATTTAGTTCAATTTCAACTTGAGTTTTAGCATATCTTAAATGATCACGTGCAGCTCCAATTACTTGGGGGGTGGATCTCATAGAATATGCATCTTGCACTTTTACCTTTACTTTATTGTCTAAAAGGTCGCTGCCTTCAATTACCTTTTTAATATTAAAAGCTGAAGTAATAGCTCCGCCAAAACCTCTTAATTGATGGAGTCTAACATCATATGGTTTCATATTTGCCATCAATGCCTCTAAAGTCATTGCAGCTGCGATTTCAGCTTCTTTAATCCATTTTTCAGTATCATGAACAATTAGACATGCTATTCCATTAATTAAGTTACTTCCATTAATCATTGCTAAACCATCTCGCGCCTGTAGTACAACAGGCTCAATATCAGCTTCTGCAAAGGCTTGCTTTGTTTCCATCAATTTTCCATTATAAAAACACTCTCCCTCACCCATAACAGCTAAAGCGATTTGACTCATAGGTGCAAGATCGCCACAAGCTCCAACAGAACCTTTAGTACAAACAGAAGGAGTAACTTGCTTGTTTAATAGTTCACCAATTTTTAAAGTAATTTCTGGTCGACATCCAGAATGCCCATTTGCGTGAACATTCATTCTAGCTGTCATTGCAGCTCTTACATGCTCAATTGGAGCTGGTTCACCAATGCCAGCTGAATGATTATATATTAAATATTTTTGAAATTCTTTAACTTGCTCATCAGTTAAAACAACTTCTGAAAACTCACCAATTCCAGTATTCACTCCATACATAATTTCTTTTGCTTCAATTTTCCTTTCAAGCATTCCACGACACTTTTTTATTCTTTCAATTGCGTCATCTGACAATTCAACTTTCTCATTATATCTTGCAACCATAACTACATCTTCCACGCTTAAATTTTTTCCAGTGATTTTAATTGTCATTTTTTTCTCCAAAATTAATTAAAATAAAAGCATATAAAAAAAAACAAGCCATCCCAATAGTGCAAAGATAGCCTTGTACTCTTGTTCCCCTGTTCTCTTGTTCTTTATTATAAACCCATTAGTCAGTTGTCAATCTTTGGATTTATTTTCTACAAAAAATATCCTTAATAAGAAAAATTAATTAAATCCAAATTATGAAAAAAATTTAACTAATCATAATTATAGCTAACTTCAATCAACAAACCCCTTGCATATCAAATGCTTATAATTATAAAATTGACTTTGGGGGAAATTTAAGTATTATTACTAGTTTGGTTCGGTAATTTTACCTGAATTAATTAGGCAAGGGAGGTTATATGCCATACAACACATTAGTTACATCCGTGCGCAACAACATTGAAGCACTGGCCAATGGCTGGCAGGAAGAAGCACAAAGCTCACCGTATATGAACACCTACCATTCTCTGGAAACTGATGATCTTCACAAGCGGGGCAAGGTTTTATTTACAAACTTGCTCAAGTGGCTAGAATCTGGCGCGTCCAACAAAGAAGTTGAAGGATATTTTGAAAACGTTGGAAAAACAAGACTTGATGAGGGTTTTCCACTTAGTGAAGTCAATCACGCTGTTTATCTGACAAAAAAAGTTTTTCTAAGTTACATTTCCAATCATTATGAGTTAATTGGAAATATGGACTCAAAAGAAGCATTTGAATTCTGCACCCTTTTAAACAGCTATTTCGACCTTGGAGACTTTCACATCATAAGAGGATATCTAAAAGAACTCTTTGAACATCTCGACGGTACAAAGAAATTTACAAAAGAAGAGCTAGAAAATTATTTCAAACGTGGAGCCCTTCACAAAGAAGCAGAAAAAGAAGTTGATGAATACAATATGTACTATGACATGATTCACATGGGATTTTTCCCAAAGATGTAGAAAGTTTTTATTTCTTACACTCATACATTTTGAAGATATTCAAAACTACACTTGTATTATAATTAAAATCAAGAAATGCTAAATATCTACAAGTTCACTTGACTTTTATACAATGTGCCATTATTTCAAATAAAATCATTAAAAAAGTGTATATAAATTAATATGTATAAAATTTTTTCATCTATTCAACTTAGTGTTATTTTATTTTCTATTTTAATAATCTCTTCAATTTCGGGAACATTAATAAATCAAGAAAAGGCACTTGCATATATATATCATTCATGGTGGTATTTTTTGCTTTTAATCACATTAAGTATTAATTTAATCCTTTGCACATTAAAAAAAAGACATTATAGGATTAAATCTTTAGGATTTCTTTTAACCCATTTTGGAGTCCTGATAATTCTCCTTGGAGGCTTATTAAGTAATTTACTATGCGAAAAAGGAACTTTGTCCTTACGAGTTAAGCAAAAGTCTGACGTATTTTACATAAATAAAAAACCACAAAAACTAGGTTTCACAATTGGCTTGGATAAATTTTTCATTGAATCTTATGACAATAATAAAATCCTAAATAATCTTGGCAGGCTTTTAATAAGAACAAAAGATAAACTAAAAGAACAAAGTTTTAATGTTGAACTTAACAAGGAATTTTCTTTTCTTGACGGCAAATATAAAGCCAAGATAACGCAATTTGAACCAAACTTATTTTTTGATATTAAAGCTAAAAAAGTAAGAAGCAAAAATAAATTGCCTGAAAATCCGGCTATTCACGTTAGCATCATTTATAATGGTAAAAACTATAATCAATGGGTGTTTGCCAAATATCATGATTTGAAGATGGGAAAATCTAATTTAGACATTGATTTTGTTTATTTTTTTCAAAAGCACTCGACAAGAATCAAAGATTTTAAAAGCGACCTTTCAATTTATGAAGAAAACAAACTAATTCTGCAAAAAACAATAGAAGTAAATGATCCCCTTGAATATAAAGGATATAAATTTTATCAATCAAATTATGATCCTAAAAACATGATGTGGTCTGGACTCCGTGTTGTAAAAGATCCAGGAACAATATTTGTATATTTAGGTTTTTTAATTCTTTGTTTGGGAATACTATTTATTTTTTACTTAAAACCTTTTCTTAGAAAAGACTAACATTTTATATTAAGGAATAGCCAATGGATTTTAGCACAGCAAATATTGCTTTTCTAACATATTTACTTGCAGCAATTATTTACTTTATATTTCTTCTTTCTGGCAACAACAAATCTTCTAAATTAGGATACTATATATTAATTATTGCTCTTATACTGAACTTAATCACAATTATTCAAAGATGGATACTTGTTGCATATCCACCCTTTTCAAATATGTATGAAACAATGCTTGTTTGGGCTTGTTCAATTGCATTTTTCCAGATCATTTTTGAGAAAAAATATAATCTTTCAAGGATTGGTTTTTTCTCTTCGCTTTCAGCACTTCTTGTTTTGGCCTATGCCTCATTTTTTACTACAAAGGATATTTCTCCCCTTGTACCTGCACTGCAGAGCAATTGGCTGACAGTACATGTCATATCTTATTTCATCAGCTATGGGGCTTTAGCTTTGTCATTTATTACCGCGATATATTTTGTAATTAATAAAAATTCTAAAATAGATTTTAGCAATATTACTTATAAATTAATATCTTTTGCATTTCCTTTTCTTACTATTGGATTAATAACCGGGTCAGTATGGGCAAAAGAAGCCTGGGGAGATTACTGGAGTTGGGATCCAAAAGAAATGTGGTCTTTAATCACCTGGTTATTGTATTTAAATTTTCTACATCTTCCAAAAACTCTTCCAAATGTTTTACGAAAGTTAAAGATTGATTTAAAATACAACAAATTGGTTATTAATATTTTTGCAATCATTGGCTTCTTATGTGTTGTCTTTACATATATTGGTGTTAACTATTTATTATCTGGTTTACATTCATATGCATAATATTAGGTGTTTAATGCTTATCAATAGGAATTTATTAAAATTAATAAAACGATCTAAAATCAATATTTGTAGCCTTATTGTTTTGCTTTTTTTTCTTAGCATTTTCACTTTTGAAAATGGTTTTTGTGCCCAGAATAAATCTACTAATAATTCAGGTTGTCTAATGTGCCATAGATACCCTGCCCTTGGCAGATATAACGATAAGGGTGATATAGACATATATTATGTAGATGATCAGAATTTTGAAAAATCTGTCCATGGCATTTTAAATTGCACAGATTGCCATAAAGATATTACTAAAATCCCTCATGTTAATGCCAAGAAAGTTGATTGTTCAACAAAATGCCACCTTAAAGAACCATCAACTCAAAAAGAATTTTCTCATATAAATATGCATAATAAATTTGAAAGTAGTGTTCATAGCAAAATGCGAAATGGAAATTTAAAAGCAAACTACGAAGACCTACCAAGCTGCAAATATTGTCATAACAATCGAAAATTACAGGGCATGATAGATACTAAAAACTATAGAGATGAAGCCTTTTCTCAAGAGATCCTTACAAGGTGCAAAGGATGCCATACAAAACAGGGATGGGCCGACAGATTCTTAAAACATTTATCAGATCGCACTTTAAGGAAAAGGTCCCAGTCAGAAATTGTATTTTTATGCGCCTCTTGCCATGAAGACCAGGAAAAAATGTCAAGACATGGTCTTGAATCTGTCGCCACATTTAAGGATACTTTTCATTGGACGCTAGTAAAATATAATGTGCAAAATGCTCCTGATTGCATGAGTTGTCACATTCCCCGGGGATATTCAACTCATGATATAAAATTTAAAAATAATGATATCTCACCTATTAACAAAAATAATATAGTCAACACATGTTCAAATCAAGGTGGCATGCAAACTTGCCATCCAGACGCTACAGAATATTTCGCAAAAGGTCGTGTACATGCTTATGGTGAAAAAGCAAAATTATTAAGCAATAATGAGGTTCAATCAGAAGATTCTATTCTTTTTGAAAGAGCCAAAAATGAACTTTCAAAAGATGATATTCTTAAATATAAGATTTTAAAGTTTCTAACTTTAATTTATAAGTTATTTATTGCTATGGTGATCTTCCCAATGTTTGTACATCAAGTATTAGATTATAATAGAATTAAAATAAATATTAAAAAAACAAAAAAAAGGACTTGAGTAAAAACTCAACAGTTAGGGTTAAAACAATGGCAACAAATATTGATAAAAAGCACAATGAAAAAATATACTTTATAAGATTAAACCTAAATGAACGAATACAACATGGAATATTTTTTAGTTGTTTTTTTACGTTAGCCTTAACTGGTTTTATGATTTATATTCCTGAAGATATTGTTGCTTTATTTGGAAAGTTTGGTGAGACAATCTTTTTATACAGAAGCCTTGTACATAGAATTGCTGCAGTGATAATGGTATTGGTATGTGCTTATCATTTGTTTTATTTACTTTTTAAAAAAACCGGTCGCTTATTTTTAGTCGATATGTTTCCAAGATTCAAAGATGTTTTCGATATTAAAGATAATTTGCTTTATTACATTGGATTCAAAAAAGAAGCGCCTGAATTTGACAGGTTTTCATACAAACAAAAAGCTGAATACGGTGCTTTAATAGCTGGAAACACTTTAATGACATTAAGTGGATTAATTCTATGGTTTGAAGCTTATTGGTATAAATTTATTATTGATATAGCAAAAGTGGTTCATGGAATGGAAGCTGTCCTAGCTTGTCTTGCTATTATTATTTGGCATTTATATGAAGTCCATCTTAAACCAAGAAAATTTCCAATTGATAGTCTTTGGATAACAGGAATCATTGATGAAGAAGAAATGAAAGAAGAATATCCTATGCACTATAAAAGGATTATGAAAGATCCGAAATTAAAGGATATATTTATATATAAACAAAAAAATTAATTACTTTGAAAAAAGAACCAATTATGATGAAATTTGTTAACTTAATATTAGTAATCTTTGAACGAACAATAGTAAATTTGATAAAATTAATATATCTATCTCCCATATTACTTTTTGCCTTATTTCTACTGGTGCATCTATATTATCCAGAATTAATCTACAAAAACAAGGGTGTTTCCTCTAATAAAACAGATCGTAGTGAAGACATGTTAAAAAGAATAAAGGCCGACAAAAAGCCAATATCAAGATATCATTTTCATATTGTTGATGAATACATCCCAACCATGGCCAAAAGCAAACCTTCATGCTACTCTTGTCATGGAACATATGCTCATTATAAAGATAAAAAAACTGGATCCGTTCTTAACATGCATTCTGGATATATAGATTGCACAGTTTGCCATGTAAAGAAACAAGACATGCCAGATGAAAGATTCAGAATTCATTGGGTTGATAATGCTTCCTCAGAAACTATAAAAAAACCAATTGGACAGTTTGGAAAATATTCAGGAAAAATTTCTCTATTTCATTATGAAAATAACTGGCTAGAAAAATATGAACCTATAGATTCAATTTTAATAAATAAATTTTTACGCTCTATTGATAAAAGTGATGATTATAAAAAAGGGAAAAGAAAAGATGTACTTCACCAAAAAATATCAAAAAAAGCTGTGTCTTGCAAAGAGTGTCATAATAAAGACGGGTATCTAAATTTTACTGTGCTTGGGTATTCTGAAAACAGAATAAATTATCTGTCTTCTTCTGAATTATTTGGTATTTTTACAAACTATGAAGTCTTTTATTTGCCTGCATTAATTAAATCAGACATATAATTTTTTATTCAGAAGCAGTGTCAGAGCCATTGCTTCCATGACATCTTGTGCAACTTGAAGATCCGGCTGAAACAACAAATGTCCTTGTTGACTCATTGTCTAAATGTATGTTTTCAATATGATGACACATTATACATTCACTATACCCCCAACCTCCAATGTGATTTTCTTTTATTAAAATGATGCCATTTGCTTCTAAGTCTGAATATTCTTCTCCCTGATTTTCTGAACCACAAGAAAAAAGAAATATAATGATTATGCTAAAAAAAATAGCTATCTTTATTATATTTCTATTCATAATTAACACCTCTTGAATTATGACAGTCAGTACAATAGTTTGTTTTATGACACCTAATACATTTATAAGGATTTTTTCTAACTTTAATTGAGTGATAAAATATAAAATTATTATTATGATATTTTCTTTTAACCTTATCACGTTTACTATGACAAGCAGTACAATCACTTGTCTTATGGCACTTATTGCATCTACCTGCATGTAGTTGTGCCTTATTAGCGTGTTTACTTTTCCAGAAATAATTATGATCTCGGGGAATAACCTTGGCTATTCCAGTTTCATGACAGCTTATACATTTCGTTTCGAGCTTAATTTCTTTTCGATTTTTATGTGGAATATGGCAAAAGCTACAGTGAATATTTTTTTTCTTAAAGGAGCTTAAGTGATTTTTGTGAGAAAAGAGATCTTTTAATTTAACAACATCATCACCATATAAAAAATGTACAAGAAAGCTTAAAAAAACAAACAAAATTAGAGTAATTAAACCCTTTTGCGTTAAATTAGTTAATAAATTATTTCCAAACATTAATTTTTTCATCAAATAAATTTTTTCCAAAAGTTAAAAATAAACATAATTTAAAGCAAAGCCTGCCCTATAATCATGGTTTATTTCATCATTAGAGTTATATTCAAAATAAAGCTTAAGATTCATATTTTTTGTAAATTTTAAATTAAGCCATGAATGAGTAGCGAGGCTAATTCCAGATTCACTTGTAATCTTTTCATAATCTATTAATGACACTATTAAATTAAAGCTTAAGTTTTGTAATAATTCAGCTGATTCAATGATATTAGCTCCGTGCCCTGTTCCCCCATAGCTGTTTAAATAAAAGTATGAAAGGGTTGTTGTAAACTTATCAATGAGCCTTGGAAAGCAAACACCAGATTCTAGATTATAACCATCTGTGCTAACATTTTCAAAATAATCATATTGGGAAAAGGAAACTTCTTCAAACAAAGTAATAAATGAAAATGGACTAAAATCAGCTGATGCAAAGGCCTCAACAATCGGTCCATCTGCAAAAAAGGATAAAATGGAATCTGCATCAAGACCTTGTTTCGATAAATCATATCTGCCAACACCTACATCTAACTTCAAATTATCAAGAGGCAAAAATTCTATTCCTCCACTTAGATTTTCTAAAGTATTATTTGATACTTCATAAATAGAATTAAAATAAAAATTGGGAAAACTGTAAATCATAAATTGATAATCACTTGCCAAAGCAAAGGTATTTGTAAATTCACCATTTAAGTCATTTTCAAATTCGTATTGGAAAGAGGATGATAAATTATCTAATCTGTTAATTATAAAGCGTGTCCCTAAAACAAAATTACCATTTTCAAAATTATCTTCCTCAACGAATCTTTTAACTCCAGTAAAAAAATTAAATTCAATATTTTTATTAGGCTTATAATCAAGCAAAACTCCATCAAAGGTTTTATATTCAAATGTATCAGCTTGGCTTATCCTGCCAAGCTTAACGCTGATTTGATTTAAAAGTTTAGACAATTCAAGAGAGCTATTATAAAGATTGAAGGAATAATCACCTAAAGCAGGATCTCCATAAACATCAAGATCTAATTTTGTATTTAAAAAACCCTCATAGTTAGTGGATTCAAGAAACAAATATTGTCTGAGGGGAATATTAAACTTGCTTGTTTCATCAGACCTGAGCTGGGAAATAAATTCAGTATTAATATAAAGTGGATATAAATTTAGCGCTAGTAATATAAAAATAAAATAACTTAGAGAGATTAGCTTTTTCATATCATCCAAAAAGTCTTATTAAATTTAGCGTACTAATCACATGGCATTGGTAGCTGATGACAATCATGGCAAGTTGGAAATCCAGCGTCAAAATCTGAATGCATATGGCAATCTGTACAATCTCTGCCAGCAATATATGCATAACAACCATCATAATCTGTGTGTGCAGAACCACTGCCATCATTTCTAAAATATTGTGTTGTTGTATGACAAACCTCACAAATACCGTCATAAACTTCATCCCCATCTGCAAAAGAATTTGGACCATCATTATCAAAAAATTTCACTTCCCTGCCATCAATTACAGTTCGTATATATTTTCCATAAGTTGCTCCATAATCTCTTTCTTGCTCCTGTATATGTGGCTCATGACAATCAATACAATAAGCTAAAACAGAAACCCGATCATATACTTTATGATTAGCTGCTTGCCCCTCACTATGACAATCATCACAGTCTTCAATATCGCCCTCTCCCACATGACAACTTGTACAATAAATACTGTTTGCAGAATCATGTGGAGGATCTTGATAAGCTGGAACATCAGTATGGCACTCAGCACTATTACATGAAACAATTTCTTCATCAACAGCGTAATCAAGCTCATGACATCCTATACAGGCATCAATTGTATTTGCCTCTAACACTGTACTTCCATGATTGGCCCATTGATCCCAATTATCTGCATGAGGATATGTAGAATGACATGTATAGCATGAAATCCCAGATTCTCCTCCCAGGTAATCCTCACCATGGCAAACTGTTGCACAATCTGAAGGATTATTCTCTAAAACGTAATCCCCATGTTCATCGCCATCCTCCCAATCTTCATTATGAGGATAACCAGGATGACATGTATAGCACGAAACTCCGCTTTGACCACCCTCATTGTCTTCTCCATGACATTCTGTTGCACAATTATCAGGACCTGCCTCAATTGCATATGCTCCATGATTTTCACTCAAAACCCAATTTGGGTCATGAGGATATGAAGAATGACAAGATGAACAACTGGTTTCGGATTCTCCTCCTTCAAAGTCTTCTCCATGACAGTTGGTTGCACAGGAAGAAATTCCATTATCATCAACATATGAACCATGATTGGCGATATTTTCCCAATTATCAGAATGAGGATATAATTCATGACAGGAATAGCAAGAAGTCTCCGACTCCCCTCCATCATAAGCTTCGCCATGACATACACCAGCACAATTTGACAAATCATTTTGCACTACATAAACACCATGACTGCTTGAAGCATCCCAACCTTCTGCATGTGGATAAGAAACATGACAACTTGAACAGGAAATACCTGAATCCCCGCCTGTGAAATCTTCTCCATGACAATTGCTTGCACAAGAGTCATTACCATTTTCATCAACATAACTTCCATGCGCTGAATATTCATCCCAACCATCTGAATGTGGATAAAGCTCATGACATGAGTGACATGATATTTCAGATTCACCACCTTCAAGCTCATCACCATGACAATCTGAAGCACATGATGAAAGTTCATTCTCTATTGCGTACAAACCATGACTACTTGCTTCACTCCATCCCCCCTCATGTGGATATATATCGTGACAACTAGAGCATGATATATTAGTATCTCCACCTGACAAATCATCACCATGACAGTCTGTAGCACACGTTGAGCTTTCATTCTCATCAACATAAGATCCATGTCCAATTATATCTTCCCAATCTTCTTCATGTGGATATAGTTCATGGCAAGAATAGCAAGACACATCTGATTCACCGCCCGTAAAATCCTCTCCATGACATGCAGAAGAACAAAAGAAATTCCCATTTTCTAATACATAAAACCCGTGATTTTCTTTATCTTCCCAATTATCATCATGTGGATAACCAGTATGACAATAGTTACAAGAAATTCCTGAATCGCCTCCTGCCAAATCTTCTCCGTGACAATTTGAGGCACAACTTGAAGTTGTATTTTCAATAATAAATTGTCCATGTTCATTGGCTCTTGACCATGTTTTGCCATGAGGATAATTTAAATGACAACTATAACAGGAGGTCTCTGACTCTCCCCCACCATAATCACTTCCATGACAACTTGTTGAACATGAAGATGTGCTATTTTCAATTACATATTCTCCATGATTTGCATATTGAAACCAATTTGAATCATGTGGAAAAATACTGTGACAACTAGTACATGATAAATTAGAATCTCCACCGCTTAAATCTTCACCATGGCACTTTGTAGCACATGAACTAGAGGTATTTTCATCAACATACCTTCCATGATTCTCAATATCAGACCAGCTACCTTCATGCGGATACAAAGCATGACAAGAGAAGCAGGATATTCCTGAACTACCACCTGTAAAATCTGCTCCATGACAATCTCCGGTTAAACAAGATCCTGAATTATTTTCTATTATATATTTTCCATGAATATCAGGGTTTCCCCAATCAGTAGAAAAATGAGAATAAAATACTTCACTTGCTTCACTAGCAGATTCTTGGCTTGTATCGACTATTGACCTTTCACAGCCAATAAAGACAAAAAATGCTGATAAAATTGTTAATAATATTATTGATTTATTCATTTTCACACAACAAATGTTTATTAAACTGGTATACATTTATAGACGCATCCTGTCAAGCACAAAACATCCACTAGCTATATTAATCCTTAATGGATGAAACCGGGTGACAAACAGTACATAGACCAGATGAAAATTCAGTTGATTGTCGCAAAAAACTGTTATTTATATCACCCTCACGATTATTTCTGTAATCCCTAATCATTCCATTGATTTTTGAATCCCAAATGTGGCTTGAATGACAAGTCAAACAAGTCATCATTCCCCCTTTTGTCTTATTTCCTAATTCGTCAAAAAGTGGTACTGTTTTAAAAATAGTGTTTATATTTTTAGCAAGCTTGGTATCCTTTAACGGCTTATCTACCATGTGAACATCGCTCATATGAATTGCTTTCTTTGAGGCAATTCCGATTTTATTATGACATTCCAAACATAACATATTAAGATAGTTTTTATTTGAGGGAATAAATCTAGCCCATAAAAGCTTTGATTGAGCATTGTGGGGAACATGACAAGCACTACAAGGACCTGAATCTTTCACAGTTTTTTGTAAAATATTTTTATCTGCTGCTGCGGTAAGCATAAGGTTATGGTCAGAGCTTAAAACTTGCTTTTTATCAGCATGACATTCAAGACAAAGAGCCGAATCCTGATTATTTGAAATTCTCAGGAAACTATTTGAGGCATCACCATCAATTGTTTTATATCCTTTGTTCATATCATCTTTTTCATCCCATTGATGAACATTATGGCAACTTGCACATTGAATTTTTCCTTTTGAATCTTTCTTCATACCTTGCGAAAATAAGGGGAGTTTAATTTTATTATTAATATTTTTGGTTAATACAATATCCAGTTTGTGTGAATTCATCCCTATTTTTTTTATATTCTTTAATTGCTTATTCTGATGGCAGATTAAACATTCCTGATTATGACTATTTTCATTATTATAGGCAAAAGCCCAAAGTTTTGACTCCCCATGGTAATGAGGAAGATGGCAAGCGCTGCATGGGCCAGCTTCTTTAACCCTATTTTTATTAATATTCATCCAGGAAGGCATTGAAATGCTCAAATCATGTTTTGTACCTATAATTGCTTTCTGATTTTTATGACAAGTAATGCACATCTGAGATTTACTGTTGTCAGATAATAAAAGCTTTTTGTTTTTTATTTTATGATTTCTATGACAGCTTATACAAAGCAGCTGATTATTTTCTGTGAAAACAGCACCTTTTGTTTTTAGATTTTTAACAACTTCATCCATGTTCTTTTCATTCTTTAAATTTGAAAAACCTGGTTTTTCTTCTTTCTTAACTTGCCTTAATTCTGTATGACACCTTATGCATAATTCATTATCCATTTTATCTTTTATTAAAAGGTTTGAATATGAAGGGCCATGGGTAACATGACATGATTCACAATAAATAAAACTACTCTTGTTTTTTCGTTGTAATTCATCTTGAAG
This sequence comes from Pseudomonadota bacterium, assembly GCA_043820105.1. Taxonomy (GTDB): domain Bacteria; phylum Bdellovibrionota_F; class JAHFAK01; order JAHFAK01; family JBDREC01; genus JBDREC01. The sequence continues at coordinate 110,698 of JBDREC010000065.1, forward strand.
ATGTTGATTGGCAACTTTTTTATTTGTTTTTCCAGTCGGATGATTCATTTTAGGCTCAGATTCTTTTTTATGACACATTTTGCACATTTGGGAATTAATATTTGAAACTCGCAAGAAAATGGTTTCCTTATTAATATTTTTGCCTGGTATGACATGAGGTGTGTGACAGGTAGCACATTGCACCCTACCTTCTGAATCCAGAGGAAAGGAATTCGGAATCTCCATACTTTCAGGTGGCGCTTTATCAACCTTATGCCCAGATAAACTTGAAAGCTTTAACCTTGAATCAACAACACTTCCATCATGACAGGATTGACACATCTCTTGACTTGATACAACTTTTTCAGCCTGAAATTCAACTAGATCAGTCCCTTTTGAATAGATAAAAAAAGTATCCAGCCATCTATAATGACATATGGCGCATTCTTTGGCTGAATTTCTAGAGATATTAGGATCTTCAGAGCCATGCAAGGATAAAGTAAGCCAAGATAATACTACATAAAAAAGAATTAAAATTTGTATGTTTGCTGTTATTTTTTTATGCATTTCCTGTTTTTCACATTATTTTATAAACACTAACTTTGTTCATAAGCATTTCAACAACTAAAAGTCTACCGGTTTTATCGACAAAAATGCCTGTAGGGGTTTTAAATTTTTTAGTCGCGTTTTCAGATTTATCTGCAATCACTGATAGAAAGTTTCCTGATTTATCAAAGATCTGAATAACACCCATATAGGAATCACTTACAAAAATTCTCTTTTCTGCATCAATAGCTACACCCTTGGGTCTGTACAATTGGCCCTTTTCCACCCCCCATTGGCCAACCAAATTTAAAAATTTCCCAGTAGTTGAAATCGCTTGAATTCTGGTATTAATGACGTCTGATATAAATAAGGAAGAAATTCCATCGTCAGCAATTAAAAAGGGATGATTGAATTGTAATTCTTGGGCGCCTGTGGTTCCAAATTGATTTAGGAGTTTTCGTGTTTTTTTATCATAAACAAAAACCTTGTTATTGTCATTATCAACAACAAATATATTATTTTTAACAACTGCAATATCTGTAGGATCAGACGGTGATTCACTACTAGCTGGAATATTTATACTATACAAAAAGCTTCCGTCGGATTTAAATGTCTGAATTCTGTGATTTCCAGAATCAGCAATATATACAGCTCCATTATCATCAATATCAATTCCTAGTGGCATTTCAAATTGTCCTTTTTCTGAGCCAGGTCCTCCAAAAAACCCAATATATTTTCCACTATTATTAAAAATTTTAACCTGACTATTTACACCATCAACAATATAAATATTCCCAACAGAAGAGACTGAAACATCACTAGGATTGTTAAATTCATGTCTAATATCAAACAGATGCTTTACATGCGTATATGCAATACAATAAGAATATTCAAAATATGAAATTATAGTAATAAAATTTATTAAAATAATTATTATTGAAAGTTTGCTTTTTTTCACTTTTTAATTCTCCATTAATTTTGTAGACATTTATATCCATATTTTTATAATAGCAAGTCAAAACATGCTGCATTCTTTAGTATTACAGCAAATTCTTCCTACAACTGAGGTGAAAATTATGCCATATAATTCCAAAGTTTCCTTATTTGTTTATTTATTATTTTCAACTATAATTTGCGCTAATCCGATTTTCGCAATTGATGAAGAAGGTTGTTTAATATGCCATAAATATCCCGGGATAGTTGCATTAAATCAAAAAGAACAGATAAAAGCTCTTCATATTGATGAACTGCTTTATTCGAAAACTAAACATGGAAAATTCAAGTGTGGTTCGTGTCACATAGATATAAAAGAAATTCCCCATACCGGTTATGATAAAATAACTTGCATTAATGGAAATTGTCACAATCAGGAATCAATTAATGAACTGACAAAAAAATTACCATTTAAAAACTTTCACAAAAAACAACAATCTTATCTTTTAGATATAAAAAAAGAAACATCCTGCTTGACTTGCCATGGAATTTATCCACACAAGGAAAATAAAAAAACAAGGGCATACATCAATTTACACACTGTTTTTATGTCTTGTGAAACATGCCACATAAAACAGGATAAGCATAAAAATTTAGTTTATAAATGGAAAAACTTTAATGGTGTAAAATTTTTTGGCACTTCTTTTGCTTCATATTACAATCCACAAATCAAAAGTGTTGAAAAAAATAAAGAGATATTTTCAATTATAGATGTATTTGAAAAGAAAAGTAATAAACTAATTCCCCTAAGCCATATGACAGATAATCCAGAAGCTGTTTTATTTTTAATCAATTCAAAAACCATTAAAAACTCTGATAAAAAGAAAGAGCTTGAATACTTCCACAGAAACATCAGAAAAAACAAAGCCAGTTCTAAATGTGATGAATGTCATTCCAATAAATCAATACTTAACTATAAAGAATTAGGGTTTGATAAAAAGAAAACAAATAATTTAATAAATTTAGAATTAAAGAACTTAGTTAGTAAATATGATAAATTTTATTTTCCAGATTTATTAAACCGATAATTTTTGATTTCATCAAATTAAACAGTAAAATATTTTTTAAGTAAAAAATGTTGTTAATCATAAGAAATTAACTTTTTATCATAATTGACATTTTATTAAATGTGTATCAATACTTTTTATTGTAAGTATAATATATAAAAATTATTAAATATGAAAATATCAACAAAAGGAAGATATGGAGCAAGGGCAATGATTGAAATTGCCTCTGCTAATAATGAAAAACCAACCACTCTATTAGAAATATCACACAACCAAGAAATATCAAAAAAATATTTACATTTTATACTTACAAGATTAAAAACAGCTGGACTAATAAAAACAGTGAAAGGTCGAACAGGGGGATATTTACTTGCAAAAAAAGCATCTGAAATAACTTTGAGAGATATTCTGATTGCTCTAGAAGGTGAACTTAAAGTTGTTGATTGTATAAAAAAGAAACAACTTTGTCACAGACACAAAAACTGTGCAACAAGACAAATTTGGCAAAAACTTGAAAAAAATATTTTTGATTGCCTTTCTAACATTACACTTGAGCAAATGCTTAATGACAACCTCAGAGTTATATCAAAACCACAAAAATCCTAAAGAACATAACGGCTAACGCCGTACTGCTCACGCTTCAAGACGTGCACGTCCAAAACAGATACAAGCAAAATATATACCAGATCTTATGACTCTTGATATCTTTACATTATTTCATTTTTTATCCGAGTAATTGCTTTATT
>JBDREC010000066.1:0-2052 GCA_043820105.1 Pseudomonadota bacterium
TGAGAAAAGCCTGCAAAACGCAAAAAGTGACAAATTTTGTCAGGCCGCGTGACAAAAATTGTCACCTTTTTTTTAAGGGGTTGTAATTATTGGAATAAATTTGGCGGACAGGGTGACAATTTTTGTCAATCGTCTCGGAACTAATGTTTTATTGGAGTTCCGTTATTGGCTGAGCCGATACGTCGGTGAGCGCAACTTTAGGATAGCAAAATAAGGCTTGATTTTGCTATCGGAATGAGTATAATTAAAAATATGTTTATTTTAACACTTAAAAGATATTTTTATATTTTTCTAAAAAGGAGTTGTTTTGTATATTAAGAGAAAATATTGGATAGAGTCCCTTGAGAAAATATCTAAATCCTTTCGATTAATTTGTATATCAGGTCCAAGACAGATAGGAAAATCAACTTTTTTAAGGGATTGTGGAAATTATTTTTCATTTGATGATCCAAATCTTAGAAATGCAATAAAAGAAGATCCGGTTTTTTGGTTAAAAAACGAATTTAAAAAAGATAAAAGAATTATTTTGGATGAAGCTACAAGAGTGCCTGAAATATTTGAAGCCATGAAAATTGTGGCTGATGAGAATCCTAAAATAAATGGCAAAATCTGGTTTGCCTCTTCATCAAATTATTTATTATCTAAAAGAATAAAAGAAAGCCTGGCTGGAAGGGTATTTAATTTTAAATGCAGTCAATTTTTGCTTTCTGAGATTTCAGGATGTGAAAATCCATCTTTTATAAAATGGTTAAAAAATGAGGAAATCTCTGAAAATTTTTTTGATAAAGATCGAATAATTGAATCAAGTTTAAAATATAGTTTATTTCCAGATCCTTATATTTCAAAAGATGAAGATTTTTCAAAAATGTGGTTAAACCAGTATTTAGCGACCTATGTATTGCAGGACATTGTTGAAGGATTTTCAAAAATTGATATTTCAAAATGGCAGGAATTTATGCATACTTTCGTATCTTATCCTGCAAGCATTATGCCTTTAAATAGTTTATCCAATATTTTAGGAATACATCATAATACTGTCGCGGAATATATTAAAATAGCAAATGCCTCATTACTTACAATCAATCTTCCAGTTTATTCAAAATCTGCAATTAAAAGATTAACAAAAGGGCCTAAATATATAATCACAGATTCAACTTTGTGTAAAAGTTTGAATAATGAAACAGAAAAAGGCTTGCTTTTTGAAAATCTCATAATAAGCCAAATCATTAATTTGTTGAATGCAAGGCTAATTTCTCATAAAGCCTATCATTATAGAACCGCGGATCACGCAGAGGTTGATCTTGTATTGGAAACAGACTTTGGAATATTTCCAATAGAAATAAAATCAGCAAAAAATATCACCAACAAAATGAGCTCTGGCATTAAATCATTTTTTGAGGCTCATCCTAAGGTAAAAAGAGGAGCAATATTTTATAATGGTTCAAAGGTTTCAAAGATAAGTAATATTGACATTTTACCGGTGTCTATGCTTTTTATGTGATTGTTTTTAGAAGAAGTGAAGGTTGAGTTGGTGATTTAGTCTTCAGCGTCAGTTATCATTGGTTCATTAATGTAGGCATCGGCTGTGCCTGTTTTATCTCTATAAAAGTTTTGAACATATATCCCCAAAGTTCCATCATCATCCAAATCTTGAATTACTCCAATGACGCCATGTTCGGTTACACCATCGCCTGTTTGAACAACTACACCTGAATATATATCTTGATCTGGAACAAAGCCTATTATTTTATATCCATTTGTATCATTTGCAAAAGCGGCTTGGGATCCTGATATCTTGTTTCCATCATAATTGGCTGGATTATTGGCAGCAGGTTTCCAGTCACAAAGATGAAATCTTGCATTATCAATATTGTAATCAGCTTCAGCTGCGAATACACCATTGATTAATGAATTAACTTCAGATTTTTTTGATTTTTTAATGTAAGCCATAAAAGATGGAATAGCAATTGCTGCTAAAATACCGATGATTGCAACAACAATCATGAGTTCGACCAGTGTAAAGCCTTTTTTCTTCATAGTGTTCTCCTTTGA
>JBDREC010000067.1:0-9667 GCA_043820105.1 Pseudomonadota bacterium
AAATTTATTATAAATTTACTTCCCAAATATCCCTTTTATAAATACTTAATTTTGGCTTCCTTCAATATTTTATTATTTTTACTTTGGTAGGTGGACCACTTTTGCGTCCGATTACTGGACCAGTTTATCGTCCGATTTGCAGACACTGCTCAAAGCAATTAAATTGCATTGCTATGAATGTAGTGGCTTCAGTAAAAAAGATGTTCGTGAATGTAATGGTAGGGCTATCATGTATGATAATGCTTGCCCTTTGCTTCCCTATCGAATGGGAAAAGGTCGACCTAATGTCAAAATAACTAAGGACTATTGCAAGGTTTGTGTTAAGAATAGTCATGAAATATTAAGAGAAGGCTCAGCTTGTAGAGATTGCTCATTAAAAGATTTCCGTCTTGGAAAAAATCCAAACTATAAAAAACATAAAAAAATACCCAATGTGACTAATAATAATTTATCCCAAAACACCCCTCTGACTAGCAAAAAACAATCAATTTTAATGTTTTTAGAGGAGGATTAATACTATGTATTCAAAAGCAAAAAGATCATTGAAATTTGAACCCAAATTAGTTAGTTTTAATGAGCAAAAAACAAAAAAGTTCTTTGAAATAAAAATAGATTCCTTTCTTACTGTTCCAGAACTAGCGAAATGGTTGAATCTTAAAGAAAGTGCGATTTACAATCTTGTTTATTATAGACGGATTCCTTTTAATAAGATTGGTCGCAGACTAAGGTTTAACAAGAATGAAGTACAACAGTGGTTAGATGCAAGTGGAGGCAAAGGAAATTATGTATATCAGAAAGATTCCTACTAAGAAAAAAGGTACTATGTACCAATGTGATGTTTGCACTAATCATCAAAGATTTTCAAAAAGATTTTCTAGAAAAGTGGATGCTGAGATGTGGGCTAAGCAACTTGAGTTAAAGAAACATGAAACCGATTTTGGTGAAATAAAGAATAAGAAAATGACTTTTCATGAAATTGCATCAAAATGGATAGCAAAGCATGCTGAAATGAAAAAAGCAAAAAGCAGCGTGATCAAAGACAAGCAAATATTAAGGCAATATTTATTTCCCAGATTTGGCAAATTTGATTTTAGAAGCATAAGTCCTGAAATGATTGATGATCATATTGTTTATATTAAAGAGATCATACAGCTATCTAATTCCTCAGTTAATCAGCATCTAGCACTTATGAAAACTATTTTTAATTACGCTATCAAAAGGCGTTATGCTAGATATAATCCCGTTATGGCAGTTGATATGTTGCCTTTAAATCAAAAGGAAGTTGAATGGTGGACCTTAAAAGATGTTGAAAAGTTTTTGAATTATCAAAAAGATAAGAAGCACTACTTGAGATATTTAGTTGGTGTTAATACTGGACTTAGACCTGGAGAATTGTTTGCTCTGAAGTGGAGTGCAATTGATTTTAGTAATAGATTGATTTCAATTAAGCGAACATACGAACACAGTACAAACTCCATTAAAGAAACAACAAAAGGTAAAAAGATTAGACACATTGGGATTAATGAAAGCATTTTCGAACCACTTTTAGAGGCTTTTAAAGCTAATGGAAACAAATATGAACTTGTCTTTGGGAATGAGCTAGATAGAGCAATTTCACAGACCTCCTTTCTTCAACAATGTTTTTACAAAGACACTATGCGAATTGGTATGAAGAAAATCACTTTTCATGCTTTTTGTAGACATACATTTGCTACTAACTATATCATTAATGGAGGTCGAATTGAGGATTTACAAAATATTCTAGGGCACTCTGATTTAAAGACAACTATGAAGTACATTCATCTTTCAAAAAACTATCTAAGAGACAAGATGGATGTTGTTAATTTTTCACCTACCGAAGATATCCAGTCACAAAATATCATAAATTTAGAAGATGTAAGAAAGGTAAATCAAGGACTGTAATGTGAAAAATTACGAGTTTTTTACGAGTAAAATCGTAAATAAATCCTTGGTCTCGCTTAAGGTATTGAAATCATTCATGCCCCCAATAGGAATCGAACCTATAGCTGAGGATTAGGAATCCACTGTTTTATCCATTAAACTATGGGGGCATTTAAATTTTCGAAAATTTATAATCACAATTGTTATAAGATTTCAACAAATTAATTGGGTTTGTTTGCAGCTGCATTAAGACGGAGGATTTCATTTCGTATTTTTAACGAAAAAATGCCGAAAATAATAATTCGTTTTTTAGTTATGGCGAAGGATTTTTTGATTTTATTAAATCTGTGATTCTTTTTTAAAGTTGATAGGTATAACATTTTCATCAAACTTCTCTGGATCTTTTCCAAACTTTACCACATTCATCTTAGAGACAAGGTAATTTTTTTCCAAATGAATATATATTTTTGTCGTTGTTAATTCATGATGGCCAAGAATCATTTGAAGATCACTGATATTACCTCCTTCTATAATGTAGTTTGTAGCAAATGTATGGCGGAGATCATGAAAGCAGATCTTTTTAACATTAGCTTTTTCAATATCTTTGGTAAATATTTTTTGTGTAAATGTACTCGGAGAAGGAACCCTATCATTTTTATTGCCAAAGACTAATTCTTTTTTCCCAGCGTTTTGATTGTTAGCTTCTAGTAAAAGGTTATAAATCTCATTGTTAATACCAATGTAACGAATTTTGTGACTCTTGGTTGTATCTTTAATGGAATTTGTACATTGCTGAAAAGTTCTACAAACAGTTATTATATTGTTCTCAAAATCAATGGTATCCCATTTGAGTGCTAGCAATTCACCTTCTCGCATTCCGGTATTCAGCGCGACCATGTAAAGTAAAAAGTAATTTGAGTTTCTATTTGCTTCCAGAAATCTGTTTGCTTCGTCAATCTGCCAATAATCAATCTTTTTAGGTTCAACTCTTAGTAAATCAACTGAAGTGACAGGATTGTATTTAACATATTTTTTCCGGTTTAAAGCGTAATTAAATATGGTTTTCATGATCGCCAAATGTTGATTTATAGAGGCATTAGATAGATTAGTATTCTTTTGTAGAATTACTACGTAATCATCAATCATTTCAGAAGTGATTTTACAAACATTAAATTCTCCAAATTCTGGTAAAATATACTGTCTAAGCATTTGCTTATCTTTTCTTACACTGCTTTCAGACTTTTTAACTTCTGCATGTTTTGTGATCCATTGATCAGCCAATTCTATAAATTTGAGTTTTTTACCTAATTCGTACGAATTTTCATAATCTTCATTTTCTTTAGCTAATTTAGCTGCCCAAATAAAAATATCAGCTTTTCTTCGAAATGTATTACAATGTTTTTTATGGTTTAAGCAAAGTTCTACTTGAAACACTTTTCCAAATTTCTTTGTCATCCGTTCTCTAATATACATAGTACTCTCCTTTATTTGCTTTCAACCACTTTTCTATTTCCGTATGACGAAATCTTAGTCTACGTCCTATTTTTAGGAATGGAATTTGCCTGTAATGTACTAAATTATATATCGCTTTCTTGCTACAATTCAGCCAATGAGCAAGATCATCCACCGTAAGTAGCTTTTCAGCAGTTATGTCAAAGAGCTTTGTTGTTTTACAATATAGAGGCTTAAACTTTTTTATATTAAATTTCAATGATCTTTTTCTAAGTTGATACATAGTATAGTATACCCCCTGGCAAGAACTCACCAATTTCACCTCGTTTTCTTGAGCTACAAGGCCATTTTCTACCCTTAAATTCATGGTTCCTGCCCTTATTGTTTCTTTAAAATTATATATAGAAATTATACAGGTCGGTTCTCCTGCTTGTAAAAATGACATTTTTTTTTCATACATAAGCATTCCCTTTATATAAATATCTTTTAAAGCACCGATATATTATTAAAATAAATATCAATTATTCATGCTTTTTTACTTTTTATAATTGGAATTTTTACCCATTCGAAATCTCCACAGAGCGCAGTCTTCACTTTGGCATTCCCTTACTGCAGATTTATCGCTGCCCATACAATTGAGACACTCTTGCCTAACTAGCTTTACAGTGGGTCTTCCCTTGCCCATTCTAAACGGGTGTAAAGGGCATGGGTCAAATGCTGTTTCCCCATCACACTTTTTGACATCAGATAAATTATCCAAGCCAGTGCATTGTATGCAATGACTTCTTATGGATTTTGATGTAGAACAATTCTTCTTTAATACCATATTAAACTCCCTTATTATAATGAAATATTAATAGTGAGTTTTATTAAGACTTGGTAATAAGAATAACGCCGGAGTGATCACTCCTTAAATAGGTAAAAGCTTAGTCTAAAATAAACTAAATTTTTATGAAATTAAACCTCCTTTCTTAATTGTATCCTTGCTTGATTGAATATACTTCTTTTTAAAAATAATTTTTAAGATCTCATTTGCTAACTTTTTATCAGATTCAGCTTGGTGATTATACTCTTTCATTGTTTTAAAAATAATATCATGCCTAGAAATTTTAATCCCTTCCTGATTTTGAGTATTACAAGTACAATACTGAAAATAGTTTTTAATATTTTTATCAGATTTGTCATATAACACTTTGAATATAAGCTTTTTAGGTTCTGTATTCAGTACCTTGGCAATATTGAATGCTGCAAGTAATGAGGGCAATTTTGAACCCGTCATGATTTTAGTTAAATAACTATTGCTTATATTTGCAAGTTTACTAAACTCTTTAAGATTTTTTGCTCTTAAATGATTATCAGGATTTGTAATAAATTCACTTACCATATATTTTATCCATATCACGGATTCTTTCATTTCATATCTTTGATTTTCTTTTTTCACCGCATAACCTCCTTTTTTAGCCCTGTAATCTTATTATATCAGATAATTTCCAATCCGTCAATAGGCTTTACTGAATTAATTAATATAAATATTAAATATTAGTAATAATACAATAATATTAGTGATTATGTGGCAAAGGATAATTTCCTTATTGGAAAAAACTACTGCTTTCGTCCTGAATATGATGTTATTTTAATAAATCTAAAATGATTTTTTTGCTTAAACTTCAAATTGTATTTTTGTATAAAATATATTATGGTTTTAAATTATTATTTCATTTAGAGAAAAGTTTTTCCATGTCCAATAAAAATACTCTTCCCCATAGATTAAAATTGATACCAGAAGATTTAGGTAAAATAAAGCCAGAAGGATATTTTACTGAAATACAAATCAAAAAATATAATAGGGATAATTATAATATATACTATTTTGTAAATGAGGTTAAAGTCCCGCGAGGAATTAGAAATGCAAAAAATATTTATGTTAAAAAAATAAATGCTTTATTTGTTGATTGTGACTTAAAAGATTATTTAGAAGATAATAAGGTAAATCAGGAAAAGTATCCAGGAGCAACTCTAGGCAAACTAATTGGGAATGGAAAACAATACTATTCAAAAAAAGAATTTTTAGATGAAGTTAGAAAATTTCACCTTCAACCTTCGAAAATTGTCGATTCTGGTTATGGAATCCACATTTATTGGCATTTAAAAAACACACCTAAATTGTTTCCTGTCGATGATTTTGCTTTTTTTCAACAGGCTCTCGCTAATTATTTCAACACTGATCCCGTAAAAGATCCAGTCAGAGTAATGCGCTACCCAGGAACTTATAATGTAAAATATAATAGAAATAAATTGGTTAAATATATAAATAAAAATTGTGATGAAAACCTTAGATACTCTTATGATGATTTTTATAAAATATTCTATAATGAAATAATTGAATTGCAGAATAGTGCAAAGAAAAGAGGCCGACCCAAGAAACCACTTAAGATAGACAATATAACTGTTTCTAGTCAATTGCCAAGGAGTTTTGCAAATATCTTAAAGATTAAACCAAAAATATGGAAATTGTTTAAGTGCATTGGTGATAAGTATGCAAACGACACAAGCAAGGCTGACTATGCTCTTTCGTGTAAATTAATAACAAACAGTTTCTGTTACGAGGATATCTATTCAATTTTGGCTAATGCCCCAAAAGTATCTAATAAAGATAGTCGTTATATTGAGAGCTATATTAATAACACAATAAGCAAGGCAGCTGCAGAAATTGACATAGAGATTCCACTTAAAAAACATGGGGTTAAGCGCAGAGGAGGGTCCGCTGTTGGCCACAGGGTAAATATAGTAACTACCCCACCTATCCTTCGCTGTGTAATTACACGGCCAAGTAGTAGAAATAAAAGGAAAAAACTTCATGTAATTTCTGCATTCAGAAAGAGAATCAGCTCTGAAGAACTATACATTATCCTAGATAACTTAATCAATAATCCCAAGCCAGGCGCGTGTGAAATCATTCCAGAGCATCCGGGAAGCGGAAAATCGGCAGCTATTATTAATCTCTGTCTGCAAATAAGACATCAAAACCGCGGAGCTATTATTGTTAAGGAAAGAAAGGAAGATCTTTATCTGTTAGAAAAAGACCTCAATAACCAAGATCATGTTTTTTGTCTGGTTGGCCATGGAGATGTAATTTGTGAAAAGAAAATTCTCAATGCTGACAAATTATATTCTCCTTGCAAGGGTTGCAGTATTAAAAGATGTTCTGCTCATCCAACAAAATTTAAAGAACAATATAAATACCCAATTCTTCTTATGACAAAGAAACGATTCCAGATAGAAACTTTTTCTGGTAATGGCATGAAGAATTTTATTAACTATATCTCTGGCGGAACAAAGGGTAAAAGAGAATTTTTGTTCATTGATGAAAATCCAGATTTAATTGCTAATTCTCATTTTTCACAAGAACAAGTTATTAATTTTTTAAGTAAGCTTGGAGATCTCTTTCATGGAAAGGAAGAATCAAAGATCCCTACTATATTGAACAGTTTAAATAAGCTTAATAGACATATTGATGAATCAAAAAATACAAATACAGGGGTTATTGAAATTAATCCTCATGAGTTAGAATTATCTTTTGATAAGAAAGAAAAAGACAAATTAATTGAAAAATACAATAATAAAGCAATCGAACTAATCGATAAATTAAATATATTGAATGAACATGGTGGATTACTTTTTTCCAAAATAAGAGAATCAGATAATAAAACAATCAATATAGTTTATCCAGACAAGAGATTTTCTCTAAATCAAGATGAGCTAACAACCTTGCTGTTTGATGGTACAGCCACTTTGGATCCTTCTTATTTAAAGTATGACATTAATCCTGTTGGAAAAATTAAAAGCTTTAAAAATCTATATTTCCATATACAAGATAAGCAAGTATGTAAATCGAATCTATCTAATCAAAATACGAAAAATCATTATATACCAAAAATATTAAATGATATTCGAGCTATTCAGATGGAACAACCAGACAAGAGATTATTCGTAGTTACTACTGTGTCTGATGGAATTGAGGATGAAATTAAAGAAGAGATTAAGGAATTAAACCTGAAAAATATTAGAGTAAATCATTATCAAAACTTAAGAGGATCCAATGAATACAGCAAAAGTACTCTAATTTATTTTACTCATATCAATCAAAAATCAATCGAATATTATATTAGCTATGCTTCAGCGATTTACGGGAGAAATAATATCTTAAAAGAAGATCTTTCTGGAATTGATAAACAAGGTTCTGGTGGAAGAAGAGGCTTTAAGTCTAGCAAATTAGAAACTATAAGATGTCAGGAAATAGTTACTGATCTTATCCAATGCATTTTTAGAACAAAGCTACGAGTAACAGAGGATGAAGATATTCATGTCTATATTGGAATTGAAGATTTAACAATCTTATATTATTTATTTGAATATTTTGAAGATGCCAAAGTATATTCTTGGCATCCATAAATTTATCGCATAGCTTATTATCCTATATAAATGAAAAAATTAACATTTTTAAAATATTTTATTACCTAATTGGTGCATTCATTACATCCCCCCTTAATATAAATTAATAATTCTCACGTGTTCTAATGATTACAGTATGTTATTCGAAATTAGGTGGTATTTACTAGAGAAATAACTAGGGGGATACACATTTTTTACTGTTGTGAAATGTGTTTTGGATTAATGGGATTTAATAATTCTAATGAATTTTTTGTCATATACTTTGCCAAATAAAAAATCCTTTACGATTTCATTCAATATATCAAAAAAAACCAAAATAATAATCTAGTAATTCTACTATATTATAAGATTTCTTTAAAATAATTCACAATATGTGAGCAAGATCACTTCCTTTATATATATATATTTGCTATACTATGTTGTTAAATCAAAAATATGTGTAATATTATTACAATATCTAACTTGTTGATATCATAGCAGGTTATTGCAGGGGGGGGAGATGAGACTTTTTAATATATCATTCTTTTTATTATCTTTAATTTATATTTTTTGTTTAGGCTGTTTAGTTGTGGAGGAGCCTAGTAGCACTTCTGGAAATAATAATCCCAATAACAATACTGATGAATATGATAATGGGGATAATGATCAATATTCACCTGATGTTACGGATGAGGAAGTTAGCGCCAACGATTCAACAGATGATTATGAAATTGAATATGAAAGTCAAAATATTCTAACTATCAATAATGATGATTATTCTCTTAATGTTTATATTGAAATTGATGATGTTTTATTTGATTTATATTACAAGGAGGGGAATCAATACTATCTCAACATTAATGACAGTTATGGAAATAGTCTTTTTACAATATTATATTACCCATATTCCGAATATGAAATCGAATCAGACGATCTTCCTTTAGGTTCAGATTTGCATCCAGAAATACAAATTTATGATTCGACATCGACCTTAATACTCTCAAGTTTATTTGAAACTACAAATTATCAAGGAGAAAGTGAAGATAGTTTTACGCTTGAAAGTGGATATATAACAGAAATTTATTTGGAGATAGTTGATAATTCCTCTGATGAGGAAGAAGAAGAAACAGTTGTCGACATAACTTCCCCAACAATATCAACTATAAATCCAGATGATTCTGACACGGATGTATCGATAAATTCTACTATTACTGTAACTTTCTCAGAAGCAATAGATTCATCAACCGTATATGCTGTTACTGATAGTACTGATTGTTCTGGTACAGTTCAAATATCATCAGACGATTTTTCAACATGTATTCAGATGTCTGATGATCCAACTGTCTCAGATGATGGAACAATTTTTACATTTATTCCAGCAAGTGACTTATCTTATGAAACAACTTATAAGGTTAAGCTCACAATTTATATAGCAGACGAATCAGGTAATTATCTTGAATCAGAATATATAATGGATAATGGTTTTACAACAGGAGTTGAACCTGATACAACTGCACCTGAAACAACGCTAGATTTATATCCATTGGATCCAGATAATAGTGCAACATTTGAATTTAGTTCCAATGAAGTAGGATCAACTTTTGAATGTGCAATTGATACAGAGGCATATGAATCTTGTACAAGTCCAAAAGAATATACATCATTAGATGATGCCAGTCATACATTCTATGTTAGAGCAATTGATTCATCGAACAATACTGATGATTCAGCGGCTTCTTATGTAAGCGGCTAGCAAACCCATCTTGCGCATAAATCTAAAAGCCATATAATACCTTCAATATAAATATAATTAAAGGATCAATTAATGGAAGTGGAAGCATTGAATAATAATGAAGTCAGGCAACTGGAACAATCAGACGGC
>JBDREC010000068.1:0-47132 GCA_043820105.1 Pseudomonadota bacterium
CAATGATTTGGCATGTGGTGAATACAGAGCTCATCCCAACAAAGAAGCTTGTAGTAAAAAATCATCTTTAGATGAATTATTATGCTTAGGACAGGAAATTAATTTTATTGAAGAAAATAAAGGAAGTAGTAATTTTTTTAGCAGTAAAGATTCAAAAAATAAACGAGCATTTGAAGAAAAATATAAAAGAGAGCTTGAGTATAAAATTAAAGGTTTGCAGGAGCTTTTTATGGAAAAACACTAGTTTTCATTTTATTTTTTTCTTGCCATGAACTTATTATTATTGTACTTGCAGTGCTGTAGCCGTAGACTTATGCCTGCTTGACAAATCGTCGCCAGCTTAAGCGTGCGCCTACCATTGGATAATTTAAAATTCAAAATTCAAAATTCAAAATTGAAATGCAAAGAAAGGTTTTGAATTGCAAGTGTTAATATTATTAAGAATAATAAACTAAATTAAAAATTATGAGTTTATCAAAAGGAAATACAAAATACGAAATACGAGATACGAACCTCGTTGCTGTTGCTATGTCTGGTGGTGTCGATTCTTCTGCTGCTGCGGCCATTTTAAAGGAGCAGGGATATTCAGTTGTTGGAATTAATTTAAGGCTTTGGGATCTTCCTGATCATCTTCAGGCTTCAAAGACTTGTTGCTCAACTGAAGATAGACGTGATGCTAAAACTGTTTGTGATATTCTTGATATTCCATTTAAACTTTTAGACTTGAGAAAAGAGTTTGAAAATCTTGTTATTGACAGCTTTGTTAGCGATTATAGACTTGGCAGAACTCCAAATCCATGTATTTTATGTAATGAACATGTCAAATTTAAATTACTTTTTGACTATGCAAAAACCTTGGGCGCTAAATATTTAGCTACAGGTCATTATGTAAATAGAATTGAAATTAACAAGCATTTTACCTTGTCTCGTGCAAAAGATTCAAAAAAAGACCAATCCTATTTTCTGTTTTCTATTTCACCTGAAAATCTTAAAAACATAATATTTCCCAATGCTGATTTTACAAAAGATGAAATAAGAAATATTGCCCAAAAACATAAGCTTCCCATTTTCAAGAAAAATGATTCACAGGAAATTTGTTTTATTGAGGATAATAATCATCATCGATTTATTCGTGCTTATTTGAATATTGATAAAAAAGAAGAGGGCTATTTTGTAGATATTCATGGGAACAAACTTAAAAAACATGAAGGAATAGATAAATACACAATTGGTCAAAGACGAGGAATGGGCATTGCAAATTCAACACCTCTATATATATCAAACATTGATCAAAAGACAAATCAAATTACAGTTTCTGATAAAAAATATTGTTATGCAAAAAATCTCAAAGCAAATAATGCCAATTGGTTTTTAAAAGTAGATCAAGAATTTAAAGCTCAGGCTAAAATTAGAAATAACCATGCTCAAGCCAACTGCACTGTGAAAATCTTATCAGAAACTTGCTTTGAATTAGAGTTTGAAGAAGAACAATTTGCGATTACTCCAGGTCAGGCAGCAGTTGTTTATAAAGATGATATATTGCTTGGAGGAGGGTGGATTGAATAAGCAAACATTTGCCCTCTATACTCTAGGCTGCAGGACGAATTCATATGATTCTGATCAAATAATTGGAAGCCTCATAAATGCAGGTTACAGCCAGGTTGACTTTGATAAAAAAGCTGATGTGTATGTTATCAATACCTGCACAGTTACTTCAAAAACTGATGCTCAATCACGAAATATCATAAAAAGAGCTGTTAAAATGAATGATAAAGCTAAAGTTATTGTAACAGGTTGTTATGTTGACAGAGATGCAAGTGAAATAGAGAATATAGAAGGTGTTACTTGTTTTATGGGTAATGATCATAAGAGTTTTATTGCCAGGATATTAGAAGATAAGAATTATAGTATAGAAAAAGAAATAAAGATAAATAGATTTTCATGGGCAGGTCCAGGGTCACGATTAACTCGTCCAAATTTAAAGATTCAAGATGGTTGTGATAATGCTTGTTCATATTGTATTGTTCCAACAGTTAGAGGCAGTGAAGTTTCTTTGGAAAAAGATGAAGTTGTTAAAAGAATGATTGCCTATGCAGATAATCAGGCAAAAGAATTAGTTTTAACAGGGATTCATATTGGCAGATATGGCAAGGATTTTTATGTCAATGAAAGTTTAGTGTCTCTTTTAAAATTAATGCTTTCAAGGATTGAGGAATTAGGATTAAGATTAAGATTGAGATTAAGTTCAATTGAGCCAGAAGAAATCAGTGATGAGTTGATTGAATTGGTGGCTGAAAGTCCTTATATATGCAAGCATTTTCATATTCCTTTGCAGTCAGGTTCAAATTCTATACTTAAAAAGATGAATAGAAACTATGAAGCTTCTATGTTTGCTGAATTAGTTCAGAAAATAAAAGCTAAAAATCCTGATATAGTTATTGGAACTGATATAATATGTGGGTATCCAGGGGAAAGTGATGAAGAATTCAAACAGACATATGATTTTATTAAATCATTAGAGCTTTCATATGGCCATGTATTTCCTTATTCAGATAGACCTGGAACAAAGTCATTTGAGATAAAAGAAAAGGTTGATGACAGAATAAAGAAAGAAAGAGCAAAAGAATTAAGAGATCTTTTTAGTAGAAAGAAGCAAGAATTTTTAGATCTACAAATAAATAAGAAATTTGAAGTTTTGTTAGAAGAAAAGGAAAACTCTGCAACTGGCAATTTAACTGGCTTGTCGTCGAACTATATTCGGTTTTTAGTGGCTTCAGACAAAGAAAATAAAAACAATTTTGTTAATATAAAAGCTGTATCTATTATAAAAGAAGGGCTTATTAAAGGTGAAATAATTATTTAACATGGAGGTTATAAATGGATTTTGACGATTTTAAAGGTCTTGAAAATGAATTAAAATATGATTTTGAGGATATGTCCTTATTAAAGAAGGCTTTAACTCATAAATCATATAAAAATGAAAAGAAAAACACTGAATTTCAAGACAATCAGCGCCTAGAGTTTTTAGGTGATTCAGTTTTATCTTTAGCAATTAGTGAGCATTTATTTAAAAATTACATG
The DNA here is from genome assembly GCA_043820105.1 of Pseudomonadota bacterium. Taxonomy (GTDB): domain Bacteria; phylum Bdellovibrionota_F; class JAHFAK01; order JAHFAK01; family JBDREC01; genus JBDREC01. The sequence continues at coordinate 3,082 of JBDREC010000068.1, forward strand.
GACAAAAATGAAGGTTGGTTGTCAAAAGTGCGATCCTTGTTTGTTAAAGAAGACACTTTGTTTAAAATTTCTGAGAAAATACGAGTTGGTGATTATATTCTTTTAGGTAAAGGCGAAGAAGCCACAGGTGGCAGGAAAAAACCTTCAGTTTTAGCAGATGCCTTAGAAGCAATCATTGGTGCTATTTACCTGGATTCATCTCTAAAGAAAGCTATTTCTATTGTTCATAAACTGTTTTCTGATGTTTTTGATGTTGTTGGAAAAGAAGGCTTCCATCCAGATATTATGACAGATTATAAAACTGTTTTACAAGAAGTTGTGCAAAAGTTTGTAAAAGAAGCTCCGAAATATCAGTTACTAGAAGAGATTGGACCTGATCATGCAAAAGTTTTTAAATCTGAAGTTTTAATTGAAGAAAAAAGATATGGGGTTGGAGAAGGTAAGAGCAAGAAAGAATCAGAGCAAAGTGCAGCTCAAGAAGCCTTGCAAAAGTATCAAGCTGTCCATAAAAATGAAGATGATAAAGAATTTGAATAAAAAGTAATATTTTTTCTTGCATTTTTTTTTTAAGCAGACTAATTCAGATTCCACAAATTAAATTCGCGGGCGTAACTCAGTTGGTAGAGTGTCACGTTGCCATCGTGATTGTCGCCAGTTCGAATCTGGTCGCCCGCTTTAGAGTATTGAGTATTGAGTATTGAGTCTTGAGTATTGAGTATTGAGTAATGGGTTTTGTGTGGTTGGGGGAAAAGTTGCTATTCTTTTCAAAAGAGCTTTTTTGACACCAATTAATTTCCTGAAATCTTTAGCTTATTCTAAAAAATCAAGTCATTTCAGTATCTTGCCTTAATATTAAGCCTTGGCATATTCTTTGCTATATTTTCACATTAAATTAAGTGTTATGATTTAAGCAATAGCTTTACTTACGACTTACGACTTACGACTTACGACTTACGACTTACGACTTACGACTTACGACTTACGACTTACGACTTACGACTTACGACTTACGACTTACTGCTTACTGCTTACACCTTACCACTTACCACTTTCTCAAGGAGGGGATAGGTATGAATAGCAAAGGAGAAGTTTCCTTTCATCGAAAAACTGTTGTTAAAAATAAAGTTTTTCCTGATGCTATTAAAGATTATATTGCAACAAATGATTATCAAATATCATTTATGGACCTAAATAAAAATGATATTTTTGCCTGCTTTGGTTTTGGTCTTGGTGATATGATTAAATCTGTCTGTGAAAAAGTCAAAAAGGTTTATGCCTTTGATTTGGATCATAGTAATGTTGGAAAAATAAAAAAACAGCTCACAGAATTTTCTAATATTTATTTTAGACAAGAGAGTATGAGGGGAATTGATCTTAATTCGATTAATTTCTCAAAAGCTATAATAAGTGGAGCGTTATCTGAGCTTTCTGATTATCAAAAAAGAATATTTATAAACAAATTATCAAGAGCAATGCCTATGGGGGGATTATTGCTTATTGAAGATAAGATGCTTGATTATGATAAAACAAGTATTGAAGATGACTTTTTTCGAATTCTAGATGAAGCAAAAAGATATTATGGCTCCAATTGGAATAATGAAGCAGATGATTTTGTGATGACTTTGAAGTTTAAATATATTTCAGAAAGAGATTATTTTCAAAGAATTTTAAATGAGGCCTCCTTTGATGTCTTAATTTCAGAGTCTGATTCTTCATTTTTTGGTAGAATTTTAGCAAAAAAATCTGTGTAAAAATCAAGGCTTATAAGCCCAACCCTTGGTTATGTTTACATCACATTATACATAAATAAAACCAACATTTTTATTTGACATATGAAGATCAATCATTTAATACCAACCAGCGCTTTTGGATGAAGTAAATAAATTATCAGTTATCTGGCCATTGTATGTTAAGAAAATAGAGGTAATGGACACATGCTATGCCAACTGATAGTTGGATTTTATACATTGTTATAGCGGCAACCTAATTTAACATAGGTGGCCGCAAACTTTAGCAAGTGCAATAAAGCGCTAGCTAAAGCTTGCGACTAACAAGGAATTAACAGGAGAAGAAAATGGCATCAAATACTAAAATAGTTAAAATAGTTAGAAAAAGAAAAAGAAAAAAAATGGGCGCACAAAGAAAAAAAGATAATGTTAAGTTTGGAACAACACCAAAGTTTCCTATTCATCCAGAACAGGTAACTGAATAAACTTTGCCACTCGTTAGCGTAATTATCCCAACATATAATCGTTATCCTCTAGTTAATAATGCTATAGAATCTATTTTATCACAGAAATATGCGAAAAGGCTATCAGCTAGCAGCTTTCAGCCTTCAGCTAAGAAAGATATTTTCTACGAAATCATTGTAGTTGATGATGCTTCAAGTGATGAAACTTTTAATGAGTTATCAAATAACAAGAAGATTAATTACATTAGATTAGATGCAAATAAGGGAGTTAGCAATGCTCGAAACATTGGAATAAAAGCAGCAAAAGGAGAATGGATAGCGCTTCTTGATTCTGATGATACCTGGATGCCAGAAAAACTAAGCTACCAAATGGGTTATTTTCGTAAGCATAATAATATTAAGATATGCCAGACTGATGAAATTTGGATCAGAAATGGCATGCGTGTAAACCCCAAAAATAAACATTCAAAGCCATCTGGATGGATCTTTGATAAAATACTTACTATGTGTCTTGTTTCACCTTCTGCTTCAATTATTTATAAAGAGGTTTTTGAAAAAATAGGATTTTTTGATGAAGATTTAGAGGTTTGCGAAGATTATGATTTTTGGATAAGAGCCTCTCTTTATTATGAAATAAAATTTATTAATATGAAACTTATCACTAAAAATGGGGGTCACGAAGATCAACTATCAAGAAAACACTGGGGTATGGATAGATTTAGAATTCAATCCCTAGAAAAAATACTTAGTACTTGTGAACTAAATGATGAACAAACTAAGCTTATAAAAAATGAGATTCTTAAAAAAGCTACTATTTTAAAAAATGGTGCTGAAAAAAGAGAAAATAAAGAGATCTTGGAAAAAATGAATAGTATAATTGTTAACTATAGTTGACATGAGTTTATGATAAATATAAATAAGGAAACAAGTTGTTGTTAAAATACTTATAACTTACGACTTATGACTTATGACTTAATAAAAACGGAGAAAACAATGTCCAAATGTCCATGTCAAAGTGATCTTGATTATAGTAAATGTTGTGAACCTTTAATTAAAGGCGAGCAAAAAGCTGAAACAGCTGAAGCCTTAATGAGATCAAGATATTCAGCTTATGTTAAAAACGAAATAAATTACATTGCTAGTACTCACCACAAAAGTGGCAGAGATGAGTTCGATCATGACACAGCTGACAAATGGAGTAAAGCAGCCAAGTGGGCTGGCCTTGAAATCAGAAATAGGGAAAAAGGTACCAAGGATGATACTGAAGGTAAGGTTGAGTTTATAGCAAAATATTATTTAGAAGGCAAATTTCAGGCTCACCATGAAGAAGCAGAGTTTATAAAAGAAGAAGATGTCTGGTATTTCAAAGATGGTAATATGGTGGTAAATGAACCTGTAAAAAGAGAAGGCGAAAAAGTTGGAAGAAATGATCCTTGTCCTTGTGGTTCTGGAAAAAAATTTAAAAAGTGCTGTATTAATAAATAAACCAATCAATAATACTAATTACATGTAATAGAATTTTGGGTTTTGAATTTTGAATTTTAAATTGTATTTGTCATTTTTTTAAATATAAAATAGGGTCTTTTAAACCAGCTGCTTTAAAGCCCTTTAACCTCAAATAACAGGATTCGCATTTTCCACAAGCTTTGTGATTTTCGCAATAACATGACCAGGTAAGGTCAAACGGAGTTTTTATTTCATATCCTTTTTTTATTATTTCAGATTTGTTCATATCAATAATTGGTGCACAAATTTCAATTTTTGTTTCAGGTCTTGTTCCTTTATCAATGGCTTCTTCCATACTTTTTAAAAAATCCATGCGGCAATCAGGATAACCTGATGAATCTTCCCATACTGCACCTATAAAAATCTTATTAGCACCATAAGATTCAGCTATTGAAGCAGCAACAGAAAGCATCATACCATTTCTAAATGGAACATAGGTTTGTGGGATTTCGTTGTCTTTGGGTGCTTGCTTGCTAATTTCAAGATTATGGTTGGTAAGACTTGATCCTGGTAGCTTTCCATAAACAGGTATCTTTATCTCATGCCTTATTTCAATATTATAAAAATCAGCTAAATCATTAAATGCTTTTAATTCTTTTTTCTCGGTCTTTTGCCCATAATTAAAATGAACCCCGATAATTTCATGGTCTTTTGCTGCAATTGAAGTGCTAACAGCACTATCAAGCCCCCCAGAAATCAAACAAACTGCTTTAAACATATTCTTCAAAACATCCTTCCATATTCTCATATTCCCTTGTTCTCATGTTCCCTTGCGCTCTTGTTCCCCTAAAACACTGTATCAACTTTAACAATATCCAACTCAGATATATATTTTTTCCCCAAAATTTCTGGAATTATGGCTGAAAATCTTTCATTGATTTTAATTTTCATCTCTTGTGTGAAGCTAAGTTTACCATCAATAGCTTTTACTTCACTAATTGCATCAATATTTTCCAGCTTATCAACAATTTCTTTAATATTCTTCGTTGCTTCATTGTCAAGAGTGATTTCGTATTTTGACTGTGAAATGGCTTCTTGTAATGATTTGACCTTTCCTTGCAACTTGCTAATTTCAAGAAGTTCTATGCCCTGCGGGAGTTTTTTATTTAATTCTTCTATTTTAGTATTTTCAAAAAAGTTATCACTTGCTATAGCTATGTCAAAATGTTCAGCTAAGCTTGTCATTCCAACAGGAAGAGCATAGGAAAATGATATTTTTATTTTCTGGGAAAATCCCTGGGAAAGTAAATAGGGTAGATCAATTCTTCTAAAAAACCTTGAAAAGGTTTTAATTAATTCTAAATGACTTAAAAATATTAATTCAGAATGTTTTGAAAACTTAATTCTGTATTTACAGCTTATGTTTTCATCAATCTTTTTAGTGCTTTTAATTATAGGGATATCAATATCATTTGCTAGAATATTTGATAAATTATCATCATCACAAGCTCCGCATATTTTGCAATTTTTTCTTGAAGCACAGCTTAAAGTAGATTGCCCTTTGGTGGCTTTATTGTATTCTTCAATCAGAAATGTTTCTTTAACGCCTGCATCAATTTTTGACCATGGAAGTTTATCTCCAATAGTTCTTTCACTTAAATAGTCTTCATAATTGATATTATATTTTTCAAAGCTATCTTGCCAAAGTCTAAAGTCAAAATGATCTTCCCAGAGTTCAAGACCTGAACCATTTTTAGCAACTTCTAATAAAACTTTTGAAAGTTTTTCATCTCCTCTTGCTAACACTCCTTCAATTATAGTCATTTGAGGGGAATGATAGTTAACTTTAATATTTTTGTTATCAATATTATACTTAATCATCATTGCTTTCTTTTTTATTTCTCCTAAACTGTTTTGTCTGCACCATTGAAATGGTGTAAAAGGTTTAGGTACAAATGGTGATATTGTAACATTTAGCTTAATATTATTTTTAATTTTTCTTGCTTCACAATAAATATTTTCAATGAGATTTATTATTTCTTGAATATCATTTTCCTGCTCAAATGGAAGACCAATCATAAAATATAGCTTAAAAGTAGAAACAGAACTTTTGGAAATTGCTCTAACGACTTCTAGAATTTGATTATTTGTAATATTTTTATTAATGCGAGCTCTTAATTCATCTGTGGCTGCTTCAATGGCAAAAGTAAAATTAGACTTATTAATGGATGAAATTTTATCAAATATTGCACTGTCTTTTAGATCAATTCGTAAAGAAGGAAGATTTATTGCTACTGCTTTTGGTTTTAAATAAACATGCAAGTGATCAATTACACTTGAAAGACATGGCCAATCACAGGCATTTAATGAAAGAAAAGATAGTTTTTCAAAACCTGTATCATCAATATCACTTTTTGCTTTTTCAATAACAGTTAAGGGATCTCTTTGTCTCAGCGGTCTGTAAAGATAGCCTGCCTGACAAAAACGACAGCCATGCACGCAGCCTCTTTGAATTTCAATTGCTAGACGATCATGGACAATGTTTCTAAAGGGTAAGATTGTATTAGTAAAATATTTTGAAGTATTAATATCTTTGAGGGTTCTTTTTTTGATTATATCCGAGGTTTTATCATGTATTATTGGAACATAGACACCCTGGATTTTCGATAAAGCAAGCAAGGTTTGATAACGATCTTCATTGCTCTTTTTTCTTTTTCGTAAGCTAGGAAGAATTTCAAGAATAACTTCTTCTGCTTCTCCAATAATAATTGCATCAAAGTATGTTTTTATTGGGGCTGAATTTATAAGTCCAAAACCACCACCTAAAACAATAGCATCACTGTTTTTTCGGTTTTTAGCGTAAACTTCCATGCCTGACATGAGCAGCATTTTAATCACAGAGCAAAAAGCTAACTCATTGTTAACTGAAAAACCAATTGCATCAAAATCCTTTAAGGAAATCTTGTTTTCATGGCTAAAAACATGAACATTATTTTCTTTCATGAGATCTTGCATTTCAAAAGAAGGGAAAAATGCTCTCTCACAAAGTACAGAGGCTTGATTATTTAAAAGTTTATAAAGAATCTGAATGCCCAGGTGACTCATTCCAATTTCATACAAGTCAGGAAATACGAGACAAAAGTGCAGATCTTTTTCACTTGGTTTTTGATTAACAGAATTTACTTCACTTGAAATATATCTACTTGGATTGTCTATTAATTTTATGAGATCATAAATCTTTTTTGACATTTTAAAAAGAATACTTTTCGTCTACTTCAGCAAGGCCAATGTGTCTGATCAAAATAGCCTTGCCAAACATGTCTATTAATCCTCGTTTTTGCAAACCAGAAAGAGCTCTTGAAACAGTTTCTCGACTTGTTCCAATAATACCAGCAATATCTTGATGAGTAGGTCGTTTTTTTACGAGCAATCCCTCCTCATGGGCAATACCGTCATTTTTGGCAAGTTGAATTAAATACCTTGCGATTCTTCCATTAACATCAAGAAGTGCCAGGTTTCCAATTTGTTCATCAGCCAGACGAAGTCTTTTGGTCATAACTTTAAGCATTTTAAGAGTAAGTTTTGGTGATTCTATAATGTAACTTAAAAACTCTCTTTGTCTTAGGACTAGCAAATCTGCGTTCTCAGTTGCAATTACATTTGCTGAACGGGGCTCTGAATCTAGCAAGGACATCTCACCAAAAAAGTCACCTGCTTTTAAAATAGAAAGAATAATTTCTTTTCCTGATTCATTGTAAAGGGTAACTTTTACAGAACCTTTTTTAATAATAAATAATGAATCTCCTGCTTCATCATGACTACATACAACATCACCCTTTTTAAAAGATTTGTCTTTTAAAAGTCGGGTTAAGTCAGTGTAAATATCTTCAGGTAAACCTGAAAAAATTGGAACATTTTTTAAAAGAGTAAATTCAGTCATAATAATTTCTTTCTAAGTAGTTTTAGTTAATTTTAAATCTGGCAATTGGGACAATATTTGCCTGTATGTTAAAATGGAAAAAATTTCTTCTGCTGTTGTTAGGCCATCTCTTATTTTTAAATAAGCATCTTCCAACATTGTTGCCATTCCAGCTTCTATTGCGAATTTTCTAATGTCCAAAATAGATTTTTCAGCATTTATCATTTCTTCAATTTTATCATCAATTAAAAAGAGTTCATAGACGCCAAGTCTTCCTGTGTATCCAACACTTTTACATTTCATGCATCCTCTGCCTCTAACCCATTTTTCTGGTCTGTAAGGCTCTGGAATGAGATCTAACTCTTTTTTTGTTGGTTCATAAGTTGTAATGCAATGAGGACATATTTTTCGAACCAGTCTTTGTGCAAGCACTCCTAATAATGAGGAAGCCAAAGTATTTGCTGTAACTCCCAGGCCTATGAGCCTTGGTAAAGATCTAATAGTGTCCATTGTGTGAAGAGTGCTAAACACTAAATGACCTGTTTGAGAGGCTTGAATAGCGATGTTTGCTGTTTCTTCATCCCTGATTTCACCAATTAGAATTACATCAGGATCTTGTCTTAAAAACTCTCTTCCTAGCATGGCAAAAGTGACCTGTTTTGAAACTTGCTTTTGATTAATTCCATCTAGACTATATTCAATTGGGTCTTCTGCTGATAATATTTTTTTATATGGGGATGTTATTTCATAAAGGGCTGAATAAAGTGTTGTTGTTTTACCACTACCTGTAGGTCCAGTAACAATAATAAAACCTTCCGGGTTGTGGATTAGAGTATGAAAGGCAGCAAGGTTATGTGGATAAAATCCAAGTTTATCAAGACCAATAACAGCTGCTGATCTATCTAAGACCCTTAAAACCACATCTTCACCAAATGGTCCAGGGCATATTGAAACTCTAAAGGTAATGAGCTTTTCCATATTTGCTGATTTTATTTTAAAATCGATTCTACCAGATTGAGGAAGTCTTTTTTCTGCAATATCAGCATTAGCAATAATTTTTATTCTTGAAACAATCTGAGGAAAGTTATCCTTATTAATTGGAGTAGGCATTTCATATAATACACCGTCAATTCTATATCTGACTGCTATAGAGTCCCTATAACTTTCAATGTGAATATCACTGGCTTTTCTAACAATAGCATTAGTGAGAACTGAATCAACTGTTTTAACAACATTTTGTTCAGTTACAGGGCCAATTTGTTGTTGTTGAGCCTCTTCTGGCTTTGCCTGGGCAGCTGCCTTTGGTCCAAAACCTTCTTTTATAGCCTGAGCAATTTCTGCTTTCGACATTTGTACAGGTTTCACTTCTCTGTCAAATTTTCGGGAAATCGCTTCAACGAGTTCTGAATTATGGATATTAAACATTGCAAGACTAATTGGAGATTTGTCATTAATATTAACTGTTCCCACAACAACTACATTGTTTTTTAGGCAGAAATTTAAAGGTAAAATACTAACACTATCTGGATCTACTTTTAGCTGTTTTTTTACTTGGGTATCGGCATCTTTAACATCATAAATTCCCATTATAAAATCCTCATTGATTTTTAAAATTACAAAAATGCTAACAAAATAGCTTGAAAAAGTAAAGCAAGTATTGCTTTTTAAAAACAGTTTGCATTATGGACCTGGATTAAGTAAGCTTTTTTTTAATTAGAATTCAGAACTCAGAATTGGGTAAGATAAATTTTATGTTTAATTTTTGTAAAATAATATTTATATTTTATTTAATACTTAATCCATATTTATATGGCCTTTCAGCTGAAGAGATACTTAAAGAAACAAAAGGGGACTCAAAAGCAGAGCTAGAAACAGTTGATAAAAATGAGAATATGCTTTTAGATGATAGCTTAAAGCTTCCTGAAAAAGATAGACCTGTGTTAATACCTGAAGAAAGTTTTGACATTGATGAATTGATTAAATCAGTTGATGAAGTAAATGAATATATTACCAAAGAAGATCCGTCTTCCTTGCCGGATGTGGAAATGGAAAAGGGACCAATAAAATACAACATTGATTATTCAGATTTTTTCAGGCATTATAACTGGGTAGATTATTCCTTAATTTCCATTTCAAGTGCAATTTTAATAAGTGATATTTTTTATAATCCTGATCCATTAGTAACTATTGATCCATTAAATTTTGAGAGTGATTTAGCAGATTATCTTGGATCAAATGAAAAATTCGATTTTAACAATTATTCTTTTCTAGTATTACCAGCAGCTGCTTTTTATTTAGGAAGCACTTTTGCTCCCACACTTCATTCTAAGCATTTGCTATTAATTTTTACAGAAGGCTTTTTACTGCAAAAAGCAATAACTAGATTAATCAAAGAAATGGCCCAAAGAAATAGTCCTAATTCAGCTTATGACAATTGCTTTATATCAGAACATACTGCTGATGCTTTTTATATTGCTTCATTTTTACATAATGATTTAGTCGATAGACTTCATTTAGAAGTATATCCTCTTTATAATATATTGCTTGGAACCTTTTTGCACTTAGGAGCTTCATTCGTTGGATATGCAAATATGCAATCAGGTTCTAATTATCTTTTAGACGTTTTAAGTGGAGCAGCGCTTGGAACAATTGTGTCAAATACAATTTATAGAAGGCACTTTGACTCACGAGGTGAAAAAAAGATTCTTTTTTATCCAATTATTTCAAGGGACAAAATCCTTTTATCATTTAGGTTTTAAATGAAATCACATTTAAAGCTAAAAAAAGTTGTTGATACTTTAATTAAAGAATATGGTAAACCAAAGACTGCCTTAGAATACAAACACGTTCATGAGCTTGTGATAGCAGTGATTCTTTCTGCTCAGTGTACAGACAAAAGAGTTAATGAAATAACAAAGGATTTATTTAAGAAATTTATTAAAATTGAGGATTTTGCTACTTGTGAAATAAAAGCTTTGGAAGGATATATAAAAAGCGGGGGTCTTTATAAAAATAAAGCAAAGAATATTAAGAAAATGGCCCAAATTGTGGTCAAAAAATATGAATCCAGAATTCCAAACAATAGAGAATATCTTGAAAGCCTTCCTGGTATTGGTAGAAAGACTGCAAGTGTTATATTATCAACTGCTTTTGGTTTGCCTGCAATGGCTGTAGATACACATGTTATAAGGCTTAGCAATAGAATAGGTTTAACAAAGTCTAAAGATCCACTTGTTATTGAAAAGGATTTAACAAGGCAAATTTCTGAAAAATTCTGGTCTTTAACTTCCCTGTTATTAATAAATCATGGAAGAGCAATTTGTAAGGCAAGGAAACCAAACTGTGAAGAATGCAAGCTTAATAAGATTTGTGAAAAGAATTTTAAAACTTGACCTTATTGATCTTAATTATTAAATTACTATTAACTGGGACGCAATTCATAATAATAGGAGTTTTGATTGTCTAAATTTACTGAAAGAAGAAAATTCCCTAGAGTTCAGGCTTTTTTTAGAGTTAGTTTGTCTCTTAGCGATGATACAGAAAAAGCAATAGCATTTGCTCAAGATATAAGTAGAGGTGGAATTTATTTTCAAACCGAAAAGCTTCTTGGTCCAAATGACATTGTCGAAGTTAGCTTTAGTTTGCCTGGTGCTTCAACACAATACCAAGTTAAGGGACAAGTCGTTAGGCTTGTGACAATGGATGATCCAAATGATCATGATAAAAACAAATATGGCGCAGGTATTAGGTTTATTGAAATAAGTGACGATGTTCTAGAAGCTATAAAAACACTGGTTGAAAACAGTGCCACTATCTTAGATTAATTTACTAAATCTTATTTCAAAGCGTAAACATGCCAAATAAAATAAAATCAGTCTCAGAAATTACAAATCAAATAAAATTTCTCTTAGAAAATGAGTTTAGTAAGGTTTCGGTTTTAGGGCAGCTTAGTAATTTTATGACCCATAGTTCAGGACATTCTTATTTTACCTTAAAAGATGAAGCATCCTCTTTATCTGCTGTTTTATTTAAAGGAAATTGGGGTAAATTAAAATTTAAACCCGAGAATGGCCTTAATGTCGTTTGCATGGGAAGAATCAGTCTCTATGCACCAAGAGGAAACTATCAAATTATAGTTGAAGAAATGAAACCAGCTGGACTGGGCGAGCTTTTTTTAGCTTATGAAAAGTTAAAAGCTAAATTAAATGCTGAAGGTTTGTTTGATCAGGAACATAAAAAGAAATTACCTTTTTTGCCTGAAAGAATTGGAATTATTACTTCCATAACAGGTGCTGCTATTAAGGATATGCTTAAAGTAATTACTACAAAATTTGATAAAAGTGAAATTTTAATAATTGATTCTAAAGTACAGGGAAATGAAGCTGGCAAACAATTGATCAAGGCAATTGAATTTGCCAATAAGCATCAGCTTGCTGAGGTGCTTATTATTGGAAGAGGGGGAGGAAGTATTGAAGATCTCTGGGCCTTTAATGATGAAGCTTTAGCTCGTGCGATATTTTCATCTCAAATCCCGGTTATTTCTGCTGTTGGCCATGAAGTTGATTTTACTATTGCTGACTTTGTTGCAGATGTGCGCGCCGCCACACCTTCAGTAGCTGGAGATATTGTAGTGCCTGATATGAATGAAATAAAAAAGGTTTTATTAAATTACTCTAAAGTTTTAAATCAAAACATTATTAATATCATATTCAAATTTAAAAGGGAATTGTTACATTTAAGCAAGAGATTAAAGTCTCCCAAGCAGTTAATTGAAGAAAAGAAGATTAGAATTGATGATTTAAATCTGAGATTACAAAATTCCATTAAACAGATTTTTTTAACTAGAAAGCTATTGATAGAGAAACTAAGCTCAGAGCTTAATGCCTATAACCCATATTTAGTATTAGAGCGAGGTTATTGTATTGCCAGGACTATGGAAAATTTAGTGATTAAATCGATTGACGATGTGGAAAATAAAGATTTAATTGAACTATTATTGTCAAAGGGAAGTTTAGCATGCCAAGTTCTGAAAAAAATAAAATAAATAAATTCTTAGCACGAATTTTCTTTGTTTTAGTGTTAATAAATTCATGTTTATTTGCTCTTGAAGTGAAACCAGAAAAAATGGATGTAAAGCAAGGTGGTGTTTATAAATTTATTGTAAGTTTAGACGATAAAGATGAATTTAAATCTGCAAAGTATAATGGCAGAGAGCTTGCTTATTTTAATCAATCTAATAAGGAATTTATTGTTATTTTAGGCATAAATTTAATTGATAAGCCTGGAAGTGCTACAGTCGAAATAGAAAGTATGAATTCAAGCAAAAGTCTTTTGCTAAATATTATTGAAGGCAAGTATCCTCGCCGTGATATGACTTTAGCGAAAAAACACTCGGTATTTACAGAAGAGCAAATAGAAATTATAAATACTGACTCTGCTATTATGCAATCAATTTTTAATAAGCATAATAGTAAAAGACATTTTGAAGGCAGCTTTTTAAAACCAGTCCCTGGAGTCATTAATTGCCCTTTTGGTGAAAATAGATATATAAATGGTGAAAAGAGATCGCCACATTCTGGAATTGATCTAAAAGGAAAAACAGGAACAAAGGTCAAAGCCACAAATAATGGGACTGTTGTTTTAGCAGGGACACATTTTTTATCTGGTAATTCAATTATTATTGATCATGGTATGTCAATATACTCCATGTATTTTCACTTAAGTAAAATAAAAGTATCTATTGGTGATTATGTTAAAAAAGGGCAAATAATTGGATTAGTTGGCTCTACAGGGCGATCAACTGGTTCTCATTTGCACTATGGTATACGTGCAAATTATGCAAAAATCGATCCAAAAATGCTTTGGGAAATGGAAATAAAAAAATGATAAATAAAAAAAATATATTTAAATTATTGAAAGTCACGTTTTTACTAATTGGTTTGGCTTATTTAGTGCATTTGATTTTATCCTTAGGTGTAATGACTTTATTAAATCAAATTTTTTCAATGAAATTTGGTTTTGTCTTAATAATGATAGTTGCCTTTGTTGAATATTTCTTTCACACAATTGCCTGGTATTATACTTTTGATGTTAAAAGTTCATGTTTGAATTTTCCAAGGATGCTTAAAATATGGCTTGGAGCAAATGGTGTGAAATACCTTAATCCACTTGGTAACGTTGGCGGTGAATCTTACAGATTGTACATTCTTACACAGTATGTTAATAAAAAAGAAGCTGCAGCTTCAATGGTAAGTGATTCATTTTCGCATATTATAATGATGATTCTCCTCATGTTTATTGCCTTTGTAATTGGAATTTTTGTATGGCCAATTGATACCAAATTTATTGTCGCTGGGAGCTTATTTTTTCTTGTTTTCTTTTTAGCATTTCTATTCATTTTTAATTTTCAGCAAAAAGGATCATTTTTCCACAAGATTTTTCTTTTTCTTGATAAGCTTGTTCCATTTGATATCTCTTCTTTTGTTGAGAAATTTAAAAAACTTGATGAACTTATTTCAACTTATCACATCGATGGACAAAAGAAATTTGTTTATTGTTGTCTTCATCATTTTATAGGAAAAGCAGTAAGTTTTTTTGAGATATGGATTATTATGTATTGCCTTGGACATCAGATTACTCTGCTTGATTCATTTTTAGTCTATGCATTTATACAATTGATTACTGTTTTCTTCTTTTTTATGCCCTCTCAAATTGGTGTAGCTGAAGGTGGAATTTATTATTTGTTCCAATATATTGGTTTAAGTCCAGAAGTAGGTGTTGCAATGGCATTAGTCAGAAGAGTTCGTCTTGTAACTTGGGCAGTATTAGGCTATTTGATTATTATTTGGGGAGTAAAGCCAGGAGAGAAGTTCAAGACGGTCAGTCTTCAACCTTAATATTTTTCAAGATAGCCTCAATATCCTCATCATACATTGAAAAATCTTCATCAGCTTCAATTTTTTTATTGTAAATTTCTTTTAGCCTTTTATTAAGATTTTCAGAATTCTTTGTAGCTTGTTTTAAAATATCTAGAAAATCTTTAGGATATTTTATCTTAAGCTTTTCAATGAAATCATCAAGATTAACTTCTAAGCTTTCGCCCTCTTGCTTTTTAACAACCTTCCATTCTTTTAAGTAGTGAAGTCTGCAAAAACCTTTGTGAAATGCCTGGTTTCCGCAGTTTGGAATTTTGCAAAGCGAAATATTTCTTTTTTCATCCATTTTATACACTGTAATTGTTGCATTTATATTGTTAAATAATATATTACAGATTAAGCTATTTAGGTCAACATTAATTTCGAAAATGTATACTCTTGGCTTGTTTTTTATTATAAAAATTATAAAATAATTAGCTTATGTCTAAAGAAATTGAAAATAATAAAAAGACTTTATTAAAAGAATATGCAGAAATTAAGTCTTTAATAAAAAAGCGAATTAAAGAATTTAAATTAGCTTTTTTTAAAGGAGAAGATGAGAAATTATTTTCAGAACTTGTTTTTTGTATATTTACACCTCAGTCAAAGGCGAAAAATTGTTGGCAGACTGTTGAAAGGCTTGTAAAAAAAGATCTTCTATTCAAGGGAAATGCTAAAATATTAGCTTCTCATATGAATTATGTTAGGTTTAGAAATAATAAAGCTAATTATGTAGTTGCTGCCAGAGAATTATTTAAGGTTAATAAAGAAAATAATTTAAGAAATACAATTTTATCATTTGATGATACTTTTAGCCTTAGAAACTGGCTTGTTGATAATGTCAAAGGTTATGGTTATAAAGAAGCCAGTCATTTTTTAAGAAATATTGGATATGGAGATAAACTTGCAATTTTAGATAGACATATATTAAAAAATCTTAAGCTTTTTGGTGTTATCAATGAAATTCCAAGAACTATAACAAAAAAAGTATATTATGAAATCGAAACAAAGATGCTCTCTTTTTCAAAAGAATTAAATATACCAGCAGATCATCTTGATTTGCTATTTTGGTATAAAGAAGCAGGCGAGGTTTTTAAATGAAATTGAATTATAAACGGTTTCTAAAAAAGTTTGGTAAAATATTATTAATTTGGATCATCTTAGTAGAGCTTTTGATTATTGGCTCCTATTTTGAAATTGATAAATCAATTTTAGCTGGTTCACTTTTTATTATTGGTATTTTATCAAATGCTTTTACTGGTTTGATAGCACTAATTGCAGTTGTTCCTATAGCAGGACCATTACTTGCAACTGCTTTATCAGCTCCAATTTTGTGGGTTGTAAATGGAATCGGTTATTTGGTTTCACTTGTAGCTGTAAAAAAAGGTTATAAGAGAAGGGTTTTAAACTCACGGATATTATCAATTGTTTTTTTGCTTGGAACTGTTGTTGGTTTCATAATTGGACGCTTAGTATAAGGAGATTAAACAAGCATAAATTCCAATCTCAATTGTAATTCTAATCTTAATCCTAATCCTAATCTAAAATCCACAAGTAGAATCAAGTGAATTGTCATTAGGGGCAGATGTCTCGCTTCCTGAGACAGTTTCAGAACCAGAGCTTGTTTCTTCTCCACTTACTGTTTTCTCACCAGACAAGGTTTTTTCACCACTCACTGTTGGATTTGATAAAAAGGTTGTAATCTGAGGTATGTTAAAAGTATCAGACACTTGATTAGGTAGTGTTGATGTCGCTTTTTGAAATTTTTGAGTTTTAGCAAAATTTAAAACCGCATTTTCATTTGGAAAAATTAGAAAATCCAAATAAGAAGCATTTGGTGTAAGAAATAATGGGTTATCTTTTTTGGGATATAAAATAGAAAGAATAGGTGTTTGTTCTTTCCAAAGCCATTTTCCAATAGATTGTGCATATGAAAATGGAGACCTAAAGCTAGCCCCTATTAACTTCCCAAAGGTTATATCATTTGTTAGGCTTGAAGAGCCAAAACGATTTATTATGGAATTTGTTGGATCTTTTAAGCTTGCATAAAGTTTTAAATCATTAAAATATGAAGATAAAGCAACTTGAGCTAATTCATTTAGATTGCCTCTTGCTGACTTTCCAAAACGACCTCCACCACCACGAGCACTATCGCTTGATCTAATTGAATTTACATTTTTATAAATTGGATTTGAAGTTAAGCTTTCGCCAATTGAATAGTTATAGCCATAAGATAAGCTTGGTTTTGGAAAAACCGGTAAAGATGGGAAAATTGAAGAATATATACCTGTGTCAATGAAACCCATATTAAGTCTTGAACCAATTTTTGTTACTTCAGGATTAGATATTGAAAATAAACCTAGAGGTTCAGCATATCTTATTGGATTGTTTCTGCAAAATGAATATTCATTCATTCCACCGGCCAGGCCAATGGGATCAGGTGTTATGAATCTTCCCATTATTGGATTATAAAATCTGTTTTTCATATAGTATAAACCAATATCTTTAAAATATAAATGTCCTTGATAGGATATTCCGAAATCTTGCATTGTTTCAGAATTGATTTTACCAAATGGTCCATATTCTCTTTTACTCACTTCTTCTGTTTTTGAATTATATAATGCTATTAAGGAATTATTTTTATCAGTTAAAGGATAAAAAATGGTATTATCTTTCCAAATTGCTATTAGATCCATTTTTTGATCATAAAAATAATAATCAAGAATTTGATAACTTTTATTGAGCCGTGCAATGAGATTTATCCCGTTATAGATATAATAAGTTTTATCATTGCCCTGTGTTGCGGAATAGAGCCTGCCCCAAGGGTCATATTCAAATGAAATTACTTTTTTTGCATTTAAGATAACTTCTGAAAGATAATCATCATCATTATATTTATATTCTATTCTCTTATTTTTGCTTAAGCTTTTTATCAGCTTACCATTTTTATCAAAGGCATATTTAACAGAACCAATTTGGTAGAGTTGAGAAAGCCTGTTGTATTTGTAAGGAATTTCAATATTCTTTCTCTTATAAGAAGTTCGATCAGAATTTTTATTATAATCATAACTAATAACTGAGTTTGATTTATCCTTAACCTTTGTAATTCTATAGCTTTTGTCATATTGATATTCATAAACATTATCATCAGTGATATAGGAAAGAACATTACCAAGTGAATCATAGATATATTCAACAGAGGCCAAGACTTTGCCATTTTTATTTTTTAAAACTTTTTTTCTTAATTCATGGTTTTTTGTGTAAGAGTATTCAAGCTTAACTTTTTCAGGATATATAATCTCAGACATTCTATTTTTAGTATCATATAAAAAAGAAACATTTTTTAAATTAGTTAAGCCCAATTGCATAAGAGCCTTATCTTGTCTGTATTTATATGTAGTCTCTAAATTATCAAATTTAAATGCAGTATTTTGTTTTTGGGAGTCATAAGTAAATAAAAGAGATTTATTCAATTTTTCATAAGATATTTTATCAAGGTCACCTTTTACGCCATAGTCGTATTTTATTGACTCAGAATTGTTTTTAGCAGTAATAATATTTCCAGAATTATCATAATTAAAAACTTTGTTATTTTTTGAAGATGTGGAAACTTGAGTTAAATTATTGAGGATGCTAAAGGAAAACTTTTTAATGACGTTATTATTGTTTGTAAAAGCTTCTCTGTTTCCAATTTTATCATATTTATATTTTGCAAGGCTTCCGTTTTCATCTTCAATAGAAGTAAGTCTATTTAAAAGATCATATTGAAAAGTATAGCTTGAGTTAATTGGATTTTTGAATTTAATAATATTTCCAAGCGTGTCATAAGTGAAATTATATTGGCCCATATCTGGATTAATATATTTTATGAGCCTATCCATTAAGTCATATTCAAAGTATTCGCGGTTTCCAAATACATCTGAAATCCATTTTACATTTCCATTATTGTCATAGGAAAACGTGATTTGTTGGTTAAGTTCATTCGTAACTTTTTTTATTCTTCCAGTTGAATCATATTCAAAGTTTAAATTATTTCCAAGGGAACTAGATATCTTTTCAATGTGTCCTTTTGCATCATAGTGATATGCCTGTTTCTCAGAAGAAGGTAGTACTTGACCAACAATTCTTGAAAATTTGTCATAGATAAATGTTGTAGTAGTGCCATCTGGATGTTTAATTGAAGTTAGATTTGAATTCAAATCATATGTATAACTTGTAACATTGTTATAGGGATCTTCTTTTGTTATAAGTCTGCCATTTAAGTCATATGTATATTTCCACTCTTGGGATGCTGGATTTCGAATTGAGGTTATTTGATTACTCTTATTATATTTAAAAAAGTAAAGGCCTTCACTTGGATCACTTATGCTTGCAACACGTGACAAAGGGTCATATTTATATTTTGTTTGCTGCTTTGCTGGGTTAGTATATGAAATTACATTTCCCAGGCTATCATATGCAAATGTGTGTATATTATTGTATGGATCAATAACTTCAATTATTCTGTCTGCTAAATCATATTTATATTTCATTGTACTGGTATTGTTTACAGAATAAGTTGTTATATTGCCATTGGAGTCATAACTGATTGTAGCAATATTATCCAGTGCATCTTTTATGGCTATTATATTACCTGACTTATCATATTTAAATTGGAATACACCTTTTTGGGGATCTGTTAACTTTGTTGTTCGTGATAAAGCATCATGATTAAATTTTGTAACATTACCTGAAGCATCCATAATGGCTTCTAGGTTTCCGTATTTGTCATAGGTCAAGCGTTTTTCTTTTTGTTTTTGATCAATGATTGAAGATAAAAGGCCATTTAGATGATATCTATATGATACCTGGTTGCCTTTTGTATCTGTGTTTGAAATAAGTCTATATTTAGGATCATATTCATAAATAGATGAACCTGTCTTATCTTTTATTTCAGTCACGAAATTGACTCGGTTGTAATCAATTAGTGCGATGTTCCCAAGAGCATCTTTAACCTTTGTTTTATTGCCGTATTTATCTAAAGTGTATTCAGTTTTTTGACCATCCTTTTGCTTCATTTTAATAATTTTATTACAAATCGGCGAAAAATAATATTCTGTTTTTTGTCCAAGGGGATCATTTATTATCGTTTTATTCTCATCGTTTTTATATTCATATCTATAAATATTTCCACTTGCATCTGTTATTTTTCTCCAATAGAAGTTGTCAGCAGAATCGCCATTATAAAAATATGAGCTTACCATTCCTTTTTCAGGTCCAGTTTGTTTTATAATTCTTTTTTTTGTGTAAATTTTATCATATTCAATGTTAACAATGCCTTTATTTGGATAAGTTATCTGAGTAATGTAATGCATATTATTATAAGCATAGCGAGTGTAATTTCCGTTTAAATCTTTGGCAGAAAGCATATTGCTGTCACTGTCATATCTGAATTCAATATCATTGTTATCAGGATCAGTAATTCTTTTTACTAATTTGTTAGAAGTATCATAAAATAAGCGTATTGATCGACCCTTAGAATCAATTATGTTTTGTAAATTATCTTTAATATAGGTAAGCTCAATATAATTTCCATTTGGGTCTGAAATCTTTATTAGATAGCCTTTATTATTGAAGTCATATTTCATGCCATTATAGATAGTTAAAGCATAACCATCCTTGCTTTTAATTATATACTTAAATCCTGAACTTAAAGAATAGTAGGTGCCCTGAGAAATTTTTTCACTTACATTTCTATATCTTGTTTTATAGCCCTTTAAAAAATTTTTATCGCTAAGCATTCTTTCCAGCATTTTTTCATAATAAGTTTCGCGCCTTAAAATATTATTTTTTTCATCGTCTTTTTTGGCTTGCTCAATTAATTTTTCAGCTAAAATATTGTTTTTATTTCCATTAGCAACTGATGCAGAAAATACAGAAACAAAACCAGTTGCATCTGTTACCTCAATATAGCCATATTGGTTTTCAAATACTCTAATATTGTAATTATGAGTCCAACCATATCCAAGATTTGATTTTTTCTTGTCAAAACTATTATACATTCTAAAAAATGTAAGTGGAAGCTGCCCAGCTATATAAATATCTTCATAGCCTAAATAAAAATTTCCATTTTTTAAATTAACCGGATCTGGCCACTTGTGTATCCAGAAATCTGGATTTGATGTGAAATATTCAGCTAAGGACTCTTTCCCCAGGTAAGAACTATGAAGACTAAAAGGATTTGCACTTTCAGTTTCGCAGATATCAGTTTCAATATTTGCAAAAACATTTGCAAGAGCTGAGATGGTAATGATTATTAGTAAAAAGCATATACTTTTAATTTTTTTCATATATTAACACAATATTTAAATTTAACTAAATACTATTGTATTGATTATAAATCTTATTACAATATTTTTTTGTTTACATATGAATTTTACTATAGTGAATTATGGTCAATTATGTTTTTAATTCAAAAGAGGTTTATATGCTAGATATTAAGAAAAAAGCAGAGCAATATTTTAAGGTTCAGATTGATCCGGATATTAGTTGTTTAACTGGAAATGACAAAAAAGTGATTAAACTACTTATTAAGGCTACTGATGAAATGACAAAAATCTATTTAAGGCAAATGCAAGAGAACAATCTGCAGTGGCTAAAAGAGCTTGAGGAAGGAAAAATTGGAAATAAAGACATATTACACTTTTTCAAAATAAATAATGGACCCTATGATGAGTTTCGTGAACATGAAAAATTTCTAGAGCAGGCTCCTGATTATTTTAAGGGTGCTAACTATTATCCACAAGATATGACCAAGGAAGAGTTTGAGGCTTGGCTGGAAGCTCACCCTGAAGATAAGGAAGCCTTTACCTCGGAGTTCTCTGTAATTAGACGTGATGGTGATAAGCTTATCTCAGTTCCATATTCTGTATGTTTTAAAGAACAAATTGACAAGGCTTCTGCTTATTTGAAAGAGGCTGCTGAATATGCAGATAATGCATCTTTAAAAGATTTTTTAGTAAAAAGATCAGCTGATTTATTAAATGATAATTATTATGACTCAGATGTTGCCTGGATGAAACTTGAAAATAATCTTGTTGAGCCAACTTGCGGTCCTTATGAAGTTTATTCAGATTATTTGTTTTCATATAAAGCAGCTTTTGAATCCTTTATAACTATTAAAGATCAAGTAGCTTCAGATAAGCTAGATAGATTTAAAGAATATCTAGAAGAACTTGATAACAGTCTGCCTCTTGATCCAAAATATAAAACAAGAAAAAGACCACAAGATGCACCTATGGTTGTGGTGAATCTTTTATATGCAGGTGGGGAGGCTAATAATTGTGGCAAAGCTATTGCTTTTAATCTTCCTAATGATGAAAAAGTAAGATCAGAGTTAGGTGGCAAAAAAACCATGATGAAAAATGTTATGGAAGCCAAAGCTAATGCCATTTTAAAACCAATAGGTCAGGCAATTTTATCTGAAAGTGAACAGGAATTTATTGATGGTGAAATGTTCTTTTACAGGGTCTTATTTCATGAAATCGGCCACTCAATGGGACCTGGAATTATGCTAAATGAAAAAGGTGAAGAAATATCAGTATACAAGAGCCTAAAAGAACTGCACAATACAATGGAAGAAGCAAAAGCAGATCTCTTTGCATTCTTTGCAATGGATTGGTGCATAAATAAAGGTCTTTTTGATGAATCATGTAGGCAAAGCCTTTGGATTACTAATATCCCTGATTTAATCAGAACAGTTAGAAAAGGTGTTAATGAAGCTCATGGCGCTTCAAATCTGATGCAATTTAATTACTTCAAAGAAAATGGCGCCTTAATATATGATGAAGAAAAGAAAAAATACACTGTTGATCTTTCAAAGGCATTTGAAGTAAGCAAAAATGCTTTAGCAGAAATCTTAGACCTGCAAGCAAGCTGTGATTACGATAAAACAAAAGAGTTTATTGCTAAATACACAGAAAAAGACCCTCACTTATTTGAAATGATTGACTCCTTACAAGACATTCCTATGGATATTGAATATGAATTTGTTGGAGTTGGGAAGTTAGGCTAGTTAGGATTCATCATTGTTGTGTGCACGAGCAAGTGTTAAATTTTTAGATTTTATTTCCAATCAAAGAAGCAAGCGATAATTTTAAATCAGATTCTAAAGAAGTCAAAAATCTCATTTTATCCTTCTGAAAAAACAAGATTACATTAGACCCAAGATTAAAATGCCCTAATTCTTGCCCGATATTTAGGGTTACACCAGGGTTTATTAGTTCTATGGTTCCAACTCCCAATGCACCCACTGCTGCAAGGGCTACTTTTCCAAATTCATTACTTTCAATAAGCACAAATTTCCTCTCATTTTTCCAATAAAGTGAAGGAAAGTACTTTCTTGTTGGTTTATTAACAGGTAGTAGTTTGCCTTTTATATGAATAGACTTTGTTATTTTGCCACTGATTGGCATATGAATTCTATGATAATCAGATGGTCTTAAATGAATGCTGATGTGATTTCCGTCTTCAAATTCGTTTGCAATATCAGGGTCTTCGAAGAACTCTTCAAGGTTGCCTTCAAACCCCTTGGATCTGATTAAACTTCCACACGGACCATGACTAATTATCAAACCATCAACAGGTGAAACAACTATTTCAGCATTATCAAGGTGAGGATTATGTTTTAAAGGTCTAATAAAAAATTCCCGTAACGATTTATAATAAGCAAAATTTTCTTTATATTTCGACATATCGATTTTATAAAGTTTGGCATATATTTCATTAATTCTCTTTTGTATAAACATTGGGAATCTAATAGAAGCAAATTTGCCAACAATAAAGCTAAAAAGATTTGTTGGTAAAAATAATAAAATTAGCTTTTTCATGAAAAGGGACTTTACATAAGGAAAGTTTTTAGTCAACTAAATCTATGTTCTTTGTGCACTTTTGACCAATTTTAGTTTATTAACACAGGCAACTCTTCGTAAGATGCTGAAAACAAATGATAAAACAAGTTTGGCTTCATTGGCATAGCAATTGCTATAAAAACATAGTAAGTTATTTCAAAGGTAACTGAACTCTTTGTATTTTTAGCCATAATCAAAGACGGCGGGGAAAATTTTCCCCGCCTTTTTTTATGCCCAAAATAATTACTTAATAAGATTCTTCAAATTCATTCATGCGGCCAAAGTAATCTAGACTTAAAACGCTTGAAGCGTCCATTGAAAAGTTTCTTACATAACCATTAGGTGGATTCCATAGCATAATGTCTTCATAGGTATCATTATTAAAATCACCATGACTGAAGATCATGCTATCATCATCTAAAAACTTAAAAGTAAGGCTTGTTCTGACTCTTGTTATACCATCCATTTCCCACAACTTTAATAAGTTTGTATATCTGCTTCTATAAAGCAGGTCATTGGTGCCATTGCCTTCTGTGTCTAAAATATCCACAAGTTCCCATTCGTAAGCATCTTCAGTTCCAAGATGTAGTTTTCCGGTAATAGAACAGCCACTCATCATCCAAATATGCACTTCTCCATAGCTTATTGTAAATTTATTTCCGAGTTGCCTTGTAATTAAATCTGTTTTTCCATCACCTGTAAAATCAGCGAGACCTGATAATTCATGATATGCACTGATTGCTGGATTAACATCTTTTTGATAAACATATGAATCTGACATATTTAGCCAACCATAAAATTTATTGCTTGCTTCTTCAATAAATAAAACATCGCATCTTCCATCACCATTAAAGTCACCAATACCCTGTAGAGTATAATCTACAGTGCTGTACATCTCAACCCATTCTTCATCTGTTGTGCTTGTGCCATCAATAATTGTCACAAGAATATCTGCAACCGTTGGATCAACAGTGTCTACTGCATTCCAGTAAATATCATCATATCCATTATTATCATAATCAGCTATCCCAATAAATTCAGTAGTTGCTTCATATCCATAGTCAAGTTCTACAACTGTATTGCTTATGCCATCCATCAGCCAAATTTCCATTGGTAAACACTCTGGGCATGATGAGTCATAATCTGGATCAGAAGAATCAAGTGGCGTAATTTTTCTCCATAGAATATCGGTTTTTCCATCATTATTAAAATCACCAAAGCCTTCAAGGTTATAGTCAAGATCTTGTACAGGGTCATTTAGCCATGAACTTGAACTTTTATTTCCAGCTTCCATTAAAACAATTCTAACTTCGCCGGTGTCAGTATCAAATAATATTAAGTCAGTATCTCCATCTCCATCAAAGTCATGATTTTGTTTGAGACCATTAAAATAAACAGTTTCTTCATCACCATCACCAAATATTAGATAGATTTTGCTTTTGCTTGAGCTGCTTGATGCAGTATTTGGAGCTATAATTGCAAAATCGTTATAACCATCGAAATCAATGTCATTTAATGAAACAACATTAGTACCAGTATAGTCATTTGCATTTTTGCCTACAAATTTAGCTGCATCAAAAGTAATGTTATAATAAGTAAGGTCATAAAAACCTGATAAATCTTCACTACCATAAATTAAATAAGCAGCCCCAGCATCTAAGGCACCATCATCATCTTTTCTAGCGCCAATTAATACATCATCATAACCATCACCATTGACATCTCCGGCTCCTGCTACTGAATATCCAGCTTGATCATTATTACTTTCACCATTAAATTTAATGGCGTCATTTGGTAATGTGCTTACGTCATTAAGTTCATAGCCGCTAGAATATCTTGTTGCTGAACCTTTAATAATAAAAACTGTTCCAGGTGTACCCGATGAAAGACCTGAACTATCTGATTCATCTGAATATACACCAATAATAATTTCATCATATGTGTCATTGTCAATGTCTCCAGCTGTATCAAAAGCATAACCAGCATTATCATCTTTATCATCAGCATAAAAAATAGCTCCAGCGAAATCAGCACTTGAGCTAATGATATCTGTAAGGCTTATTGGGCTTGTCATAGTGCATATTGCTGAGTTATTTCCATAAACCAAATAAACAGCTCCGCTTGCAGCTGTAGCTGTGCTTGCCTGGTAATAGGTTGCTCCTATCAAAAAGTCAGCGAATCCATCACCATCAACATCTCCAGCGTTTCTAACTCTATAAAGATGGTCTCCTGCGTTTTCTGCTGTAAATTGAACCCCAGCTGTGCTAGCTGTTGGAGTGATAGTTGATAAAGCATTATTTGTGGAAGTATAATATGTATCAAGGTTTGCATTCCCATATAATAAATAAACTGAACCAGCACTTGATCCAGCAGTCGAATCTTGTTCAACGCCAATTAATAAATCATCGATTCCATCTGCGTTTACATCTCCTGCGTTAGCTACTGTTCCTGCATTAAAGGAATTTCCATCACCATAGTATTTTACACCATGTAAACTGGTTGATCCTGAATAATCAAGGTCTGTGGCTAGGTCATATGTTCCTGCTAATTCAGTTGAACTACCCCATATAATATAAATTGCACCAGTATCATTAGTTCCACCGTGATCATTATTAATTGCACCCATAATAATATCATCATATCCATCATTATTAATATCAATTGAAGTTACATAGGCTCCAAGTTTATCTGTTCGACTTGAAGATGTTGAAGATTCAGAATCAAAAATTGCATCTGAATCTCTTAAGTTAGTAATTGTAACTGGTCCATAATTTAAATAAACTCTTCCATCAAAAATTGTTGAGCTCCCACCTGCATTATAACATTTATCACCATTTAAATAGTCTTGGGCTCCATCACCATTGAAATCACCTGTTGCTAGGGGTCTGCCATCTACAGTACATCCAGAACTATAATCATATTTAATTAAAGTTCCTTCAATTGTTGTTCCAACATTTGAAAGATCCTGGTTATCAACAATTGTATCCATCTTTATTTTTGACAGATCATTTGCAGATTCATTAATAAAATTGTCACTTGCCTCGTTTCCACTTTCACAAGCAGTCATAAAAGCTAAGAGAACAAGTAAAAGAAAAATATTCTGAAAATAATTTAAATTGAAAAATTTGTGCATAAATACCCCTTTTGCTGCATTGTTAAATTAGTTTTGTCTTAAATATGCTGTAAAAGGATATTGTAAAAATAAATGTTTTATTTAATGCCTAATATGAAAAATAAGGCACTTGTAAAAAAACAGCCATCATCGATATTATTTAATAATCCCATTCCTAAAATTTGTGACTCTACGCATATGACGCACAAAGACGTTAGTCAAGCTTGAATTGATATGCAGAGTAAATAAAAGTCTATTTGCGCCTCCTTTTAGAAATCGTCTTAATCCTAATTGTAATCATAGTCATTATTATCGAAAGAATTTGACATTATGCGCTAGTTTCTGTAGGGTTTTTCTACTTATTCGTTATAGGGCATTTATGAATCATTCTAAAAATAACGTTCTAATTTTATCTTTTTTAACAATGTTTCTATGTTTTGTATTTTCTTTTAGGAGTATTCACCCCTGCATAAATCTATTTGATCCTAGTAATCCTAATGTTAAAGAAAAACATTTATTTGAAAAAGATGATTTCCTTGTAATTGATACATTTTCCAGGCCCCATGATCAAAGAGTTTCGAATATAGTTGATAGGAGCTATGAATATGGCTTAAAGATTTCAGAATTGTTCGGGGGTTTTTATTCAAAGCTAACTTTGATGTTTCTTGACCCATTTGTCTGGGATTTAAAATTTGCTTTAAAAATTCCCTTTGGCTTGCTTCATTATCAGCCAAATAATAAAACAATAAGTGTTCCTTTTGGTTTTTATAAGGATTTTTATTATGATGTTATATTAAAAATAGTTAAGGATAGATTGAGTGCTGAAAAGCTTTTCAAGCTTGGTTTAGCTTTTAATCTTGCAAAAAAAGAATCATTATCAGAATTCATTAATTCTATACCAGAGCACCTTGCTGAGGCTCATTATATTTCAAGAAATATAATTGCACATGAAATAGGGCATCACTTTATTAATATGAGTGGACTAAAAGATAAAATATCTGAAACAGTAAACGAAATATTAGCTTCTTTGATTAAAGAAAGCGTTAGAGGCGATTATGAAAAAGAAAAGTATACAGGAATTGATGTTCTAATGCGTTTTGCAAAAGAAGAATATGAGGAAGAATATGAATTTGATAGACAAGCAGTCATTCAGGATCCATATCGCCTTTCTTTAATAGATGGTGAAATGAATCGTTGGTTGCGTGAATATGCTTGGTATACAAGCGTTCATGAAAATGAAATAGCAAAAGTTTATTCTCAGAAACCTGGATTTACAAAAAAACTCATTCAAAGGCTTGTAAATGAAAGAGAAGCTATTTCAAACAAAAGATTTGTGGAAATATTTGTTGAAGTTTCAGGTGAAAACTTTGAGAATATTGTCAATCAAGATGTAAATATTACATTATGCTCATTACATAATGAAAATTGAATGAATAATAATTTTTATAAATTAACAATGGACACTGTCTTTTTCAAAAAAGTCTAATTTTCACACCACTATCTGAAAAATAATTAAATGTTATAAGATGTAAAAGACTGAAAAATCAGTATGTTACTTGTTTGTATCATTGCATAATAAACTGGCATGATAATTGTAATATCCATGGCAAAGATTAATTGAGACTTAATTTATTGATTTCGCTTTGAGGCATATTATGATTTTTAAAAGATATTTACTGCTATTTTTTTCTTTTCTTTTTTCTATGTCCATTCTCTACGCAAATGACAACTTAATAAAAGATTTTCAGTGGCATGATATTACAAATGAATCGCCCCAATGTATTCTTTGTGTCTCTGTGGCTAAAAGTGCTTGTTCAAGAAATTAAACGGCATAGCAAAGCAGCAAGATAAGCCGCTGGCGTGCCAATAGCATAGCCTACCATTGCCATTAGTATTGAGACTGGAACAAGTGCTGGTTTGTGATAAGCAGCTACAATTGGAGCTGAAGCGGCTCCACCGATATTTGCAGCTGAGGCAATAGCTGCGGTATGAATATCAACCTTAAAAAATTTAGCAGCAAGAATTAAACAAACCCCATGTATAAATATCCATAAATAAGCAGCAGATAAAAACCATACAACTGATGTGCTTATATTTGATAAATCAGCTTTTGCACCCATTCGCGCAACAAAAAGATAAATTAAGGCCATTGCAAGCGCATGCGAACCCGGGATTTTCGAAGCCTTTGTAAAAGATAAACAGATACCAATTATAGTTACAATTAATATTTTATAAGTGCTTTTTGTAAGCCATGGGTCTGCTGAGCCTAGGGGTAATGTCGGCATCATTCCTGATATCCAAATGGCAAAAGTAGTAATAGAAAAACCAAAGAATATTAGATAAAGAATATGTCTCATTTCCATCTTACCTTTATCTATTAATAGCTCTTTTGCTGCTTTTTCCATTTTCGCAATTCTATCATCAGAGACATTGACAAATTTATTAAACCATTTTGCTAGGTTTTTCGAACCGAGCATTATTGGAAGCCAAACAAGATAAACAGCATTATCTGCTATTACAGCGTAACCATAGTTTATAGAATGTTCATCAAGTTCAACCATTTGAGCAACAGCCAGCATGTTTCCTGTTCCACCAATCCAGGAACCAGCTAAAGCTCCAAAGCCCTGCCAGGCACCAGCATCAAGACCGGATTTAAAAATAAAATAAGCTATTGGTGCTCCAATTACAACACCGGCAGTCCCAACAAGCATAACAAATATACCTTTTCCCATTACTCTAACTGTTGCAAACAAATCAACTTCCAAAAGCAAGATCACAAGAAAAACTGGCAAAACATTTGCTCCCATAAAGTCATAAACAGGAGATTTTGTGGGAATGATGCCAGTGTTTGATAAAATAACTGGAGTTAAATAAATAAAAATTAATGGAGGAAAAAAATTGAAGATTTTCCAATTAGTTTTCTTTTCAAGATAAAAGAAAAAAGATGTTACAGCTGCTAATGTAGCTAGGACACCAGCGCTTGATGATATTAAGGTTTCATTCATATTATCTACCCTTTAATTGAGTTAGTAAATTAGGTTTGTTATCCCTTACCATCTCATGCTTAAGTACTATAAGGAAATGAAGATAAAAAGCAAGAGTAATTTAGTTTTTAGATTATATTTTAATGCATATATAGGGAAGAGTTGACAATATGAGAAGAATAGACTAATAGCCCATTTGAATTTATTTTTCATTAAAATATAAGGACAAGATACTATACTTCTTTAATCTTACCTGAAGTTTTAAAATCTAACTTTATGTTTTAGATAATTTTTAGTTTAAATTGGAGAATAGTAAAATGGAAAGAAAAGACCTTCGCAATATTGCAATCATTGCACATGTTGATCACGGAAAAACAACACTTGTAGATGCTATGTTAAAACAGGCAGGAAGCTTCAGAAAAGACGCTGAATTTAAAGAACGTATTATGGACAATATAGATCTTGAGCAGGAAAAAGGTATTACGATAATGGCAAAAAATACGGCTGTTAATTATGGTAATATAAAAATAAATATTGTTGATACTCCTGGGCATGCTGACTTTGGTGGGGAAGTAGAAAGAACCATGAAAATGGTTGATGCTGTTTTATTGTTAGTTGATGCTTCAGAAGGACCTTTGCCTCAGACGCGCTTTGTTTTAAAAAAATCATTACAATTGAACCTTCCAACTCTTCTTGTTATAAATAAAATTGATAGACCTGATGCAAGAATTGATGAGGTCATTGATGAAGTATATGATCTCTTTATTGATCTTGGGGCAAGTGAAGATCAGCTTGATTTTCCAATTGTTTATACAAATGCAAAAGCAGGGACAGCTACTCTTGATTTGAAAGAACCCAAAACTAACCTAACAGATCTTTTTGATCTGATATTAAATCATGTTCCAATGCCAATTGGTGATGAAAATGATTCTCTTCAGCTTCTTGTTACAAACATCGATTATAATGATTATGTCGGAAGACTTGCTATTGGAAAAATCTTTTCAGGTAAAATTAAAGTAGCTGATCATGTAGCTAGAATAGATGCAAATAATAATTTAATAAAAACAAAGATTACAAATATGTACACCTTTCATGAACTTGAAAGAAAACCAATTCAAGCAGCAAGTGTTGGTGACATTGTTTCTCTTTCAGGGATTGAAGGTATAAATATTGGTGATACAATCACTGATCTTGAAAATCCAAAACCGCTTCCAAGAATCACAATTGACCAGCCAACCATATCAATGGTTTTTTATGTTAATTCATCACCATTTGCAGGAACAGAGGGCAGATGGATTACATCAAGAAAAATTAGAGAACGTCTAGAAAAGGAATTGCTTTATAATGTTTCAATAAAAGTAGATTTTTCTTTGGCTGACCAGTTTAAGGTAAGTGGAAGAGGGGAATTGCAACTCGCAATTTTAATTGAAACTATGAGGCGAGAAGGTTATGAGCTTTCTGTTTCTATGCCAAGAACTATTACAAAAACTATTGATGGTAAAGTGCATGAGCCAATGGAACATTTGGTGATTGATGTGGCTGATGATTATGTTGGAGTTGTTTCAGTGCAAATTGGAGCAAGAAAAGGAAAAATGTGTAATATGACAAACCATGGTCTTGGAAGAGTTCGCCTTGAATTTAAAATTCCCTCCAGAGGGCTTATTGGTTACAGATCATCATTTTTATCTTCTACAAGAGGAACAGGTCTTTTAAATCACTATTTTGATGGCTATGAACCCTGGCATGGTGATATGACAAAGAGAAAAACAGGAGCCTTGATCTCAGATAGAAAAGGCAAAACAACAACTTTTGCAATTTTTCATCTGCAACCAAGAGGAAACTTATTTGTCAAAGAGGGCACTGAAGTATATAAAGGAATGATCATAGGAGAAAATTCCAAAGATAAAGATTTGCATGTAAATATTACAAAGGAAAAGAAACTGACAAACATAAGAGCCTCAGGCTCTGATGATGCCTTGGTTTTAGTTCCTGTTAAAGAAAAAAGCCTTGAAGAAGCTCTCGAATTTATTAAAGAAGATGAGCTATGTGAAATTACCCCCAAATCGGTTCGGATTAGGAAGATGACGATTTAGTTTTTATCAAGTTTTTAGTTTGGAGATATGATGAAAATGAAATATTATATATTAATAATTTTAGCTAGCCTTTTGCTTTGTACAGAAACTTTTACTAAAGTAACACATATTGTTAATCTTGAAAAAAAAGTTGCTAGCACAAATGATATTATATCAATAAAGGATGATTATTTAAAACTTGCTGAGCATTATTTATTTGAGGGACAAATTGATAAAGGGCTTGAAATGCTCAAAAAACTTTTATCAAAATATCCAAAAATCAAAGGTCACAGTGAGATAAGAAAACTTTTCAATAGATTTGATTTGCAAAAGCCAAATAAAAAAGCGCCAATGTTTTCCCAAAAAACAATTGATAAAAGTAAAACTGTTAAATTGTCTGATTTTAAGGGCAAGCTTGTGCTAATTGATTTTTGGGCAACTTGGTGCCTTACTTGCATGTCTGAAATTGAAAAAAAAAAGGTTCTTTTTAAAAAATATGAAAAAAATAAAGACTTTGTTTATATTGGTGTTTGTTTAAATAAAGAAAAAAACATTGAATACGCCATGAAGCTGATTAAGGATAAACAGATACCTTGGCTAAATATACATTACCAAAGAGGAGATAGCTCAAAAATTGCTGTTGATTATGGAATAACACAACTTCCATGGAAATATTTGATTGATAAAAATGGCATAATTATAAAGTCCAAAATTAAACTAAAAGACCTTGATCAGTTAATTGGAAAAAATATTTAATTTTATTTTCCCATCAGATAAATAATTTCATCAAAAAGCTTTGCATTTTCATTAATTTTAGCTTCACCGCCAATAGTCAAAATAAGATTTTCATTATTAATATTTTTAAAAAGACCCTTAAAGGATTTTAAATCATTAAGCTTTGTTGAGATTATTTCATCTCTATATTTTTGGTTTTCATTAAAGCTTTCACCTTTTAAATACATTGCAGTTGCTTTTCTTCCTTTTTGGGAAGGAGAGAGTGGTTGGTCTTCACTGCTTATTGTTGAAATAATGTAATTTTGAAGTTCAGTCTCAGAAAGGTCCAAAAAATTCATATAATCATCAATGCCTTTATAAGTCTCATATGTTTTTAGTATATGTGGATCTCTATATGAAAAAAGAAAAATAACACCATTTCTGTCGTAATCAAGAACGCTTCCATAGGCCCCACCTAAAACACGAATTTTTTCATAAAGATAATCATTTTTAAGAATATTAATCAATACATCTAAATGGCCATTTGGCATAAAACCATGTTTTTTAATGTTTCCAGCTTGCATGACGTATTGAACATTACTTGGGATAATCAGGCCATAGTTTTTGGATTGACCTGTTAATGCAAGCTTTTCTTTTTTAGCTTTAATCAAAGGAAGGTCCTTTAAGACTGCTTTTATGTTTTTCTCAAAAAGAGTATAGCTTTTGTTGTCACTTGTTACACTGATTAAAAGATTGTTTTTATGGAAAATTAATTTTGAAACTTTGTTAAGCTTATTAATTACTTCATCTGCATTTTTATCATAATTTTCCAGTAAATTTTTTGCAAAAACGTAAAAACCATACAAATCATATTTATCAACATATTTCATACCAGGACAAATGTTTCCTACAAGTTTGTTGATCCCAAAGTTTATTGCACCACGTGATATTCCGGATTCCAAACCTGAGATCTTTTCTTTTAATAATGCCTTGATTCTGGCTTTATCTTCAATTTTAGCCATTAAGGCATATTCTTTTAATAAAGCAAAAGCTTTATCTATATTTTCAATTAAGAAACTTGTTCCAAATCTAATTTTAGGTGTGAATTCTTCAATGGATTCATTTTGAGTAAATACTTTTAAATAAGAATATATGCCACCTGTGTATGTATCAGCTTTATTATTGAAATCAATATAAGAAGAATTAATTGTGTCAATTTGGCCAAGTATACTTAAGTAAAAAATCCCATAGTGAATTAGATCCTTAGGCAAGGTGCTTGCATCTATCAAAAAATCAACATATCCAATGTTATTTGTGAAGATAGGATGAAAAAGAACTTTTGTTCCTGGAAGGTCTTTAATTTCCTGTGGAATAATTTCCGTTTCTTTATCAATGTCACTTATGCTTATTCTTGGAATTGAAGCAAGAGCTTCTGGGGAGTCTTTTGTTTCTTGATATTTTTTCAAATCACTGGTCTGCTTTTTGATTTTAGATATTTCTTCTTTATTTAAGTTTTTAAGTATTTTTTCCAGTTTGTTTTTTTCCTTTAATTCCAATTCCTCATTTAGGCCTTGTTTTGGAATTAGGCTTAATAAAACTTTCTTCTTATTTTTAATAAAATATTTTTTAATAAGTTTTTCAAAATATGCTTTTTTTGAAAGTTGTTTTATCTTGTTAAAAACCTTTTCAATTCTTAAAGTCATAAATGGGTCTTTTCCAAAAAGCCAGGTAGAAAGACAAGAATCCATATATGAAAGACCTATCTGAGTATTATCTGATATTTCACTTTTTTTACTAAACTGGAATGCATTGATAGCAGCATCTAGAAGTTTTTCGTCAATGCCGTTTTTATAAAGATCAGTTAAAGTGCTATTAACAAGTTTTAAAAAGAGTTCTTTATCTTCAGGATTTGCATTTTTAGACACTATAAAAAATGAAGGATTTTTAAATTCATAAAAAGCAGTTGCAAACATATCTTTTCCAATTTTAGCATCTGTAAAAGCCTTTCGAAGGGGAGAAGATTCTGAATTACAAAGGAGGTATGATAAAATTACTAAGCCATAATAATCTTCTGCGTCTAAATTATCATCAATTAAATATCCCAAAGATAAGAATGTATTATCTTTTGTGGGCATGCTTTTGTTGATTGGATAATATTCAGTGATATTTTTAAAAGAATTATAATCAAGGTTCATTTTGATTTTCGAGTTAACTTTCTTTTTATCAAACTTGCTTAAATATAGATCATTAATAATTGATAAGTGATTCGCGATATCACCATTTCCATACAAGAAAATATAACTATTTGAAGGATGATAGTATTTTTCGTGAAAGTTTTTGAATTCTTTGTATGAAAGATTTGGGATGTCTTTTGGAAGACCACCTGATTCATTTGCATAAATTGTTCCAGAATATAGGTGTTTAAAATTATCTGTAAACAATTGTCTCTTTGGATCTGACATTGCTCCTTTCATTTCATTATATACAATGCCATTATATGAAAGTTTATTGTTTTGATCATCTAGCAAATATCGCCAACCTTCTTGAAGAAAAATATTTTCATTCTCAAGAGCAAGTGGATGAAAAACCGTATCAAGATAAACAGTCATCATATTTTTAAATTCTGTATCATTCATACTGGCGACAGGATAAGAAGTGTGGTCAGAATAGGTCATAGCATTAATAAAGGTTGATAATGAGCCTTTTCTAAGTTCACCTGCAATCGATTTCACTGGGTACTTCTTAGATCCTCGCAGTACAGAATGCTCTAAAATGTGAGCAACACCTTTATTATTCTCAGGTAAAGTTTTAAAAGTAATAGAAAAGAACTTGTTTTTATCATCATTTGAAATATAAACAAGTCTTGCCTTGGTTTGCTTATGTTCAAAAAGCCGCACAGTTGAATTTATATCTTTAATTTCCTCAATTATTTTAAGCTTAAAGCCATGAATAATGGCTCCTTTATCATTTATATTGATATCATTTGCGAATAAGCTAAATGCAATTAAAGAAAAGCAGCTTAAAAAAATAAAACTTTTTAAATATTTCATTTGATCTCCTGTTAATGATAATAGGTAGATTTATTTACATTGAAATGTATATGGCTTGGGAAAAATAATGGCAAATGAAAATTGAATTAAGAGTTATGAGTGATGAGTTATGGGTAAAGAGTTAAGAGTTAAGAGTTAAGAGTTAAGGGTTATGAGTTATGGGTTAATAATATTATCTTAATTCGTGTTTCCATTTTAAAATTAACTTTTCGTCATGCTGAACTTGTTTCAGCATCCCCTGGAGGCATCTATATAATTTGGATCCTGAAATAAATTCAGGATGACATGGCAGAAGGTGCAATTTCGTAATGAGAACTAATTAGAGCTCAATTCTTGCACTAAAGAAGCAAAAAAGGCTTTTATTTCTTCTTTTGTTATTCCAATACTTCCTGGTCTTGCTTCTAATATCTTTTTCCGATCTTCATAAATGATTTGAAGAGGTGCTTTATTGTCATCAACTTCTGAAAAACTACCTTCACTTGCGTCTCTTGAGCCAATAAATAAGGACCAATCACTGTAATGTGAGCATAATAAGGATACAGTTGATGCAAAAGCATTAATATATTTTTCTTGAATATCATGATCTTTCATTCTGTAAACCCAGGAGATGTTACCTAAATATGTGGGACTTACGACATATGAGCAATCTGGATGCAAGGTTTTTATTAAACACATAGTTTCATCCAATCTATCCATGGCTGCTCGTTCTGCATCTTCTGCCATGTCCATTATAGCATCATCAACCTGAGCAAATGTTAATGTAAATGATAATAAAAAGAAAAGTAGTGTGATAATTAAATTTTTACCGTTCATAGGTTTGTCCCTCATACATGTGTTAATTAAACTTGAGGATATATAATGCGTTAGACGCGAGATGTCAACAATAAAATGGTGCCATAATATATTTTCCCGGGCCATTTTCCGGGTTTTTCTTGTTTTATCATCCCACCATAGACTTTACTGGTATCGCTTAATTTTAAAATAAATTTTAGGTTTTCTAGATGCTTGAAAAAGATCTTTTCAGCTTTTTCATTTATAGAAAAATCATATCCAACATAAAAATAGATTTCATTATTCTCCACAAACCCCCGAACAATTTCATCGAAAACCTTGTCATTTTGATCTCTTATAAAACCTTTTTCAATAAACCATTCAGCATGGGATAGAGTGCTTTTCTCAGGAGCAATAAAAAGCTGATTATCAACAATTGCAAACATTCGTCTTTTACAATGAAAATCTTTCACTTCCTTTTGATTTCCATCTATCCCATATTTCTCATCAACTTTCTTCATCTTAATCTCAATCTTAACCTTAAGTCATAATCTTAATCTCCTGAATTTAATCGAAAAATGCAAGAGAAAGGTTTTTATTAAACTTTTTATTTTTTTAAGTGTAATTCGTGAACTTAAGCAAATTCAAGAAAGCCAAAATGAACCCATCCATCTCTAATCTATTAAAAATGGAAAATTTAAATTAAGTCCCATGGCATAGAAACTTCAGGAGATACGCTAGTCTTTATGTCATTAGAATATGTGCACAGAATGGTGGAAAAAATAGAAGACTCTGAAACAAAAATATGGAGAGGAACAGATGATTTTAATAATAATGCAAAAAATAGTTTATTAGCTGCATTAGTCTTTAAATCACCCTTCTCAAATTCATTTTTCAGAAAAATTGAAACAATGACATATTCAGGAGCTGTAGTTGTTCATTGAATTAGTTTATGAATGTGACTCTTGATTTGATAATAAAATTACAGTAAAATTTAGATTAAGATTAAAATTGAGATTAGGATAATTATCTCATTTTGCTGAGCATTTTAACGATTTGAAGGAGTTGATCTTTAAACTAGAAATATTCTTGATCTGATAAAAGATTAAATGATTCTAAAAGATCGAAGATGGCTGAAGATTCTGAAGCAGAGCCTTTAGCTATCTCAAAAAATCGCTTTCTTTCCACTGTCGATTTTCTATAAACACCTTCAGCTAGATTTAAGACGATGCTAGAAATTGCTCTTTTCAATTGATCATTCAAGTAAGCATATCCCCTTGGCAGCTTTTTTGCAAAAGCCCGATTCGCTTCTTTTGAAACACTTAAACTCATTTGGTAACACTTAAGATTTTCATGAATTAACATAGTCACTGACCTCCATAATTTAATTTGTCTTGCACAGTTAAAAGACAAATTAAATTATGGAGGTCAAAATGTATTACATGAATCATGAAAAGTTTAAGTGTTACAATGAGCTAGTTGAACTTTCAAAAGAAGTGAATGGGCCTGCAAAAAAGATGCCAAGGGGATATGCATATCACGGGGATCAATTGAAAAGAGCCCGTATTTCTTCAATCTTAAATCTAGCTGAAGTCTGTGCTTGTCTTGATTGTCTTAATTCTGTTGATCTTATCACTAATTCTAATTTCTTAAATCTTAAGTCCAGATTCAATTCCATCTATTCAATGATCTTCAAACTATAATAATAAAAATAAAAAATTAAATATCAGGATCACAAAGTACATTTGCTAATGATACTAATGGATACAAAATTATTGGTTATGTTCCTGATCAAGATGTATATTCAGGAGCTGAAGTTGATTGTGACCCAGGTGAAGGTTTTGGAACTACTACAGGTTGTGGCATTTTTATTATTCAAGATTTAGATGACGATGGAACATTTGGTGTATACGCTCAACTATTTTCTCGCGATAAAGATAACACGGCTGATGCATATAAAGAAGGAACAATAACAACTGAACAAGAAGATTAATTAAATTTATTTTGTGCAACTTAAAATAAAGATCTTAATCGCAATTATATTACAAAATTCAAAATATAAAAAGTAACAAGTCCGTCTGATTGTTATTCAGTAGAAGATACTTGCATGGATCTCAATCCGTCATTATAATCTTAATTCTTAATCTTTTAACTATTTTTTTAATCCATTTACAGTAATCATTGTTCTCCACTTAAGTTGCTTTGAATAAACAGCATTATACCACATCCAATAAAAGCGATCTGCATTGAAATATGTGATGCCATCTTGATTGCCATCAATTCTGTCATAGGGATCAGCAAAGATTAAAATATCATCATCTATTTCTTTAGTTCCAACATCATCATACCCCAAAACGGTGACATAATGCCCCCCCCCAATCTGACCAGAGAACAATCGTTGGATTATTGTTATTTATATTTTCATATAGCTTTGTAAGTTGAGAGTAATCTTCCTTTGTTTCATAGCTAAGGTTTGCAACAAATCCATTATATTTAAGCCACTTGATAATATTTGCTTCTCTAGTTCCTGGAAGCTCACCTTTTGGAATGTTTTCAAAGCCATTGGTTTTAATTTCCTTGGCAAATTTCATTTCTGTTTTTTTGGTTTGAGGGTATTTGTCCTTATTATAAAATGAAGCAACAGATAATAAAGCTGCAGGGCCACAAGTATAGTCAGTTGTTTGTTGGAATGAAATAAATTTTTCATAATCTTTAATCATTGTTGCAGTTTTATTTAAATTCTTTTGCTTAAATTTTGCTTTTCCTAAATAGGGATTTTTGCTAGCGCAGGAAGAAAAGATAAAGATTGAGATTATGATAATGATTATTCCTAAAATACTAAATAACTTTTTAGAGATTATTTTCATAATTGTAATTTCATATTGCTGAATAATAATTTCTTCTATAATTGCAGATTTCAATTAAATCAATAGATTTTTTATCACAATGATTATGTATCAGATTATGATTTTGATTAGGATTAAGATATTTATGGATCTATTTAAATTGACAATTCGCTAAAATTTGGAAGAAAGCTTATTATAAACCATTTTTAAAGTAATTATAATTATGAGGATATATGCAGC
This sequence comes from Pseudomonadota bacterium, assembly GCA_043820105.1. Taxonomy (GTDB): domain Bacteria; phylum Bdellovibrionota_F; class JAHFAK01; order JAHFAK01; family JBDREC01; genus JBDREC01. The sequence goes on from JBDREC010000068.1 coordinate 42,229, forward strand.
ACATAACTGAAAAGCAAAGACTTCGCTCAGCTGGAATTATCTTGCATCCAACATCCCTGCCAAGCGAGTTTGGAATAGGGGACTTGGGTCCATCACTTTACAAGTTCCTTGATTTCACGGCAAAAGCTGATCTTACATTGTGGCAAGTTCTTCCCTTGAGCCCTGCTGATACCGTTGGTTGTCCTTATGTTAGCTGGTCGTCGATTTCTGGAAATACTTTATTAATTGATCCTATTAATCTAAAGGATTTAGGTCTTATTGAGCAGTCTGACCTTGAGCATGAAGAATTTGATCATGCTAAAGTTGATTTTGAAATAGTGCAAGCTTACAAAATTCCTTTGTTAAAAAAAGCTGCAAGCTCCTTGATGGAAAAAGCAAATAAAGATCTCTTTGATGAATTTCAGACTTTTAAAAAAGAAAATGAAGAGCTTTTTAATCATTGTCTTTATTCAGTAATAAAAGATCAGAATGAACAAAAACCATGGTGGCAATGGTCTCAAGAACTTAAAAGGCCAATTAAAATAGTAATCAATGAATTGAAAAATAAATATGCTCAAGAAATAGATATATATTTAGCAATGCAATTTCTGTTTTTTAGGCAGTGGAACTTTGTGAAAAAAGCCTGTGAAGATAAGTCTATTTCTATAATTGGCGATATCCCAATTTATGTGTCACGTGACAGTGCTGATGCCTGGCTTAATCAAAATATCTTTAAGATTGATGAAGAAGGCAATCCATCACATGTTTCAGGGGTTCCACCTGATGCTTATGCAAAAAAAGGACAGCTTTGGAACACTCCGGTTTATGATTGGGAAAAGCTTAAAAAAACTAACTATGACTGGTGGATCAGAAGAATCACAGGTCTTTTAAAAATTTGTCATATTGTTAGAATCGACCATTTCAGAGCCTTTTCAGCCTATTGGGAAATTCCAGCAGTACAAGAAGACGCTAGGCTTGGAAAATGGGTAGAAGGTCCTGGCAAGCATTTTTTTGAAGCTATGAAAAAGCATTTTGGCTTTTTACCATTTATTGTTGAAGACCTTGGTGAAATTGATCTTAAAACAGATGAGCTTAGAACCTCATGCAATCTTCCAGGCTCAAAAGTTTTACAATTTGCTTTTGGAGGCGGTTCCTGGAATCCACACCTTCCTCACAATTATGATAAAAGGTCTGTAGCTTATACAAGTACCCATGATAGTGAAACCATGAAACAGTATTGGTCAAATGCTCCTGAACATGCAAAAGAAGAAGCCTCAACATATTTGCACTCAAATGATGGGAACTTTGTTTGGAGAGCAATTGATGCAGTATTTGCTTCAGTGTCAGATTTTGCAATAATTCCTTTGCAGGATTTTTTAGTGCTTGGTGCTGAGGCAAGAATGAACATTCCAGGAACAGTTTCAAAAGATAATTGGTCTTGGAGGATGCGAAAAGAAGATATGAGTGATGATCTTGCTATTAGCATAAAAAGAAAAATTAATCTTTATGGAAGAAATCCAAAGATTAAAAAAGACGATCCCTTTTGTCCTGATGTGACCTCTGAAGACTGGAACAAAAAACATGAAAAACTCTTAAAGGAAATTGGCTGAATGAAGATAGAAATAAAATTTGTCAATTCCTGGCCCACAAAAGAAATCATTGATCTTTATAAAGCAGGGGCTTGGTGGTATGAAGAAAATAATGCAAAAAGGCTTCCTCGAATGATTGAAAACTCGTTTGCCTTTGCTGTTGCAGTGGACAAAGAAACAAAAAAAGCAATAGGAATGGGGCGAGTGATTTCAGATGGAGTTTCTGATGCCTATATTCAAGATGTTGTTGTGATGAAAGAATATCGCTCACAAGGAATTGGAAAAGAAATACTAACTAACTTAATCAATTTCTGCAAAGCACATAAAATGGAATGGATTGGGCTAATCGCTGATGGTGACTCATACAAGTTATATGAAAAATTAGGCTTCCAAGAAATGAAAAACCACAAGGCAATGCTTCTTTCTTCTAGTAATTAATTGCTTTCAGCATCATAGGTATAATAATCGCCAGAAAAGCTAAAGTCATAATAGGGCGCAAAATGTTTGTGATTTTATAGTTTTTATCTTTTATGGCAGTATAAGCGTGATTAGTTGATGAAAGAACTAAAAAAGATGATAACACAGTGATTATCGTAAGGTCAGCGAATAAACCCCAATTTAAAACAAATGAAATTATTGCAGCAATAGTTATTGCCAGGCTGTATAAAGCTGATTGAACTTGATAAGCTCTACTTGGAGTATATCCAATTTTAGCTGATGCAAATTCTCCTAAAATTAAACCCTCAAAAGCTATTGTTCCAGAAAAGCCTATGATTATTAAAATGGCCATATAATGAAAAGCTTCAACAGGGTGGGCAGCTAGATAATTTGAAATAAATATAGCCAAGAAGATAATAAAAAACCTAAAATATTCTATGTATTTTGTGCATCTCGCTTTCCAGCTCATTTTAATTCTCCAATTAATAAATTATTTAATGGCAAATATTAATAAATTAATTGTGAAATATCAAATGAACAATTGCAAGTTTCAAAACTCAATCTATTTCCTTTTGAATAACTTTAACTCAATACCTTCTTTAGTTATTTGTATTTTTCTATCTTTATAAAGCATGCCTATTGCTTTTTTAAAAGTTTGCTTGCTCATGCCCAGCGTTTCTTTAATGGCCCCTGGCGAACTTTTATCATTTAGGCTTGATTTACCATCATTTTTTTTAAGAAAAATTATGATTTTATCTTTTGCTTCAAAAGGATTTTTATGTCCTTGAGCTTGTAAGGCAGCATCAACAAGGCCATCTTCTCTGAGCTTTTTTACAACTCCAGAGTAAGTGTCACCAATTTTAATTTGTTGAAAGATTTCATTTTTATAAATTAATCCAACAAACTTTTTGTTGATTACAACTTTATAACCTAAATTAGTGGCAAGAACTGGAACTATATTAATTTCATCACCCTGGGCAATATCAAAAAAAGATGCCTCAATATGTTTGCCTAGTTTAGTTGTTCCAAAGATTCTATTTGTTGATTCTTCTAAGCATACCCTTACAAGGTGATATTCATTTTTTTCCACCTTAACTCTTTGCTCATTTCCTGGAACTAAAAGATCTTTTTCAAGACCCCAGTCAAAAAAAGCACCGAAATCCTGGACATCAACTGCTTTTAATAAAGCATACTCACCAACGCAAGCATGTGGTATGTCAGGTGTAGCTATTAGGGTGCCTTTTGTAGTATGATAAACAAAAGCCTTCATTTTCATGCCAAGTTTAGTCATTAGTGGTGTCATTTGAGATGGCATTAAAACTTCATCATCTGAAGAAATGCTTTGCAGATAGAAACCTGCTTCTGTTTCTCTGTTAACTATAAAGTCGCTGACTTGTCCAACTGCAATCATGAAATCTCCTTTGAATAGAAAATAATGAAATCAATATTTCGAGTGATATTATTTAACAATAAACTACTTTAACAATGGATAATTCAATTAAACCATTAGGGGCTTTAACCTCAACATCATCTCCGACCTTGCGACCAAGCAAGGCTTTGCCAATGGGTGAAGTCCAACTAATCCTGCCAAGGCCTGCTTCAGTTTCATCAATTCCAACAATTTGATAAGTCTTAAAATCGCCATCTTCATTTTCAACTGTAACTGTTGCACCAAAGACAATGACATCAGACTTTTGTTTTTTAGGATCAATAATTTGAATAAGATCCATTCTTTTAATAAGAAAACGAATGCGTTTATCTATTTCTCGAAGCCGTTTTTTCCCATAAATATAATCACCATTTTCAGAACGATCACCATTTCCAGCAGCCCAGGCCACAACTTCCACAACCTTAGGACGTTCATCATTAAGCAAAAAGCTCAACTCATCCCGCAGCTTTTTTTCACCTGCTGGTGTTATATAATTGGGTCTGCTGTTCATAGGTTTAATGTATTTGTTTATTAATATGAACCCCTGATAGTGGAAAATTAGTTATTGGTCAAGAGGAGAAGTTGTCTGTTCAAAAATATACGCAATTTCCATCAGTATGTTTAATGCATATGGATGAATTTGTGCTAGTTCGCTTTCACCAAATTCAAATTGTTTGTGGATGTAATAATCTTCATCTTTGTTTTTCTCATCTAATGTCATGAAAATCTTATCGCTAAACAAGTTATCCAGCAAATCAAGTGCCAGTTTGCCATTTAGCCATTTTTCATCCCAAATTACTTGACAATGAATACTATGGAATTGTATATTTACATCATATTTAAGTAAAAGGATTTATCATGAAAAGCAAATCATTATATTGGGTTCGTCCGTGACTACAATCATTGGGAAGCAAAGACACAAGTTTATTAGGATGTGTAAGTGGCTCAGGAAACTCTAGTGGAACTAGTTGGAATGCTTGTTGTTATTCAGGCACTAGTGCTAATGTAGAAGGTGTTGAATTATGCTACAGTGGCAACTCTAACAATCAGACTAGCTACGCTTTTTATTGTGCTACAGGTACAGGTAATGATGGAGAATTGGGATGTAGTAGTGGTAGCGATTATTATTATACCAACCCAGGAGCAAATTGTTCCAGCGGTGCTTCAAATTCTCCAACTGTTTGCGGGACTGGTGGCGTGAGGTAGCGAAAAGTTTGCCTAACCTATGTATTATTCCCTCGTTTTTTTATTAATTATTAAACCTACCCTATTGCGTAATGATTTTAATTAGATTCTGCCTAAAAAGTGGGCAAAATAAATTGTAAAATACCTTATGTACCTTATGTACGGAGGTGCAAACCTTTCCAGATTCCAGAATCCAAGTTTAGATTTTGGAAAGCTTTTCGGTATTTATTCTATATTTTCATCCCAACCACTTAATTTCATTCAACCCTACTTTTTTGGCATAA
>JBDREC010000069.1:0-3180 GCA_043820105.1 Pseudomonadota bacterium
TAATCAATTTCTTCAATCATTTGTTCAATTGATTTATTAACTTTCATTATATAGTGGTAAATCCATTTGTTTTATAAATCCTTTCTCTTTAGAACAAATTTAAATCAGAATTACTTGTTTATATTTATTTTAGTTTTCTGCTCTTGCGATCTGGTGATTGCACTTCTCACATCTTAGTACTTTGTATTTTGTGCCAGCAACTACTTGTTCTCTTATAAGTTTCATTTCTACTTTGCATTTCTTGCAATAATCATCCACGCCCATCTTAATATATGCCTTTTGGCTTTACTACTATTTAATTCTTATCAAAAACCACCCTTTAATTGGCGGTTTTTTCCAGATTAGTCCTCCCACCCCATTATAGATTAGTGGGATGATAATCTATCAAATTTAGAGCTTCTTTCATTATTTCTTCTGATTGAGCCTTTTTTGGAGCATCTGAAATAACCCTTAGCGCATTAGCTTCTGTTTTTGATGCTCTGAACCAAATAAATGAATTATCATCTAAAAAGACTTTTAGGCTTCCTGATTTTGTGTCTTTTATATTACATTGTTTTTTTCTGTAATAAGCTATTAATTTTTTCTTGATTTTAGCATATTCTGTTGATTTAATTTCGACTTTCTCTTTTATGTTATAAAATTCCGGAAGCTCTTTAACCAAATCTTCAAGTTTTTTGCATTTATTTGCAATTATTTTTAATAAGTAAATTAAGGTTAATATACCATCTCTGCATCTTGAATCAGGTATAATCACTCCTGAACTGCTTCCTTCTCCACCAATTGGAGCGTTTAATTCATACATTTTGTCAACAACGTTTATTTCTCCAACTTGAGTTTCAATATATTTTGCATTGTATTTTTTTGCTATTTCTCTTACTACTAATGAAGTTGCGTCATTTATTGCAATAGTTTTGTTTTTTGAGTTTTTTAGTATGTCATCTGCAATTAATGCTAACAAATGGTTTCCAGAAACCAAGCCTTTGGCTGTCATTACTTCTACCCTATCAGCATCGCAGTCAAAGCCAGCAGCAAAATCATATTTTTTATCTCTTACTTCATTTGAAAGATACAATAAAGAATCTTCAGTAGGCTCTATAACCCTGTTAAAAATGCTGTGTTTCATATTGATTCCATGAACTTGGATGTTAAGCTTTTCAAGAATCGGTTTGGCAATGATTCCAGTTCCTCCATTTGGGTCAATAATAACTTTTAATTTAGCGTTTTTTATCTTGTCTTTGTCTTCTTTTGAGATAAAGCTTAGAACATAATCAGAATATGCATTGTTTATTTCATTGTATTTTTTGAATATTTTTTTTATTATTACCTTTTTTGAATCTTTATTTTTGTAAATATGTTTGCTGAGGAAATTTTCATCATTTAGCTTTTTTATTTTGTTATATGTTTTGATGACTTTTTCCATATCTTTTGTCCTTAAGACAGCTCCATCATTATCCAGAAATTTGAAACCATTCCAATAAGGCTCATTATGGGAAGCAGTTATTATTATTCCACCATCAGCTTTAAAATATCTAACAGCAAATTCTGTTGTGGGTGTAGATGATATGCCAATGTCTATAATATCGCAGTCCAATGCTTCCATGACAGCATTTTTTAGTATGTCTTTAGAAGGTCTTGTATCTGTTCCAATAACTATATTTAATTTCTTATTTTTATATTTGCTTTTCAATAATGAAAGGTAAGAATAAGCATATCTAGCAGCAACTTTTTCACCTAAGCCATCATCATAAATACCCCTGATACCTGAAAAAGATTCTATGAGTTGCATATGAATAGAAGTATTCTTAGGGTATTTAAGGTTTTTTATGAGAAATACTTACTACTCATATCTTAGAGCATCTACAGGCTTTAGTTTAGAAGCCTGATAAGCAGGAACAAATCCTGCAATTATTCCAATAATTACTGAAACTGAAAGTGCTATAATCATTGAATCTATTGAAACAAATGTTCCTCCTCTAATCATGCTTACTTCACCCATCAAAGCTGGCAATGCTCCAGAAAGTATTGTTCCAAAAATAATCCCAAGAAAACCTCCAACAAGACCAATAAGTGCAGCATTGAGCAAGAAGATAGACATAATATCTTTGTTCCTTGCTCCTATGGCCTTCATTATGCCAATTTCTTTAGTTTTTTCAAGGACAGAAGTGAACATTGTATTTGCTACGCCAACAGCCCCCACAATTAATGAGACAGCTGCAATAGCTATTAAGAAAGCATTCATTGACGACATCATTTCTGATCTTGTTTCCGTCATCTGCTTGTTTGAGCTTATTGAAAAGTCCTTGTTTTTTTCAGTAACATGCCTTACCATCATTAGTTTTGTTTCAATTTTCTCAATAGTTTCATCCAATTTGTCTTCATCCCTAACTTTTATAACGATGGAGTCATAGACTCCATTTTCTTTGTCATCAAGCATCTGATAAGCCATCTGTATCGGCATATAGATATTAGTGCTTGTATCATCAAGTACTCCAACAACCCTAAAAACATTTTCTTCTATTGTAATCATTTGATTAATGCCTATTGGCTTGTCAAAGTATGACTCAGCCAGCCTTCCGCCAATCACAACAACATTCTGGTCAGCAGAATCAAGCATTCTGCCTTCTTTTATTTTAGAGGTTGTTATCCTAGCCCATACTTTTTGGTCAACTCCGGTCAATGAGACAGAGCCAGATTTTCCTAGATAGGATATTTTGACATTACCTTTAATGTTAGTATCGATGATTGCAATATCGGGTATCCCCCTTAATGCCTGCAAATCAGTTCTGCCAAGAACAATTTCCTTATCAGTTGCGGTGGCACCACTTGTTCCACCATCCCTTCCCCTCATCACAAATATACTGGAACCTCTTGAAGAGCCAGCGCTAAGTGTTAGAATATCTCCTCCTAAACCCCCTAACTGTTGAGTCACTGTGTCCTGCATGCCACCACCTATAGACATGATTGCTACAACTGAAGCAACGCCTATCACTATTCCAAGTATAGTCAGCCAACTTCTAATCTTGCTGTGCAGAACCATTCCAAATGCGTGCTTAAAGCATTTACTTAGTTTCATCTTTTTTTTAGATTTTTCTTTCTCCTGAATATCCTTTTAATATTGATGTTTTTCAAAAAATCCTTAATTTTAAGGTTAGGATTTATTGATTTCTCTTTTCTATATTT
>JBDREC010000070.1:0-2336 GCA_043820105.1 Pseudomonadota bacterium
CAGTGATTTTAGCTTTTTCAAGTGCTTTTGGGTCTTTTTTAAACTTGTCTAGCATATTCAGAAGAGATTTCATGCTTGTAAAGGGCTTGCGAACATCGTGAGCTAACATTTGTGTAGTTTGGCCAATTGCTGCGAGTTTGGCGCGTTCATGAGCTAGTTTCATGAAATTTTCTTTTTGCTTTATATTTTTATTTAATTTAATTGCCATATTATTAAAAGCATTAGCCAATTTCCCAAATTCATCTGAGTTTTTAATTTCAATTTTATAATTAAAATCTTCATTTGAAATCCTATCAATTCCAAGCATTAGCTTTTTTATTGGGTTAATTATAAAGGGAAAAAGCAAGCCACATATAAAAAGAGATATAAAAAGAGAAAAACAGATGGTTATAGCTATTATATTTATTTTACTTATATTTAGAGAGTTAATTAAACTTGTCAAAATTATTATGGATCCAACTATAATGACTGGTACCATGCCAACGAAAAGTAATGAGAAAAAGATCTTTTGAAAAAGAGAAAGGTTGTATATATATTTTTTAAGTATATTGTTCATAATATGACTCCCTTTACCAAAAAAAATCCAAATTTTATTGCTTATTCAGGCTGTATAAATATCCTGATTCTTTTAAAATTGGAACAAATATTTTTAATAATGGATATCCAAATAAAATAATCCATGGAACAGAATCAAAAATCCAAAGTAATAGCATCTTAGAAAAGTCAGAAGCTGTAGTAAGTTCACCTAACAAAAATAGCAAAGACGATGAGATAAATCCTCCAATCAATTGAGGTATAAGAGCTACTAATATTGAGAATAATATAAAATCCTTTGTGCCTTTTAAGACCAAATTTGGTCTTAGTTTTTTTAATATTAATAATGGCAAGCAACTTTGAATGAAGTTTGCTGGTGTAAATAAAATCACTGATTGGTAGCTTGAATCAGTGACGAAGTTTGAAAAAATTGGAAAAACTGTTCCAGCTATTACTCCAACCCAACCAAATAATATAGACCCAACAGCTTGAACAACAGCAGCTGGCCAAAAATAGTTGATGTTGTGGAAAACAGGAAAAGAAATAAGACCCAGTGTAGCTAAAATAAAACCTAATATTGCTAATAAGGCAAAAATAAAAATTTTGTATACCATTTTATAATATGCTCCATCTTTTAATTTATTGTCGAGAAACAGTAATTATATCAATTTCTTCATCCATCTTGAAATTTCCTGCAATTGTCTTGCAATTTGATTTTATAAATTCCTCAATCCCTAAAAGTTGAGTTTTGGTAAAACTATCAATATCAATGGTTTCTTTTTTTAATTTTTCTTGGGAGCTTTTTTTATTAGGATGAAGCCAGCTTTCAACTGTAAAAAGCTTTAAAATATCAAAAAAATCATCAAATGATTCAGTGCCAAATGAAAATTTTATTGGAATAATCTCAGCCTTTAAATTCATTTCATGCAAGTCAATAAGGATATCGTGGGTTGTAGTATCATAATTATAAAAGAATCTTTTATAGAAATCATAAGACTGACCTATTGGAGAAACCATAATAATAGCCAATTTCCCAGTTTCAGATAGTAAATTTCTCATTTTAGTAATAAAAGCTTTTTGATTAGTTCTTTCAACAAGCCAGAAGACCTGGCTGCACAAGATGAAATCAAACTTATCGTTAATCTCAGTATCCTGAAAATTCAAGTTTATGAATTCAATTCCCAAATTTATGAATGTGTCTTTAACTTCTTTGATTGGTTCAACAACAGTTGTTTTTTTAAAATCTTTTAAAAATCTCAAAGTAAGATTCCCATCACCTGCACCTATATCAAGAAAATTGGATTTTTCTGGGATTAATGGAAAGATATGTTTTCTAATATTTTTTTCAACTAAATCTTTTTCATTAGTTGCATTTACATATTTTTCGTGCCACTTTTTATAAGTTTCGCTTGTAAAATTAATTGCTATGTTGTCTTTTTTGCACATTTATACACCTTTTTGTAATTAAGACAGAGTGAATCTGGTAAAAACGAGAAATGATTATTAGATTTATAAAGAATTTGTTTCATTTTACCAACCCCAGAAGTTTGTAGATTTAGTATTTCTGTAAAAAATAATGTGGAAACACTAAGCCAGATCTTCAATAATGTCAAATGTTTTATGCAGAGCGTCTTTTGCTTAACGGTTCTGTCAAGGTCATTATCAAAAAAGGAAAAAATAACACACGATGCATAATGTTTTTCCTAATCATGTTTAAATCTGTTTGTCTTAAAGGCTCAAAAGCCTAGAAATCAACTATGTAACTTGAATATGGCTTATTTTCGGTACAGAAATAGTCAGTT
>JBDREC010000071.1:0-2757 GCA_043820105.1 Pseudomonadota bacterium
GGCTTGTGTACTCCAAATAAAACAGATTTACGTCATTTATTTCAATGAATTCAGGAGAATAATTGTTTATTATTATATTTAAATCAATTTGTCTGTTTTCTCCAAAAACAATTCCATAATTTATGGCATTTTCTTGGGTTGTTTTCATTCCAATTACATGAATATTTAAGTCAGGCACAACGAAATTCAGGTCCTGATTTAAAACAAAATTCATTCCATTAGAGTATTTTCCTCCTACTTCTAAATTTATTTCATGGTTTCCCGGCAGGCAGTATAAATTAAACTGCTTGTTTTTTATTTGAAAGTCTTTTCCTGTGAATGCTTCTTTGTTGTAAAAGCTTTTTTGAGGGCAAAAAGAATTTTGAATTGAAATAAATGGAGTTGAAATAATGTTAATATTCCTGCTTAATTCTTCTGGCATTCCTGTTCCTGTATCTTTTAGTACTATAAAGGTTTTTGCTTTCACTTTAGCTAACCTGTAATCAAAATGCTGGTAAACCCCTTCATAGTAAATCGCTCCTGAGTTCGGCAGAACAATAAAATCATCGTAATCCAACTCAAATTCAACTTCATCATTATTGTCAGTAAAATAACTGAAAAACGCTTCCTGTCCTGTATAGCCTTCTTGGTTTGTTGCTGTAACCACAATCAGTTTTATTCCTTCACTTTGACAACTCAAACTTAATTCAGAGTTTGCGTCAGGAGTTTCCAATCCTGAACCAGTTGCAGAGACTTTAGGGCAGTCACTTGGATACTTCCAGTCAAATCCAGTTATATTGCTTTCTTGCGGGTCATGTGCTATTACTTTTAGTTCAGCAGATTTTTCTAATGGGTGGTCTATTCTTATTCCCCATCTGCTGATTGAATTTATGTCTGGAACCAAATTTGCATAGCTTGTGTTTACTGTAAAATTATAATTGTAATTCATATCTATTGGAAAAGCTGCTTGTGGGTCATCTATTACCCCGCATTTTCCCCTTAAGTTTATTGGAAGAGTAATGTCTTGTCCTGCAGGATAGTCTTTTGTTTTGAGTTTTGCAAAATAAATTGTTTCTGCTGAGCATCTCATTTGGTTTCCGTCAATGTCGCATTTTGGAGTGCTTGTTATTGGTCCGAATTCTTCCATTAATGAATCTGCATAAAAGTGTGTTGTATCAAGTTTCAGCGCTATTCCATAGTTTTTGTCTGGGCTGGAAAAATCGCATTCCCTCCAGTCAGTGCCTGATAAAGGCCCAGTGTAATCCCAATTTAGTTTAATCCAATGCCAGTATTCTTGTGTTGGAACAGTTTCTTCTGTTGCAGTTATTTGCACGTTTGTTTCAAATGCACTGGCAGCAGATAAAACAAACAAGAATATTAAGGCAAGAATTATTTTTTTCATTCTTAATAATTAAGCATTAATTAAATTTAATTGTTTGTTTTAAAAAAAAGAAAAAGAATGGAAGGTTTTTACCTTCCGCATGTTGGTGCTGGTCCTTGGTTGAACATGTAGTCAACTAAATACACTAAATCTGCAATGTTTATTTCATCTCCGAATAGTCCATCCACGTTTGCAACCCATAAAGGAACTGGTGTTGGCCCTTGGTTGAACATGTAGTCAACTAAGTACACCAAATCTGCTATGTTGATTTCCGGGCTTCCGCTTCCATCAATGTCTCCGCAGAATGCCTGTGGTTGCCCTTCAACTGTTAAGTGGATTGTTTTGGTTATTGGTGTGCCAAATTCTTCCACTATAAAAGGACCTATTTCAGCTCCAAACCCTGAACCTATTCTTTGATGGTACCCATCAGTATCTGTTACTGTAATGTTTAAGTCGTATTCTCCTGGAGTGTATGCTATTGCATTCCAGTCAAAAGTTATTTCTCCCTGGTTTCCTTGAGTTAAGTTTACTCCGAATGCTCCGCTGTTTGGCTGTGTTGAATCTAATGCCTGTCCGTCAATCACTACTTCAAATGTTTCAGAGCTCTGGTATTCTGCTCCAGCTGCCAAAAACCAGTTAGGTTTTCCGCATAACAGGTCATCATCTGTCATTGTTAAAGTCATTGGAATTGTTTCCTGTCCTTCGGGAAGAGTGTAATCTTGCCTGTCTGTAGTGAAATCAATTAATGGAGAGTTCAGGTTTATCACTTCTGGGCGGACTTTTTGGTAGTCTAATTCATCCCAATTATTGTTTCCTAAATATTCATATAACCAGGTCAGTATGCCGCTATTATCAAATGGTATTCCACTGTCGTGCATTAAAGGGAATTGCTGTCCTGTCTTGTGTCTTGTAGTGTATGTTTCTACAAAACAATAGTTTGTGTCTTTGCTCCAGTTAAAATCTTTTTCAACGTATTTTCCTATTCTCCAAGCCCATTCAGGAAAAGTTAAGCCTGAGAATCTTTGCACATCGTTTTGTGAAGCCCAAGTAGCTAAATTCATGTCAATTTCTCCATCTGGATAATATTGTCTTACCCTTGAATTGCATGTTCCTGGTTCTTCTGTTATTATATCTCCCCCATAAAACCACATCAGATCTCCATTGTCATCCCATGAAGGGGTCATTTCTCCTGTGCACAAATTATAATTTAATCCTCTTGTTTCATCCATTTCAGTTTCTGTTGCTGGGATTCCTTTAGTTTTTTCTATTGAATTAAATGCTGTTATGGTTCCTGCAAAAAATAAAACGCTAATTAAAATCAAAATCTCTTTCTTCATTTTTTTATTCACCCCAAAGTAGTTACTTTCAAGTATAGTAGTGTTTAGCAATTTATTTAA
>JBDREC010000072.1:0-2165 GCA_043820105.1 Pseudomonadota bacterium
AGGAGGACCTTCTTCTTTAGCTGGAACACTTTTTTTGAGAATGATATGGTGGATTTCCTATGTCATGGAGAAGGAGAGAGAACAGTAATGCAGATTGCCATGTATTTAGATGGCAAGCTTTCCAAAAAGGAACTAAAAGGAGTTACTTATCAAGAACAAGGGAAGTTGGTTACAACTCCTCCACAAGAAATGATAGAAGACTTGGACGAAATACCTTTCCCTGATAGGTCAAAATTGGAAATTGACGACTATCATGAAAGATATAATTTTAATTCCCGAAAGCCTTTTGCTACTATATTAACCAGCAGGGGATGTCCAATGAGTTGTACCTACTGTGCATCACCAGCGTTTTGGGGAAGAAAAGTCCGCAGAAGAAGCGTGGAAAATGTCTAGCAAGAAATAGTAGAAGTTCATCAGAAATATAAAGTTCGATATGTTGATTTTATTGATGATATATTTACTCTGGACAGTAATTGGGTAAAAGAATTTTGCGAAAAATTAATAAAGGCAAAACTGAAAATTAAGTGGAGCTGTATTTCCGATCCAAAAGGGACTTCCTATGAGATACTTTCTTTAATGAAAAAAGCAGGTTGTAATACCATAAAAATAGGATTACAGTCTGCTAGTCCGGAAGTATTGACCCGGGTAAAACGGTCACCAATGTCGCCTCAAAGAACATTGGAATTGATCGCTAATGCTAAAAAGCTGGGATTTTTGGTTTATTTGGATTTTATCTTTGGTTTGCCTGGAGAAACCAGGGAATCTCTATCAAATAATATTGATTTCGCTTTGAAAGCTAATCCGACAATCGCTAAATTTTATAAACTGGCAGTACTGGAAGGAACAGAGTTATATAAGATTAAAGATAGCAAATATCATAATTTGAAAGATAGTGACATAGAATATTTTTATCATGAGTCCTGGAAAAGATTTTATTTAAGGCCAGGTAAAGCAATAGAGATATTCATATGGCTCATAAGGAATCCCATCAAATTTAAGTTGATATTCAATTATCTTGACATACTAATGAAGGTTAGGTCTTAGTAAATGTCTAATTTAATTAAAGGTATGCCATTATTATTATGGAGAAGAAGGTAATAATTTTAGTCAATTCGCCTTATTTAGACATATATGGTGTAATGAATATAGGCGATAATTTTTCTTTTCCACTTGGAATTGGCTATATTGCTTCAATTTTAAGGCAGAACGGGTATCTCGTAAAAATATTTGAGCCTGAAATAGAAAAGCTTAATGAAGAACAGATAAAAGAATATTTTATACAGGAAAAACCTGATGTTGTCGGCATATCATGTGCTACTCCTAATTTCAAAGGAGCGGTAAAGATTGCTCAGATTGTTAAGAATAATACATTTGCAACTATTGTTCTGGGTGGAATTCACGCATCTTCCGCTTCCGAGCAGATATTAAAAAATTACGATTTATTCAACTTTATCGTATATGGAGAAGGCGAATACACCATGCTTGAGCTTTGTAACGCCTTGAAAGACAAAAAGCAACCATATAGTAATATAAAGGGTTTATATTATAAAGAAAATGGAAATATCATTAGCACTCCACCAAGGCCTTATATTGAAAAACTTGATACATTACCTTTTCCTGCCCGTGAATTAGTTGACTTAAAAAACTATAGGCCGAATGTTCATTTGGATTTAGGTGTTCCTGGTGCTCACATAATAACAAGCCGGGGCTGTCCAGCAAGATGCACATTCTGCGCTTCCTTTAAGACACTTGGATATAATTTCAGGATGCACAGTGCTGAATATGTGGTTAGTGAAATTGAAGAGGTTGTTAATAAATATGATATCAATTATATTATATTTGTTGATGATACTTTTACAATAAATAAGAATAGAGCTAAAACAATTTGTCAGATGATACTTGACAAAAAGATTAAAATTAAGTGGTACTGCTTTTCGCGTGTTGACACAATTAATGAAGAACTGGCAAAACTGATGAAACAAGCTGGCTGCTTCAGCATGTTATTTGGGATTGAATCCGGAAATACTGATATTTTAAGGAGGGTAAAAAAGGGCATTTCAAAGGAAAAAGCAGTTCAAACAATCCATATGACCAATAAAATGGGCTATAAGACCCTTGCTTCGTTTATTTTAGGCCTGCCTGGTGAAACAAGGGAGACAATAAAA
>JBDREC010000073.1:0-5805 GCA_043820105.1 Pseudomonadota bacterium
TACTTCCCCCTCTGTTCATTAAATGGTACCAGGCACCATCATATTCAATTCTTGGAGGTCTTGGCATTTATTTAGCTCTTTATTTAACTTGATAATGATAGATTTGTATATATTTTGTTGTAGATTGTCAAGGCCTGACCCTTCTTTTTGGTTTCGATAAAATTTCACTCTATTTAAAAATTCTTTTGGTTCCAGCAATAGCAAACAGTAGTCCCCAAATTCAAAATTTCTTTTATCAACGATGATATCTTCTTTATTAAAATCTGGATATCTTGCTGTCTTTAATGAATACATGCAAAACAGTTTATAATCATCAAAACAATCGATCTTCATTTTAACCTGTCCAGTTAAGTTGTTTATTCTTTTTTCGTTCATAAAAACTTGTACATCTTTTGATTGATATAAATTCTGTAAACATTCATTTTTATATTTTACGTTATTTTGATTACTCCCTTCATATTTCCTAAAATAAGATATTGTATTTATGAACATTTTACCTTCTTTTTGAAGAGATTCAATATGTTCTTTTTTTCCAAATTTAATTAAAGTTAATATGGTATCTTTCAAAGCAATCCCAAGTAAAGTTAAAATATAATTTTCATAAGTATCATATTTTATCTTTTTAAAACAACATTTGTCTTTTTATCTTTCGCTTTCCAATTCACAATATAATGACTTAAATAATTCAAACCATTTTTCATAATGCTTTACAATCCTAGATGATGAATGTACTATTCCAATTGTAGGTAGATCAACAGACTCACCTGAAACTGAAACAGTAGCACCTGGTAATTGTAGATACCCATTATGAACTGAACATGTGCTCCCAAAGCCATTCTCAAGAGAAGATAATTGAATACTTATATTATCTTTACATTTAGCATTCTTTTCCTGTATTTTTTTTAGACAAGTATCACACAAAAAATTAAGTTTTATATATTTTTCAGGTGATGAAAATGATGTATGAGCAAATACTTTATTTCTCCATAGTCGATAATCCTCAACTTCTTCCCTTAGATCATCATGCTTATACTGCTTCTTTTTGAAATTCTTTATATTTTTTGAGCAATATTTCTTCGTTTCTAAAAACGACCTCACCAATATTCCCTCTATTGTGCAAATTAAGTTTGTAAAACCATGAATCCTTGTCAAAAAACCAATCTTTAGGTCAAAATTACCTAATATCTTAAGCTCATCCTTTATTCGCATATCATAAGAATTAAGCTCAGACTTATAAATATGGTCTAGCATTAAAAGCACATTATAAATTGAATACAAATAAGTAATACTGGGAATAGTAATCATGCACTTTCGGTCTATAATGATTTCCTTTGATATTGTTCTAAAATCTTTAAATGTCTCTGAAAACATATAAACCTTTTAATTTGTTCTTCATCTTTTATTTACAAATTACTAAAAAATTGCAATTTATTTTAATGTCTATCATAAATTATATCATTTGAAATTAATCAAACAGCAATTGCACTCAAAAATGCACTCAAATTAACATAGTACTAACGCTAACGTTTTGTAATAATTATGTATTACTTTCACTAAAATATTTAAAGGAAAGGAAATTTCAATAACAATGACCCGCTTCAATCAAGCTTTTTTCTTATAAGCTCACAATATTCCTTATTTTTAGTCAAAAACTCACTCACTTTCTGATTAGTATTATATATGTTTTCTTTATTAAAAAAGTCCGCATAGTTTGATTTTTCTAGGATTTTTCCAAGAAATTCATATTGTTTTTCATAATGGTATTTCAAGTCATTTGACAATATCTCAGTATATTTTTCAAAGATTTGTTTGTTTTGTTCAAAAGTATTCTTAAATACTAAATATGATTTTTTTAATTCCATCAATTGTTTATTATTTCCAACTTCAATGGCATTTCCATTATCTCTAGTTAACATATTGCACACAATTGAAGTATTTAAGATTGGTTTATTGATATCATGAAAATATTTTGAAATTTCGTGTTTATCCGTTTTTAAAGATGATTCTTTATTTTTTAAGTAGTCACTAATATTACCTAATATAATGCTTGCAAGCTCATTCTTAGTTACAGTAGGATTAAAGCACCCATTTGCTTTGCTTTTTAAACGCATTTCCTGCAACTCTTCTTTACTAAGATCAGAACATAGATATAAAAGCACATCTTTATTTTTCTCTCTTATCATCTTAAGTAGCTCTACTCCGAGCAAGTCAATCCCAATAGAATAATGATTATCACTTATAACAATGTCTGGCTGCTTATTTTCAAATTCTTTTAATACCTCATATGGATTCTCAAATTTATAGTATTTGCAGTTATATTTTCCTAAAACCTCTACACATAGATTATGTATATATTCTCTCATAATAAGATTATCGTCAGCAATAAACACACAAAGTTCTGGCTTTATATTCTCAAGTTGATCCACCCCCTGCTCGCGACCTCCTCTAGCTTCTGTGCCCTTCAGGCAGTTAAATAAAAAATCTACAAGCTGTTCATTGCTAAGAGGTTTGCTAGCATAAGACTTAGCCCCTAAATCATAAGCCATTTGTATTTCTTCTTCTAAATACCTGTTAGAATGAACCATAGAAACTACATCTAACTTTTTTTCTTTTGCTTCATTTAAAAAATCATATCCATTTTTGTCATCATTTAAGTCAATATCAACTATTGCATATTCAATTTGTTCCTTTTCCACAAGCCTGATGCAGTCATCAACATTATTAACATCATAAAGGCTTATTAATTTATTTAAAACCTCATTATCCTGGATAATATTTCTAACAAAAGCTCTGTATAGTGTTTCATCTTCTAACAAAGCTACTTGTATTTTATCTTTATCTGATAAAAAGTGAAGTTTGTTGTCATAATTATCTTCTTCAGGGACATACTGTGCAATCAAAATTTCATTAATATCCTTTGGTAGGTAATAAGTCTTATGTTCTTCAGTTTCTTTTGAGGAAGGCAGCAAAATAACAAACTCAACACCTCTTTTATCTAGTGCATTTCTAGCAACAATGGTTCCATTATGTAGAACAACCATTTTCTCCACCGAAGCTAGCCCTAATCCAGTCCCTCTTTTTTTCCCTTTAGTAAAAAATGATTTAAAAAGGTTAGGTATGTCTTCTTCAGCAAAACATGGTCCATTATTACCAACCTTAATTTCAACAAATTCCTTATCATTTTTTTCTATATCTTTCGTGCAAACCCAAATAAGACCATCTTCATTTTTTCCAATTGCCTCAATTGCATTTCCTATAATATTTCCAAAAACTCGGACCATTCTCTCATCATCACATAATGGTTTAAATTTATTTTTAAGATTATATTGAAACTCCACAGTAACATTCTTAAATGACTGTGATGTAAATCT
Organism: Pseudomonadota bacterium; assembly: GCA_043820105.1. Classification (GTDB taxonomy): domain Bacteria; phylum Bdellovibrionota_F; class JAHFAK01; order JAHFAK01; family JBDREC01; genus JBDREC01. The sequence goes on from JBDREC010000073.1 coordinate 3,372, forward strand.
AATTGCAAAATCGATAATGCTAACAATAGCTTCAGATTTAACCTCTACCTTTACTTCTCTTGAAAAGTCTAAAATATCTGAAATAATCTTCTCCACATGAATAATCGTTTGATTCACCATAGTTTTAGCTTTTAAAAGTGATTTTGGATCTTTTTTGTACTTATCAAACATTGAAAGTATTGACTTGATACTAGTAAATGGCTTACGGATATCATGAGCCAGTGCTGCTGTGGTTTGCCCTATTGCATCTAATTTGGCAGCTTGAGCAAGCTTAAGTTCTTCAGTTCTTTTACGTATTGTTTTCTTTAAAAGAATAGTATGAATTATTAAAAATAAAAATATTATCAATAAACCGATACCTGGCAACAAATATTTTAAAATCCAAACAGGAATAGCAAAAGATTGTGGTTTCCATCGGTCAAAGATTTCTTTAATTTCAGCTTCTTTTATCTTTTCAATTCCATCAATTATTTTGAGCAATAAGTAGTTGTTGCCTTCTTTAACCGCAGCATGGAATTTTGCTACAAAAATGGTTTGCATTGCTGGAAATTGTTCGACGGCATTATACTTTTGAAGAAAGTATTTACCACAAGGGTAATCTATTGCAAAAACTTTAATCTCACCTTCAACAGCTGCTTTAATAAGCTCCTCAAAACCATCATAAACTTTTAACTTTGGACTGGGTAAAATTATTTTCAACTGATATTCTGTTCTATCAGATTTAACAACACCAATATCTTCATCAGCAACATCCTCCAAAGATTTTGCTTTCATTGATTTATGAACAAATATAGAGGTTTTAACTTCACTATAGTCCTGTGAGTAGTCTAAAAATTCATCTCTTTCTTTGGTATAGAAAATTCCAGGAATTACATCAGCTTTTCCATCCTTAACAAGATTTATCACCTGATGCCATGTATCAGTCTTCTTAAAAACTACTGGAATGCCAGTTTTTCGAGACCACAATTGCCAAAACTCAATAATAATACCCTTTGGTTTTTTTGAATCGTCACTAAAAAAGAAAGGTGGATAGTCACTTGTGTAAGGTATGATTAAAGGTTTCTCTGTTTGAGATATAGCTGAAGTACCATTTAAGAAAAATAGAAAAAGAATTAATAGAAAAACAAACCATACCTTTTTATACACAGCTGTCTTAATCTTAGATGTTATCATTTCACATTACCCCTAGTTTTATATTTAATAATGCTAATTAGCACTATAATTTGCAGAATCATAAAATGCTATATTAAGGGCATCTCATAAAACTCAATCAATATTCCCATGCACCTGCTATAGGTATAAAAGCACCTGTCATATATTGTGGACTGTCAGTTAAAATCCAATTAAGCACATCAGCAACTTCCCTTGGGGTTCCTGGTCTACCAAAAGGAATGCTTTTTGCCATTTCTTCTCTTTCTTTTTCTGTTGTTGTGCTAGCTTCAATAAGACCTGGATTAATAGCATTTACTCTAACTCCCATGGGAGCCAGCTTAGCAGCCAGGGATTTAGTTAAAACAACTACTCCAGCTTTTGCAGAACAATAGCCAGCTGACATTGGATATGCCTTTTTATTTTCCGCGCCTGAATAAGCAAAGTTTACGATATGTCCTTTTGATTTTATCAAATGATCTTTGGCATAGGCAGTAACATTAAATACAACGTTCAAGTTAAGATCAATTTCTTCTTTCCATTCTTCAGGGTTTGTTTCTAGAATATCACGATAATAAAATGGACCTATTGCATTAACTAAAACATCTATTGATTCAAACTTATCAACAACTTCATTCACTAGACTTGATGCATTTTTATGATCTTTTAGATCGTGTTTAAAAAGTTCTATCGAATTTTCATGACTATCATATTCTGTCTTAATTTTTTGTAGATTATTGGCGTTATTTAGATAGTGAGCAGCTACATTATAGCCTAAATTGGCTAGAGTTTGAACAATTTCTAAACCAATGTCAGAGCTAGCTCCAACAACAAGAGCGCACTTTTTATCCATGACCTTGTATTCCTTTCAATGCTTACATTTAGGAACACCTTATTGAACACCAAGTCTTTAAAGATTTGTCAATATGAATTTTACTGCTTGATACAAGCAATGCACATAGTAGGGTCAGCAGCAAAGGCACCATTATCATCAAGCCAAGCATCAAGTTCCTTGAGCCCACTGGACATTTCTTCTTTAGGCATAAGCTCAGGCATTATGTGATTAATAAGTAAAGCAACATTTCTCATCATTCTAAAGTATTTATCTTTTCCAAAAGAAAAGGTATCAATAAACTTCATCTGTGGGCGAAGGGTCAGGCCTTGACATTCGACAACAAATTCCCTTTTATGCAAAGTATTCTTTCCTTTAATTCTTTTTCTTTCTCCATTTTCAAGACAAATCTATAAATACATTGAGCTACTGAAGCTTTATTACCTGTTTTTA
>JBDREC010000074.1:0-9716 GCA_043820105.1 Pseudomonadota bacterium
ATGTGTATTTTGAAATATTTTCTAAATCAGGTAGACCTGTAGAAGTTATTCAGATAAAAAGGACCGAAATTATGCATTCTTACTGGCTCTGCTTTTGCCGCTCCTTGAACCTCTTCCTCCATTTTTGATACTTATCTTTCATGATTTTACTTAAGCCTGCTTTTTTTTCATTTACCCAACTTGATTCACCAATAAAATATTTGCATTCTTCATGCAATCGTTCCTTGACCGCCTCCCAGACATCCATAAATGATTCAATCAGCTCCTGGTATTTTTTCTGTTTTTCTTTTGGAGTGGTGCCCAGGCCTTCATAAATTGGTGATGGAGTAACTAATGGATCCTCCTTACCTTCAGCATAATAAGCATAGGATGAAAACTTGTTCTGTGATGGATGTTTGACCATTCCTGCTTTAACCTGGTTTAGGTCAATGTAGGCAGCAACATTAACCATATCATCATGTCTTTCAAGCTGTTGAGACACAAATCTGTCAAGAAAAACCTGTCCCCGCCTTTTTTTTGCTTTATTGTAAGCCTTTGCAAAGATAGAATGAACCCTTCTGAAAAAGGCAGAAAAATCTTTGAGCAGACCAAGCTTCCCCTTCAGATGTGGATGCGAATCCATGAGATTATAATTATTTATTTGTACATTGTACTCATCTTTGTATTTGCATAGGAGGTCATAATAAAGCTTCTTAGCCCAAACTGGTTCCAGTGCCCAGTCATAGTTATGGAATCTAAGAGTAACATGAAAATAACAATTATCCTGCAAAATAGCAGATCTTGGAACAGAAGGCATAAATTAGCTTTAAAAAGTTGATGTGAAAAATTTTATATACAAAAGTTATGCCAAAAAAGTAGGGTTGAATGAAATTAAGTGGTTGGGATGAAAATATAGAATAAATACCGAAAAGCTTTCCAAAATCTAAACTTGGATTCTGGAATCTGGAAAGGTTTGCACCTCCGTACATAAGGTAAAGCGGGATATTATTTATCTGATAATTTGAGAATATTTGGATATTCCTTTCTCATTTATTGTGGGACTTAGCAACTTGTAATATTATCATAAATCCTCCATAACTTTTTTAGCTACTATTTCCGCTCCAATTTCTTTACATGGCCAATCTTTACAATCTTTTAGCCAACGTCCTTCTTTTTGGCAGGGTTGGCATTCTAATCCTTTATTTATTATTTTGCTATATTTATGAAACCTTTCATCGTAATTTTTTAAAATTGAAGTTGCTGTGAATATAACTATATTATTAATCTCTAATGCATTGGCACAATGGTATAATCCTGTGTCATTACTTAATAACATTTTGCTATTTTTTATTAAACCTAAACTGTCTAGAAGAGGTAATCCTGTTTTGTTCACTGTACCTGGAACATATTCTTCTTTTGTTCCAAGGGAACATACTTTGTAACCTTTAGCTTTTAAAATTGAAGCTACTTTATCATAATAAGGATAAGATTTTATTCCCCATTGTGATCGGCCTAAATAATTGTATCCATTACTTATGACAACATCATATTCCTCATCAACATAATTATAATTGCATTTACCATGCCATATGTAATTATCTTCTTTGACTCCTAAATCTTTTGCTATTTTCAGATATGTACTTATTTCTGAGGAAGTCATGCTGAGTGGGTGTACATCTGCTATCTGAGGTAACTTTATATGAGTTTTAACATATTTTTCCGTCCAAGAGGTAGTAACTACACCCTCATATTTATTAAAGTCGATGTTTTGTAACTCATGACCAATAAACATGTTATCTATGTAAGGTATAAGATTTTTGGGTATGGAGTATGATCCATAAGCGTGCCATATGTCCACACCAGAAAATTTTAGGTTCTCTTCTATTGTACGTAAAACAGGTATACACTGAATGAAATTTCCTATGCCTTCACCTGTAACAAATAAAAGTCTTTTCATATCAAAGCCGTCCTGTGTTTTTTATTAATTAATCAGCTATGCTCTTTGAATCAGATCTAGCCATTAACAAGTCCTTTTTAAAAAGCATATTATTAATTTCATATAATTGATATCACTCGTGTCCGGTTAAAATCTAAAAAATAAAGGTTGAACCTATAAAGCTTAATAGCTAAGCTTATTGTTGATCAAACAAAACAATAGGTTCAACTGATATGCATCAAAATATTCTATTTCACAAACTTTTGCAACAAATTCCTAGACATAAATTTGAAAATTCTGTCAATCGATATGGGTCAGATCAATATGTTAAGAAATTTACTTCTTGTAAGCTATTTTAAATACTCTTTTTAGCTCAAATCAGAGGAGATGAAAGTTATCGTGATATAGTAACTGCTTTAAAAGCTAAATCTAAGAAATTATATCATATAGGTTTAGAAGCTGTTCCACGATCCATATTATCTGATGCTACTAATATTAGAGACTGTGATGTGTTTGAAGAATTATTCTATGAATGTTTAAAACGCTGCAAAGATCTTGCTCCAAGGTATAGATTTTTTATTTTCAAGCTCCTCCTTTCGCTTTAATACTCTATTCGATTCTATGCATACTGCAATCAGGCTTCTTAAATCAAGCTCGTTTGAAGTTCCCTTCTTATTATTTATCTGAAACTTCTTTTTCCAGTAAAGAAACTTTTTGTAATCAAGATTATTCCTTCTGTAATAGCTGGCTAAAGATTCTTTGGATTTTATGTTCGCCCTAACATGGTCTTTCCATATCTTTTCTCTTATGTCACCTGATTCATTGAGCCAATCCAAGGATTTTTGCTAAACTTTAAGGTTTTCAAATGGGAAAGGCATGATTGTCTCCTAAATAAAATACTTTAATCTAGATTTTGATTTAAAAGAAACATGCCAATTTATTTGATTTTATTTCTTAATCTATTTTCTAAATTTTGGTGATTTGAGGAAAATAGATAATAGATCTAGAAAATAGAGGAAAATTTTGTCTGAAGCCAAAATTTTATGGAGCTGATCGGGATTGAACCGACTACCTCTTGAATGCCATTCAAGAGGTAGGGGGTTCGATACCCCCCAGCTCCATTTTTCACTTATCATTACAACATGTTATATTTCGCTTTTTGTCTATTTAGAATTTGCACGCAAAAATGCACGCAAATTATTTGTGACATGGAGTTCCCTTAGGTTCTACGTCTACTATGCTCAAACCTTCCAAAAGTACTTCAGATTGAGAGTATATTTTTTTCCTAAATTCAGAAAATTCAAAGTTAGAAACGGGACAAATAGAAAATAATGCCCTTTGAGTAACATGTCTTACAAAACCATCATTTTCTTTACAAATGTATTCAGGCAAATATGAAACGCTAACTTCCAAAAGCTTAAACTTATATTCTTTATTATTTTCAAGTTTTTCTTTTAATTGTGCTTCGCTTAAATTACCATAAACGGAATCTATTATGCTAAATGTTCCTAGAGAAGACATTACTTCTTCTAATGACAGAGTTCGCCAGAGAAATAATTCACAATTAGGATTAATTTTATAACCTAATGTAGTACTATTGGCTATACAAGAAAATAACTCAGATAAGTATTTTTCTGGAATGTCTTTAAGTAAAACCTTCGATTGCATAGTTACATACTGGCCATTTCTATACACTTCCCAATCATAGTTTAATTCTTCCTGATTTCTATAACATAATTTAGAGTCAGTAATAATATAAGAATCAAAAGGATAATGATTATTCAAGCCAAGAAACATAATGTTCCCATTTTCAAGTTCTAAATAATACACATCGTCTACTGAAGCTGAAAAGTCTGCAAAAACTAAGTTTGAGCTTAATATAACTAATATAACGTAAAAATAAATTTTCATTTTGAAGCTCCTAATTATTGTTAAATGATTAATTAATATGCATTTTAAAATTTGGAGTATTTTTATTTAAAATAACTGATAAATGGTATGAGGATAATTCAACCATTCTTTGGTTTCAATTGCTTTTATTCTTAACTCATCTGCATTAATAATGCATTGGAATAGCTTTTCACGAGAACCTCCCTGTTCTTGACTATAAACTACATCCTTTTTGACACAATCATAAAGACTAAAAATCCCAAAGCCGAAAACATCTTCTGTTATATTTTTATTCTCGACTTGCTCCATATGAATTCTAAAACACTCCTGCAAATCATCTTCGAAATCATCCGACTTATATGCATTTTCATAGCAAGTCCTATGTTTTGAAAATGCTAAATCATATGAAGAGAGATTTTTTTCAAAAAGGTAAAGATATAATATCATGCTCACAATAACTAATCCCATGATTGTATAGGCAACAGGATTTGCATACAGTTCACTTCCCCAAATAAGCTCTTGTAAAACACCTAAAGCTATCCCTAACAAGGCATTATTTTTTTCATACTCTTTATTTGTTATTTGAAATGAATTTTCATAACCAAAATGTAAAATTATAGACAAAACAGAATCAATACTAAAATCTTTTAAAAGCACTATTTCCTTAAATAATGTCTCAATAATACTTGAACAATCATTAACAAGCTTTCCGTTTAAATATATAAGAAACTTGTTTTCTTCAACTTTCACTGTATATTCTTTTTCGCCTTCAAAATACTGTGCTCTTTTATTATCAAAATCGAAAGAAACATTATAGAATGCATTTGCATATCCAATCAAATCATCATTTAATGATTTTATCTCGGCAAATGTATCAGCCTTACAAGCTTTGTTTGAAGTATCAGAAAAAGCATTAAAGCTGTGAGAAAAAAGAATTAAAGCAACCATGATATATATAGTAATATTTCGCATAACAAAAACCTTTCTTTTATTTTTATAATTCCAAGTATTTTTTTATCTTACTTATAGATTCATTTAGATATTTTTTTAATTCATCTTCTTTTAACTCTTTGTCATTATTGATTGTTATTACAGGGATTTGATATTGAGAAATTTTTAATGATCCAGTTCTAACATTTTTATCTTCTGAAACATTATACTTAGGAAAAAATATTTCTTCTTTGAATACTGAATCCATAACCTCTTTTGGTACACATTGACCTGTTAATTTTGCTCTTGAATCGTTTCTTTTCAAGCGATTATTAAAGCTTGATGTAATATGAAGTATTGACAGATTGTCTACCTTAACTTTATTAATTAAATTTTTGATTGTATGTGTGTAAATCTTGTTTGCATCTAAATTAAAGCATTGCATAAAGGCTTGATCATGCCCTCTTGCAAACTCAACTATATATTTTTTATTTGGATCAATGTTTTTTAGCAATCTTACAATTAATTCATCCCAAACAAGTGGATTTATTACTTCCATTGCCTGATCATTAATTTTTCTGCAATATTTAGCTTTTGGAAATTTAACACCATCTTTAAGTTCTTGCAGGTAATCTTCTGTTAGATCTTTTAAAAAAACTGAATACTCTTGAAAGTTTTCAAGATCTTTTTTTAATTTTTGATGATTATAAGCTTCAATTACTAGTCGCTCTAACTTGAAATATTCTAATAAAACATCTAAATCATCAATTAACTCATAGCTTTGATGTTGCTTTATAAATTCGTTTTTTAATACACTCTTTCCCGCAGCTGACGGCCCTATTAATAAAATTATTTTTGATTTAAGACTTTTCATAGCATTCCCTTTATAAATTTTATTCCCAACACAGACACAAATAGCACATGGTGTCATATAAGTAAAATTATATTTACTTATATTTATTATAATGATATATTATATCTTGATTTATAATAAAATTGCAGGATTTTCAAATGCTAGATATAAACCTTATAAAAGTGTTCATGGAAGTAACTAAAACTGGCAACATATTAAGAGCTTCTAAAAACTTAAGAATTACCCAACCTGGAGTAAGTCAAAAAATAAAACAGCTAGAGAGTCATTTAGGTGAATCATTATTTATAAGAAAAAGATCAGGCATGGAATTAAACCATGCTGGAAATGAGTTTTTACTTATTTGCAATAACATAAAAAACGAATTAGATAGGCTCGATAATTGGATAATAAACAAAAAACCAGAAGTTTCAGGACATATTCATATAACAACTGTCTCCAGTTTTATCACCTATGTATTTCCAAAATTTTTAAAAATCTTCTTTGAAAAATATCCTGAAGCTAAATTTACTGTAAAAGATGCAAGGATTTCAGAGCATGTTGAAGAAAATCTTATCAAGGGAAAATCTGATATTGGGATTATTATTGGAAGATGCAAAAAGGATTCATTGAAAATTCAAAAACTATCTGAAAATCATATTTTAATGGTATGTTCAAAAGACTACTTTCTTGCTAAAAAGAAAAATATAACAAGGGACGACCTTGATAAAGCAAGGATCTTTTCCCATGCAGAAGCTCATTCTAGAACTAGCAAATTTATAGCAAAGGAGCTTGGTTACCCTTCTGAAAAAGATTTTGGTGATATTTTCTTAAATGACATGGAAGCATGCAAAGCTCATGTTTTAGAAGGCTTGGGTATCGCATTTGTAGCCAAAATGTATATTAAAGATGAATTAAAAAAAGGAAAGCTTGTGGCTTTGCCTGGATTTAATATGAATAGACCAGCTTATATTGTTTCACGAAATGAAAAATATGAATCACCATTATTAAAAATTTTTAAAAAAGAGTTTGTTGATTATTGCAAGGACTTAGATTTTTAATTTAATATTAATTTCCTTAAAGAGATGCTCAAGGGTTTCAGGTAAATCACTATATCTTTTCTGGTGCTTTTTGTAGGCTTTTTCCATATCTTCATTTATCCAACTTGTTTCTACAATATTATTAATTCCCTTTTTATTTAATATTTCTTTTGTTGCTTTTATTGGAATTAAATCAGATTTAATAATTCTGTAGATATCATCGAAATCCTTAATTCTTGTATTTCCTGATTTAAATTTATAGCAGGTATCGATTTTATCAGATAAAATATTTTCCAAAGATTGAGCATTAATTTTGAATTTTTCTTCATCCAAATCTAATAAAATTTGTTCATATTCAGTTTTTAATTTATAAACTATGTCAATTTCAAATTCATTTTCTGCTCCATCATCTGTTTTATAAGCAATTTTCAATTTAGCAGCTTTTAAGTCTTCTTTTTCAAACTCTAAATAATCTAAAATCTTATAATTTATTCCTTTATCAACTTTGCATGCTTTTTTTAATTTTTTTAATATATCATCTTTATTATTTAGTGATCTTGTAACAAGATCTAAATCCACTGTAGCTCTTGGTGTTCTTATATAATACCAAATTAGATTTCCACCTTTAAAAATAAAATCTTCTGAAACTTTATTGATTGATTTTATATATGTTAAAATTACATATTTTAAAAAGCCAGAAGGACCCTTTAAACCATTTTGCTTTATGAAATTTCTTGCTCTTATAACAAATCGCTTTTCACTCATCAGCCAGCTCCTGCTTTATTATTCTCAATACATTTGTCTTTAAAATCTTATCATACTTAGCAATCTCATCGTATTTAGGTTTATATTTTTTCAAATATCTTTTAATTGCTTTATAACAAATTGCTTCACTATAATAACGATAAATATCAGACAAGATACGCTCAGGATTATATATTTTGACATTTTCCCCTGAAATTTTAATTTTATCAATCCCAATTAAGTATTTTTTTGAAATTCTTCTAACATTTAAAATACTATTTCTAATATTTTTGTTATTGGGAATATCCACATCAACACAATCAATATTCTCATCGCTTAATCCATATACTTTTGCTGCAGCTAGTCCTGAAATTGCCGCATCTTTGTAATATTTAGCAACAACAATTAATAAACCTGTAAAAATATCCAATGATGGCAAGCTATAAAATCCAATTCCAAGCCTTTGAATTTCTCCTCTTTCTTCAAGACGAACTAATAACATTCTGTTTTTAGATATTTTTTGCAATTCACTTGCTGAGGCAACTAAATTCTTTTTTATATAAAGTACTATTTTATCTTTTTTCATAATGTTACTATTTTGTCATATTTGGCATATTATGTCAAGTCTGTAACGCATCTAAATATAGATTCAATATTGAATTTGCACGCAAAAATGCACGCAAATTAACGTCGCACTTACGTTAAGTTTGCGTAATGATTAGGTATGGTTTTTACATTTTTTCACAAGAAAAGGAAATTTGATCTTTCGCAACATCCTGTTATCACTTGGATTTTGGGTTAATAATAGTTTATAGTTTAGTTAAATGGCATTCAAGAGGTAGGAGGGAATAATCCCGATCAGCTCCATAAAATTTAAACTGACAGTTAAAATTTTAGCACTAGTTCTAGTTCTAGTATTTCAGATACTTCCGTAGTAAAAACTATTTTCATCATTTCATTTTTCTTCGTAATAATAAGAGTAGTCGATTCCTTTCATATACATTTCGCGACTTTTGATTTTTTCGCTTAGGGCCTTTTTGAGCAGATTTTTTATTTTTCTGCTATTTGTTGGGCTCTGTTTCATGGCATTTAAATAATCGTTTTTGGCTATTTTGCTCCAGTTAACACATTTTTTTAGTTGTTTTTTCAAAATTAAATCAAGCCAAATACGTGCACTTCGACCATTACCTTCCATAAATGGGTGGGCAATGTTCATTTCTATATATTTATCAGAAATTTGCTCAAATGTATCTTCTGGCATTAGTTCAATCTGTTTAAGCGTATTTTCTAAATGCTTTGCCATTGCAAATTGAAACCCACCTTTTGAAATATTTTTTTGTCTAATTTGACCAGCAAATTCATACAAGCCTCCAAACAAATATGCATGAATTTGTTGCAAGCCATTAATTGTACCAACTTCAATGGCTCCAATAAATGAACTTTCGAATAAGGCATATGCTTTTGTTTTGCTTTTTCCGTCTATAGATTCATCGCTAAATGTAAACCATTCAATAAATCTATTGGCTTTTGTTCCTGGAAATGTTTTGCCTAAGGCTATAATGCCACTGTAGTCGAGCATATCTGATAATCGTTTTTTCCCATCAGGTGCTAATAGTTTCAACTGGGTAGTAGCACTAACCACTTGGCAATTTTCCTTTTTTAATTTAGATTTTAGGTATTTCCAATAATTCCGAGTTTTGCTGTAATCGTCTTGATCGGTAAGGACTGCAACGATATCAAGCACTGAAAACCACCATTTGCTTTTTTCATCGTCCCAAACAGCACGAACTTCTCGATCGTCAAAAAAACGAATTGAAATTTTATTTATATTATTGGGCATATTCTTTTTCCTTAAACGTTAAAAGGTTTTCTCTGTAATATTTAAACCTTTATTTATTCATTTAGTCATTTTTCTATTTAAATAAATGATATTGTAGCATTACATAATATTATAGTATTATCGACTTTTATCAATAAAAAACACATGTTTTATAAGAAATTTTACAGTCGTATTACTAATACTCCACCTTTTAAAATAAGTAAGCACCTCCGTACTACTTTTTCCTTTTTATTAGTAGCCCTTTCTGGAATTTTAATGACCTCAACAGCTTATTTTGGATTTAAAGCATTAATAATCTTAAGTTTTATAGCAGTTCCATCCATTACAATTTTAGGCTTTTACTCAGTATCTTTTGCAGTTTCATCAATTGGTGGCTTTCATGAACTTCTTAAGATAGAACCTCAAAATTCAATTTTATTTGTTACAGCTGTATCAATGTGTATCGGCTCTTTTATATCAGGTGGAACTTTAACACCTGATTTTATTAGATTTGCAAAAAGCTCAAAA
>JBDREC010000075.1:0-53179 GCA_043820105.1 Pseudomonadota bacterium
TCAAAGGAGAACACTATGAAGAAAAAAGGCTTTACACTGGTCGAACTCATGATTGTTGTTGCAATCATCGGTATTTTAGCAGCAATTGCTATTCCATCTTTTATGGCTTACATTAAAAAATCAAAAAAATCTGAAGTTAATGCGTTAATCAATGGTATTTTCGCAGCTGAAGCGGATTACAACATCGATAATGCTAGATTTCATGGCATTGGAAGCCCTGTTCCAACTGGCAACGCCAATGAACTAGATGGAAATAAAAAAGCTGGATCCCAGGCCGCCTTCGCAAATGACACTAATGGCTTTAAAATAATTGGCTTTGTTCCAGATCAAGATACATATGGCGGCGCCGGAGTTGACTGCACAAACGATGCTTTTAACCCATTAACATGGTGTGCAATATTTGTAGTGCAGGATTTAGATGATGATAACAGCGCGGGAATCTATGCTCAGTTGATACGAAGAGACAATACGGGAAGCGATAATGCTTATAAAGATGGCTCAGTAATAAATTCCAGTGAAGACTAAATCACCAACTCAACCTTAACAATTTCATCAAAAACAAGCTTCCCATCTTCAATATCATTCTTATTTAAATAAATAATATCTTCTAAAGCTTCATTTATAGAAGAAATATTTACTCTGGAGGAGCGAAGACCACCATACCAAAATCTTTTATCTTCAACAAAAAGCATGTCTTTAATTTCTGCTGACAAGCTTTGGGCTGATTTTGTGGTAATTACTGCAAAGCCTTCTTCAACATCAGCAGATGCTTTTAAAAGCATCTTTATCTTTTTGCCAGCATTTGGGTTTGCCTTTGATCCTTTGAAAAAGGATCTGGCTGCATCTAAAGTCCAAATTGTTAAACCTTTTATAGCTGAATCTTCTTGAGGTTTTGTTAACAAAGTAAAAACAACGCCAACGAGGCCGGAAATAAAGAAAGAATAGCATGCTCGAATGTATAAAAGCCCTTCATTCGGGTCTACACCATGACTAAATGGTAAAATTAAATGTGGGAAAATAGTAGATAAAAAAGTTAACACTGAGCCAAGAGTTAAAGTTAAAAAAGCACCTGTAATATTATATCTTTTCCAAAAAGCACCCAACAAAATAGCGACGATAAGTGGAGGTGAAACGGCTGCAACAAAGGCTCCGTGGGCTGCATAAATTGATTTGAATTGAGCAAATAAAGGAACAAGCAAAACTCCAATAAAGGCTGTTAATATTGAAGCGTATCGTGCTACCTTCAAATAATATTTATCTTCTCTATTTTTGACAAAATAAGGTCTAACAACATCATTAACTGTAACCGCTGCTACAGCGTTTATTAAGGTGTCAATAGTGGACATTAAAGCAGCGATCAAAGCTGCTAATATAAGCCCGAAAATACCAGGCTTACAAATCATGTTTGTTACAATAACAAAAACTTCTTTTGAATTAATGCCATCCGGAATTATACCCATGCCATTCATTGCTCTTCCTATCCAACCCACATTACAAACAGCAATGGTTGTAAGTGGTGTTAAAACAAGGATCATAGCGATCATTGCTTTTCTTCCTTCTCTTACTGAACGCGCTGATAAAAAACGCATAATCATGCCTTGATTCATAAAATATAGAGCCAAGGTTGAACCAATGGCATCCTGCCAAAAAATTCCAACAAAATTAAATTCTGAAGGTTTATTAAAATCAGCTAAAGCAAATCTATATTTTTCTGGAAAATACTGCCAGAAAACATCAAAGCCGCCAAGATAATGAATGCCCATTAGGAAAAGCGCAAATCCCGCTATTAACAATAAAAAACCCTGCAATAAATCTGTCATAACAACTGAGGTCTGGCCTCCAGCTGTAACATAAATAGCACAAATTACAGCAACAATAATTGCCCACCAATAAACACCCATGGGAATGAGGGCATTAAAAGCAACACCTAATGTATAAAGATTAATTCCTATATATCCAATCATATAAAGAAGTAAAATGACTGTTGCTGCCACTCTTGTTTTTTCATCAAAGCGCTTTTGAAAATACTCAGGGATTGATTGGATACGACCGAAATAAATTATTGGCAGCCAGCCAAACATCCAAAGAGGCATGAAAAACCAATCATTCATGTAAGTCATGGTTGATGAAAAGCCAAAGCGATAAGCAACATCAGCGTATTTTATAAAACTATAAGAACCAACTAAGGTAGCGACACAGCTCATTGAAATAAACCACCAGGAAAAGCGCTGCCCTGAAAAGAAAAAATCTTTTGTATTTTTTGTAAAGCGTCCGAAATAAGAACCAAAGCCTAAAATGGCAATAAAATAAACTACAATAATAGCTGTATCAATTACACTTATTCCAACTTTATCCATGATATTTTCCTTTCTATTAATTAAATGTAGGGAATTACAAAAACAAATAAGGCATGAATAAAGAAATAAAGAAAATATCCACCTATTAAAATCGCCAGTGCATATTTTCCTTTTTTGGTTTTAAAGCTTAGTTCTTTTGATAACAAAACAATGATAAGGCCAATTAAAAAGACAATTCCACCAACTCCATATTGGTAGATAAAAGAAATATTCGCACCCATTAAATACCTCTTTGTAATGATTAGATTGAAATGAGAAAATAAAAACAGAAGGCAAAAGTCAAACTATTTAAATTTCAAGTTCTCTCAAATATTTAGCTGAATCTTCTGGTGGTGTTGGATTAATATAAAATCCTGAGCCAAGCTCAAAACCAGCGAATCCAATGAGCTTCGGAATGATCTCAAGGTGATAGTGATAATGGGCACAGGGTCCTTCCTGCAAAGGAGAAGTATGTAAAATAAAATTATATGGTGCATGATTAAGGGCTTTATCAATTTTCTTTATAGTTACATCAAGAATTGAAGCTAAATCTGAAATTTCTGTATCTGAGATTGATTCAAAATGACTCGCATGTTTCTTTGGCAAAATCCAGGTCTCAAAAGAAAATCTCGGGGCGTAGGGTGATATAGAAACAAAATTTTTTTGATCTTCAATTATTCTTTTTCCATCTTTAATTTCATGCTTAACAATGTCGCAAAAAACACATCTTTCTTTATATTCATAATAACTTTTTGCGCCTAATATTTCATCTTCAACGGTTACTGGAACAATAGGAAGAGCAATTAGCTGTGAATGAGAATGCTCTAAAGAAGCCCCTGCAATTTTTCCCTGGTTTTTAAAAATCAAAACATATTTAAATCTCGTATCATTTTTTAAATCAAGAATTCGAGCCTGGTAGGCTTTAAGAATTAGAGCAATCCTATCTTTCCCAAGATTGGAAAGAAGTCTTTCATGCTCTGGTGATTCAATAATTACTTCATGAGCTCCAACCCCATTCATCTTATCATAAATTCCATCTGCTTCTTTATCAAGCCCTCCTTCTATTCTCAATGCTGGAAATTTATTCGGGACAACCCTAACAGACCATTTATTATCTTTCTCTTTACCTTTATCAAAATATGTTAAAACAGGATTCGGAGTTTTATCTTCATGTCCTGAGCAAAATGGACAAAAGGTTGATTTTAACTCATCATTTTCAAAATTAAAATCATGCGGTCTTTTGGCTCTTTCTGTTGAAATAATAACCCATCTGCCTATTACAGGATCCTTGCGAAGTTCTGGCATATTTTTTCCTAGAATAATTTGATAAATTGAAAAAATGACTTAAATAAAAAAAAATGTAAAGACAAATGAATCTACTTGCTACTTAGTTTTTGACTTAAAAAAGTCATAAGATTATTGCTTGCATGAGAAAGAGATTTTCCCTCAACATGAGCAATTGATATACTGTTTTTTAGCTTTTTTTTCTTTCCGATAAAACAATATAGATCCCTGGAAGCTTCTTTCAACCTTGAAACATGATGCCTGGGCAAAACACCTGCTCCCATTTTTGTCATAATAAATCTGGCGACTGATTGCACATCTGAAACATAAACCTTATTATTAAGATTTATATTTTTAATATTGTAATGATAATCCATCCATTTTCTAATTACAGGAGTATTTTTGTCATAGGCAATATAATCAAAAGATTCAAAAAATTCCTTGTTATTATTTTGTTTTGGTTTTTTGCCTGCGACTAAGTCTTTATGCACATATAACTCAAGAATTTCATCATATACTTTTTCAATTTTAATGCTTTTATCCATTGAAAATTCATCAACCAGAGCAAAATCAAGATCCCCATTAATAAGCATTCTATTCATTTCATAGGCAAATCCATATTTAATAACAAACCTGATATTAGGATTAATTTTTGAAAAATCCGAAAGCAGAGGAATAATAACATTTTTACCAAATTCAACGGGCAAACCAATAGAAATTGTACCTGAGAGTCTGGCCTCGCTACCCCTTACGGTAACAAGGGCTTTTTCTAGCTGATTCAGCCCTTTTAAACAGTCTTCATAAAATCCATCTGCTTCTTTTGTGGGAAGTAGTTTTTTTCTAAATCTGTCAAACAACCTTAGACCCAGCATATCCTCCAGGGTTTTTATATGCTGGCTAACCCCTGATTGAGTTAGATGCAGTTCTTTTGAGGCTAAAGTCATATTTAGAGTCCTATAAACTGACTCAAAAACCCTAAGTTGGTTCAAATTTATCTCGTCAATATTCATTAGTTTAACTTATCAACTTATATTATTATGAATAATTTTACATAATGATTTGTTTTGATTATAAGTCAAGCAGTTTCAAACAACCTTCCGAATAAATAAATTACATATAACAATTATTTATTTTTTAATTTTGAATTATTAATTTTGAATTTTGAATTACCAAGGAGGGGTCCTAATGAGAAAATTAATCACAATTACAATTTTATCTTTTCTGTTTTTATCCATTTCATCTTTTGCTTTTTTTGATCCTGGTTTTGAAAGACCAATATTAAAAGCGAATATGGCTAAATCAAATCCAACAGGGCACTTTGCCTATACACAGAATATTGTTATTACTCTAAAGAAACTGGATGCATCTGAATATCCAACAGGTCTTGATCTTTATTATGATTCTCCATATTTTTGTACAACTGAAGCAGATTGCCTGCCATCATCACCTGCAATTTATAACTTAAAAATCCAAAAAGAAAACATTAAAGACCTGGGCTGTGGATCATGGCAATATATGGCAACTGGCATTTTGCCATTTGAATATAATTCAAAAGGTGAAGTTACTTACTGGAGAAATATTGTTGTAACCTTACAAGATAACTTTCAATACTTTTGCGAAAACATTATAGATGCTAAATGGAAGGCAACTGTCACAGAAGGCTATAGCTCTGAAGAAGAATTTGACTCAACTGTAAATCTATTGGGTGAACCAGACCTAATTTTTTCAACACTCTAAGCTGAAAAACTTCAGACCTCATCCTTTATGCTCCATAAGGCTCAACATGAACAGTAGCTTCTATTAAGAAATTGTCCTTTAAACTCTTTTCAATCCTATTTGCAATCTCATGTCCTTCCTGAATTGAAATGATAGCTGGAAGATTTATATGAAAGGTTATTTCCACATGATCACCATATTTATGATAATGGAAATGATGAACCTCTGAAATTCTTGAGTCAATCTTGTAAATCTTCTCCAAAATACTTTCTTTTAAATCCACACTAAGCTTTTCACCCATTAAATTATTCGAATTTTTTATAATTGTTTCAAGTGCAATATATAATATAATAAGTGAAACGATTATGCCCAATATACCATCTATCCACCAGTGCTTGGTACCAAAGATAAAACCAAATAGAATAATTAAAGAGGCAAAAGCATCGCTTCTGTGGTGCCATCCATCAACTATAAGAGATTTTGAGTTTAGTTTTTTTCCAAGCCTTATAGTAAAAAAAGCAATGGCCTCTTTTAACAAAACAGACGAAACAAAAACCCAAACTGTAAAACTATTATAAACAAAGGTTTTCTTTGAAATAAGTTGCAAAACAGAATCTTTAAAAAAGGATATGCCTACAATTGCTAAAAGTGTTCCAATGATAATGGCAGCAATAGATTCAGCCCTTTGATGGCCGAATGGATGTTGTGAATCAGCTGGTTTTTCTGAAATAAAAAATCCACCAATTACAATTACTGATGTAAATGAATCCGATAGAGTATGCCAGGCATCCGCCATCACGGCCACTGAGCCTGTTAAAATTCCCGCTACTAATTTTAAAACAAATAAAACAATATTAAGCACAATGGAAAAATAAGAAATAAAACAGCCTTGAGTCTTTTTCGAATATGTATTAAATTTTTTCAAATTAAACCTATTCCTTTAAATCATATTTTGTAAAATTGCTGGCGTTAATTGTTCTGTAAACAAAGTCTTAATAATCTGACTTTTATCAAATCCACTCGCAGTTGCTTTATTTGTATATTCTGAGACATATTTACTTCCATATGGATAATTAAATAAATAGGTTGCATACATTGGATGTGTAATAAAAGACATTGTATGCTTTACAACAAGCGGATCAAAGGCCAGCCATTTATTAAGATATTCAATTGTAAAATCTTTATTCTTATTTTCTACATATAACAAAAAGCAAGCATTGGTTTTAACATTATCAAATTTTTTAACAATATTTTGAATTTCGAAAACCTCCTGGGGATCAAAAGAATTAGCAGCAAGATCATTACAATATTCAAGGGCATTTCGCGTCCCACCTTCAAACATTAAATCAAGCCCCATTGTTGCAATGCCTTCAGAGATTGTGAATTTAGGAGTATTGTAAGTTAAAATTGCTTCTTCAAAAAAGTTGAGATCAAATACATATTTTTGTTCTTTTAATATTTGCTCAAGATGATGCCCGCTATAGGTTTCATGGCTAGCAACATCTAGAAGACGATAAAATGTTAAAGGTCTATCAATGTTGATTACAATTTTAGAAACTCCTTCTCCCTTGAAATAATTATAACCTCCCCAAGGCTTGTCACGCACTAAATCCACTTCAACAGTTTCATTCTCAGGAAGTGTAAAATAATTTTTAGCGACCACGCGCATGTGATTTATCATTTCATCAAGGAGGATTTTGATTCTATCTTGTTTTACAATTTGAGCCTCTTTACATTTCTGAAATCGATCTATTATGCTACCGCTTCCACCAAGAGCATTATTTAATTCAGATGTATATTCTGAAAGCTCATCATCTTCAATAAACCTGGGTTTAATGCCATAAAAAGCTTCAACCTTTTCTAAATATGACAATTCTTCATCATTAAGCATCTGTAAACTAAAAGAAAGGCCTTTGAGCATTTGATGCAAAAACTCTTGTCTTGTTTCAGAAAAAATCGTGCTTTCACCATTAATATTATCAATCAGCTGGGCGCAAATATCTTTTAATTCTGTAACAGTTGGAACTTGCTCTTGCTTATCAGATAGTGCTTTCATTGAATCAGGGCCATCAATAAATTCAGAACCATCCCATTTATCCTTAATTTTTCTATCTATACCTAGACAAAGCTTAATATAATTTTGACCGAATTCTTGTTCATGCATAATTTGTTCCTTTTTAACTAAAGATTATCAACTGTACACTGTGATATTTCATCTAGTAAATCGCTGCCATTAGGCAAGCAATTAGTATCTAATTCATTTTCCAGGTCCTTAATTTCAAAATTTTCCTCAAGCTTTTCAAGGTCCTTTATTTTACACAACAAATCCTCAGGAGTCATATTACATTCTCGGGCAATTTTTCCAAAGGTTGTATTCTTATCATTAATATTTATTCCGATTTTTGAAAACCTATCGATTAACTCATTTGATTCAATATTAAGCTTACTCGCTAGTTGATTTATTGAAAGTTTTTCAGCATTTGAAGAAGACATCTTAATAAAAAGAAAAACACCTGATATAATTATCGTGATAATAACAATAAAAATTGTAAAAAATCGCAAATTAAGCTTTATTTTCATATTTAACAAACAACTCAAAATAAGTTTGGTGAAAAAAATCTTCTCAATCCAAACAAAATTAGTCAAGTTAATCTAGTTTATACTGAAGCAAGTTACCAGATCGCCAGAGCACCAGTCGCCAGAAAATTATTTCACTCTTATAAACATTTTAAAATCGAGCATCGAGCATCCCCCCACTTACCACTTACCACTTACCACTTACCACTTATTCACTATATTGATCCGTTCTTTCATAAATAGGCCTAAAAACCTCTATCCCTGCTGGAAATCCTCCCATTGCTCTATTAAATGCAGGGTGAAACACATCATAGCCAAGCTCATGAAGGTTCGTTGCATATTCATCAAAAATTATACCAATATCTATTTCTTCTCCTCTTGCCCTTGCTTCAAGACCTTCTGCCGTATAAGATGAAGCATTATATAGGGCCTTAGCGTGTCCTGAACCAAAAGAATGGTGAACAGATAAAGGATCTTGAGCGAAAGCAAGCCCTGGAATTGGCTCTTTATCTTCATATAAAACTTGAGCGGTCATTGCCGGAATTCCTTCATTAGTCCAGGCATCCTGCCTTATCATTTCAGTTAAAGTAGCTAATAAGTATTCTGAAGCAGCTGGAGGAAAATACAAAACAAAGCAATCTTTTCTTTTGCTTCTAACAGACGGCATAACTGCCATTTTATGCTGAGTTGTATAACCCGAACTTGCTAATTTTACAGCAAGCAAGCTGAAAAAATCTTCAGCTGCGCCAGTTTTTAAGTTAATAAAAAATCGACCAATACCGCCAGGATATGAATATTGCATAACTTCATTAAAACTTGAAAAGAAATAAATCCAGTTATTGTCAAAAGAATGGACCTGGAAAAGCCCTTCTGAACCAAGATCATCTAAAGCTTTTCTTCTTAATCGCCTCCTAACATTTGAAGGATCAGTTTCAGCTGCAAGTTCTGTCGCGGCTTCATCATAAGTATATTCTGCATAGAGTGTATTTTCACTTGTATAAACTCCGTTACCTCCCCTTTTCGACCTAGTATTAATAACACTTTCAACATCTCTCATTCTTGGAAAATCTTTTCTTGTGCGCTCAACAAGAGATAAAGGCGCATCAATTAGTCCTGATCCCAATTCTTCCCATGGATTCAAAACATAAAATTCATATAACAACTTTGTTCTTTTCTCTTTAATTTGAACAATATCTCCATCTTTTAATAAAATTGCATTTTGTTTATAATCAACTGATCGGCCATTTAAAAAAACAGGCATCCTGGCGTTTTCTGTAATTAGATAAAATTTTTTATTAAACTCAACAATTGAAAAATGTTTAATGGAAATGGATAAAGACTCTGGACTTAAAGGAATATTATATTGAGAATTAGAAAATGATCTTCCAAAATCAACAGATAATATTCTATTCCTTATACTTTCAGGAATCCTACCCAGCATTGAACTTGAAGAAACTACAGGTCCCATAAAATCAAGAATATCAGGCAAAAACAAATAATACCTTCCTATTGGTAAATAAGGAGAAGAACTATTATATTCTGAATACATTTTTTCATATCTACCAACAATTTCTAAAGTTGTATTTGCATCAAGAATAAGTTTCTGTGTTACAGAACTATCTAGCGATAATCGCAAACCCTTGCTTGGAACACCTTCTGGACCTTGGTCGCTTATTAACCCTACAGGATTTGAACCTTTTCTATAAACACTTATTTTTCCATATTCATCAATATTTATTATGGCGTGACAGGCCGTTTGCCTAATGCGGCTAATTTTATCTTTTTCTGGATCAACTGTTAAGAAAACAACATGTTCTGTATTGGGAAATTCATTTAGAAATGGAATATCTTTTGGAAGCAGGCCATTTTCTCTTCCAATGATTATAAGTGTGTTTCTTTTAGCAGCTGAAATATCCAGGCGATGTGTATTAGAAAGTTTTATAACAGTTCTGGGCAGTGAAACTCTAAGGGACTGGGCTGTAATGCTTATTGAAACGTCCTCATAAGTATCAAATAAACTTCTGCAACCTGGACTTGCAAATAGCTTTCCAGGCTCAAATTGATCAATGCTTAAGATAGTGAATAATAGAATTAACAAAACAGATCGTATCACAATATTTCCCTAATAATTTTACTATTTCCCAGAACTATGCAATTTTGATACCAAGTAAGGGGTGACTTTATCGTGTTTTATCAGTATATTACAAATGCTTAAATATCGTTTGTGCGACATTTTGAGAACAGGATGGTGCGAGATCTTTGACAAAGAATTAATAATCAATAATTATGAATTAATAATTAATTTCAAGGTGTATCATGCAAAAATTGAAAGAATTTTTAAAATCTCAAGATAAAATAAAAATGGTCGTATTAACAGGTGCGGGTATTAGTGCTGAGTCTGGGATAAAAACCTTTCGTGATAATAATGGTCTTTGGGAAACCCACAGAGTTGAAGAGGTGGCGACTCCCGAGGCATTTCAAAAGAATGAAGAATTGGTCTATCGATTTTATAACTTAAGACGAACTCAGCTTTTGACCTGTGAACCCAATGAAGGTCATAAGGCATTAGTTGAAATTGAGGCTATGCTTGGAGATGATTATTTTTTGATTACACAAAATGTTGATGATCTTCATGAAAGAGCTGGCTCAAAAAGGCTCGTTCACATGCATGGAGAGATATTAAAAGCCAGATGTACTGTCTGTGAAAAAGTTTACGATTGGAAAGAAGACCTGGATCATACCCACAAATGTGTCTCCTGCCAAAACAAACTAAGACCACACATTGTTTGGTTTGGTGAGATGCCTTTTTATATGAATGAAATTTATAAGCTCATACAAAGCTGCAATCTTTTTGTTTCAATTGGAACTTCTGGAGCTGTTTATCCAGCTGCTGGCTTTTATCAGCTTGCTAAACAAAACAACGCCTTTACAGTTGAATTAAATGTAGAGGCTACTGGTGGAATGTTTGATGAAGTTATCCTTGGTAAAGCTTCTGAAGCAGTTGAAGTTTTAAAAGATGCTCTCTTAAAATGCACATGACTAACTCCTAATAAACCGATAAAAAGTCGTGACTTTCTATCAATACTGTGATAATATTACATCATTATAAAACAATACTTGGGCCTAAAATGATCAATAGATATTTAAAAAATTCAATAATTAAAGATGCACTACTTGACAAGAAAATTGCTTTTATTAGTGGACCAAGGCAAGTTGGAAAAACTACACTTGGATTATCTTTACTAAATAACATGGAGAACCATTTCCTTTGGGATGATGATATTTTCAAAAAAGACTGGGCAAAATCACCTTCAAACTCGATTATAAAAAGAAATGACGGCCCAATCCTATTAGATGAAATTCACAAAGATAGAAAATGGAAAACAAAACTCAAAGGAATTTATGATAAAGATAAAAACAAGCTATCAATAATTGTCACAGGAAGCGCTAAACCAGACCTTTATAGAAAGAGTAGTGATAGCTTGCTTGGAAGATATATTCCTTATTCTTTACACCCATTCACAGTGTCTGAAAGCGACAAGCCAATTGGTCCTGATGAAATATTAAAAAGAAAAAAAATAAATTTTCCATGGAAAGACCTTATTAATCTTGGGGGTTTCCCAGAACCCTTACTAGGTGGAAGTGAAAATAAAGCAAAGCGCTGGTCAAGGCTAAGATTAGAAAAAATTATTTATGAAGATGTAAGAGACCTAATTAACATTCAAGATTATAACGCTCTAAAAGTCTTATTACAGCTAGTTCCAGATAAAGTAGGTTCATTGTTATCAATAAACTCTATAAAAAAAGATATGAATATTGCATATGCCACTACAAGAAGCTGGGTTTATATGCTAAAAGATCTTTATTATTGTTTTTTTATAAAACCCTATAGCAAAAAAATTAATCGAGCATTAAGAGCTGAACCTAAATTATATTTATTTGACATTATGCAAATTCCCAAAGAAAAACACTGGGCAAGATTGGAAAATCTAGCTGCTCTTCACCTTTTAAAGGCATGCCAATATTGGACAGATTTAGCTTTTGGTGAATATGACCTTCATTTTATTAGAGATAAAGAAGGCAAAGAAGTTGATTTTTTAATAACAAAAGATGGCATTCCCTGGATTACAATTGAATGCAAAACAAAGGACAAAGAACCTTCAAAGCCATTAATATATTTTTCAGATAAATTAAACGTTAACAGGAGATACCAGTTAGTGGACATTGATAAATATAAGAGAAATTACCCTGGATTAAATTTAATGGTAATTAATTATGAAGATTTTTTTGCAGGATGGTTGTAGAATTTAATATCCAAAAACATACCATTTATCATTTGAAGAAGTTGAATATCTTGCAATTCCAAATTCCTCTTTTCCATCACCATCTACATCGCCAGCTGCTACTGAAGTAACATAAGCACCTTCACCCCATCCATTTTGTGATTCTTCTACACTACAATCATGATATGTTGGATTTCCTCCACCACATAATAAAATCGAGGCATCACTTTTATAAACATACCATCTTGGGTCTGCCTGGGCTGAAAATTCATTATTTGAATCTGCTAATCCTATAATAATTTCATCATTTCCGTCCCCATTAAGATCTCCAAAAGAAAAATCATTTGCATAAATACCATCATTAAGATCAGAACCAAGTTCAACAACAATATTTCCATCTATATCATAGGTTTTTAGTCTGCTATTTCCTGTTGTTGTCGTTTTTCTTGATATACCAACAACATTCGTACCGTCAATAACTCCAAAATCAATTCCAGTAACATTGGCTTCCCTTGAAACTCCGCCATTACCCTTTAGTAAATTCGTTAAACTACCACCATCATATTTATATACAAAAAATTTATCTGCCGTTGAGTTTTCAATTTTTCGCGCAATTCCAATCTCATCATTCCCATCACCGTCAAAATCCCCCATGGCGACATCTGTGGTATAGCTGGAAGTTGACCAGTTGGTTTCCGAAGTAATCATGCAAGGATAATCACCATCATCATTATTTCCACCGCCACAAAATGTTTCGTCAAAAGAACCATTAATATATTTATAAACTGACCATCTGGGATATTTATTATCACTAAATTCCGCTTCCTCTCCAAGATTATTAACGTCAACTTTCATTCTGCCTACCAATATTTCATCCGTGCCATCTCCATCAATATCACCCATGGCGATACTTGTGGGAACAATATACAAACCATATTCTGCCATTTCATAAAGATTGGTTCCCTGAGAGTTGTATATACGAACTGTAGGCCAAGCCAGCCCATCTATTCCAGAATATGTTGCAACTGCCATGACATTTTCACCTGCGACAACACCAAACGCTGTGTCTACTACCCATTCATCAGCATCACATTCTGCTGTTCCATCTATTATTTTTGTCTTATTTCCTTCAGAAACAAATTCATATGAAAAAAATCTTTTTGTTGTTGAATTACTTATAGCATATCTTGAAACACCAATATTCATTTGATCATCATTTTCCAGATAGCCAAACGAAATTGAGGTTGCATAGTTACTGCTTCCCCATTCACCAGCCCCACCACCCGATAACAGTTCCTTGAAATCACCAAAAATATTGGAAACTGCCTGAGGTGTTCTTTCTTTAATGGCTATTCCATTATCATCATCGTCGGCAGCACCACTTTCATCATCACAGGCATCACCAATTCCATCAGCATCTGTATCTGCCTGATCTTCATTTGCTATATCTACACAGTTATCTTCATCATCTAAAATACCATCAACATCAGTGTCAATATCAATATCTCCATCTCCGTCTCCATCTCCGTCTCCATCTCCATTTCCGTCTCCGGGCGGTAATAACCCTGCTCCGCCTGGAGTTATATCCTCCGGAGTGTCAGGTTTTACAGATATGCCATTTGAACTGCATGAAAGGAAAGAAAAGAAGAAAAGGCTTATTATGATAACAAGTGAAATTTTGATTATAAGTTTCATATACGTCCCCCTGGTTTTAGCTGTAAGCTGTAAGCTTTAAGCTATAAGCAAATTTAAGAAAGTTTATACAAAATTAGTGTCTTTGATTTTGAATTGTTTTATTTAAGGTTTGATTTTTGATTAATTCATTTAAGTATATTGCAAGTCTTGTGCCATAGGCAAGAACGATATGTTGTTGATTTTATTGCCTTATGAAGGCACTAACTTTTCAAAGAAAAAAAGAGGTGAGCAAATCAAAGGCATTCGCTTGATAATGGTATTTGAATATTATTGTGCCATAATGCTATTATATAGTCTTTCAATATTTAAATCGATTTTAGCTTCTGTAAGGGTTGCTGTTCCTGAAATATGAGCTTCAATTGGAAAAACTAAAATGTCAAATAACTCTTGTCCATAAGTTTGATCATCATAACTTGATCCATCTGGGTTTTCTATATAAAGAGACCCTTCATCAACACCGGCAGCTCCATGAATCCCATTTTCAACTTTTAAATCAAAAGAAAGGCCTTCACTTGAATAGTCAGCTATAATATCAACAATTGCATCCCTAAAATATGTATGATAGCCAAATTCATTTGGTTCCTTACAATCCATCTGTCCTAGGCATACCATTTCAATATTTCCATTATCATGGGTAACCTTCAATAATTCAACAGCTCCATTGCCTATATAAATTAAGGTAACATAAGGCATAGGACTCTCATCACAGACATCGCCAATTCCATCTAAATCAGTATCCAGCTGGTCATCGTTTGAAACCAGAGCACAATTATCTTCAGCATCAACAAATAAATCATCATCATCATTGTCATCACAAGCATCACCCATTCCATCAGCATCGGTATCAACTTGATCTTCATTGTCGATTAATACGCAATTATCACTTATATCTTCAATTGAATCATTGTCATTATTTGTATCACAGGCATCACCAATACCATCGGCATCTATATCTGCCTGGTCTTCATTGTCAATTAATGCACAATTATCACTGGTATCTTCAAATGAATCGTTGTCATTATTTGTATCACAGGCATCATCGAGCCCATCTAAGTCTATGTCAGTTCCAATTCTGACAGATTCAGGACAAGCCTCCTCTGAATCATCGTCTTCTTCAGGTATTTGATTTTCTGGAAGCTCAACTTCTTCATCTTTATCTGGAGCTGGATCCTGAACTTCAGCCTCACAATGATCATAAACATTATTGGCATTTAAATCTTCTGAGCTTTCGTCAAAAGTTCCTGCTTCCGTGTTTTCCAAATCTTCTAATGCAAGATCTATACTTACATAACATTCTTCAGGATATTCTAAAGTATCAAGTAAAGCTCGTTTTCCTTCATTGTTTCCACAGCTATAAAACAATGCAAATGAAGCGAATAAGATTAATAATAAAGATAATTTTAATAAATGTTTCATAAGGATCCTCCTTGTTTGGTTTATAAAGTAACAAGCTTTATAATGAGTCTTTAATTTTTACAGAATACTGCGTTTGAGAAGCTTCTATTTTTGTCCACCTCCCCAACCCTGACCCTGACATACATTACCAACACCATTATTATCATCATCTAGTTGTAGTGGATTAAAATTGTTTGGACAATTGTCAAAGGCATCAATGATCCCATCTCCATCTGCATCATTATGTGCATTAGGTTCAGGTTCATTTGCCTGACAAAGTGCTAATTGCACTGGAACAAAAGCTTCATAAGCTGTAAATTCTGTATATTCTGCATTTTGTGAATCATATCCAGCGATTCTTATATAAAGTTCTTCCTCGTGAGATGATTCAAAGGCCACATTTTCAAAAACACAATCAACTTCCCCATTATCAATATTACAGGAATAGAATGTATCTTGATGGGGTGACCAAAACAATGGGTCTCCATATGTTTCGAGATTATTCCCATCAACTGAATATCCCAACGGTCTGGTAGCATCACCGTTATTAATATCATAGAAATAAGTGTACTCAAAGTGATTAATTTGAGTTGTAATAACATAGTGATCAATTCCTTCAATAGAGACAAAAGAAATCACACTTCCAGTATATCCATCATTATCATAATCTTCTTCTGACATACAAAATTCAACATTTTCAACCATATTAAGAGGATCATTTGAAAAGATAACTGATTGTGTTGTTAAAACAGTGGCAGCATAACCTGAAATTGGGTTCGCTATTGCTTCAATAATTACTGAAACAGAAGCAATTAGATCACTTGCAACAAGATTAATTAGCACACTATTTTCGGTAATTGAATAAACAATTTCAATATCATCTGATTGGTTAATATACTCAATGCTGTCAAAATCTACTTGTGAATTATCTCTAAAAAGAATTTGACCTGTCATTGAAATCTCAAATGAATCAAACAAATTTGAATCAAGCAGATTCCCTTGATCATCATTTACCATAATATCAAAGTCCATTGTCGAAGTATTTGTATTATGATCAGTATTGAGCATTAAGTTTTCAATAGATATAGAATATATCGTTGCAACTCCATCTATTTCAACAGCAACTACTGGAGCAAAATTTTCATCAACTGAAAAACTTAGATTTGAACAACCATCATTAGAACTAAGAATAAAATCATGTCTATAATTATTGCTTCCTTCTTCAGTTATTTCAAAACTCTGGGCAATATTATTTGATTCTCCAAGCATTGGAAGATCTTGAGTTGCAGTTTCAATATCATTAACAAAATATGTCATTTCAATTAAATATTCTGTCAAATCAATTTGAGCGCCATTATTATCAAATAAGGTAACTGATACATCCTTTTGATTTACTGCCACGTCTTCATAAACAGGAACAATTGATACTAGCTGAGTTGCGCCCAGACAAGTATTATCTTCTGTACCAATAAAAATTTCTATAGTAAGAGATTGAGAATCTACTCCTGGTTCTGAAGTAATAACAACTGAACTTTCAGTAAATGTAAGAGTTTCATTTCCATCACTAACTAAAATAGTAATATCAACTGTGATTCCTTTTTCTAAAAAGATTTCACTAGCTGGTAAAAAAGAACCAGAGTCAAAAGTCATTGACATTGAATCATATAAAATCTCGCCATCATCTCTTGTAATAGTAATTGTAGCTGAAAGATCATCACCTGTGATATCAGCTGCAAAAGATGCCTTAGCTGCAAAAGATAATGCTACCATTCCTTCTGGAGTAGCAATGACTTGATTGTTTGAATCATTTCCAGGATTAACGCTTGAATTATTGCCACTTGTACATCCTACAGTAAAAACAATAATAAAGCATAGAAAAGTTGATAATAACGTTTTCATAGCCTGTTCCCCCTTAGTTTGATTGATTTAGCCAGACGTAAGAGCAGTATATTAAATACTTATAACTTACGACTTACGACTTATGACTTATCATTGGATTTATGTATGAGTTGTGGATTAAGACACAAGATCTTAATAATTCTTTCTTTTGCAAAATTTATACCATGAGCATGAATTTGCATAAGGTGTTTAAAATATAGTAGAATTCTTAATTATTGGCAATTTTGAATATATGAATTGTGATCATTTCTTCAGCAAGTGCTTATTTTTTACTCAAACTTTGTTGTAATAAGCAGCATACTATTTAATCTTCATCATATTAATCATAATCCAATATGATCTGAAACGAGTTCAAGTATTTCATTCCCATAATCCATTTTAAAAGAAAATTTCTCCAAAATATTATTACCTATAAAACCATTAATACCAAATTTGTTCTTTATATCTCCAAATTCTATCTTAATATTTTCTATTTTTCTATTATCAATAATCAAACAATCTATTTTTTGTTCTATCACAGACTCACTTCCTCCAATTCCTGTCAAATGTTTAAATATTCCACCTTTATTATAATCAAAATCAATCAAATCAATATCAATTGCTGTACCTCCTGATCCTGTATCAAGGATACAGTTTGGAATTAAATGGTTTTTTTGATTATAAATAATTTCTATGCTTATGAAAATAAGTCCATTTTTATACTTAATTTCCATTGTTAATGACAGTCATGAAAGGTATTTCTTCAATTATAAGGTCTTCATCTTTTGTGTTAAAAAAAACTAGTTTTTTTGCTTTTCTTTTTTTATATTCTTTATATAAACTTTTCAAGTCACTTGACGCAAGCTCAACTTCAGCTTCTAAAATTCTAAAATGTCTATCATCAAGCCGATCTTCTTTATAATTTTTAAGCAATAAAAATTGATTTGGATATTTTTCTCTTATTAATTTCCAAGATAACATATGTTTTACCCTTTGATGCGTTTAATTGTTTAAAAGATATAACAAAGAAAAGTATTTTTCAAACTAATAATATCTTAATCTTCATCATATTCCAAATTTTTGTGCCTTCTTCCTGCTTTATTTTTGTTTTTCGCTCATTTATTGGCATTCTTCTAACTCATGTGGCGTAATTGCTTGGGCAAACTCTGTAAAGGAAGTATAATCATCAACACTATTATATCCTGCTATTCTAATATGCAAAGAATCATCTCCAACACCATCATTTGTACTATCCCAGGCATATGCATCAATAAAGGCATAAACATACAAGCCATATAAAGCAAAAGAAAAATAATAGGAGCTTGTTGATTCAGTAAATTCTATTTCTGATAATTTTTTTACTTCAGATTCTGTCTTAAAAACATTATATTCCCATTGCAAACTAGTTGAAGCCGCAACTTTATAATAAACAAAATCCGAAACAGAGCCATCATTTGATGCTGATCTGTCAACTTCAATCACATAATAAGCATATCCAGTATCAGGAAAAGAAATTTTTGTTGCTTTGCCTGTATCATTATATCTGTCATCATAATCTCCATAGCCATTTGCGTAATCTTCATAACAAAATTCATTTATTGACTCCCAGCCAGGATCATCACAAAGCTGTTCTGAATGATAAGAGTCAAATTCAGATCTACATAATAATGAAATTTCAGGTCCTGATTCACCATTGTATCCTGAGCCATAAGTTGTAAAATCCAACGAATTAATATTTTGATTTAAATAGCCTGTTTTATTAATTCCACAGATCTCGTCATCACCCTCGCCATCACCCTCGCCATCACCCTCACTGTCACCCTCGTCGTCACCATCACCATCGTCGTCACCATCACCATCTCCATCGCCGTCACCATCACCATCGCTGTCACCATCGCCGTCACCATCTCCATCGCCGTTGCCATCTGTATCTATAGTTGAAGAATCGCCAGCAACTTTAAGTTCGCCACTAGAACAAGAAATAATAAATGAAGAAAGAATTATTATGCTTGAAAAAAAACATAAAAAGATAAAAAGATTTGATAAACGTTTCATAAATTCCCCCCATAGTTTAAACCAATAAATACGCTCTTAACGCCGTACGCTGTACACTGTACGCCGTACGCTATTAAAAGTCATAAACAAACCACTTATCATTAGATCCTGTGGCATATCTTGCAATACCGATTTCATCTCTGCCATCACCATCAACATCACCCATTGCAACATCAGAAGTATAAAAATCTTCTCCCCAGCCTGACATATCTTCAACCATACACTGGTCATAACTTACTTCTCCACCACCGCAGAAAAGTTCATTTCCATCTTTATCGTAAACATTCCATCTGGAATATTTTTTATCTGAAAATTCGCCGTCTTCATCATTTCTGCCAACTACAAATTCGTCATTTCCATCACCATCAATATCACCAAAGGCAATATCTGTTGCATAAATTGTTCCACCCCAGGCAGAACCGGCTTTTGTTACGCTATCTGCTGACATATCATAAACAACAATTCTATCAGAACCATTTGTAGTTTCATTTAAAGAAACACCAACAACTCCTTTTCCTTCGAAATATCCAAGGTCAATGCCTGTTGGCCAAGTATTAGATTTTGGGGTTGTGCCTGAAATAACAAGGTCTAAAGCGCCATCATTATATTCATAAACAAACCATTTATCATTGTCGCCATCCTGTTTCCTTGCAATAGCGATTTCGGCCATTCCGTCGCCATCAATATCTTTTACAGCTAAGTCTGTAACATAAGAAGTTTCTCCCCAACTTGTTGCGCTATTAACCATGCAATCATTATAATCAGGAGCTCCGCCACCACAGAAAAGTGCATTTCCATCTTTATCATAAATATACCATCTGGCTTGTTCGCTTGATGAAAACTCATCTCCTGTATGTCTTCTTCCAACTATTATTTCGTCATTACCATCACCATCTATATCACCAGCCACCAGAGCTGAAGCGTAAATACCTTCTCCCCAGCCTTCAGCCATTCCAAAAACTTTAGATCCATTTTCATCATAAGCTTTTATTCTTTCTTGGCCATTTGTATAAATACTTCTTGCCATAACAGCCACTTTTTGACCATCAACCTCAGCAAATGCCATTCCTGTTACTACAACATCACCTGTTGAGCCAGCAGCGCCTGATTCAACCAAAGAAATATCTGAGCCGTCATATTCATAAGCATACCAACGGTCGCCACTTCTTTCAGAGCTTGCTACTCCAATTTCCATTGAACCATTAGATGTAAATTGACCAAAGGTTATTACCCTTGTATAAAGGTCAGAAGCCCATTGACCATCTCCACCGCCAGATGCGATTAAGTCTAAATCTCCGTCATAGCTTCCATCATAATCTTCACCATCATCATCTTCAGGATCATTGTCACCATCGCCATCGCCATCTCCGTCACCAGAATCACCATCTCCGTCACCTTGAACGATTGGATCTTCTGAATTTTTTGTTTCTGAACATGACATAATTGATGTTGCCGCAAAGGCAAAAATTAGAAATAGAATAGATAATTTAATAAATTCCCTCATTATATGCTCCTTCTTTTGGCTTTAAGCTGTAAGCTATAAGCTTTAAGATTAAATATTTTACAATATTATAGAGTCTGTTAACCCTTCGACATAGAATAGAGCAATTATCGTGCCATAGAGATGTTTTACCCATAACATGCTGGATTAATAAGACAATCAAAATAACACCTTTTCAAAAACCCCAGTAAAGAACAGAAGTATTCGAGCAAATTATAGGCATTTTGGGACATTTGATGGACAAAGTTTTCAAATTGTCATCCACCGGTACCCTAAAAAATCATTACACCCGTTGGGGTATAATACTAAAATTTTACCATTGACACTACACCCTTTATGGTATAATATTAATAATTATACACCTGATAAGGTATACTACTATGGATTTTAAAATTTTTATAATAAAAAGGCGAAAAGAAGAGGGCTATTCTCAAGTTGAACTAGCTAAAATCGCAGGCGTTGGTTTGCGATTTTTAAGAGAATTGGAGCAAGGTAAAAAAACACTTCGAATTGATAAGGTTAATCAAGTTTTAAAACTTTTCGGAAAAAAGTTGGGGCCAGTTAATTTAATTGAGGATGAAAAATGAATAAAAATAATTCAGCAAAAGTATATTATAATGACGTGTTAGCTGGAAAACTCAAAAAGGAAAATAATACTTATGTTTTTATTTATGATGTTTTGTACCTTAATAAAAATATTTCCGAAGCAATTAGCCTGAGCTTACCCTTGAAAGCCGAGGCATATAAAAGTGCAAAGCTATTTCCTTTTTTTACAGGATTAATTCCTGAAGGCTGGTTATTAAAGCTAAACTCTAAAACATTAAAAATTGATCCAGATAATCACTTCGATATGCTATTAGAAGTGGGAAAGGATTGTATTGGCGCAGTTAAAGTTATCAGGGAGGACAAATGAAAATCTGCCTAGCTTGTGAAAAAGAAATTACAGAAAAAACCAATTACAACTTTCATAAATCCTGTTTGAAAAAAACTTTTAATAGCTCTTATCTCCCTGAAATAACATTCGGCTATGCTGATTTAAATAAAGAGGCTTTAAATATTGTGGGTCTTATGTCTATTTCAGGGGCACAAATTAAACTCCCTGTTAAAATAATTAAAAAAGTGTTTACTGTTACTGCCTATGAAACTTCACATATTCTAAAACCCTCTCCATCTGAATATCCATATCTGGCTGAAAATGAAAACTTATGCATGAACATGTATGAAAAGTTTGATAGTCCAAGAGAAACAGCAATCCATTCTTTAATAGAATTAAAAGACGGTAAATATGCTTATATTGTAAAAAGATTTGATAGAGACTATGAGGGTAAAAACCAATTCAAAATACATGTGGAAGATTTTTGTCAGTTGCTTGAAAAAGATGATAAATATATTGGTTCCATTGAACAAATTGGAAAATTTATTTTAGCGAATTCAGCCATTCCTCATATTGACACCCAAAAATTATTTTTAAGATGCATCTTTAATTTTTTGATAGGAAATGGTGATGCCCATCTTAAAAATTTTTCCCTGAGAAAACATCCAAGTTATGGTTATCGCCTGTCTCCAGTATATGATTTAGTATGTTCAAAAATTTACTTAAAGAATGAAGATGATTCCGCTCTTTCCATAAATGGAAAGAAAAATAATCTTAACAAAAATGATTTCAAAAATCTGGCAACTTATCTGGAAATAGAAAACAGAAGGTATTTTGAACTAATGAATCGCGCTTCATATTTTTATGATAATGAATTACAACAACATCTTAATAATTCTTTTCTGCCTGAAAACATAAAAATAGAGTTTAAAAAAATTATTGATGACCGTTTTAACAGATTATTTTCATGTTAAAAAATGTTTAATATGCCTTATAAGATGGCACAGGAAGTGCGACCAATTAAAAGTCAACTTTAAATTAGTCTTGACTTTTTGCAAGTTTACTTTATAATAGTCGTATGAAAAGAAAACAAGAAGAAAGCATAATCAAGGACTTAAAAGAAAAATATGTTTTTTTAGCTGGACCTCGTCAAGCTGGAAAAACTACCCTTGCCAGGCAACTTTTTGAAAAACTAAAATACCAGTATCTCAGTTATGATTTAGCAGAAGATAGACAGATAATTATAAAAGGTAATTGGTCCAGGGAAAAAAACCTGATTATACTCGATGAATTTCATAAACATGTAGCGTGGAAAACTTTTTTAAAAGGCTATTATGATACAGAGGGAAATCACCCCTCTATATTGGTAACGGGTAGTGCAAAAATGAATGTTTTTCGAAAAGGAAACGATTCAATGGTAGGTCGATATTTCTACCATAGATTATTACCTCTTTCTGTGGTTGAACTAAAAGACCAGCTTAATGCAAATGAAGCAGTTTCTAACCTCTTGCAATATGGCAATTTCCCTGAACCTTTTTTAAAGTCTTCCAAAGTGGCATTAAAACGTTGGCAACATCAATATTTAGAAAGAGTCGCCAGAGAAGATGTTTCAGATCTATCTAATGTTAAGAATTTAACTAAGATTCAATTATTAATTGACTTATTAAGAGCAAGAGTAGGATCTACAATATCATATTCTTCATTAGCCCAGGACATTGAAGTCGCCCCACAAACTGTAAAAGAATGGATTAACCTCTTAGAGCAACTATACATTGTCTTTAGAGTCACTCCATATCATCACAACATAGCTCGCTCAATTCTAAAAGAGCCAAAGGTATATTTTTTTGACTGCACAATGGCTTTTGATGAAAAAGCACATTTAGAAAATCTTGTAGCTATTTCTTTATTAAAGCATTTATGGTTTCAGGAAGACACAATGGGTATTAATGGAAGCCTGTATTTCATGCGAACCAAAGATGGCAAGGAAATTGACTTCCTAACTGTTCAAGATAATAAAACTATACATGCCATTGAAGTTAAAAGATCAGATGAAAAGCTACATCCAGGATTTAAGTACTTTTCAAAATTTATAAATCCTGCGAAAAAGTATCAATTGCTGCTAAATCTTAGACAAACCCAAACAATTGACGATGTACAAATAAAGTCTGTTGCTGATTATTTGAGTAAATTGAGTATTTAAAGGATAGCAAATTATCACTAAGACAAATTGCAGGCATACTAGAAACAAGCCCAAATCAAATTTATGAAATTTTATCAATGGAAAAAAGAAATAGACATTTAGTACAGCTTTTGAAATTGCTCTCACTTCTTGGATTAAAAATGGAAATAAAGGCTTCTTAATTGTTTTCAAAATCAGGTCAATCCTATAAACTGCACTGGTCAGCATATCTCCCAACAAGTTAATAAAATAGTCAAAATATAGAGGAACAGCTTAAGCTATAAGCTAGTAAAAATGAGATTAAGACAATTAGCTCATTTTGCTGAGCATTTTAACGATTTGAAGTAGTTGATCTTTAAAGTAGAAATATTCTTGATCTGATAAAAGATTAAATGCTTCTAGAAGATCAAAGATTGCTGAAGCCTCTGAAGCTGATGCTTTAGCAATATCAAAAAAGATGCCACGTGGGTATGCTTATCTCGTTGATCATTTGAAAAGAGCAGCAGTTTCTTCAATCTTAAATCTAGCTGAAGGTAATGGAAAAACAAGCCTAAAGGATAGAAAAAGGTTCTTCGAAATCTCTCTTGGATCTATAGCTGAAGTTTGTGCTTGTCTTGACTGTCTAAATTCTTTTGATCTTTTGTCTAATTCTAAATTCTTAAATCTTAAGTCCAGATTCAATTCTATTTATTCAATGATCTTCAAACTAAAATAATAAATTTATAAAATTAATTATTTATTCTAAAAAGCATAATTTTTGCTTACCATTCCAGTTTTTACGCGTATAATTGACTTATGATGTATTTTCCAAAGGTTGTTCCTGATTATTCGAACCTTAGGCCTAAATAAAATTTAACTCTATAAAAAAGCTAACATTTAATTTTTACAATGGTGAGATTTTATAAAACAAAGTTAATCATCAGAAAACATTTAAAACCTCATCACAGGCATCCCCAAGCGCATCTTTGTCTGTATCAATCTGATCAGGGTTGTAAACAGTAACACAATTATCATCATAATCCAAAATCCCATCATTATCAATGTCAGCATCTAAAAAAGGACCGCATCTATGAGAAAGCTTATTCACATGTCCTCCTTCAATAAACTCTTCTTTCCACGCCGTACGCTGTACGCTGTACTCTGTGCGCCCTTAACAATCATCAATATCACGATGATATTTCTCCCCAGTTGATGATCCCCATCCAGAGGAATCAATTTGCCCATCATCCAAATTAAAACCCTGGACTCTGATTTCCATTAGCTGATCATAGTCACCGTCTTGGTCTGCATCCATTTGACCATCATCCATGTGAATCCAGGTGTATTCACCGTGTTCAATAAAATAATAATAATCACCCTTTTCGTAACCTGCATTCAAGCCCTTTTGAGAAATCTCCTCATCACCATATTGTTCATAGTATTTATTCCACTCATTGGCATCTTTGGCATTTATTTTATAATAGCGATATTCACTTTTGCTATTATTATTTTCATATAATGGTCTTCTAACTTCAATCACATAGTATTCATATTCAAGATTTGGAATACGAATTCGCATAGCATTTCCATCTCTAACAGTGAGGTCAGAAAAGTCACCATGACCATCGGAAAGGTAGGTTCCCCAATCTAAAAAATGATCATAAGAATCATAAGGTGACCAACAAACACCGTAAACTTTCGGTGTTGAAGGTTCAGATTCATCATCAGCTGTTGGATCATCGTCTTCAGGATTATGATCGCCGTCGCCATCACCGTCACCGTCGCCGTCGCCGTCGCCATCGCCATCACCTTCGACTTGTGGGTTTTCCGAATCCCTTGTGTCACCACAAGAAATCACCAATGTACTTACCATAAAAATAAGTGCGATTAAAAATAGGATTTTAATTAAAGTTTTCATTTTTATCTCCCAAGATTTAAAATAATACAATATTATATTTAGGTTTTAATTTTTAAAGTTCATGATACCATTGAATATCGCTATGAAACAACTCGCCACTTGATTGTCCCCAAGAACTCTTTGTACCATCAGAGTTTAATCCCATGACTTTAATTTCAAATTTATCATCAGTATTATAGTCATCATCATCAGCATCCAACATCTTATTATCAATGAATATATATGTACTTGAATCATCATGTGTTATATAATAAAAATAGTCTCCCTGACTAAAATTTTGGCCATTCATGCTTTTCTCACTAATATCATTAGAGGCAAATTTAAATTCCAAGTTTTCCCAATCATCATCACTGGTCCCATTTAAATTTCCATTAATCTTGTAATAGACATATTGATTTGAATCGCCAGCTAAATTCATTCTATCAACTTCAATAATATAATAATCATATTCCAACCTATCAACCTCGATCCGCATAGCATTACCAAAAGGTAGGTTTGCAAAATCATACACTATATCACTTATTTCACCATGTCCTTCTGATACCCAATCATAATGAATGCCAGTAATATCAAGATAAATATATGCCTCTCCTAAATCCCAATAAGAATCTTTATTTGACCAGCATAAAGAGTCTGGGGAAATGTCCGGTGCAACCAAATCATCATCTCCATCTCCATCTCCATCTCCATCACCATCTCCACCATTATCATTATCACATGCATCGCCGATTCCATCACCATCAGAATCGACTTGATACATCCCCATGATAACATTTGAAACAGAGGGGCAATTATCATCACAATCGCCAAACCCATCACCGTCACTATCCGCATTACAATCAACATCACCGTCTCCATCACCGTCTCCATCTCCATCTCCATCACCATCTCCACCATTATCATTATCACATGAATCGCCAATTCCATCACCATCAGAATCATATTGAGTTGAATTTATCACATCAACACAGTTATCATAACAATCCATAATAGTATCTCCGTCTGTATCAATTTCACAGCTTGGATCAGTAGCACTCGTTGCATCTGTTCCATCACAATCCTGATCAATC
Organism: Pseudomonadota bacterium; assembly: GCA_043820105.1. GTDB lineage: Bacteria > Bdellovibrionota_F > JAHFAK01 > JAHFAK01 > JBDREC01 > JBDREC01. Next base: position 26,741 of record JBDREC010000075.1, read on the forward strand.
CCATCATCCATTACATCCGTTGCTCCAATATAAATAGTAGGTTCAGCATCATCACAGTCACCTTCGTCTTCAGTAAATCCATCACCATCATCATCTGCTGAAGGATCTCCTTCATCACCGTCACCCGGAGTCTCACAAAGATCACCAATCCCATTGCCATCACTATCTAATTGGCTTGGATTGACAATTAAAGGACAGTTATCAACATCATCTGTCCAGGTGTCACCATCTGAATCCATCTTAGCTGGATCAACAGTGATATCTCCGCCAGAACATGATATAAGTGATGTAATGATAAAAATAAGAACAGTTAATAAAGAAATGCTTTGAATCATACGTTTCATAGTGCCCCCTTGGTTTGAGTCGTAAGTCGTAAGTGGTAAGTTGTAAGTAAGGCTCACCACAAACAAAAAAAAGGCTTCCAGCATTAAAGCAAAAAAATCTTGCCTAATACTAAAAACCCCTCATTACTTATAAAAATAAGTATTCTGAAGATCTTTAGTGCAAACTTGGTGCCAGAAAAGGGGTGCGATGATAACTTGTTGTATTTGCAATATGTTTTTGAGATTTGTGATCTGTGTCATGTTTTAAAGCTGGGCAAAAACAAAGCAATATTAAAGGGCTCTTTTTTATTTTTGTGCAATGGCAAGGCCATGGGGTTCCTTTAGTCTATGCTTGGTATTTTTTTATGAGTGATTTTTGGTTAATTGGATGTTTTTCGGGAACCACAGGGGCACAGGGACACAGAGGGAGGAAAAAAATGGATTTAAAGGGGAACTTTAAATTCATTTTTTGGGTGTTTTAAAGTTAGGTATAAACTCCTAAAAAAGAATTTTAAATTCAATTTAAAATACTTTTTTTCTTCCCCCTGTGTCTCTGTGCCCCTGTGGTAAAATTAACAACATTAAAATAAACAAGAAGCCTGCCAATATATAAGTGACTGAATATACGTGGAAAGAATGGGCCTTTGTTATTGCCTAAAATCTAGCTATTAAAATGGCTTTTGAGCCTAATTTTTAGTCGCAAAGCACTCTGAATAGAGAAATAGAACCATTAATCTCTGCTTCAAAATATTTTGGAATTAAGGAAAACTTTATTCTTACGCTTAATCAGGAAAAAGAATTTAAGATAGGTTCAGTTAAAATAAAAGCTTTACCAGCCTGGAAATGGATATCTCGGATGGAGTAAGAAATTGCAAAAAGCCATCATTTTTCTGATTTTAATAGGTCCAATTAGAGCTCAACTGTTCAAATTGAAGCACAAGACAAATTGAAGGTTAAAGGCTCAAAATACCACTGGCCATAATCGGAGGAACTATTTTGATATCATCAGAAAATTTCATTGGTTTATTAAAAACAAGGGCAAATGCTTCATTTACGTTATAATGTGAACAAAAACTTTTTAATCCTCTTAGCTTTTTCAGAGAGTTTAAGGATAATTTTATTTCAACTGGAAGAATTTTATTTTCTTTTTTAATAATTAAATCAACCTTTGTTCCCTGTTTGTCGGGCACCGATTAAAATGAACTGTTTTGTTTTTCCAAATCTTTTCTCTATTTTGTTTAGTATGGGTCTAAAAATTAATGAACTCATGAAAACATACCTTATCTTGGTTTTATTATGTATTTATTATATTTTATCTTGGTATTTTTGTAAATTATTTAAATATTATCCAAATTAAACAGCGAAAGATTGAATTTCTCTAAGTGCGTCTGGTGCTTTCTTTTTTTTCTTCCAGATTCTTGAAACCAGTGGAATGTAAATGAGGTTTTATGAAGGTTCGTCCTCTGTTTTTCTAGCAACTATCAACCAGCAACTGATTTCAGGACAGGATTAGAGTATCAGCAGCCATCCAAATCTGCTGGAGTTATATAGCCATCATATAATGTGAAACTTGTATAATCAGATTCTGAATTGTAGCCAGCTACTTTTATTTCAAGATCATCGTCACCATCGCCATCATCATCAGAGTCCCAAATTGATGTATCAATAAAAAAAGCATTTTCAAGACCCGGCAGATAAAAGGACTGATAATAATAGGTTCCTGTATTGAAAACAATATCTGATAAATTCATTTCTTCTGTGGAGTTTGCTACTTTATAATGTATCCAGCTATTATAACTGTTTGCTTCTAATTTAAAATAATAGTATTTACCATCTTCTCCGTCTATAAATTCTGTCCTGTTTACTTGAATTACATAATAATCATATTCAATAGTGCTGAGAGAAATTCTGGTAGCCTTGCCATCTTCCCGCATGAAGTCAATCATTTCACCGTGTCCATCGCTAGAGCTGCAATAGTTTTCACCCCAAATATTTTCCTCCCATGAACCATCATGACACAAACTTTCATTATGAAAAGAATCAAGAGTTGATTTACAAAATCCATTAATTTCTGGTCCTGCCTCTCTAATTGGAATGGGCCTAAAAGGCAATCTGCCATCACCATCGCCATCGCCATCGCCATCGCCGTCACCGTCGCCATCTCCATCACCATCACCGTCGCCATCTCCATCGCCATCGCCATCGCCATCGCCATCTCCATCACCGTCGCCGTCGCCATCTCCATCACCGTCGCCATCACCGTCGCCGTCGCCTGAAAACAATCCTGATCCACCATCCTGTTCTTGCTCATTAACCTTAATTTCAGATCCACCACAGGACATGATCATTAGAAATGAGAAAAGACTTAATAAAATAAAAATTACCGAAAAGATTTTAAATAGCTTTTTCATGACTTTCTCCCCTAATCATTGAAAATTGACAATTGATTATTGATTATTGATTATTCAATTGTACTCATTGGATCCTGAAACGAGTTCAGGATGACATTCCCTTGTTCTCTTGCGCTCTTGTTCTCTTGTTCTCTTGATTAGTTTAGGATGTGAAATATAGAATTTTAAGTTTCAGGTTTAGTTTTTGCAAAGATTGTGCCAGACACACTAGTTATAACCGATCGATATTGTTGACAATTTAAAAGCGACATTTCAAGATTATGTCAAACTTGCCTAAATAAAGCAAAATAATTGAAGGACTGCCTGATATTAACACAATTGAGAATATTGTCCCCTCACACATTATTCTAAACAATAAATATTACATTTTATTAAACCAATAAAATTTTTTACAACTAAAGCAAAACAACAGAAGCTTCATAATCTAAACCCAAACCAACACCGTTTCGAAGACCAAACCGTGACGGCACCGAAGCCGAGAGACGATACGGGCTTCGTCACCGAAACCGGAGATTTTAATATTTTAAAAAAATTTATAAGGACGACCTATCGCTAACAAAGTGGCACGCTATTCACATCAGACGGTGTCCCAACAGGAATCTCTTCGCTCCAGTCACTTAATACTAACGCATTAGGATCAAAGGCTCTTATTCTGATTGTCAGCTCATCATCATAAAGACCATTATCATCACGATTGTCTGTTATCCAGCTATCAACATAAAAACTTGAATAATCATTGTCACGTTCACTTTTGTAATATCTTGATATAACGCCAAACTCAGCTGCAATTAATTCATCATCAGTAGCTTCAATGGTATCAGAAGAATAATAATTAATATCCTGCCAATCATTTACATATTTATTAAATTTATAATAAACATAATTATCATTATTTGTTCCGCTTTGATAAAACTCTATAATATACCATCTAAAATTCATAACATGATTAAAGCTTATTTTTAAAGCTTCATAGCCAACACTATAATCTGAATCCTCGGCAGACATACAAAAAGAAATTTCGTTTGGCATATCATTGTCACCATGATATTGATCTGCGCCGTCTAAGACACCATCATCATCTGAGTCAGCATCATTTGGATTTAAGTGAGCAGGATGATTTATTTCTTCATAATCTGTTAAACCATCAAAATCTGAATCTGCTTCATTTGGATTCGGATGTGAAGGATGATTAACTTCTTCATAATCTGTCATAAGATCACCATCTGTATCAGCTTCACTTGGGTCTGTACTTGGGCCACCTTCTACGACTTCTTCGTAATCTGTTAGACCGTCATCATCAGTATCTGCATCATTTGGATCTGAGATATAAGAATCCTGTTCAAAAAGATAATTTAATTCTTCCCTATCTGTTAATAAATCGCCATCAGTATCAGCATTTAATGGGTCAATATTATAATCAGCATAAGTTATAATTTCTTCATAATCAGTAAAGCCATCCCCGTCAGTGTCTTGAACTAATGGATCTGTTCCATGAAGAGCTTCATCTTCGTCACTCAAGCCATCTTCATCTGTGTCAATATCTTCATCTCCATCACCATCACCATCACCGTCGCCGTCACCGTCTCCATCTCCATCTCCATCGCCATCTCCATCGCCATCGCCATCGCTATCACCATCACCGTCTCCGTCTCCATCTCCATCGCCATCGCCATCACCATCTCCGTCACCGTCGCCATCGCCGTCACCATCACCGTCGCCGTCACCGACTGGATCTTCAACAACTACACAACAAGTCAAAAAAGCTACATCTTCCTCACTCGTTATGTCTTCATAAACAACTTCAATTTCATCAAGGCAAACTAAATCACAAGTTTCAACTAGCATTTCAAGATCCAAGGTTTTTAATTCTTCTCCGTTGTTTCCTGAAGAACAGGAAAATAATAAGATTGAAAGAATGGATAATAAAATAAAATAATGCTTTTTCATAAAATTCCCCCTAAATGGTTATATTTTTTTAATCCCCCATGCCTAAGCTTGTATTTTTTTTAATAAATAAAATTATTAGCAGTCATCAATATCAGTGCCTGGAATCCCAAGTCCCAATTCTACACTACTTTCAGAATAGCTAGCAACTCCAAACCTTCCAAAACCTGGAGCAAATCCTGAAATTGATATAGAAACAGATCTTTCATAGTTTTGCTCACTAAGATACCCTGTAAAAAAAGCACAACTGAATGTATCTTCATCAATATCTTCACAAAAATATTCGCTATAAGAATCAAAAATAAAATCATTATCATTAAGATCATCTTTTGAATACATGTCATTAACGACATCAAGTTGTGTTATATTAAACCTAAAATATTCAAGATGACTTCCTGATTCTTCTGTTAAAATATAATAGGAATCGAAATATAATGCTTTATTAAATGTTATTTTAATTCCATCATTAACATAATTTGTAGTTAGGCAATAAGATGTAATTACTGGATATTCTAATAGTAGATCGCCATCGCCGTCGCCGTCGCCGTCGCCATCACCATCGCCATCACCGTCTCCATCGCCGTCACCATCACCGTCGCCATCGCCGTCACCGTCGCCATCACCATCGCCATCACCGTCTCCATCGCCGTCACCATCACCGTCTCCATCGCCGTCACCATCACCGTCGCCATCGCCGTCACCGTCACCGTCGCCGTCGCCATCACCTGCTACATTTGCACAGCAATATTGAAAATAAGCATTTTCTTCACTTGTAATGTCAGCATATTCAACAGAAAAACTATCCAGGCAACTTGCATCACACATATCAACAAGCATTTCTTGAGTTAATACACCTTCTGTTTCCTTACCATTTTCAATAGTTGCTTCTCCTGAACATGCTAAATAAGTGAATGATAAAGATGTTAAAAATAATGTTAGTAATAACTTTTTCATTTTTACTCCCCCAAAAATATATATCTACTAATTTTAAACCTTAAATTACTCCTAAATAAACACAGATTCGGGCACTAACAGTGACGCTTTCAATATCACTATCATATGAAACATCACCATTTGCACTATTTGACTCAACTACATAGAAACTATGAACAGAATCATCACTTAAACCTACAATTGGCTGTAGATCAGGAAAAAAGATGTATGAATCAACAGAGCAAATAATTTCAGTTCCTTCAACACTACATGTAAAGCTAGAACTTCCTGGATCATTAGATGAATATGCAACTCTGGTAGTACTTTCATCGGTAACATAATAAACTATGTATTCATCATAGTCAGCTAAAGTAGTCCAAGAAAGCGTAATCCCTAATACACCTCCTGTACTACAAGATGATGCATTGATGTCTGAAGGTTTTTCACTAATTAATGGATCATACCCAAGTGCTATTTCATCATTATCATTTACACCATCACCATCTGTATCTAAAATCGCAGGATCAGTTCCGTTAAATCTCTCAATCTCATCACTTATTCCATCACTATCACTATCATCACAAGCATCACCAATTAAATCGGCATCATAATCTTCTTGATCTATATTAATAATACTTTCACAATTATCACAAAGATCACCTAGGCCATCGCCATCTGTATCTAGTTGGTCTAGGTTTTCGATATCAACACAATTATCTTCTGTATCAATTATTGTGTCTCCATCAGTGTCAATATCAACATCGCCATCACCATCTCCATCGCCATCACCATCTCCGTCACCATCTCCATCACCGACAATTTGGGCATTGGGGTCAGTTAATGGAACGGATGCTTCTCCAGAACAAGATAATAAAATTAATTGTGTCATGAAAAGGATTGCAATGATAATTACAATATATAATGATTTGCTTTTCATATTTGCCCCCTAAGTACAAAACCCCGTGAAAAACTCACGCGATGACTTAAATAAATTAAATAACTATTTTAAAGTTTCATGCATTTATTAAGCAATTCACATGCCAATATGAAACTTGACAGATAAGTTCTTGAAAACTAATAGTGTTTTAATCGATAAGAGGATCTCTAAAATTTCATAAAATTGTGCTTATAAATAGCACTTTCTCTTTTTTTGCTCAAAAAAGGCTCAATTCCCCACTGCTTTTTTCAAATAATTTTAAGTAAAAACAAAAAAATTTATTATTAAAAAAGTGCTAAATTTTCGCCACAGGCCTTTCTTTCCTTGAAAATAAAAAACTTGCAAAATAAATATAAAAATATTATCTCAATTTTGCTTTTATATAAGACCCTTGGCACAATTTTTGAATAACAAAGCTATATCAAGGGAACTTTAAAACGAGGAAGAATATGTTTAAATTTTATTTAATAACAGGTTTAATGCTAATGTTGGTTGTAATCAATGAACTCCCAGCAATGATATAGAATTAATTCAAAATTCAAAATTCAAAATTTTAAATCTAATAAACTCATTGGATCCTGAATCAAGTTCATGATGACATTGTTTTAGCATCAACTACTTACCACTTACTCTAACTGGTCACCTGTGCACCAGTGAGACAATTAAACCATATACCAAATACCAAATACCAAATACCATTTTCACCAATTATTTCCCATCAATGCCATTAATTCTTGCATTTCATCAATAACTTGCTATAAACTTAGGTGTTTTTAATTACATTACTAGAGAAATATGAAAAATTCACACAAAACTATTGCTCTTTGGATCTTTTTGTTTTTGCTTGTAGTTGTGGTTTATAATTTTATGAACCTGCAAAAACAAGCCTTTATAACTATCAAATATTCAGATTTTTATAATGATATTGTTGATAAAAAGGTTAATTTTGTAAAAATTCGTGGTAAAGAATTAATTGGTGAGTATAAAGATGGAACAAAGTTCAAGTCATTAGGACCTGAGGTTGATTCTGCCTTTACTCAATTCTTGTTAAGCAATGATGTTCCTTATGAATTTGAACAGGAAATTGACTCCCCCTGGTGGCAACAGCTTCTTTACTCATGGCTTCCTATGTTGTTTTTATTATTCCTGTTTTTCTTTTTCATGCGTCAAATTCAAGCAGGTGGTGGCAAAGCTATGTCCTTTGGAAAAAGTAAGGCAAAACTTTTGTCAGAAAATTCAAAAAAGGTAACCTTTAGAGATGTAGCTGGAATTGATGAGGCAAAAGAAGAATTAGAAGAAATTATTGAATTTTTACAAGATCCTAAAAAATTCACAAAACTAGGTGGCAGAATTCCAAAGGGTGTTTTATTAATGGGTGCTCCCGGAACTGGAAAAACACTACTGGCCAGAGCAATAGCTGGTGAAGCTGGTGTTCCATTTTTTAGTATATCAGGTTCTGATTTTGTTGAGATGTTTGTTGGTGTTGGGGCATCTCGTGTTAGAGATCTATTTGATCAGGGAAAGAAAAATGCACCCTGCATTGTTTTTATAGATGAAATAGATGCCGTTGGAAGACACAGAGGAGCAGGCTTAGGCGGAGGACATGACGAAAGAGAACAAACCTTAAACCAATTACTTGTTGAAATGGATGGCTTTGAATCAAATGAAGGTGTAATAATAATTGCAGCTACCAACAGGCCTGATGTATTAGATCCTGCTTTATTGCGTCCAGGAAGATTTGATAGAAGAGTAATTGTACCAACTCCAGATGTTAAAGGAAGAGAAGGAATTTTAAAAGTCCATTCAAAAAAAGTTCCTTTAAGCGATAATGTAAACCTGGGCATAGTTTCTAAGGGAACGCCTGGTTTTTCAGGTGCGGACCTTGCTAACCTGGTTAATGAAGCTGCCCTAATTGCAGCAAGGTTTAATAAACAAAACGTTAGCATGCATGATTTTGAAATGGCAAAAGATAAAATTTTAATGGGAGTTGAAAGACGATCTTTAGTATTAAGTGATGAACAAAAGAGAACAACAGCTTTTCATGAAGCAGGGCATGCTCTTGTTGCCAAACTTATTCCTGGAACTGACCCTATTCATAAAGTTACAATTATTCCAAGAGGCAGGGCCTTAGGGGTTACTCAACAACTTCCAATAGAAGATAAATACACTATATCAAAAGAGTTTGCAGAAAATGACATTACCATCTTGCTTGGTGGAAGAGCTGCTGAAGAATTAATTTTCAACCAAAAAACAACTGGAGCTGGAAATGATATTGAAAGAGCCACTGAGATTGCCAGGAAAATGGTCTGTGAATGGGGCATGAGTGAAAAAATGGGACCCTTAACTTTTGGAAAAAAAGAAGAACAGATTTTTCTTGGAAAAGAAATTGGAAGACAAAAAGATTATAGTGAAAAAACCAGCATTGATATTGACGCTGAAATAAAAAAGATTGTTTCAGAAAACCATAAACGAGCAAAGGACCTTTTAAAAGCCAACCTTAATATACTTCATAAAATTTCAGAAAACCTATTAATATATGAAGTGTTGTCTGGAGCAGATATTGATAATATCATCAAAGGCAAAGAACTTAATAAAGAAGTTGAGGAAGATAAGAAGGAACATGTCAATAACATGAAAATAAAGGTTAATGAAGAAGGCTTTAAAAAGACTGCTTATAAAGAACCCGTTCTAGAAGAAAAAGAAATTTCAGAGGACTTAAAGAAAGAGCACGAGCCTTTAAATAATAAGCCTAAAGAAGATATAATAGAAAAGAAGGATCCTGAATCAAATTCAGAATAAATAATTATGTACGATGTAATTAGCAATTTATTCCAAAATTTCAGACTAGTTGATGTTATAGACATCATTATTCTAGCCTTTGCGATATATTGGATGTTAACTATAATAAAAGGCACTAAAGCTGTTTACATGCTAATAGGTCTTGGCTTTGGCTTTATTGGAGTTTGGCTTTCATCAATTGAAGGGCTTGAATTATATGCTGCAAACTGGATTTTAAAAGTCTTTTTTGCAAACTTGCCTTTAATAATTATCGTTTTATTTCAGCATGAAATCAGAAGAGCTTTAACCCAAATAGGCAGAAGGCCTTTCTTTTCTTCAATTACTTCCTATGCTCGCGGTTCAGTAATTGAAGAAGTTGTTAAGGCTTCAGCTAACCTTTCAGGTAAAAATGTTGGTGCTTTAATAGTCATTGAAAAACAAGCGGACTTAACTGATCACCTGGAAACAGGTGTTTTAATTGACTCAAATGTTACAAAGGACTTGATAGTTAGCATTTTCATGCCCAATTCGCCAATTCATGATGGCGCGATTATCATTCAAAAAGACAGAATAGCAAAGGCTGGATGTTTCTTGCCATTAACAATGGATCCAAGGGTTAGCAAAGAAATTGGTTCCCGCCATAGAGCTGCAATTGGCCTAACAGAAGAAGTGGATGCTGTAGTGGTTGTTGTATCTGAAGAAACAGGAACAATCTCAGTAGTCATTGATGGAAAAATGACTAAGAACTTAGACTCTGGTACTGAAAGAACAATATTACAGAATTACTTAATGCCAAAAAAAAAGGCAAAGAAAAGATAAAATAAAAATATAAAGGTGGTATTTGGCTTTGAAAAAAATCTTGTTTTATAATTGGCAACATAAGCTCATTGCAGTACTTACTGCAGTTGTAATTTGGTCAGTAATAAGCAGTAGTCAAAAAACTAAACAGATTATTAATGCTGAAGTAAAAATAAACATCCCATCTTCATATGTAATTACTAATCAAAATATTTCGGAAATATCTGTTTCTGTTTCAGGGCAAAAAAACCTTGTTAGGAGTTTACAAAGAAAAAATCTTCTTGCAATCGTTGATATTAAAATACCTATAGTAGGACTATCATCTCAAAGGATTCATGTTAATAACATAGACCTTCCAAAGGGTTTAGAAATCCTGTCCATTACACCATCAACAGTTCTTCTTAACATTGATTCTGTTAGAGAGAAGTTTATAAAATTAATTCCCCAATTAGATGAAAATTTACCAGCAGGTTATTCAATTGCAGATATAAAGGTTAGCCCAGCTCAAATACCTGTAAAAGGTGCTGCAAGCGAACTAAACAAAATATCAAATCTCAACTTGTCAGGCATTTCACTTGAAGAAAGAACAAAATCATTTTCAACAGAAGATGTTAATATAAATTTTCCAAGTAAAAATATTTGGACTAAAAGTGACAATAAAATTAAGGTAAGCATTTCAATAAAAGAAAACTTTTCTAATGTTAGTTTTTCAAATGTTCCAATTTCATTAAATACTTCATTGAAACTAAAAGGAGATATCTTCCCAACGAGTTTTGAAAGTGTTGTTTTATATGGATCTGAAGCAATACTCAAAAAGCTAAATCCAGAAGATATCATTGTTGTAAAGGATATTGCTTCAATTACCAAGGGACAAACTTTAAAAATAAAAATAAACAAAGAAGATTTCAAACTGCCAACAAACATGAAGTTAATTGAATTTTCTCCTCTTAATTTTGTTGTAAAGCTTTATGAAACAGAAACTGAGAGTACTCAAACCGGGAGATAAAAAATGGAAAAATTATTTGGTACTGATGGCGTTAGGGGTGTTGCAAATATTCACCCAATGACTGCTGAAATTGCGTTGAAACTTGGCAGAGCCTCGGCTCATGTGCTAAAAGTTCATTCAGAAAACTCAAAAGTAATAATTGGAAAAGATACGCGCCTTTCATGCTACATGCTTGAACATGCTTTGTCTGCGGGCTTCTGTTCAATGGGAGTTGATGTATTATTAGTTGGTCCAATGCCAACCCCAGCTGTATCCTTTCTTGCTCAAAGCATGAAGTGTGGAGCTGGAGTAGTTATATCTGCTTCACATAATGCCTTTCAGGACAATGGAATTAAATTTTTCTCAAAATCTGGATATAAGCTTGATGATGCAACAGAAGAAGAAATTGAAAAGTATGTTTTTTCAGATCAGCTCGATTCTTTCAGACCAACAGCTAACAACGTCGGAAAAGCCTTTAGAATTGATGACGCCAAGGGAAGATATATTGAGTTTGCTAAAAGATCGTTCCCCTCACACCTTTCATTAAAAGGATTAAAAATTGTTGTAGATTGTGCAAATGGAGCAACTTACAAAGTAGCACCAACCACCTTTCATGAGCTTGGAGCAGAAGTAATTCCAATAGGGATTAACCCTAATGGTATAAATATTAATCTAGACTATGGTTCAACAGACCTTAGTAACTTAAAGGAAAAAGTTATTGAAGAAAAAGCCGACCTTGGCATTGCCTTTGATGGTGATGGCGATAGAATGCTTGTTGTTGATAGAAATGCTGAAGAATTAGACGGTGATCAAATCATAGCAATTTGTGCAAATTCTATGATTAAAAATGGACGCCTAAAAAAGAATGTGGTTGTTGCAACAGTTATGAGTAATATTGGACTAGACATCGCTTTAAAAGAAATGGGTGGTCATGTCGTTAGAACCCAAGTTGGTGATCGTTATGTAGTTGAAACAATGAAACATCAAGGCTACAATTTAGGTGGTGAGCAATCTGGACATCTCTTGTTTCTTGACAAACATAGAACAGGTGATGGACTAATTTCATCACTTCAACTGCTTTCAGTTATTCAAGAATCTGGCAAAGACCTTACGGAGCTTAAAACTTTAATGACAAAATATCCCCAGGTATTAATAAATGTTCCAGTAAAAGAAAAAAAACCTATTGAAAATATGACAATCCTAAGCTCAGCAATTGATGAAATAAGTTCAATCCTGGGAAAAGAAGGTCGTGTTTTTGTCAGATATTCTGGAACCGAACCAAAACTAAGAGTAATGATTGAAGGAAAGGACATTGATGAAATCAATGTTTTTGCAAATAAATTAGTAGACATTGTTAAAGATGGAGAAAGAAAGGAAGGTTAGAATATGCCAAGCCTTGGAGTTAACATAGACCATGTTGCAACCTTAAGACAAGCAAGAAAAGTCGAATATCCAGATCCTGTTACAGCAGCAGCCCTTGCTGAACTTGGAGGTGCAGACAGCATTGTAATGCATCTTAGAGAAGACAGAAGACACATGCAAGATAGAGATCTTAAGCTTTTGCGCCAAACAATTAAAACCAAACTAAACCTGGAAATGGCTGCTACTTCTGAAATGAGAGGAATAGCACTTGATATTAAGCCTGACACAGTTACTTTGGTTCCAGAAAGAAGGGAAGAGCTTACAACTGAAGGTGGACTCGATGTTCACATGAATCAAGAAATGTATTTAAAGTACAATCAAATTTTAAAAGAAGCTTCAATAAAAGTTTCTTTATTTATTGCACCTGATCTTGACCAAATAAAAGCTGCCTATAAAGTTAAAGCAGATATAGTTGAACTTCACACAGGAAAGCTTGCTGAAGCAAAAACAGAAGCAGCTTATTACAAAGAGCTGGAAAATATTATGAACGCTGCGAAAATGGCGAAAAAATTCAATCTAAAAGTTAGTGCTGGCCATGGCTTGCATTATAACAATATGCAAGATCTTTTAAAAATTGAAGAAATAGAAGAATACAATATTGGTCACAGCATTATTGCAAGAGCTGTGTTTTCAGGAATGGAAAAGGCGGTTCGGGATATGAAGGAAGTGGTAAGTGGTAAGTGGTAAGTGGTAAGTGGTAAGTGGTAAGTGGTAAGTGATAAGTGATAAGTGATAAGTGGTAAGTGGTAAGTGGTAAGTGGTAAGTGGTAAGTGGTAAGAAAACAAGGATGGTTTTTATATGCAAGCAATTTCTGTTGAATTGATGAAAAAAGTTGATGCTCAAGCGATTAATGATATTGGTATACCTTCTTGTGTATTAATGGAAAATGCTGGTCGCAGCATATATCAACAAATCTGCAAAATATTTCAAGCTGATATTTTTAATAAAACTTTTTTAATTCTTGCAGGATGTGGAAATAATGGCGGGGATGGCTTTGTTTTGGCAAAATATTTTTTATTAGATAAAATCAAACACACTGTTTTTACTATTTCACCAAAGAACACTTTTTCAAAAGATGCTGCTTTAAATAAGATAATTTATGAAAACCTGGGCGGCAAAAGCCAATTAATTCAAAATGAAAATGATTTAAAAGAATTAGAAAATAACATTGAGCAATGCAATATCATAGTAGATTCAATTTTTGGAACTGGCCTATCAAAAGATATCACTGGTATTTACAAAAATGCAATTGATCTAATGAATGCCAGAAAAGAGAATCAAGCTCTTATTTCTATTGATATTCCATCTGGTCTTAATGGTAACACTGGACTACCACAAGGGGTCTCGGTTAGGGCTGATCATACAATTACAATGGCTTTTCCAAAAATAGGTTTTTTCCAAGGTTTATCATCATCATCTGTTGGCGATATCTACATTGCTGATATTGGGATTGAAAGGCAGCTTGAAACAAAAGACGCGGTCATTGCTGATATAATAAACTATAAAAAATTTCAGGAAACCTTTATCCCACTAATAACTGATCGTAGTCTTTCCTCGCATAAAGGCACTTTTGGTCATTTGTATACAATTGGTGGAAGTGAAGGCAAATTGGGTGCAGTAAAGCTTGCCACTAGGTCTGCTTTAAAATCAGGCACCGGCTTATCAACGGCTTTGATTCCAAGATCATTAATGCCTGCATACCAGCAAACATCTCTAGAAGACATGTCTGTTGGACTTGAAGACAATTATGGTTTTATTTCAGAAAAATCAATTGATCATGTTTTAGAGATTCTAGAAACAGCTAATGCATTAGTATTAGGACCTGGATTATCCTTTAGAAAAGAACTTTTCAGTTTTATTGATAAAATTATTGCTTCTCTTAATGTTCCTATACTTATTGATGCTGATGGCCTAAATATTCTCAGCACAAACATAAATATTTTAGACAAAAAGAAAAACGAACTAATCCTCACTCCACATCCAAAAGAAATGGCCAGGCTAATAAACAAAGATGTGTCTTTTGTACAGAACAATAGAATTCAAGTAGCTCAAGAATTTTCAAATAAATTTGGCCTTACTGTTGTTTTAAAAGGTTATAGGACAATTGTTGCAAATAAAAACGGTGAAACAAGCATTATTACATCAGGTAACCCAGGCATGGCAACAGCGGGTTCTGGTGACGTTCTATCTGGAATAATCGGCTCTTTTCTTGCAATGAAAATTGCCCCATATACAGCTTCTGTTAACGGAGCTTTTTTACATGGTGCCTGTGGGGATCTTGCCTCTATTACACATGGAGAAGAAAGCATGACTGCAAAAGATATTTATGAAAATTTACCTATTGTATTAAAACTTTTAAAGGACAAATCCTCATGGAGCTTCGAATCAAATCTGATTCCAGCAAAATCACAAAAAAATTGGGATTTTTATTTGGGAAAATTTTAAATAGCGCTACAATCATTGGTTTAACTGGAGACTTGGGAACAGGTAAAACTGTTTTTGTTTCAGGCCTGGCTGAGGGCATGCAAATTCCAAAAAATAATTATGTTCACAGCCCTACCTTTTCTATATTAAATGTTTATAAGGGCATTAAAAATCTTTATCATTTAGACTTGTACAGAATTAAAGAAAGCTATGATTTAGAGTTTACAGGTTTTTATGATTTCGCCGGAAAAGATGGAGTTACTGCAATTGAATGGTATGATAATTTATTAGATATTGAAATCGAAATAGATATAAAAGTTGAAATAAAATATTTAGGTGAAAACAAAAGAGAAATCATTGTAACTTTTAAAAGTACTAGAGAAGATTTTAATAATATTGCCCTACAAGCTAGAATGGAGTAAACATGACAAAATATGACCTCATAATTATTGGCGCAGGAGTCGGGGGATATACAGCGGCCATTAAAGCAGCGCAAGAAGGTTTAAAAACAGCAATAATTGAAAAAGATAAATTTGGCGGGGTTTGTCTTAACAAAGGTTGTATTCCTGTAAAAAGATTTTTTGAAGTTTCAAAAAGAATACTTGATATGAATAAATCTGAAACCATTGGAATAAAATCAAGCTATGAATTTGACTGGCAACAAATTCTGCAAAGCAAAGATCAGATTGTTAAAAAACTATCTACTGGAGTAGAGTTTTTATTAAAAGGGCATATGATAGACAGCTATAAAGATGAAGCTAAAATAATAGATAAGAATAAGATACAAGTCGGAGAAGAAATACTTGAAACAGATAATTTAATTCTCGCCTGTGGTTCAAGACCATTGGCAGTTCTTTCAAACCTTCCTTGCCAAGATAAAATTATAAACTCTGACGGCGTTTTTAACCTGGAGGCTCTACCAGCTTCAATATTAATAGTAGGCGGTGGTGTAATAGGGGTTGAATTTGCAAATATTTTTTCTGCTCTTGGTGTTAATACATCTTTAGTAGAATTAATGCCAGAAATATTACCTGGAATTGATAATGAATTTGTTCGCCTGGCAAAAAGAGAATATCAAAAAAGAGGTATAAAGTTTCACACCTCAACTAAGATAGATAAATTAGAAAAAAATGAAAATAATATTACAGCCATTTGCTCAAACGGACAAGAAATTCAATGTGACCTCATACTCGAGGCAGTAGGCAGAACGCCAAATATGGATATCCCGCTTGCTCTTGAGCTAGAGCTTGATAATAATGGACGCATAAAAGTAGACAAAAAAATGCTAACATCAATTCCAAATGTATATGCAATTGGAGATATTACAGGAAGCTGGTTGCTTGCACATGTTGCAGCCCATGAAGGAATTGTTGCAGTTGAAAACATTTGTAAAAAAGAAAGTGAAATGAATTATGAACACATTCCACTATCAATTTTCACAGTCCCAGAAATATCATGGATTGGGAAAACTGAAGACGACTTTATTAAAGAATCAAGAACAATAAAGATTGGCAAATTCCTAATGGCAGCCAATGGGAAAGCGCTGACAATGGATAAAAAAGAAGGAATGGTAAAACTAATTGCTGATGAAAAAGATGGAATTATTCTAGCTGGCGGCGTCATAGGAGCTGACGCTTCAAGCTTAATTGGAGAAATCGGCCTTGCCTGCAAAAACAAACTAAAAGCAACCGACATTTATAAAACAATCCACTCCCACCCAACTCTAACGGAAACCATCCTAGAAGCAGCAATGGACATCGACAAAAAAGCCATACACAAAGTTTACAGATAAACCCTTGTTCCCCTGTTCTCTTGTTCTCTTGTTCCCCAAAATTCCCTTGCTTTCAAGCCCATTTTATTGTAAACAAGCCAGCTTAACAATATTAAGGATAAGATGTATGTCAGATGAACAAAGACCTATTACTGTCCAAGGCTTTGAAGCCTTAAGGGCAGAAGTTGAAAGACTGATTAAAGAAGAACGACCTAAGGTTATTGCTGCCATAGCAGAAGCAAGAGGACATGGGGATTTGTCTGAAAACGCTGAATATGATGCTGCAAAAAATGAACAAGCCTTATTAGAAAAAAAGATCAGTCAAATGCAATCCAATATCGCAAATTCACAGATTATAGATATCTCAGACATAAAAGAAGATAAAATTGTATTTGGTGCAACCGTTACAATACAAAACACTGAAACAGATGAAAAAAGAATCTTTCAAATAGTTGGTGAAGATGAAGCTGATCTAAAAAAAGGCAAGATATCAATTAAAGCTCCAATAGCAAAAGCACTAATTGGAAAAAGAATTGAGGATGAAGTGATTGTTAGTGCCCCAGGCGGTGAGATAGAGTATGTTATAATCAACTTTAAATACCTTTAATTAATCTTAAATCTTAAATCCTGAATCTTAAATCTTAAATCTTAAATCCTGAATCTTAAATCTTAAATCTTAAATCTTGAATTTTGAATTTTGAATTTTGAATTTATTATCTCCGCCCCTTCTTCCTAGCCTTTTTTTCTCTTTTTCTTTTGTTTTTATTTTTCTCTCTATCTTCTTTTGACTGAAAAGTAACCTGAGGTTTATTAATTCCTGCTCTTTTCTTTCCCATCATGCTTGAAAGGTCCATGTTTTTAAGGTTTTTGAGTTTAGATAGTTGACTTAATCCAGGTATTTTTCCCATTAGACCAGAACCACCAAGCTTAGCCATCATATTTTTCATCATGGTAAACTTGTTTATTAGTTCATTTACTTCGCCTTCAAGGCGTCCGCTACCTTTTGCGATTCTGCTCATACGGGATGGTGTTTTTTTGATAAGATCTGGGTTTGCTCTTTCAGCTTTTGTCATGGAGTTAATCATTGCCTCAACTTTCACAAGCTCCCTATCGTCAAGAACGGCGCCTTCTGGAACCATGTCTGAAAAACCAGGCATTTTTTCAAAGACTGTTTGCAAAGGACCCATTTGCTTTATCATTTTTATTTGTTCCAAAAAATCCATAAAGGTGAATTTTCCTTTTAGCATTCTTTTGGCATCTTCTTCTGCTTTTTTTTCATCAATAACTTTTTCAAAATCCTGAACAAGCCCAACAACATCACCCATTCCAAGAATTCTAGTGGCTAAGCCTTCTGGCCTAAACTCCTCCAGGCTATCAAGATGCTCTCCCATTCCTAAAAACTTAATTGGTTTGCCTGTAACTTCTTTTATAGAAAGAGCAGCTCCACCTCTTGAATCACCATCAAGCTTCGTTACAATAAAGCCATCAACAGGAAGCTGGTTATTAAATTCCCGAGCTGTGGTCACGGCATCCTGACCAACCATTGCATCACAAACCATAAAAATATTATCTGGACTTGTCTT
Organism: Pseudomonadota bacterium; assembly: GCA_043820105.1. Classification (GTDB taxonomy): domain Bacteria; phylum Bdellovibrionota_F; class JAHFAK01; order JAHFAK01; family JBDREC01; genus JBDREC01. Next base: position 45,051 of record JBDREC010000075.1, read on the forward strand.
TTCATTGATAAGTCTAAGCTCTTTCATCATTTCTTCATCAATGCTTAACCTGCCTGCTGTATCAAACAGGATAATGTCATGATGATTTTTCTTTGCAAAACTAATGGCGTTGTTACAGATATTGAGGGGATCTTTGCCTTCGCTAAAAACTGGAATACTCAATTGATTTCCAAGAACCATTAACTGCTGAGTAGCTGCAGGCCTGTAAACATCACCAGCCACAAATAATGGAGATTTGCCCTTATCTTTTAAATACGATCCAAGCTTAGCTATAGTTGTTGTTTTGCCACAGCCCTGAAGCCCAACAAGCATTATAATGGTAGGTCTTAGTGGATTATAATTGATTGAAGCATCAGCAGGTCCCATAAAAGATTCAAGCTCATCCTGGCAAATTTTTATAAACATATCCCCTGGGGTTAGCTTATAAGCCTTGTCTTTATGCTTAACTCTAAAATCAACAATCTCGCCAATAGCTTTTTCTTTAATATTATCAATAAAGCGCTTTACAACTGAATATTCAACATCAGCCTCAAGCAAAGAAACTCGAATTGAGCTGATAGCTTCCTGGATATTGTCTTCACTAATTTCAATCTTGCCCTGCATTCTCTGCCTGGCAGATCTAAATCCCTTTGAAATAACTTCTAGCATTTAGCAATCCTTTTTGCGTACAGCGTACGGCATTAATATTAAATAAACTTTCAAAATCAGATACATTATCTTTAGAAATCGGTCAAGATTACAATTGACTTTTTATGCTACTAAAAAAAGAATATCCAATACTGAATAGCGAATACTAACTAGCGGGCGTAATTCAGTGGTAGAATGCCAGCTTCCCAAGCTGGACGTCGCCGGTTCGAACCCGGTCGCCCGCTTTTATTAAATAGCCATTATTAGATATTATTATGGTTGTAATTTGTTATTATAATTTATAAAATTTTTTTACTTAAATTATTAAGAGCACAATGCAAAAATGACTGCAAAAATTGAAATAGTACTTATTGCAAAAAATAAAAACATTTTCATAAAGCTCATAAACCTTTTTGACAAAAAGGTTTTTATGCTTTCCCATATATCTGATGACACTTCCTTGGCTAAAGTAATTAAAAAAGCAAGCCTTCTTGTTTACTTTAAAAGTGATTTTGAAGATTCTCCTAAATTAAGCAAAAAAATTGAAAACTTACTTTCACCCCTTTTAATTCCAGTTGTTGTAATGAGCAATTCAATTCAAAATGAATTTAACAATAAGAACCACCTTCAATTAATAAATGATACTATTTCAAATGAAAACCTTCTGCAAATTTGCAGATCATTATTAAATTTTTATGAAAAAGAAAAAACTCACTGTTTAATCATAGCTGAGCTTTTAACAGCTGTTAATGAAACTCTATATGGGGTCTTGTGTTTTGACTCTTTTGATCAATTAATATTATTTAATAAAAAAGCCGAAGAATTGACATCTATGGATTTAAAATCTAAGACATTAACTTCTTCAAAGTTTTTTGAATTAATGAATCTTTCTCAAAAAGAAATTATTAGATTAAATGATAAAAATTCTTTGGCTATAAATACTGAGATCCTTGGAAACAGTATTAACTTAAAGATGATGCCACTTAATTCAGATGACAATAATGCAAGCGGAAAACTTCTTATATTAAGAGATAATACTGAGGCTGATTCAGAAAGAATGAAATCAGCTTTTTTATCTGTTGTTTCCCATGAACTAAGAACACCTTTAACAGTTATTAAAAATGTTTTTGAAATTTTAACAACAATGATCCATGAGTCCTTGCCTCCTGAGCAAAAAAATGAAGTTTTAAATCTCGGGGTTAAGAACTCAAAACGCCTTTCACAAATCATTGATGACTTGCTTGATATTTCCTTAATTGAATCTCAAACAATGGAGCTTAACTATCAGGCATTTGATTTATACTCTCTATTAAAAACTATTGGAGAAGATTATAGCAAGAAGTATGACTTTAAAAATATTAATTTTATTCAAAAAATAGATGCTAAACTAAATTCCGTACCTGGAGATCCAGAAAGAATAAAACAGATTCTTTTAAAGATCATTAGTAATGCCATAAAATTTTCTCCAACGGAAGCGAAAATAGAACTAAAAGGCAAGTTATGCTCTGGAAAAGAAATCAATGGTTTATATAAAGATTACCTTCTTCCAAATACAATCCCAATTGAAGCTAAAAGGAAGTATGCAGTCATCTCTGTCAAAGATGAAGGGGTTGGAATTGGAAAAGAAGATCTCAATAAAATCTTTTTAAAATTTCAACAAGTAGAAGACATAGACACCAGAAAGTTTCAGGGCATTGGGCTTGGCTTATCAATTATTAAAGCATTAATTGAAAAGCATGATGGAACTATTTTCATAAAAAGTGAAAAAGATAAAGGGACTGCCTTTATTTTTACAATTCCCATGTTAACCTCTCAAGAGCTTCTACATAAAATTATAAGCGAAAAAGTGGGGGCAGCTGCAAGAAATAATATGAATCTTTTAGCAATCTCAATTCAAATTACTAACTATCCAAAACTTGATAAAAATCTAATCAAAATAATTAAAAATAAACTTGAAAAGAATCTAGAAGCCCTTATCTCACACTCTCTTTTCAGGTCGTCAGATGCTGCATATTATAATCAAAAAACAAAGCAGATGATCCTTGTTGTAACTGGAAGCAAAAAAGAAAATGCTCCTAAAATCGTTGATAGGGTTATAAATAATTTAAATACCTTTTTAAAGGATCATGAAATAGCCTGGAAAATGGATTTTATAACTAAAGCAAGTGGTTTCCCTGAAGATGCCTCTGATGCCAAAAGTTTTTTAAATTGCATATTTGAATAAAATTAAGTAAATTTTTATGGCTATTGTGAATAAATTAATTGTTTGTGCTTATTTAAGATATAAGGTAAAATTAAAAACTTTTTGAAAAAGAACAAGGAAAATAAATGTCTGACAAAAAAATTCTAATTGTTGATGATGAAATAGATATTTTAGCATCCATTAAAATTGTCTTAGAAGGAAATGGCTATTTGGTCAAAACAACTACAAATGGTGATAATGTCATTAATATAATGACCAATGACACTCCTGACCTTGTGCTTCTTGATGTTATGCTTCCTGGAATCAGTGGTTATAGCATTTGTTGGCAAATAAAAAATAATGAAAAACTTAAAAGCATCCCAGTGGTATTTATTACAGCGAAAAGCAACGAATCCGACAAGTTAATGGGAGAACAAATGAAGGGTGATGGATATATAAATAAACCTTTTGAAAAAGATGAGCTTCTTTCAGTAATTAAATCTTTCATTGGCTAATCCCACCCCTTCTATTCAAAGAGGAAAGGAATTCATACAAAATACAATGCCTGGCAAAATAAAAGTTAAATTTTGGGGTGTTCGCGGATCTATTCCTACTCCAGGAAAAGAAACCATTAGATATGGTGGCAACACATCTTGTGTTGAAATAAGAGTAGCTGATAAAATTTTAATCTTTGATGGTGGCACCGGATTGCGCCTTCTTGGAGAAGAACTATTAAAGGAAAAAACGGTTTCAGCATCAATCTTTTTTTCTCATTTTCACTGGGATCACATTCAGGGATTCCCATTTTTCACTCCAGCTTTTCTTTCTAAAAATCATTTCGAAATTTTTGGCGAAAAGAAAATGACCTTTACCTTAAAAGACGCCCTTTCAGGACAAATGACAACAAATCATTTTCCAGTTACAATAAAACAAATGGAAAGCTTACTGAAATTTAACAATATAAATCCTGGCAATATAATTAATCTGGGAGATGATATCAAAATATATACACACAAGTTGAATCATCCTGGTGGAAGCATGGCTTATAAGGTTGAATATCATAATAAACATATTGTTTTTGCTACAGATCATGAGCATTCAAGTGAAAGAATAAATATTTCACTTTCTTCATTTATTCAGGATGCTGATTTGCTTATATATGACTGCACTTATACTGAAGATGAATACATGGGAACAAATGGCAAGTTGTCAAAAAAAGGCTTTGGTCATTCAACATGGCAAGAGGCAGTTAGGCTTTGCAAAAATAACAATGCAAAAAGATTGGCTTTATTTCATCATGACCCATCCCATAATGATGCCTTTCTTGATAATCTTGAGAAAGTGTGTCAGAAAGTATTTCCATTATCAAAAGTATCTTATGAAGGTCTTGAGTTAGAAATATAAGAAAGAAATAAAATATCAATGAACCCCGTAAATCAAAATATTAAATTGTCAATTTTCATGACTTTATTTATCTTTATTTTTATACAAATACCATTCTTATCCATTTATAATTTCTCAATCACAACCAAGTATAAATATTTTATATTCTCAACAATCGCCTTTGTTTCTATATGTTTTATTACTGCTGTTTTATTTTTAATTCTTGAAAATAAGCGGGATAATTCCTGAAATTATGATAACTATTATTTTAAAATTATTATTACTCGTTTTTTTTCAAGTTATATTCATTTACCCAGGCTTATTGTATTTTGAAGAAGTCATATTAAATATCTTAAATAATAAAAACCAAAGGGAAGAAAGACCCTCTCTTTTCAAGCCCTTGCTTGGCCACTATCATATTTTCAGAAGAGAATTAAAAACATATAAACCCTTACATATTATAAAATTTTATTTTTCCCCTCTTCTGGGATTGCTTTCTATATTACTAATTTTTCCTTTATTATCTGTAAATATCTTTATAGATCTCAGCTCATTATTTAGTATAAAAGCAAATTTATTTGTATGTTCATTTGAAATTTCTATGACTATAATTTGTTTATTTTTGTTCTTTAACCAAGTATTGTATTTGCTGTATTATCTTTTAAGTGATAGCAAAGAATCTAAAGAAAATAAAAGTAAAATAATTGAACAAAGCACTACTTTTATAATACCTGCTTTCATTAGCATTTTGACCTTGGCTTTTTTTTCAAGTGCTTTTTCATTAGATAATATTTGCTTACAAGTAGAAAGTCTTCTGTTTATATTTTCATTTTTAATTGCCTTCTTAATAATATGTTTATTTTTATTTGTATCAATTCCCATAAACCAAAACCTTTTCACTAAAGATTCTTGTGCAAACCACCTTGTAAATATGAATAACTACCTTCAGATATTTGCATGCCTCTCAATAATTGTAGTTTTATTTTTCGCTGGAGAAAACTTAAGTTCTTCTATAAGCTTTCAAGATATTTTCTCGCTTATTGGAATTGAAAAAGAATATTTTTTCAAATATCTATTCTTTATTCCATTCTTTTTCCTAATTATAAAAAATTTTTTGGCTTTCTTTTTATATAAAATATTGTGCTTTTCTTTTCCAAAAGTGAATTTTGATAAGATGATTTCATATTTTAATTATAAATTACTCTTATTGAGTTTATTAAATCTACTGTTACTTATTATTCTAATCTTTGTTAGCGAGGGATTTTAAATGGCAAATCTATTAGAACTTTTCTTGTTTATTTGCCTAATTATCATTAATTTTTATATTTGCTCTAATGTAAATAACTTAAAAAAAATATGCGCCTTATTCCTTTTATATACGCTAATTGCAATCGCTTTTCTGTTTTGTCTAAACCTAAGCTTTATACCTATGTTATTGTTTATTACACTTTTACCAATAATCGCATATTTTTCAATAAGCACTTCCACATTATCAAAAGAAAATTTTGAGGATATTAAGGGCAAATTAAAGTTTAAAGTTTTATTATATATTATTATTTGCTTAAGTCTTATTTTTTATATTTCTTTTTTCATAAGCTCATTTTTACCTTCTCAGGATTTTATAAGTGATAGTCCAACCAGCCTTGCCTATCTACTTTTTTCTAAGTATATCGTACACTTATTTCTTGTAAGCTCTTTTATATTAACATTTATTTTTATTATTAGTACAATTAAAAAAGATTTAAGCTAAAAAAGTTTTTTATTTTTTAATTGAATATTTATGGCAAGGTGTGTTACAAGCATAAATTATGAAATACAGAAAACGTGAAAAAGAAAAAGAACTAGGTGAAATATTATCTAGTGTTTTACCAAACCATCTCTCAGATTTCTATTTAATATCTGCAAAATGGGCTGATTTAGTTGGTGATTTGCTAGCATCAAAAACAAAGGTAGATTCTATTTATGGAAATATTATTAATATAAATGTTGAAAATCATGCCTGGCTTCAGCAAATTCAGTTTTTAAAAAAAGAACTTCAAGATAAGCTCTCAAGCCTTCCCTTAAATAAATTCTATGAAATGAAATTTAGAGTTAAACACGATTCATGGGATAACTATCACAAATATAATAAAAACAAGTTGACTTGAAAATGGTATTCAGTATTCAGTATTTAGTATTCGGTTAAACACAAAGGATACTAGACATGACTTCAAAATCATCCGTTTTATTTGAAAAGGCTTTAAAATATATTCCTGGAGGTGTTAATTCACCTGTTAGGGCATATAATTCTGTTGGTGGAAATCCTTTTTATGTGAAATCTGCTAAGGGTTCAAAAATTTACACTGAAGATGATAAAGAATTGATTGATTATATTTGTTCGTGGGGACCCAATATTCTGGGTCATGCAAACCCAACAGTCTTAGAGGCTGTTAATAAGGCCTGTGAAAAGGGCTTAAGCTTTGGAGCTAATCACGAAGGCGAGATTATATTAGCTGAAATGCTTGTTAATGCTTTGCCTTCTGTTGATAAGGTTCGACTTGTTAGCTCTGGAACAGAGGCAACAATGTCAGCGATTCGCCTGGCTCGTGGATATACCAAAAGAGATTTAGTTGTTAAGTTTGAAGGCTGCTATCATGGTCATGTTGACGGTCTTTTAATAAAAGCAGGTTCAGGAGCAATGACCTTAGGTGAACCAGATTCTGCTGGCATTCCCAAAGATTATGCAAAAAACACAATCTTAGCCAAATACAATAATATTGAAAATCTGCAAACTGTTTTTTCCAAATACAGCGACCAAATCGCAGCAATCATCATAGAGCCTGTTGCTGGCAACATGGGTGTAGTTCTACCAAACCTTGATTTTTTAAAAGCATGCCGTGATTTAACAAAAAAGCACAATTCCTTATTAATTTTTGATGAAGTAATTACAGGTTTTAGACTTTGTTACGGTGGAGCTCAAAACTACTATGATATTATCCCTGATTTAACATGCCTCGGAAAAATCATAGGCGGCGGAATGCCAATTGGCGCCTATGGTGGCAGGGCTGAAATCATGAACCTAGTCTCGCCCCTTGGCCCGGTTTACCAGGCAGGGACATTGTCTGGCAATCCGGTAGCTGTGGCCGCTGGCATTGCAACCCTAAAGGAACTTCAAAAAGATAATTTCTATGAAACTCTGGAAGGCAAAAGAAAGCTAATAACAGATACTTTAGCTGAAGAAATTGAAAAACAAGGAATTGAAGCTAACATCAATTTTATAGGTTCTGCTTTTACTCTCTTCAATACAAAAGAAAAAGTGAAAGACTTTGATTCAGCTATGACCTGTAATACTGAAAGATTTGGAATACTTTTTAATTTGCTGCTTGAAAAAGGAATATTAATACCACCATCACAGTTTGAAGCTAATTTTGTGTCCCAGGCTCATACCAATGAAGACCTTGAAAGAACTGTTATAATTTATAAAGAGTGTCTTAATAGTTTGAGTTAAAACAGGTATTGCCTATTCATTGTAAATATTTATAGGAGTTATTCTAAATTCATCACAAACAATCCTAAAATCACTATTAATTAGCACCATCCATATCTCATAAGTTTTTTATATTTCAGTCATATTTTCTGACACATTAACATAAAAAACAAAACTACCGCTTTTTAACTGGCTGATAATATAAATATTAATGGAGCATTAAAAATGGCTTTCCAATTGCTCTTATAGACTCCAAAAGAATTTTTTAAAAATTAATTTAATGTGGGATGGTGGTATGTCTTTTAAAAAATCTAATTTAATTTCCTTATCAATGCTCCTTCTTCTAATGTTTCAAACAATATTATCTGCACAAACTGCCGAGGTAAGGGTTAATCCCGAAAGATCCAGAACATCGACTTTCCTTAATTATAAAATAAGGCTTGATAAAAGTAATAATAGATAATATAATAA
>JBDREC010000076.1:0-97184 GCA_043820105.1 Pseudomonadota bacterium
AAGCCTTACTACCTCACAAAATAAAATCACCTCTTTAGTAATCAAAATATATTTAGCAAAGTCTTTTAAAATCAAAACAGAGCACCGCAATATGGTTTCATGAAAATACGGCTTGCAAGATGGGTTTGCTAGCCGCTTACAGATTAACTCGCAACAAGCTTTTGCCAATGACATAAATGGGTTTAAAATTATAGGCTATGTTCCTGATCAGGACACCTACTCCAGTGCTGCAGTTGATTGCTGGGATGGAGGAAGAGGACACAGTGAATCTGGACATTGCAGCGTTCAAATTATTAACGATTTGGATGCTGATGGAACAGTAGCAAGATATGACCAGGAATTTAAGAGAGATGTAAATAATACTGCCAATTGCTATAAAGATGGAGCTGTTATTACTATTAATGAGGATTAAATAGAGAACTAGAGCGCAAGGGAATTAGCTTGTAGCTGGAAGCTGGTAGCTTGTAGGAAAATGCAGGCTGGCATCCGGACTTGATTCGGGATCCTTTGAGCTAAATTCGTACAGCATACAGCCTACGGTGTCGTTTATTCTTCTTCCTACTCAATATAGTTTTATAATTTTAAAAATTCGCATATTATTTGACTTTTTTTAATAAGAATCTATTATAGTAAAACAAATATTGTGAATATCCCTGATTAAATACTTAAGTAAAGGTATTCTCTATGGGGAGCCTCCATCCATACAATTTGAACTACCAACATCTGTTCTAAAACTGCAATATTTGTGCAAATAATGTTCTGCTAAGATTTAATAAAATTTACAACTTTTTCAACTATTTCCTGAGATGATTTTACGCAATCATTGATTCCAACACCACGCAAAACATTTCCAGTCAAAAATATTCCATGATTTCGGCTAGCTACTGTTTCCAAGTTATCCACAAGCACTTCATGGCCCACTAAATATTGAGGTATAGCCTTTTCATGCTTGAAGATCTTTACAAACTCAGGCTTGCAAGCCTTTAAACCCATTGTTTTTTCCAAAGCTTCTAAGCTAATTTGAATAAGCTCATCATCAGGTTTTAAGGCAAGTTCATTTGCTCTGGCACCACCTAACATATTGCGAATATAGACTTTTTCAGCTTTAACTCTGTGTTTGAAAATCGATGAAGTCCACAATGTTCCAAGCATCTTCATTTTTTCTTTAGATGGTATCAAATATCCAAATCCATTTAGTGGGTGTGGAAAACTTTTTTTATCAAAACCCATTCCAACTATTGAAAGGGAAGCGTATGGAATCTTAGTAAAATCTTCAAAAGATTCATCTAAATATTTTAATGCATCAAATGCAGCATAACCTGGGATTGCTGAGATTATAATATCAGCTTCGAAACTACCTCCGTCTTGAAAGGTGATTGTATAGTTGCTGCTTTCTGTTTGCTGCTTGCTGGTGATTTTCATTGCTCTGGCACCGAGCTTAGGCTTAATTTCTAGTTTATTTTCGAGGGCTTGTATAAGTTCTTCAAGACCACCTTTAAATGAAACTAGTCTTCCTCCAGGGCCAGACGGACTTGATTGCATCTCCTTATCAAGCCCCTCTTTCTTTCTTTCCTTTGCTTTTTTCGAAGCTAACTTCATCATAGCTTTGATGAGTGAACCATATTCATATTCGAGTTCATAAATTCTAGGAAAAGAAGATTTTAATGACATTGTCTCAGGATTTCCAGCAAAAACTCCTGAAACCATTGGATCAATTAATTTTTCATATAATTCTTTTCCTAACCTCCGTACTGCAAATTCTTTTAAGCTTTCATCGTTTTCAAAATGATATTTTTTAACAAATGGTTCCCAGGCAACTCTGGCTTTTGCAAGAGGTGATAATAATGAACAGCTTAAGAACTGTGGAGCTGATTTTGGAAGTTTATGAAGCTTGCCTTTTGAATAAACAAATCGCTCTCTAGATTCATCATTTGATGATAATATATTTTCATAAATCCCTAAATCTTTACATAAATCAATTGTGTAAGGCTTTGAATTCAAAAAGCCATTTGTTCCATATTCACAAAGATATCCTTCCTCCGTCTTAAAGCTTTTGATTTTTCCACCAAGTCTATTATCAGATTCAAAAACATGGATTTGTGCTTTTATTTCGTCGTTTTTTAGTCTTTCTTGTAATAAAAAGGCTGTGGATAAACCAGAAATTCCACCACCTAGAACTGCTATTTTCATTTTCTATTTTTCCTCTCTAGTGGGTTGAGTAATTTTGAATTTTGAATCTTGAATTTTGAATTAATTCTCCACCTCCGTACTGCATTCTTCCTGCATTCTTCTTCTCTGTTTTCCTTTTTTTGTTTACTTTTTCCTTCAATTTTTTCAATCACCAACTCACATAAAGCCTCAATAAACATCATTGAGTCATTTAAAGACTCAACACGAGCAAAATTCAAAATTCCACTTGCCCTTGCGACTTCTTTAAACTCAATATCAATTTCGTATAAAGTCTCAAAATGATCAGAAACAAAAGAAATTGGAACAACTAACATATCCTTAAGGTTTTTATCCCCAAGCTGCTTTATTCTATCCTTTGTACTTGGTCCAACCCATTTTGCTGGTCCTGACCTACTTTGATATGTAAGTTCTGTATGGTAATCAGAATAATGATTTGATAAACTTCTAAAAGTTTTTTGAGTTTGAGAAATATAAGGATCCCCACCAGTCACAAAAGATTCAGGAATTGAATGAGCTGAAAATAAAATAAATGGTTTATTTTTCATCTTAGAAATCGATGCATTTATCTTTTCAACCCAAGAGCTGATAAACAATTGATTATTATAATAATTATCTACTATTTTTATTTTATTTGAGTTATCCACATGCTTTTTTAACTCAATTAAACAAGATCCTGTAGTTGTTTTTGAAAACTGTGGAAAAAGAGGCAAGATTACAACCTTGCCATATTTTTCAAAATCATTACAAACATCTTTGATAAATGGAGCTGAATATCTCATTGCATAAATTACATCTACTTCAATGTTTCTTTGTAATAATCTTTTTTCCAAAGCTTTAGCCTGACATTTGGTTTGTTCAAGAAGGGGAGATTTTCCACCAATTTTATTATATTTTGGAATAACCTCCCTAGACCTTGTTTTTGCTATGAATCGAGCTAGATATTTTTGTAAAAAAGCAGGTCCAAGACGAATAATTTCACGATCAGAAAACAAATTGAACAAAAAAGCCTGAATCCCTTCAATACTTTCAGGAGCACCAAGATTTAGCAAAAGAACTGCAATTTTTTTATTATCATTTTTCATGAAAATTAATTATCTCTTATTATGTCTATTAAATATTTCACTTTATCTGGATCCGTATTTGGCAAAATTCCATGCCCTAAATTAAATATATGACCTTTAGCCATTTTACCTTGCTCTATAATCTTTAAAACCCTATCTTTAATAATCTCTTCTGAAGCAAATAAAACTGTTGGATCCAAATTCCCTTGAATAACAACATCTTGACTAAGTCCGTCTTGTAATTTCTCATTCGCCGTACGCTGTACGCTGTACGCTGTACGCACCGCAAGTTTCTCTAGTGCCAGGCTCAAATCTAGATGCCAGTCTACTCCATAGACATCAGGATTAATTTCAGTGAAAGTTTCCAAAAGAGCATAAGAATGATTTGCATAATGAATTCCTGGGACTTTATTTACAGACTTAAATATCTTTTTTGTATATGGCAAAACGTATTCTTTGTAATCTTGACTTGTTAAAATTCCTGCCCATGTATCAAAAACCTGAAAAAGATTTATTCCAGAATCGATTTGAGCATTTAGATAGGCTATCACAGCTACAGTTAATTTATCCATCAAGCCATGAAAAGCCTGTGGATAACTATACATAAACTCCTTAATTTTAGCAAAATTCTTAGAAGATCCACCTTCAAGCATATAGGTTGCTAATGTAAATGGAGCTCCAGAAAAACCAATCAAAGCGGTTTCAGCAGGAAGATTTTCTCTTATCAATTCAATAGCTTGCATAACGTATTCAAGCTCTTCATTAGGATTTATTTCCCTCAAAAGCTTAAGTCCGTCTTGTGTATTTAGTAGTGGATTTTTAAAGACAGGACCCTTGCCCTCGATAAATTCCAAATCCATGCCCATTGCCTCAGGAATCACTAGAATATCTGAAAATAAAATTGAAGCATCAAAGCCAAATCTTCTAATTGGTTGTAATGTGACTTCACATGCAATTTCAGGATTTTTATACATTTCAGTGAAATTGTATTTCTTTCGAATTTCTCTGTATTCTGGCAAATATCTTCCAGCTTGTCTCATTATCCAAATCGGAGGTGAATCAAGTTTTTCACCATTTATTGCTTTAATAATTTTATAATCCATCTATTTTTCCTTTAATTACAATATTTATTTGGTCACCAGATCGCCAGAGCACCAGTCACCAGGTAAATTAATTCAAAATTCAAAATTCAAAATCTCCTTAGCACCCTTATCAAATAACTTCTTTGCTAATTCAACTCCAAGAGATTGATAATAATTCATTTTTTTAACATCTGTTTTCCAATTTACAGCAATAGAATCCTCAATCATCTTCTTACCATCAATACTCAAAACTCTTGCTCTGGCACTAATATTTGAATCTTCTATTATAGCCAAACAGGCAACAGGAACTTGGCAAGAGCCACCAATTTCCTTCATAAATGCTCTTTCAATCAAAACTTCATTATATGTTTTTTCATCATTCAAGTTATCCACAGCCTGTCTTATCTCATTGTTATCACACCTAATTTCTATACCTACTGCACCTTGAGCAGAAGCTGGAAGCAAAATTTCAATTGGAACTGTGGATAAATTTAAATCCTTTAAACCAAGTCTATTTAATCCAGCTTGTGCAAGAACAATTGCATCAAGTCCGTCTTCTTTTAATTTCCTTAATCTTGTATTAACATTCCCTCTTAAATCACTTATTTCAAGATCAGGTCTGTAGCTTAGTAATTGGGCTTTCCTTCTTAGGCTACTAGTCCCTACTTTGGCATTTTTAGGTAATACCTCTAAACTACCATTCTTTGTGGATCCTGAATCAAGTTCAGGATGACAACACGCCGTACGCTGTACGTTGTACGCTGTACTAAATACCAAAGCATCTCTTGTATCTTCTCTTTTTAAAATTGAAGCAATTTCCAGACCTTCGGGTAATTCTGATGGAACATCTTTCATGCTATGAACAGCTAAATCGATTTCTCCATTTAGCAAACAATCTTCAATTTCTTTAACAAAGAGCCCTTTTCCGCCAACTTTAGCCAAGGATACATCCAGAATTTTATCACCCTTTGTTTTGATAATTTTTAGGCTAATCCTGGCCTGTGGATAAACCTTTAGAATCAAGTCTTTTACTATTTCAGATTGTCTCAATGCCAATTTACTGCCACGAGTTCCAATAGTTATGTTCACTCTGTACCTTTTTTTCCTCATTAATTATTATTTATTATTTATTAATTATTGATTATTTTGCCCTCTTCTTTAAAATAAATAATAAGCAATAATTAATAATTAACAATTAATCTACATTTTCCCTAAAGTGCTTTCCCATAATCGCAATAAGGCTCCTCTTCCAAATAATCCCCGCTTATTGCATAAGCTCTTGCCCGACACCCACCACAAATATTTATATAGCGACAATGTCCACAATTTCCTTTATAATCTTTAAAATTTCTTAAGCTCTTAAAAAGCTCTGCATTTTCCCAAATATCCTTAATATTTTTTTCAAATACAGATCCAGCTGAGAGTGGAAAATATGAGCAAGGATAGACTTCACCTTTATAATTTACAAAACAAATTGATTGGGCACAAACACATCCTTTTCCGCCACCTGGGCCAAACATTAATGATTTTTTTTGGGTTTCAGCTCCATCTTTTGCCTCTTCTTCTTTTCTTATTCTATAATATTGAGGAGCACACGTTGGCCTTACAATCATTTCCTTTTCATTTTTCTCTATTTGATAATGCCAGCGTAGTATGTCTTCATAGTCATCTTTTGAAATAAGTTCATTTAAAACCTCTTTGCCTCTTCCAGTTGGAACAATTAAAAACATATACCAAGCTATGGCTCCCAGATGCTTAGCCAACTTATAGGTATTTTCTATTTCAGACTGATTTCTGGTTGTAAATGAGGAGTTAATTAAGAATTTAATATTATGTTTTTTAAATAATTCGGCTGCTTTTATTGAAGATTCAAAAGCACCTTCAGATTTCCTAAAATCATCATGAATCAAAGCACTTGAAGCATCAAAAGATAATGAGGCTATTTTTATGCCAGATTTAATAATTTTTTCACAAATTTCATCACTGACTAATGTGCCATTAGTGGCCATAGCCATATTCAGCCCTTTTGAACTTCCATAAGATGCTATTTCAAAAATATCCTTTCTCAATAACGGCTCACCACCAGTTAACACCATTGTTGGATTTGAAAAAGATGATATGTCATCAATAAGCTTAAAGACATCAACCTTTGAAAAATGGCTATCACTTGCCTCATCAAAAGAGGAAGACCTACAATGAATGCATTCTAAATTGCACCTACGGGTGGCTTCCCAGGCTATCCACTTTAATTCATAATCTTTCATGCTTGTCCAATTACTTGGGAACACTAAAAAATACAAGCAAAATGTTTGCTCAAACAATTAATTTCAATTCAAAATCCAAAATTTAAAATTCAAAATTATTTTCCCCGATTTTGCTTGATATTTAAGTTTAAGTAAATATGTTAGCGCTAATTTTGTACTACGTACAGCGTATAGCGTACAGCGTACAGCGCGAAGAGAGAAATGATAAAAATTAATATTAAAAGCATAATTAAAAACTTTAAAAGGAGAGATATCATGTCTGATTATGTTGAAAACATTATGTCTAGTGTTAAGGCAAAAAACCCAGCAGAGCCTGAATTCCATCAAGCAGTTGAAGAAGTTGTAGAATCTCTAGCTGTTGTTTTGGATAAACATCCAGAATACAGAAAAGCAAAGATTCTTGAAAGAATTATTGAACCTGAAAGACTAGTAATGTTCCGTGTTCCATGGATGGATGATCAAGGTGAAGTTCAAGTTAACAGAGGTTTCAGGATTGAAATGAATAGCGCAATCGGACCTTATAAAGGTGGTTTAAGATTCCATCCTTCAGTTAACTTAGGTATCTTAAAATTTTTGGCTTTTGAACAAGTTTTCAAAAACAGCTTAACTACACTTCCTATGGGCGGTGGAAAAGGTGGATCTGATTTTGATCCTAAAGGAAAAAGTGATAATGAAGTTATGAGATTTTGCCAAAGCTTTATGCAAGAACTATTCAGACACATTGGTCCTAATACAGACGTTCCAGCTGGTGACATTGGTGTTGGTGGACGTGAAATTGGTTATATGTTTGGACAATACAAAAAAATAGCTAACGAATTTACTGGCATCCTAACTGGCAAAGGCAGAAATTGGGGTGGATCTCTAATTAGACCTGAAGCAACAGGATATGGCGCAGTTTATTTTGGAAGAGAAATGCTAGCAACTCGCGGCGAAACATATGAAGGCAAAACAGCCCTTGTATCAGGTAGCGGTAATGTTGCTCAATATGCCTGTGAAAAACTCTTAGACTTAGGCGCAAAACCAGTTACTTTATCAGATTCTTCAGGATATATTTATGATCCAGATGGTATTGATAGAGATAAACTTGCTTTTGTTTTTGATCTTAAAAATGTTAGAAGAGGAAGAATTAAAGAATATACTGATAAATATTCTTCAGCTACATTTACAGCTAATGATCCAAATGCTGATCACAACCCACTATGGGCTCACAAAGCCCAATGTGCTTTCCCATGTGCAACTCAAAATGAAATTAATGCAGTTGATGCACAAAACTTAGTTAAAAATGGTTGTTATGTTGTTTCTGAAGGTGCTAATATGCCCTCAACCCCAGAAGCAGTATCAGTATTCATTGAATCTAAAATTCTTTATGGACCAGGAAAAGCAGCTAATGCTGGTGGTGTAGCAGTTTCAGGACTTGAAATGGCGCAAAACTCAATGAGATATTCCTGGACAAGAGAAGAAGTTGACAATAGACTTGCCATGATCATGAAAAGCATTCATACATCATGTGTTGAAGCAGCTGAAAAATATGGAACTCCTGGCAACTACGTTAACGGCGCAAATATTGCAGGCTTCTTAAAAGTTGCAGACGCAATGATGGATCAAGGCCTTGTATAATTAATTCAAGATTCAAGATTCAAAATTCAAAATTCAAGATTACATTTCAAATTTGAAAATTCAAAATTATAATATACCAAATTCTACAAAATATAAAAATCTAGACATCTTTTTTGTATTCAGTATTCTGTATTCAGTATTCAGAAATTACTGTTATGAGTTAATATTAAGGCAAACAAATGAAAGATTTTAAAACATTATTGAAAGAACAGGGTTTTCAAAAGCGCTTTCAGGAATTCCATAATTTAATGAGATATAGAGTCAAAGAAGTTTTGATTGTTTCAAGTTTATATGACTCTTTTATTTTAGAAGAAGATGGTCAATTCTATGATCAAATCTTTTCTGAATATCATGATCTTAACCTAAGTCAGGCTCCTATTGTAACAAGAGTTTCTAATGCAAAAGAGGCTCTTAAAATGCTAAAAGAAGAAAAGCGCTTTGATCTTGTTATTACTACCTTGAATCTCAAAGATATGGAAGCAAAGGAGTTCGCAAATAAGGTTAAAACCTTAGGTCTTGATATACCTGTTGTTCTTCTTACTTATAATACAAGAGAGTTAAATGAAATCAGCAAAGAATCACAAAACCACCTATTTGAGAAAGTATTTTTATGGCAAGGTGATTTTAGAATATTTATTGCCATCATAAAATTTATTGAAGATAAAAAAAATGTTGATCATGATACTAAGACCGTTGGTGTTCAAAGCATTATATTGATTGAAGATAATGTGCATTATTATTCTTCATTTTTACCTCTTATTTATGATCAGCTCTTTTTACACTCACAGAGTTTAATTTCTGAAGGTATTAACGTAGCTCAAAAACTTCTAAGAATGAGAGCAAGACCTAAAATCCTTTTATGCAGCAACTATGAAGAAGCTGAAAATTATTATAATAAATATGAATCATGCATTCTTGGTGTTATTTCTGATGTTGAATTTCCACGAAATGGTGTACTTGAAGAAGATGCAGGCCTTGTTTTTGGAAAACAAGTTAAATCATCACACTTTGATATACCAATACTTTTGCAATCAGACTCTCCGAAATGGAAGGAACATGCAAATAATATTGGTGCTTCATTTTTATTAAAGTCTTCCAATACACTGCTTCACGAACTCCAGGAATTTATGAAAACACGTTTTGGTTTTGGTGATTTTGTTTTTCGAAAACCAGATGGCAAAGAAATTTCAAATGCTCCAGACCTAAAAGCTTTAGAAAAAGAACTTTATGTAATATCAGATGAATCCTTAAGTTATCATGCAGCAAGAAATCATTTTTCTACCTGGTTAAAATCAAGAACAGAATTTTACCTGGCACTGAAACTAAGACCCCGTTCAGAAGATGATTTTGTAGACTTAGATTCAATGAGAAGGCATATTATTAGTTCTTTAAGAGACTACAGGCAGCAAAAATCAAGAAGCATAGTTTCAGATTTTGATCCAAAGACATTTGACATCTCATCAAGTGTTGCAAAAATTGGTGGTGGATCTTTAGGTGGAAAAGCAAGAGGTCTCGCTTTTGTCAATACCCTAATTAGCAATTTTCATATAAGACATATTTATAAAGGAATTCAAATTTCCATCCCCCCTGCGATTGTACTGGGAACAGATGTGTTTGATCAATATATGCAAAACAACGATTTGCTTGATTATGCAATAGAGCAAAAAAAAGATGAAAAAATTCTCAAAAAATTTCTTAAAGCAAAATTTCCAAAACAAATTAAAAAACAGTTACAAAACTATTTAGAACTAATTGATTATCCATTAGCAGTTAGATCATCATCACTCTTAGAAGATTCTAAGCATCAACCATTTGCAGGAATTTATGAAACCTACATGATCCCCAATAACCACTATGACATTAATATTCGCTTAAAGCAGCTAGTTAGAGCTATAAAGCAAGTTTATGCATCTGCTTTTTCTTCAAGATCAAAAGCATATATAAAAGCAACTCACTACAGGCTTGAAGAAGAAAAAATGGCAGTTATTATTCAAAAGCTAGTTGGCTCTAGGTTTAATGACAGATACTATCCTAATTTTTCAGGTGTAGCAAGGACTCACAATTTCTATCCAAGGCCTCCTGCCCTATCTTCAGATGGAATAGTATCTATTAGTCTTGGCTTAGGTGAAATGGTTGTTGGTGGTGGACCTGTAATGAGATTCTGTCCCAAATATCCCAATCATGACCTTCATTTTGCCAACATCGAAGACATGCTTGAATATTCACAAAAGGATTTTTTTGCTTTAAAACTTCCAGATCCAAAAGCTGAAATTGATCCTAATGAGCTCGAAACAATTAAGCTTGGAAAATATAGTTTAAAAGAAGCTGAAACTGACGGAAGCCTTTCATATATTGGATCCAGCTACTCTCCTGAAGATGATAGATTAAGTGAAGGAGTTTCACGAAATGGTGTTAGAGTCATCACTTTTGCACCAATTTTGAAAGGCAAAATGTTTCCTTTATCTGAAATTGTCCAATTAATTATGGACATGGGATCCTGGGGGCTTAATTCACCCGTTGAAATTGAATTCTCAGTTAATCTTTCAACTCCAGCAAATACCAACAAGAAATTTGCTATCCTACAAATAAGACCACTTGTTAAAAGCCATGAAGCGGAAGAACTAAATGTTGAAGAAAAAGATAAATCCAAGATTCTATGCAAAAGTGCAAATGTTTTAGGAAATGGAAAAATTCAAGAAATTTATGATATAATAACAGTTGATCCTGAAAAATTTGATAGAGCAAAAACAAAAGAAGTTGCAACAGAAATAAGTCAACTAAATTCAAGACTTGCTTCTGAAAATATTCCTTATATGATTTTTGGTATGGGAAGATGGGGATCATCTGATCCATGGTTAGGTATTCCAGTGACATGGGAACAAATTAATGGAGCCCATGTAATGATTGAAACAGGCTTTAAAGATATAAAAGTTGATCCCTCCCAGGGTAGCCATTTCTTTCAGAATCTAACATCTTTTCAAATTGGATATTTTACAATTAGTCCCAAAACAACTGAGGACTTCGTTGATTGGAATTTTTTAACAAAAGAAAAATCAATATCAGAATTCCAATACATAAAACATTTACGCTTTAAAAAACCATTAATTGTTAAAATGAATGGACAGACAAATAAAGGAATAATTTTAAAACCTTGATTTGCTAGTCTTTTTAATCAGGAACTGGAATAGAAATAGGAGAAGTCAGGTCATTTCTTGATATTATACTGATTTTACTAATAAAATCTATGAAATTGCTGTTTTGCGTGTTTATTTTAGCTTGCTTATGCATCTTATTGTCCCCACAATTAAGTTTCTTTAGGTTTCATACAAGCAAGCCCCTAAATTTGAGGCTTTCTTGTAAATCTATAGATATAAAAAAGCAAGTTCTTTGCCAAAATTTCATGTTTTTTATTTTTCTTTCATTTCAACAGGTTATATCATGCTAGCCTGAAACTATTAATCTAAAGGTGGGAGTTTTGCCTTTTTACGTAAATTTTTTCAGGGAAATTTCCTAAATTGTGACAATTATTGAATGTCTTTTACAATAAATATATGTTATAGTTAAATAAGTTACCTGATTTTAGGAAGGGATGGTAATGGAAAGAATTAAAAGTCCAAAACCCCAAAATATAACTGATGGCTTAATAAATTCAGATTATTCGCTAAATCGTCAACAAAATCCATACCTAAAAGAAAATCCCTTACAAAAGGAAGTGCCGAATAAAACCGGCAGGATCAGCAACAATTAATAATGACCAGAAGGAGAGTGACAAAATGTATAAACCAAAAGAAAAGCGTCCTGAAATTGAAAGTTTAGTAGATGGTCAATTTGAATCAGAAGATGACTATCATAAAACAGGACCTCAACCACAACTGAATAAAAGAATATTCAAAAAGAAAAAACCGAAATTACCCACAAAAGGGAGAGTCTAAAAGCAAATTGCATGCTTATGAATTCTGGCTTGATTTAATTTTTTACTAAAAGAAACCAATATGAATGTAAGAGATAGAAACAAATGGCATAATCAAAATTTAGCTTAAATAAAAAGGAGGATTAATTATGGGTTCTAAAAGATCTAAGAAAAGCGAAGTTGCACCACTTGTCAATGGACTTTTTAAAGGCGAGGCACCTTATATCACCGATAGTGAACATACATTGGGAAACTCCTCACAACCAACCCGGGGTGCAAATGCAAAAATAGACATAAACGAAAGACCAAAAGCATTTTAAAAAAAAGGCAGGGTTAAAAAATAAGCAAGGTCTCTTTTTTTTATTATCTGGCTTGATTTACCAGTATTAATCTTTTATATATTTAATGATATATTAAGATCGTTTTATTTTGATCAATAAAATAGATCCAGTTGTTAAAGGAAATATTTTATTTTATAAAACTTTCAGGGGGCGACATGGCTTCGACGGGATTGTTGAGGCTTAGGTTGCATGCCGAGTATTCTAATTCTTCTCGTAAAACAGATTAGAAACAAAATATAATTGCAGATGAAAATCTAGCACTAGCAGCTTAGTACTGCTACGTCTTTTTAGGTGACGCCCGCTAACCTAAAAAGGCGCCATTTAGTGGGCTAGTCATGCTTTCTTCAGCTCAGTAGAAAGTATGGTGAAAATAATCTGAGATAGCCTGCTTAAATTTCGTCTTTGGAAGTTATTCAGGTGAAAATAAAACAAGGACTAAGCATGTAGATACCTGAGAGTAGGCTTTTTCGGACCCGGGTTCGATTCCCGGCGCCTCCATCAGTGCTGATTATTTTCTATGCGAAAATAATCTACGGCGGGAATAAATCCCGCCTGCACTATAAGTCAAGGGGAGCTAGCTCCCCTTAACAATCCCCATTTTTAGAAATCTTATTTTATAATTAAAACAACTTATCTAGTTCTTTTTTGCTTAGCTCAAATACTTTTGCTTTTGTACCCTCTTTAATAAATTCATATGAAATTATTTCTTCTCCTATACATCTAATACATAGCTTTTCTTTCACTCGAATAGCTCCAATATTCTGAATAGGTGTTTTAAAAATAATTTTCTTTAATTTAAATCTGTAAAAAAATATTTTGAATGCGATAGGATATGTATATGTACAAATTCCCTTTCTACGAAATTCCTTTTTCCAAATGTGGGCATGAAAAATTGCAGAATCATCCTCTTTAGAAATATGAATTAGGTGCACTCCAATGGGTTTATCCTTGTATTGGATAGTTAAGTAAGTACTTTTGGAATCTGTAGTATTGTCGCCTTTTTCACATATATCTTGAAGCACTTTCTTTGTTTCTTTTTCTAGGCGCATTTTTGATGAATCTACACCCAAAGATTCAACATATCCAGCTTCTGAGCGATACCAATAATCAAGAACATATTGGACATCTTCTTTATTAAAATCCCTAATTTCAATATTTTTGATATTTATTTTCATTTTATAATTCTCTTAGATTTTTCCATACAACTATTTAAAATTATGTTTTATTTTTGTGCTAGAATATTCAAATCAATTATTAAACTTACTCCTTTTCTAAATTTTCAAAATAATCAATAATCCCCCTAAATGTCAAATCAAAATCTAAATCATCCTTTAATCCTGCAATAGCACTTTTCCAACCAAGCTTTAATAATTCTACGTCTATATCTTTTAGAATAGAACTTAGATTTTCAGGTAATATGTCATTCCTGGCTTTGAAAGTGGCAGCGATGGCTTGGTTTAGAACATTTAAATTACACTTTGGCAAAAAATAATATAGATCAAAAATATCTTTTGACCTTGAATTATCATAACTTCGTGCAAATAGGGCATGAATTTTTTCAGCACATGTTGATTCAATCGTGTAAACTAACCATGACAAGGATTCTTCGCCTAATATAGATTTTGTCTCTATTTTTTTAGGAGCAGGAACAACAATATCTCCTGTCCCAATATCAAAGTGAATATTTTTAGCAATTTTAATGTTCTTTGGAATTTCACCAATTCCACTTCTAAAATAAAATCTAATTCCTCCGCATTCTCCTGAAGTTACTAGGTCAGATTCTTTCTCATATTTATACCACACTCCATCATCAATATCAGCTTCAATAACTTTAATTATTAAGGATGATATATTTTTAATATTTAAATTGTTTATGATAGCATCTATATCAATTGTATATCTAGGAGAATTATAAACTCGAAGCCCAACATATCCACCTTTAAAAATAATTTTCCCTGCTAACTTTCTGTTTTTTATTAGCCTTGCAACCATCCTTTCAAGCAAAAATGTCATTTCAATATTATGATATGGAACGTTTTGATTATTAGCAATATTTGAAAGCCTTGCTTTGACTGAAATTGCGATATTTTGTTTATTTACTTTCTTCATAGATTAGTCTCAATTGATCCAATAATTGTTTCCCAATATTTTTTAATAACATTTTCATAACCAAGTGCTTTTGCCATTTTCATGATTTTTGAAAGATTTGTTTTTTTCTCATTTATTGCTTTTAGAATCGCTGAAATTGAAGTTCTTATACCTATCTTACTTGAATACCGTAGAGATTCTACAAGTGTTCTTTCAATATTTGTTATTTTGTAATATTTTTTATTTTCAACGCCTATCATAGATATTTTTTTAGCTCGTATAAGTCTATACTTTGAATCAGTAGTTTTTATATTATGAGGTACAGTTATCCATATCTGCGATGGAACTTGTTCGATAAGCCCATGATAGAAAAGAGCTGTAAATCCAGCAATAATAGATTTATTACCAAATTTTTTGTATGAAGTGATAAAATCTCTTTCTTCTATAGATATATTATTACAACCTGGATGGATATAAAGCCCTCTTGAGAGCTTAATAATTTCCTCTTTTTGGTACATCCTGTAAAGAGTAGACCAAGATATTCCAAGCTTCTTGGCATCTTCTATACAAAAAACACCCAGATTTTTAAGTTTTTCTTTCTTGTTTTTCATAATTCCTAATTTTCAATATTATTTTCCGATGAACATTTACAGACATTAATATAACAAAATGTCCAATATTGTTCAAGTAATTTTTTGCTTTTTGTAATTAAATTGTTCTCCACCCAATTTTACACAAAAAATTGTTCTCCACTTTAATTCAAGCGAAATTGGTTCTATAAAATTTTCATGATTTCTTTTAATGGATTTTAATGACTTTCTAAGCCGCTAATATTTCAGGGAAATATTGGATGACCTCTTTTGAGAATTGGAGAACAATTTTAGGGTTTGTTTCCCTTAGCCTCCATCAGCAAAAGTAATTTTCTTAACAAAAATTACTTACGGGTGAAGTAAATTCACCCTTTGCTATAAGTCAAGGGGAGCTAGCTCCCCTTAACAATCCCCTTTTTATTGTAAGATAAAAATATTCCGTTGTAATTAAATGTTCTGTCACTTATTTCAAATCTGTTTTCTTTTTATCACCATATTTGTCACTACTACTTTGTTTGCAAGCATATCGTTTTCTTCTTCTTGTTTTTTAATATAATCTTCAAATAATCTTCGCTTGTCTGGATACTTTTCGATTAATTCGTTACAACGGTTTTTTAAATTTTCAAATATGAAATCATCTTGTTCTATTATATCGTCATTTCTAATAATATCATCTTCTATTAATTGCATTTTGGCTAAATTTATCTGTTGAAGAATTTCATGTTGTTTAAACAATAATGGATGTGTGAAATCACTTTGGTCTTCAATATATGCATCATCTATGATTATAATTCCAGATTTTTTCAGATAATTTGATAATTCTAAGAAATTTTTCAGAAATTTATCCCAGTTTTCCATTTTCATAATTATCTGCTTTTCAGCTCTGTTTTCTGCTAAATCAAGATATGCTCCAACAATCCTGTTTAATTCTTTGATATGATTTTCACTTAAATAGTTTTTGGCAATTGTCACATCGGACTTTAATATCTTTCCATCAGGAGCTTGCTTCCAGTTTGTTAATCCTAAATAAAGTTTATTAGTATCACAAGATTCATATATTATTTCAGCTGCTGTTTTTCCAGTAATTGCCCAGTGCAGTTTGTTTTGAACAGTTGCAAAAAACTCTTTCGTAATCGGTGCATTTTTATCATAATCTGCTGATAAGGAATAAATATCTGTGATTTTTTGGTAAAACCTTCTCTCACTTGCCCGAATTTCTCTGATTCGTTCAAGTAACTCATCGAAATAATCTTTTCCAAATAACTGATTGCCTTGCTTTAATCTTTCATCATCAAGAACAAATCCTTTAATTATAAATTCCTTTAAAGTTTTTGTAGCCCAGATTCGAAATTGCGTGGCTTGATAGGAATTGACTCGATAACCAACAGAGATAATTGCATCAAGATTGTAAAATTTTACAGGTTTGTCTGAATTTGGAATGTGCATTTTTTGCACATTGCTTTTTTCTTCTAATTCGTTACTTTCAAATATATTTTTCAAATGTTTTGTAATCACACTTCTATCAACTTGAAAAAGCTCCCCCATCGCTTTTTGTGTTAACCATAAATTTTCATCTTTTATTAATGTCTCAACATTAATATGTCCCTCAGCTGAAGTATAAAGTAGAAAGTTTGCTTGATTTGGTATAACTTCCTTTTGTTCCATTTTAATAGTTATCTCCAAAGGTATAAATGGTGATTAATTGTTTAGATATTTATTAGATCAATAGGCATAATTTTTCAACAACTTTATTTTATATAACTTACTTTTATTCAATTCTCACATGTTTTAAATTTAATTCCTGAATTCTAGAATTTAAATAATATCCATCCTTAATTATTAATTGTTCTCCACCCAATTTAACACTAAAAATTGTTCTCCACTATAAATCTATCTAATTTGGTTCTATTAATTTTCGGTATTTCTTTTTATGGGATTTTCATGGCTTTCTAAGCTGCTAATATTTCGGGAAAATATCGGATGACTTCTTTTGAGAATTGGAGAACAATTTTTGGAGCTGTTTCCCTTAGCCTCCATCCGCAAAAGTAATTTTCTTAACAAAAATTACTTACGGGCGAAATAAATTCGCCCTTTGCTATAGGTCAAGGGGAGCCAGCTCCCCTTAACAATCCCCATTACAATAAGCTAAAAGTACTTTTAATTTTTCAAATGACAAATCAAAATATATGAATTAATTTAAATAAAAGATGACTCATCAATCTAAATGGAGATAAAATGCAAATTACAGTACTAACAGATAATAATGTGTTAAACAATAAGCCATGTTTTGGAGAAGCGGGATTATCTTTTTTTATTGAATTAGATGATAAAAAGCTTCTATTTGATTTTGCTTATTCAGATATTTTTCTTAAAAATGCAATTACATTAGGTATTGACCTGAAACAACTTGATTACGCAGTTGTTTCGCACGGTCACCTAGACCATATGTGGGGTATTGGGCATTATTTGCAATATTTAACTAACAAAAAATTACTTGGAGATAAAATTAACAACCCTATATTTATAGCCCATCCTGATGTTTTTATCTCAAAGAAATTTGACAAGATAAATTTAAATGAAATTGGCTCTTTAATATCAAAGGAAAAACTGAATCTACATTTTGAATATAATCTAACAAAAGAACCTTTTTGGATTACAGATAAGCTTGTTTTTTTAGGAGAAATAGAAAAAAAATATTCATTTGAAGGTAAAATTCCAATTGGAAAGAAATTCATTGATGGTCAGATGGTTGATGATTATATGCCTGATGATTCCGCCTTGGCCTATAAATCATCAAATGGTGTTATTGTAATTACTGGATGTTCCCATTCTGGAATATGCAATATTATTGATTATGCAAAAAAAGTCTGCAATGACAATAGAGTCAATGACGTTATCGGGGGATTCCATTTACAAAATCCTAAGGATGAACTCTTGGAAGGTACTTTAGAATATTTTAAAAATTCAAATATCCCGGTAATACACCCATGCCACTGCACAGATTTAAAATCGAAAATAAAATTATCTGAAATTATAAATGTAGAAGAAGTTGGTAGTGGTTTCAAAATGATTGTCGAGTAGAAATATAATTAAATCTAATAGAGATAATCTAAGATACTAGCCCATAATTCAAACCACCAAGCTCAACTCCATCTCCACGGGTTCTACAATTGAAACTGCGCCTCCATAAAATTAATTTCACTAAGTTGTATCGAACTAATATAGTTTGTAATATTAAGCGGTTATCTGTTGGCATAAAAAGTTCGATGATGAATTTTTAAAAAATTTTTCTGTATTACAAATTCTATTTCCTTATTTTCCAATGACCTGTTTTCTTACTACCAATAAATTCAATTTTATTTTCATTCTTTAATTGAGTAATAGCTCGTTCTATGGTTTTTTCATTAACTTTCAACTCTTTTGCTAATGATTTATTTGTGAAGGATTCTTTATTTTTTATTTTTTTATATATTATTTCCAATCTTTCTTTTTTACCGACATTTTTACCGACATTTTTACCGACATTTTCATCTATTATACTTCTTTTAAAAACAACTAAAAACCCTGTTTTTATTTCTTTGAAATCAACCTTAACATTCTGTTTTTTGCATTCTTCATATATTCTCTTTAATCCAGAACCCCATTTTTCTATTTCTCCTGATTTATAAAGAACTTCAGCTATTAAAGGATTTCTTAAAACAGAACGTTCATTGCCTTTGATAAAATCCTTGGGGCTTAATCCTTCAGGAAATTCACCAGGATTATAGATCTCTAACCTATCTTTAAATATTGCAATTTCATTTCCTTTGGGATTATTATAATCTCTATGACATAAAGAATTAACAAGTGCTTCTCTAATTGCTCTTATTGGAAATTTCTGGAATCTCTTCTCGATTCAGTTTTCCAAACTGAACATTCCAATTTATGTGTTCTTTGATATAAGATTCAGATTGCTCAAGCAAATTAAAAAGATTACCTTTAAGTTGTTTAATATCAATAAATGTAAGTTTATCAGCACCCGCAAATACAGCTGCTTGAACATCCAAGAAATTGTCTTTTATAAATAATATTTCAGCAGCTTTTAAAATCTTCTTACCTTTTAAAAGATCTAATTTATTTAATGTGATATTTATATTTGTAAATTTAAAACTAATTCTTCCAGCATTATTAGCTTTTTCAATATAATTCTTAAGATCCTCTTTATTTATACTTTGAATACTTTTCTCAGATATTTTCCTATCCCAACTCAGCTCTTTTTGATTTTTCTTTAAAATAAGTTTTTCTAATTCTCTGGCACTTAATTGTCTATCCTCATCAGATACTCTCATATAAGCTCTACCATAAGCGAGATAGGGTATTTCATTTCCAGAAAACTCAATCCTTATACAGTTTTTGCCTTCAATCACTTCTTTTCTAATTTCAGGATAAATCTTTGGTTCAATATGATCCGATATGGACTTAGATATGTCTCTTAATGTTTTATCTGTTATTTCTTGACCTACAACAGTTCCATCATTTTTTATACCAAAATACAGTTCTCCCTTATTATGCTTATTCAATATTGAAACAATTGATATTATTCCTTCCTTTAATTCAGATGATGATTTTTTAAGCTCCAATTTTTCTGCTTCTTTTAATTTCATATTAACCTTTATCAATCATTAAATTATTAAATAAAAGTATAACATAACAATTATTTTATCAATCTTTTCTGACGAATTAGATAATTGTAAAAAAACAAATATGTTAAAATAATATTAGGGAGGAAAAATCTTTCCTCCCTGTTCCTCCCCTTTGAAAATCAAGCAGCAATCAACCTCTTAATATCATTGAACTCTACAAACTCATTTTGAAGGAGGAAAGTTCGATATGCGTGTACTTGCCTCCATCAGTTTGGATAATTTTCTGAACGAAAATCATCTACGGCAGAAGTAAATTCTGCCTAAACTATCAGTCAAGGGGAGAGCTTCTCCCCTTAACAATCCCCATTAAAGATATCGAGTACTGTTCTGTAGGATTTGGTCCAATTGAAGCGGCTTTTCCTCTGCACTTATAGCTTAATTTCCAATTGATACAATCTAGCTGAGCAAATGCATGGCTGTTTTTTACACCCTGGACATTCAAAAGGATGTTCTTCTGTATCCTTCTTATAGAATCCAACAACTTCTTTGATTTCCTTAAAACCGAGTTTTCGAAAAACTCTATCGGATGTGTGTTGTAAATTGCTTAGCCAAGCAACACCTAAAATAATATTGCATTTTTCAGTTTCTAGCCACTTTATCCGTTTTTTTGATAACATTTGCCCAATTCCCTTGCTCTGTAAATTCTCTCGAACACACAGAGAACATAAAGAACCGACTTTCTTTTTATTTAATCGAGATTCAATATTTTTATCAAAGGGTAAGTAGTAGGAAAAATTATTTATTATTTCTGCACAGCCAATTCCTACAAGTTCTTTGCCTAAGAAAGCACCTAAAACAAGAGCAGACTTGCTCTTAATCATGCTTTTAAGGTAATTTATATTAAATAAGCCTATGCCTTGGGTCCTATTCATTAACTCAATCGCTTGTTTTAACAACTGAGATTCGTTTGAGGTTAGTTCTCGTATCTCTACGTTCATTTTCATCCCCCATTACTATGTAAAATTTCTATAAAAATAATCATTGAGAAACTATAATGTTTACCTAATGTGAAATCAAGTTGAACTATTTTATCAATAACAATGAACCAAAAACATAAAATATTAAACCACCATCTTCAATTTCAATCCCACGGGTTCTACAATTCGTCCTGCATCTCCATAATAATTTGATTTTTATATCCAATCTTGATTCTTAACTTCCCATGTTTTATTAAATAATGATTTTATAATTAACGATTCTACAATTGGCAGAAGAAATTGTTTTATTTTTTTCATAACATTTAAAAATGAATCATCAGATTCCAGTTTTGATTTTCTTAAAAATGCTTTCCATTGGATTTGTTTATTTCCATCAGATGTAAAAACATCTTCAAACAACGACATTGCATCTTCGATATTAAGTTTTCTTTTCTTAAAAGTAGCACTCATTGCTTCTTTTAATTTAATACTATTAAAAGATACATTTTGAGAAAGATATAAAATATCATAAAAATCTTTAAGGCGACTATTAAACAAATATAGTTTCACCATAGCTTCAAATTTCTCAGCTACAACAGTTTCCCAGCTATAAGCTACAATTTTAGGAGCTTTTAAATCAAGAATCGTTGGATAGTTAAATACTATTGGCTTTGGTTTAACTGAATCTTTAAATCCAATATCAATTTGCATTTTTGATCTCGCTGAACCAAGGCTTGCATTAAATTTAACTCTAAGCGAATTAATTAAATTATCTTCTCTAATATTCATAGAACTTATAGTTTCAGAAAGAAAAATCACACCATCTTCTACTGGAATTTCACAAATTGCTTTGATCATTCTTTTTGCTGTCTCATGGTCAAGATTTTCCCGCTTTAATAAAAAATCAATGTCTTGTGTTGGTCTTGATTTTGCGATATTTAAACTAAGAAGTAATGCTCCGCCTTTTAAAATTAGATCGTTTTTATATTTAGAAATAGAAACTCGATATAAAAATCTTTCTTGAAAATAATATATTAATATCCGATTAAAAATGATTCCATGTTGTTTTGAATAATTTAAAAGTTTAGCTCTGACAGAAGCAGCATGGTCTTTTATTTCTTTTTTCATTAAAGATTTGCCTCAATATATGGTTTCATAATATTAGCCATTTTACATATCCTGGCTTGATCCATGAGTTTTTTTAGGTTCATTTTTTCTGTCTTAAGATAATTATATAGAACTTCCTTTGCAGTATCATCGCCTAGTTTTCTCCTAAATCTAAAAGCGTCACATATAGATTTTTCAGGAGAATAAATTCTAAAACTGTTATTTTTTATTGAAACTTTTTCTATGCCCGCCTCATATTGTTTTTTGGAAAAATGAAAAACCTGAACAGGAGGAAAATTTAGTTGCGGAGTATGATAACCCTGAGGAATTGCGATCATAACATCTATTGGAACAAATGTTGTTAGCTCATAATAATGAAGAGCTGAATATAGACAAATAACTGATTTTGGTATTGCTTTACACACATCCATAAAATCTTGATCATTAGAATATATATCATTCTTTATTCTATAAAGACCTCTTTTAATTTGCTCAATCTGTCCTGTCTTAATGTGAAATTTAATCTGGCTATAGGAAATACCATTTCTCAGAATTTCAGTTGTGGTAGCATAACCATTATTTAGTTTCATGAATTTTATTAGAATTGATTCTTTCATATCACAATTTCCAGCTATATTTATTAATAAGTATAGCCTGTTTATGACTATATGTAAAGTATAAAATACTAAATTTTAGCAATATCCAATTACAAATTGTTCTCCACCCAATTTTGTACAAAAAAATGTTCTCCACTTATAATTCACTCAAGTTGACATTTAAGCTTTTATGGGTAATAGAATTTGGACCTCCGTACAGAGTTATCATCACGTCGTTTGTAAGCTTTTTGGGCCACTTAAACTTATCTTCTTCCAGGCGCTTGTACCAAAGTGCAAACCCCGTTTGATCCCAATAAAGCACCTTTAATCTTGAACGATTCTTGTTGCAAAATATAAACAAGTACGCTGCAAAGATATCCAGCTTCATCTCTTCTGCAACTATACATGAAAGTCCATTTATCGACTTCCGAAAATCAACATAATGTTTGTATAAATAAATTTTCCTGAACTTCCCTAGGTGTAACATGCTTACCTTCCTTGTGCTATCAAGTTATAGAGAAATTCAGCTAACCATCTTACCTCCAAATAAAGCTTGAAGGTCAATATGCTTAAAAAATAATTAGCAAAAAACAAAAAAGGACCTACAGGCAACCTGCAAGTCCTTTAACTTCAATGCCGAGGGACAGAATCGAACTGCCCACACGGGGATTTTCAGTCCCCTGCTCTACCGACTGAGCTACCTCGGCACTTAACTTTTTATTATTTAATAAAAAGAATGCGCGCAATATGGTAAATTTTTGAAGGCGTGTCAAATAAAATGTTAACTTAAGTCACCTTGACTTTAATTTTTTGTTTATATATATGCATTAAACTTTAAATTTATATTAAAAGGTTGAAAATGAGAAGCCTGAATAAAGGAATTATAACTTTTATTATATTAATTTTTTATATTGGATCCGTATTTTCTCAAAGTTACTACTCAACAAACAAAGGATCTCAAAGCACAAATGAGCATCAAGCAAATGCAAATCCCTCGACATATAGACCAAAAGCATTAGGCTCACAACCATTTTCAATGCAAGACTCAACAAAGTCAGACTCTGTTTTTGATAATGCTACTGGTTTAGAATATACCCCACTTGAAAAACCCATTGATCCTGATAAATATAAAGTAGGCGTTGGTGATAGACTTGAGCTTCATCTTTGGGGAAAAACAAATATTAAGGGATTATTAATTGTAGGTCCTGATGGCAAAATTCGTTTGCCCAAAGGTGGTTATGTTATAGCTTGTGGAGAAACACCCGAATCACATAAAACTTTAAGCCAGATAAATCTCGAAGTAAAAAAAATACTTTCAAAATATTATATTGATGTTAATTTTGAACTTTCGCTAAATATGCCAAGAACTTTCTTGGTAAAAGTTGTTGGCGCCATAGTAGATCCGGGCATTTATCAGGCGCTTCCTGTTGAAAGAGCCAGTGAAGTAATATTTAGAGCAGGTGGCCTGAGCCCAAATGGATCCATGAAATATATTGAACTAAGAAGGAATGGTCATAGTGAAATAATAGATTTAGAAGCTTTTAACTTTGGAGCTAAAACGGCATATAATCCTTATATTCAGGAAGGTGATATCATCTATGTTCCAATAATGGCAAACGTTGTGTCTTTATATGGGGAAATAAATCGCCCTGGCAATTTTGAATTTGAAGGAGAAATGAGACTATCCACAATTGTTGAAAGAGCTGGTGGCACCAGCACAAGACTATCTCACCTAAAACCCATTAAAATATCAAGACTCTGGTCAGACAGAAAAGAAAGACAAATTATTGAAATTGATACAGCCTTGTTTTTATCAGGTGACCCTAAATATGATTCCTTTGTAAAAGCCAATGATAGAATTATTTTTCCTTCTTCTGAAGCCATCCAAAGAATGGTTGCAGTAAATGGAGCTATTTTAGGAGGCATCAGCTTTGAGGAAAAAGCTTCCGGAAACTATGAGGGAAAGCCTGGGGAAGAAAGAGAAGGCCTCTATCCGCTTGATGATGGTGAGACTGTAACAGATATTATTAAAAAAGCGGGAGGCATTACTCCTTATGCAGACCTAGAGAATGCTTTTATAGTAAGACGCGAAATACAAGGTGATAATATTGAAGTAAAGACTATAAAAGTAGATTTACATAAGATTTATATTGAAAAAGATTATACATATGATCCTCTGCTTGAACCAGGAGATATCCTAACAATCCCTTCAAAGAGGAGTCACATCTATGTAACGGGAGAGGTAAAGAGCCCAAAACCTATTCCTTATAGACAACAACTTACAGCTATGGAGTATATTGGGGCTGCAGGAGGACTCACAAACAGAGCAAAGTTTGGTGCTGCCGTTGTAATTAAAGTAGATGGAACAGAAATCGACCTGGATGATAATCCAGTCTTAGAACCTGGAGATGTAATCTTTATTCCGGAACAATTATTTAAATTCTGGCAAGACTGGATAGCAATTACAACTTCTCTGACCTCCCTGGCTCTGTCAATTTTAGCTATTACAAATTCGATTTCTTCTAATTAAAATCTGGATCAATTTTCCTTATCTCCTTTAAAACATAACGACGATTATCTTTAAGTTTATCAATAATAGGAGAATATGTATATTTAGCAATAGCCTCATTTATTAAATAATAAATTTCAATAAGCTCTTTGAGCTTCTTTTTTGCATCAGTAATTCTTTCACTTGCTAAAAATCTTTTGGCAGCGCTTGTTCTAATATCTTTAGTAATCTTATCATCTAGCTTAAACATTATATTTTTTGCGTCACTTTCAAAATCTGTACCAATTAGTAATTCCACTCTATTCCTAACATTAATAAGTTCATCCATATTTTTAAAATTATCAATTTTCATGGAAGCTTCTTCAATAAGCTCATAAGCCTCATCACTTGACACTTGCACATCTTTAACGCTTTTTCCCTTTTCTATAATTGATTGCACTTGATTTTCAAGGGCTTTTGATGGCCAAATATATGCATATTTATCTGCAAGATCTTTAGCTTTGCTAATTCTATGTTTTATATCCTTAATCGAATTAAGTTCTTTTATTTCATTATTAATTTCATTTGTTAATAATGGATTAATCTTTTCTAATATGCTTTTTGCTTTTTGTGAATAAGCACTACTTGGATAGTCGTCAATAATTTCATAACAAGCAAGTGCTGAAGACAACAAATCCTTTCCTGAAATAGCTGCAATTTCAGCCTCAGACAGCTTCATAGCAGCCTTATAATCGCTGATATCACTTTCACTGATTTGGGTGTTTTTATGAAGCTTGTCAATTATATCATTTGTAATTTTTATATTATAATTCTGCAGCTTCATCATATCTTTGAAGTTTGTATTGATCTTTCTTCTATCGTCGCTTTCTAAAGAAAGGTAAACAAGGTAATAATAAATTAGTACAGAGTTCAAATTATAGTTGGTAGAATACGTTGAATTTTTTAACCACTTATATGCTTCTTCAGAACTTCCATTTTTAGAAAGTGAAATCCCGTACATAATAATAATATCAGAAGGTAAAATTGGTAAAAGTTCATTTATTTTTTTGTCATTAAAATATCTTATAAATTCTTGATAATTATTAGTACCATATATTGATCTTAGCTTAAATAAATCAGCTTGCATTTTCTCAGAAAAGGCAAAATAGTCATCTTCAACAATCATCTTCCTAGATACAGTCGCGCTATCTTTGTTTTCAATATTTAATCTAAATTTTTTGGCTAGTTCTACAAAAGAATCGTCATAAATTACTTTTGAAGATTGAGTCAGTAGAGATAATAAAGTTCGAGGTTCTAAGTAATTTTTTCGAAGACTGCCTTCAAGCAATTCACTGATCTTAGTTAAATGATCTATCCGATTTTGCAAATCTTTTACAAGCAAACCAATCTCTTGAAAATCAGAGCGTGAATAAGCAACATCACTAACTAGCATTTCTTCTAAAACTAAATATTCTTTTTTTAATTTGCCAATTTGTTCCTCAAGCATGGCTTTATTAATTAAAAACTCTTTTGTATATCCTAAAGAAAAAGCCTCTTTTTGTTTAGATTTTTTTTCTTCGCGAACCTCTGGCTTTGTAACCACTGGAGGCTTATAAAAGCACGAAGTAAAAAATAGTATAAAAATAAGATTAATAGGTAGAAATAAATTCTTTATAAATCGGCGTAAATAGCCTTTTAGGTTTTTTTTCATCATTATCACAATCGCCATAATATTCCTCATATACATTAGCCTCAGTTTTTGGGTCCATAAATTGACCATTAATAATATTGACAGGCAACTTACAACGATCAGAAGACAATGGCAAGAATTCAATTTCTCGTGCCCCCTCAAAAGCATAATCATAAGGATTAATATTTTTTGAATAATTATCTGATGAAACTACATAATTTGCAAAATTTCCCCATATAGGCATTGCTCCTGTGGCGCCACTTATTTTAAGTTTTTTATTTGCCATTCTTTTATTGTTATCATAACCCATATAAGAAGCAACAACCAGGGTTTCATTGGCATTTAAACTGTTTTTTGATTTTAAATAGGGGATAAACCCTGCAAAGGTAGAATTAATATAATTATTAGTTGTTCCTGTTTTTCCAAAAAATGGAACACTTATAAATAGGCTGCTATCTGCATCATCCAGGGAAAGTTTAATTTTATTTTGCCTATCAAGCCTTATTCCTGTGCCATATTTAACAACATTTCCAAGGATTTGGTTTATTAGGTCCACCAAACGATAATCAACAACATTTACTGATCTTTCTTGATTTCTATATATTACATTACCATTCCTATCTTCAATTTTACTAATTAAAGTTAATGACCAATCAATATCATCAGCAGTAAAATAACGAACCCCTCTTGTCATCGTTTGATATGCTAAAGCAATTTCATCTAAACTAACTGAGTTAGAACCAAGCGGAAAAGATAAAACTTCATCAAGCCTTGTTTTAATACCAAGTCTATAAGCAAGATTTACCACATACTTAAGAGCAAGATAAGTTCTAAAATCTTGATGATAATAAAGAGCTTTAAGAGAATAATAATCATCATTTATTAAGTCCGCGAAGAGGGTTTTTAAATTTTCGTCTATTGTAAAAATGCTTGAAAGTTTTACTCTGCCATCAATATAGATATCCTCAACATTATATTCGTCTAAAACCTGCTGTATGGAAATTGGATAGGAAGTCACAATATTTAAAACCTTAGTTTCTTTGCGAAGTTTA
Organism: Pseudomonadota bacterium; assembly: GCA_043820105.1. Lineage (GTDB taxonomy): Bacteria > Bdellovibrionota_F > JAHFAK01 > JAHFAK01 > JBDREC01 > JBDREC01. The sequence continues at coordinate 27,676 of JBDREC010000076.1, forward strand.
TCATAAAAATCTGTTTTAAATATAATGTTTCTTTGCAAGTCATCATCAACAGCAATCTCAAGCTTTAATTGCTTATTATTTGATTTTTCAGATTTATAATCTTGAATTGCCTTTACAATTTCATTTGCAGCGTTTTTATATCTTATATAATTATCTAAAAGGAAGGGTATTTTTTCACTAGATTTATTATATTTTTCTTCATATTTTTTTTGCTTTAACTTTCCTCTAACAGATAATTTTTTTAAAGCATCTAGTTCTGCTAAAATATTTTCAATTTCTTCATTAAAACCTGTGCCATAAGCTAAAGACTTTATATATCTAGCCTCTTTTTCCCTGCCATCAAACACATATTCAGGATATAATTCTCTAATGGCTATATTAAATAGCTTTGGAGTGAATTTTTCTTTAGAAATTAAAATTCCATGTTTATCTCTTAGTCTATTAAAATATTCTCGATCAGATTCGGTATTATTTTTTGCCAGATCTAAAAGTCCACAAAGCTTGATAAATTCGTCAAAGTTTAAGTAATCTAATAAATTATACAAAAGGTAAACTGTTGCCAAATTTTCAGATTTAACACCAGCCCATGAAATTGAAACCTCATCAGTTTGTGGAGCGTGATCTGGCTTGGGAATGTAAAATTGATTTTGAAATGGAAAAACCGTGCGAATATTTGGAATCATATCTATATTTGACCACCCAAGTTGAAAGGCAGCTAAGTAAACTAAAAGTTTAAAAACAGATCCTGGCTGGCGTTTAGCCATTATAGCGCGGTTGAAATCCTTATTATCGTAGCCTCCAGCTATAGAAACTATTTTATTTCCATCTATAGCTATCAATCCACCATCAAGTTTTGTATCCATCCTTAAATTATAAAAAGGAAGTTCGCCCTCAGTGTTATGCCTTGCAAGCGATACAAGTATATTGTCACCCTTTTTAAATTTCTTTAGAAAACTTTTGAAATTATGTTCATTAGCACTAACCCAAATGCCATTCTTATTCTCCAAATCACTTTGGGTGAATTCTAGTAAAGATTCTGGATCAATTAATCCCTGCTCATCATCTAAGTTAAATAGTATAGTCTTTTTATCTTCTTTTTGATCTAGCACATAGTTATTATTTAAAACAGTTGCGATTTTTATTTCTGCAAGCCTGGGCTTATAATCTTTTATTGGTTTTTCATAAGAGTTTAGTTTTACTTCAGCCAATTCTAAACCCTTTCTCAAACTTTCAACAGCAGCTTGTTGTAAATTATAATCAATTGTGGTGAATATTTTTATTCCAGAAGTTGAGATATTTTCAATGCCTGCTTCATTCAAGAAATCTTTGATTTTATCAGATTCTAATTCCTTAGAAACCATATCAATTAAAATATTGTTTTCATAAGAAAATCTACCAAAATTAAAATCAATCTCTGCCTTTAAAGCCTCTTCCATTTCTGCTTTTGAAATAGCATTTACTTTATACATATTTCGAATTACATAATTTTTTCTTTCAACGGCTCTAACATAAGCTTTTTTTTTATTTTCTTCAGTGGAATAAAAATCAGGATTATATCTATTCGGACCCTTAAAGGCTCCGGCAATAAAGGCTGCTTCAACTAAGGTAAGATCTTTTGCTTCCTTGGAGAAAAAATATTTAGATGCAATATGCAAACCGCGACCATTACTATTTACAAAGAACTGATTAATAATGAATTCCAGGATTTCATCTTTTGAATAAATATGCTCCATCCTTATGGCGTTGATCATCTCCATAATTTTTGGCGTAAAATCTCTTTTACTTCTAAAAGTAATATTCCTTATTGCAAGCTGTGTTAGTGTACTTGCACCCTGTACGACTTTTCTTGCTTTAAAATTAACCACAGCAGCTCTAACCATGCCTTTAAAATCAAGGCCAAAATGAGAATAGAAATTTTTATCTTCAGATGCAATTAAAGCTTTTTTAAAAACATCCGGTATTTCATCAAATGATAAATACTTTCTGTGGCTTTTACTAAAATATACTCCCATCAAATTATGACCATCATTAAAATAAATTGGGCTTTCACTTGAAATTGTGGACATAATATAGCTTCTTTCCAAAACTTCAGGCTTTGCCTTTATTATGAAGATATAATAAGATAAAATAGATGCTAAAATTAATAAAAACAGAAATATGGAGCCTAAAAGTGATAATCTAATAATCCATTTTTTAAATTTCTTTTTTGTTTGTATTTTCATTTTGGAGATTTTTCAATTTTTTTAATGTGGGTATTAATATTAAGGTATGATTAAAATGTAAAGAAATAAGAGAGTAAGGGAACAAGGGAACAAAAAAAGCTGACTGGCGAATTTGCCAATCAGCTTTTTATTCTTTACAAATTATAAAGGCAGGAAAAAATAACTTAAGTAGCATTTCCTCTTCAAAGATCATCCTTTATTAAGCTATTTAATTTTTTCCTTTGTAGTTTGACCCACTAAGGTAATTTTAAATCCTCTCACAGAGTTATAAGGCTCTTTAGAGTTTTATATGTAAACAAAGTATATAATTTTCTGGTTAATTATCACCCTATTTGGTGTTTTAACACCTGTTAGGGTTTCCCTTGTTTACCGTCTGCTAGATGTTTAACCACCTAACTATCCTCTTATGAGCTTTTACTCTCTCTCAGAGTGTTTGCCTAACAAAGTCTCAAAGCCTCGCAGCTTCTTTGACCTTTCATCGAGGTTTGCGGCCTTATAACGTTTTCAGTATTTTAAGGACTAACTTACAAGCAAGTTTACCTGGCTTACTTTTTGTAGCTTCCATAGGTTTTGACTAACCTTTCGAAGTTTAATCTTTCCTTAAAAGACCGCTTAGTGTTATCGCAACTAAGCTACGCTTATAGGCTTTACCTTTCAAAGCTTTGCCAATTAATAAGTCAAGTTAGTTCATCACTAACTTATGCCCTTACGCTGTTATTCTCAATATTTGCAAAAAACTAGTTGCCCGGTTTTTTGAATATCAATGCATCAACCATAAGGCTTTAAACCGATTAACAAGCTTCATACCTCAATTAGCTTCTGGCTAATTAAAACATGATTGCTTTCTTAGGCTTTTCCTCTTTAAGGTTTTCGAAATAAGTCCTTATAGATTAGCCTGTTAAGCTTATCCTCCTCTTGTGGTCTTTTCAACAAGCTATATCGCTATAACTTCCTAACATGTAACCTTTAGAGTTTTACATAACTCATTTCTAGTTAGCTTATTTTGTATTTCTACAAAATAAAACTAACACCCTTTTTGAGGTTTTTGGCCTCCTAAAACCTAACATGCTCAAATATGCTAAAGTCCAAAGATCATTTTTTCTCCAGGTCGTATTAATAAGTATTGCTACTTACCATTGACTGCCTTTAAGGACTTTACTTAGCAGCTTTCTGACACATTTTATTTTGATAGTCCTAAAAGAACAATCAAAACCAGTCAGGCTGTTTAGGGTTGGCTCACTCTACCATTGGCTATTTTTCCCTGCCTTGTAAGAAAGCTTATAAAGAAGCAAAACTCTTTTGTCAATAATTATTTCAAAATAATTTCACATTTTTGTCACATCTTAATAATTCCAAGAACTTATCATATAATATTTTTTTAACAAATTCGTGACTTTAAAATCATATTGCAAATTCATAATCTCAATTCCTCCACACACATCGCAGCAAACGACAGTATGTCAAGCAACATCACACACAACACAGGCCTACAACACCAGAAACACGGACAACCAGATCAATCATTACCTGATTCTCTGCATCTACAACATATTACAAAAAAACACAAAACCATATATGTTTTAATTTTTTTTTCAGATAAGCAATACTAAAAAAACAGGCCGTGCCCTGTACCCTGTACGCTGTACGCTGTACGCAACTAAGATCTAACTAACTTTTTATAAGAAAACCACCAATCATAGCTATTAGCCCCAAGGATTGTACCCTTAACAGAATCTTCATCAGATGGTGGATGGAGCAAAACGCCCTCTCCAACCAATTCATTAATCGGCCAATTAGCAGGCATATCAACCTTATTAGCATCTACCACTGTCAGAGCCTTAACAGCTCTATAGATTTCTTCAACATTTCTGCCTAATTCTTTAGGATAATGAAAGATAGCCCTAACCTTTGCTATTGGGTCAATAATAATTACTGATCTTGTTGCTATTTTATTATCTGCTTCTGTTATAAAACCCAAATCCCTGGACACATCAGCAAAGGGATCAGAAAGAATTGGAATTGTGATATCTGTTTTTAATTTATCCCTCATCCACCCTGTCCATTTAAGGATTGATGTCATCTTGCTACTACAAACACCTAGCAAAGAACATCGAATAGCATTAAATTCTGGCAGTCTCTTTTGAAAAGAATAAAGTTCCGTAGTGCAAACAGGATCAAATTCAGAAATAAAGTTTACGACAACTCCCCACTTAGCATGGAATACATTAGGAAGTTGAACCATGCCAGTTGTAGTTTCAGACCTTATGCCTGGAAATCTTGATCCAATTTTTACAATCGTTTTTTCGTCCATAATTTTTATCCTTTGTTATTTTTCACTTTTTGTTAAGTATTTGTTTAAAAAGGAAACCTCATCAATCTGGGCTATAAACTCTGAGACAGAAAGCCCCTCTTCAGGATAATTCCATATTATCTTAATATAATCTGGCAGAATATCCAGATTATTCTTCACTCTATTTAAAGCCATTTCAGCGTCTTCAGAAGTAACATCCCTAAAAAAAACTAAAAAAGTATCATCAGCAATTTCAATAAGCTGATCTCTAGGATATCTAATAATGTTCTTTAGGACTTTAAAACGGCTTGGCAAGTTATCATTATTTTCAAGAAGATTCCTAGACCAAGAAATTTCAAGAATAGAAAAACACATGTGTAAACGTGATGCTCTTTCTATTTCAGAATTTAATATATCCTTTATAAAGTTTTTATCCAAATGATTTGGAATTTCAAAAATAAAGCTAAAGCCTATGTCATCTTTAATATCAACAATACCACCATGAGTCCTTACAAGCTTATAAGCGTTATAGAAATTAAGTCCCATCTCACCCTTTGTAACATTAGGAGAAGTAAATTTTTCAAGTAGTTTTTCCTTTAAGCTTTTATCTATATCAATATCTAGACTTGATATAGCAAAAATCCATGATTCTTTTTTAATGTCTTCAGTACAATTTATTTTTATTTTTGCACTATCATTAACAGTATATATAAAAGTATCAAGAACTTTTGAAAATATATCAGTTAATATTGTAAGGTCTGCAAAGAGTAAGCCAGCTGTTTTTTGCACATTAATATCAATTTCAATATTTTTATTTTTGATCTGATTTTTGAATTTATCCAGGGCTCTATTAATAAGAAAATGTATATCAATACTTTCTTTTCTTGGCAAACTTGCTTGAGTTTTTAAATAATCAGAATCAAAAACAGAATCAATTGCGCTTGTTAATATATCAATGCTTGCTCTTGCAATTTTAAGATATCTTTCAAAAACATCCTTATCAGTTGGATTAATTGCACCATCTACAAGGCCATCAACAAATGATTTCAATTTTGTTACAGGAGTTCTAAACTGGTGAGATACCTGAGCAATAAATTCATCCTTCAATTTTTCAAATTCTTCATTTGCTTTTTGATCAGGCATTTTTAAACAATTTAGCTATTAATAAAAAATGATTTTACTCTGATTTTAGCTTTAATGTCAATTTAAAGATAGTTAAAGCTAGCCCTATAAAGCCTTGACACATTTTCTTGTTTAAGTTTTAAATTTTTTATTCTAATTTTACAAAGTAAATACAATGATAGATTTTTTTAAAATTATTTTAATGGACTATGGACTTGATAAACTGTTAGCTGATATAATTGTGAGATCTTGTGCCTTTGTATTAATCATTATTATCTCATTTATTGCTGACATGCTTTCTAAAAAATTTATTGGCTCTATGACTGCAAAGCTTGCACAAACAACGGAGAATAAGTGGGATGACATCCTGATTAAAAGAAAAGTATTTAACCGTTTATCTCATATGGCTCCAGCATTTATTCTATACATGGCCATGCCTTTTATTCTCAAAGGATATCCAACATTCATATCAGCATTAAATGTGCTAGTTTTAATTTATGTTATATTAGTTTCAATATTTGTCATTGATTCTTTATTGAATGCACTCCTTGATATCTATTCACATTTTAAAGTTTCAAAAGAAATTCCACTAAAAGGTTTAATTCAGATCTCAAAAATAATTATATTTTTTCTTGGCGCTATATTAATAATTTCAATAATAATTGGTAAATCACCATTTTACCTGCTTAGTGGCCTAGGCGCACTAACTGCTGTCTTATTATTAATATTTAAAGATTCCATTCTTGGATTTATTGCAGGAATTCAACTCGCTACAAACAAAATGATCGCTGTAGGTGACTGGATTTCAATGCCGCAATATGAGGCTGATGGAGATGTAATTGATGTATCTTTAACAACTATAAAAGTTCAAAACTGGGATAAAACAATTACAACAATTCCGGCTTATGCACTTATTAGCGAATCCTTTAAGAACTGGAAAGGCATGGAAGCCTCTGGTGGCAGAAGAATTAAAAGAAAAATAAATATTGATGTTAATACTATTAAGTTTTGCACTGAAAAAATGTTTACAAAATTTAAGCAAATAGAACATCTAAAGCCCTATCTTGAAAAAAAAGAAAAAGAAATAATTCAATATAATACTGACAACAAAGTTGACTTATCTTGTAGTGTTAATGGCAGAAGACTTACAAATATTGGCACCTTAAGAGCCTATATTGGAGAATATCTAAAAAAACATCCAATGATAAATCAAGATATGACTTTTTTGATACGACATCTTCCTGTTGAAGAAAATGGCTTACCCCTTGAAGTTTATGTTTTCTGCAAAGACAAAGCCTGGGCAAATTATGAAAGCATAATTGCTGATATTTTTGATCATATATTGGCTGTTATCCCAGAATTTGATTTAAGAATTTTTCAAACTCCGAGTGGTTTTGATTTTAAAGCAGCGCTAAGTGGTAAGCAGTAGATATTAAGCGGTAAGTGTGAATCCCTACAGTTTCTGATCGCCAAGCATGGGGCATACATCACTAAATCCACACCTCAACAATAGTACCAAAGAATTCATTTGACATAAACACACACCTCCTGTATATTGCGCCGTGTCATCAAGGTTTTTATCCTTTATGGCGCGAATTAAAATTGGGAGAAATATTATGAACAATTATAAATCTATAACCTATCTTATTATTATTTTCATTTTTTTTGCCTTAAATAATATATTAATTGCAGACACGAACTGTTTTGAACTAGTAAAAGATATCTTTTCTGTACATGCAGGACAGCGTACAGCAGATGATTTTGGTTTGAATAAGGGAAAAATAAATAAATTTCTTCAAGACCCAAATTATTTCAAAGAAATAAATAATAATAAATATCCTGAACTTCAAAATTGCCAAAACTCAGTATTACTTGATAATTTATATTCCCTTGTGCAGGACAAATTAAGCATTTGGATAAGGCTCGCAGAAGAATGTGAAAAAGAACCTTGGTATTCTTATTGCAGTCACCTGGAAACTTATATTGATACAGATTTAAATCTACAAAATAAAATAGCACAAAATAGAAATAGTGAGGAGTTTAATGAGATATTTGATAAACTAGATATATATGAGGAAGAAATTGCAATAGTGGATACATATAAAGAAGAAGCGACCCTTAATGATATAGAACCAATAAAAATAACCTTAGAAGAACTTGAAATAGTACCACAAAAAATTGAAGATAATATAGAAACAATTTTCACTCAAGCAGAAATTGTTGATGATATGAACTTTGAGCTTTGTCTGGCAGAAGCGAAGGACAAAGGACTTTTTGGAAGTCATAAATATAGTTTTGGTAGCAAGGTTTTTGACGAAATAAATTGGTTTAAGATTCTTGGCACAGACAAAGAAACAAAATCAAAAACCCATTATACTCCAGAAATCATTAATCTGCATCCGTATTGTTATACACCAATAATTAAGTATTTAACCAGCAGAAGTCTTGAATGGCACAATTATAAAAGCAAAGTATGCCTAAGCAAAAAAGCTAATGGTGATTCCTATTATTCAATAACACATGATCGAAATGGCGGGTATATAATTGGAGCTGACTTAAAAGATGTGCAGGTTGATAATTCTAAAATAAACAATGTTTACAAAGGATCTGAGTTTGATTATCACTGCGGATATTTAAATATGGGAATTGAATTCCTCAAAGACATAAATGCAAACCCAATTAAAACCATTACTAATTCATTTTTGTTGGAGATTGATAATAAGTATGCAGATTCAAAATTCCCATTAATTGATTTTTTAAGCACAAATATATTTTTTGATAAATTTAATTTTGAATACTATGATTTTGGAAATAAATTATTAAGAAAAATAATGCTTTTTAAGTTTGATCAGCTTGTTGGTAATAACTATAACAGCCTTAAACTTGAACTTAATGAAGCACAGTTTTTAAAGACAAGTTTTAATGAATGTCTGTATGAAAACGATTCTATTGAAAATCAAAAAAACTGTCTTGCTGGGATTAAAACTTTATTATCAAAAGAAAACAAGCCAACTATGATAGCAAAAGCACTTGCCAACAATGGCGAAAACATACTTATTGCAGTAAATAAATTCAACATCCAATATCCCGAACAAACTAACAATCTTTTATTATTATCAAATGATACCAATGAAAATTCACAAATCTATTTTAAATTATTAAAATATGATCCTATTAGTGCAAATGAATATTATAAAATTTCAGAAACAGATACTGCTGCAGCAACTGTCTATTTAGATCTCTTGGAAAGAGAATTTACTAACCAGGCTAATGTCTTTAGTACATATGGCTTTTATGAAGAATTGAAAAAATATCATGACTTATTGATAAATAGAAATAATCCCTTAGCTGCTTCGAGCTTTATGAAGATATTTATTCAGAATCTTGAATTTAGTGAAACAGCTTCTTTTGCAGCTGGTTATTACACAGCAGTAACACATTCAGAATTACAGGGTAATGACCTAATTGAAAAGCATTACTATGAGCTATTTTTTCATAAAGCAAGCCTTGATTATTTAAGTTTACTATTAGGAAACGAACACGGAAATCGAAACTATCAAATCTACTTAGCTGAAACTTATTACGATTTAATTGTGATAGACAAAGACAAGTTAAGAGCTAACAGATATTTCATTGCACTTACAAATGGGATTGTAGTGGAAATGCCATACAAACTAAATCATGAAGAATTATCACTAATAAATAACCTTGCACAGACCTATAAACGTGATTTTTGGTCAACATATGATGAGCAATGGACTATAAGCAATCCAGATATACACAAAAAAATTATAGTTTCGTTTTGCAATGAAGGCAACCTAAATGCAAGTAAAATTGAAAAAATAGAAATGGGTTATGAAATCATTTTTTATAAAAAAGCTTTTAAAGATTTTGCCTATTATTACCAAAAAGCCCTTAACAAAATAACTAAGCGAATCACAGCAAGCCTTTAATCTGACCTACAAAAACTTACTATTGCTATGGATACAAATAAATATGATCAAACATAAGTCCTGAGCATTCCATTTCACCATTTTCAATAGCTTCAAAATATGCATAAAAATCACCGCACTCTGAATACTCTGAACTTGGATAAAGCCAAGAATTAGGAATTATCGCGATTCTTAAATAATCATCTGTATCAACATAACAAGATGGAATATTTGAAAACATTTTTCGATTTGTAACAGGAATTCTATCACTTGATAAAGCTGGTAAAATCATATCAACAGGCAAAAGTCTACTTCCCCCTGTAAATCTATCAATATCTTTGCTCAACTTATTAAGACATTTCATTTCAAGATTTTGAGCTATACAAACTTTTTGTTTTTTTCTACATTCCTTGTAGAATTCCTGGCCTTGGTTTAAAGATTTAGCAATACAAAATTTTGCATCTGCATGACATTTATTATAACCATCAACAGATTTAATTAAAGAGTGTCCATCCCCTCTTGTTAGAGGAATCTCAACAAGATAACTTTCAGCCCCATACAAATAATCTATATAATCTGAATATAATACATGAGTTTGAATATATTTTAATTCATCATCCAAAAGTTCATTAGGCAAATAACGTGGGTAAACAGGAGGTTTTTCAGCATTAGAAACTTCTTCTTCATAATCATAATAATCCTCATCATAATCCAAAACCTTAATATTTTTTATTCTACTAAAATCAATTTCAGGACCTGCCCCTGGATCTGAAAAGGAATCTCCATCAAAAGGTATAGAAACATCGTCACTATTAAAAAATCGAGTCTTAGAGTTAAGTTGAATACCTGTTAATTTTGCTTCAAATAGATCCACATCATCTGCAAGAATTTTTTCCTGAAAACTTATTAATGTAATAAAAATGAAGATAACAAGAGTAACAATAACGTGAATTGAATTTTGCTTCATTCTTGCCCCCAGCAATGCATCATTTCATAATATAACCATTTATTGCAGTTTTTATGCCATTTTTATATTATTAAATTCATTTATTATTTCAAGGTTTTAAATATTAGCGATTTTTAAAGGTGAGATACCGAATTCCCATTTTTTTATATTTTGGGGATCTTAAAACCTCAAATAATCAAGATCCGGGATGCTTTAAAAATTTAAAAAAAACATTACAAAGACAAATTTATTTCCCTATTTTATTCCTTGCCAGAAAAGATATAAATAGTTAAGTTCACCTAAGTTCAACTATTTGAATCAAATAAATGAAAATTACTATTCTAGGTTGTGGTACAAGCACAGGCGTTCCAATGCTTGGCTGCAATTGCAATATTTGCTCATCAAATAATTCTAAAAATAAAAGAACCAGGTCTTCTGTTCTGATTCAAAATAATAATAAAAATATATTAATAGACACAGCCCCAGATCTTCGTTTTCAGGCAATTGCAAATAAAATTCTTAACATTCACGCTGTTCTTTATACACATGATCATGCTGACCATACACATGGAATTGATGATTTAAGATCATTTAACTTTATTCATAAAAGCATGATTGGCTGTTATGCTTCAAAGAAAACAATTTTAACAATTAAAAATAGGTTTTCTTATATTTTTGATAAAAGATTTGACCCATTAAAGCCTAATCTAAAAATGATAGCCATTGATAAGCACTTTGAACTTTTTGATCTTAAGATAACTCCAATTCCACTTCAGCATGGGGATGATAATATCTTTGGTTTTAGAATAAATAACTTTGCCTATTTAACAGATTGCTCAGGCATAAATGAATCATCTCTAAAGCTCTTACAAAACCTTGAGTTGGTAATTATTAGCGGCCTTCGTTTAAAACCACACAAAAAGCATTTTAGTATAGAGCAAGCCACAAATATGATAAAAAAATTAGGTGCTAAAAAAGGTCTTATAACACACTTAAGTCACACTTTAGATTATAATGAGATTAGCAAGACCCTTCCTGAGAATATTAATCTTGCCTATGATGGCTTAGTCATCAAGCTTTGAAACAAGTATTTTAGTGCCTTCTACTTTTATAACTTTAATTTTTGTGCCTACTTCTAAAAATTCTGATTCTGAGATAACATCATATCTGTTTCCATCAATTTCAGCGATTCCAGATGGTCTTAAAAAAGAAGTAACAATGCCTTCCTTTTTTAAAAGCAGTTCAAGACCTGGTTTTCCAAGCTTATCGGCGCATTTTGCTTCTTGTCTTTGCTCAAGAACAAATTTCTTACTAGCTCGAGACTTTAAAAATATTACAACAAATCCAATGGATAAAACTATTGAACAAAAAGTTAATAAAATACCTGGCAACTGACCGAATTCAGTCCAGGTAAAAAAGCAGCCCACAGAAACAGCCATTATTCCTCCGACTCCAAAAAAGCCAAAACCAGGGATTAAAAAGACCTCTAAAAATAAAAGAGCGAAACCAAAGACAAGAATTATTGCAATAAAAAAAGCCATATCAAACATTATTTATTCTCCTTTTTCTTACAACAAATTTTGTTCCTTCAATTTTTATTAATTCTATTTCTGATCCTTCTTCAATAAAATCACCTTCTGTAACAACAGAATATTTCTTTTTATTAAATATAGCTGTTCCAGCTGGTCTCAAAATTGTTTTTGCTCTTCCTATATCACCAACTTCTATTGCTTCTATACCTTCTATTTCCATATTTTGATTATCTAGATCTTTTGCCTTATCAGCATTTCTTGATAAAATTCCAGCCTGCAAAACAAGCCTTTTTCCAAAACCTGTTTTGGGAAAATATTTTATTATTAACAACATTCCAATAAAGGTAAAGATTACTGCAAAACCCACTTGCAAAAAAGCAGCTGAAATATCAGGCATTGAAACAGGAAATTTAGTGTCCATTAAACTTAAAATTAAACTTATAACAACACAAAATATTCCTGATATTCCTGCGATTCCAAATCCAGGAATAAAGAATATTTCAGCAAGCAACAAAGCCACTCCTAATAAAAACAAAAGAATCTCTTCCCAGCCAACAAGGTTAATTGTATAATGCCCAAAGAAAAATAAAATTAAAGCTATAGTTCCAGCAGTGCCAGCTATCCCCCAACCAGCTGTTTTAAACTCTAAAAAAAGTCCAAGAAAACCAATGCTCATTAACAGGGAACTAACTAGAGGATGTGTAATAAAGCGAATAAACTCTTCTGCCCAATTTGTTTTATTTTCTTTAATAATTCCATTTTCAAAGCCAAGATTTGTTAAAACTTCCTGCTTTGTTTCAGCTATAGTATCAATAAATTTAATTTTGATAGCATCCTGGGTGGTTAAGGTTAATAGCTTTTCCTTTTCTATAACATCCTTTATTTCAACATCAGAATCAACCATTGCTTCAGCGATTTTTGGATCCCTGCCCTTTTTCTCTGCTGTGGCTCGCATTTCTGATCTAAAATAAGAAACCATTTTCTCGCCAACTGGTTTTGCCTCCTGGCTAGGTCCTGTCATAATTGGAGTAGCAGCTCCAATCGTACCCCCGGATGTCATTGCTATTTTATCACAGGCTATTGAAATTAAAGCTCCAGCAGAAATAGCCCTTGGATTAATAAAAGCAATAGTAGTTAGCTTTGTATCCATTATTGCATCTCGAATTTCAACAGCGGCGTCTAACCTTCCACCAAAAGTATTAATGTCAAAAATGAGTCCTTTTGCACCCTCTTCCTGAGCCACTTGAATAGTTCTTTTAATAAAAGGCAAAAGCCCTCTATCAATCATTCCATCAACTTTTATTAAATAAAAAACTTCTTGAGAATTTTGAGCATAAGAATGCTTAATTAAATTAAGGGAAAAAATAATAAGAAAGGTACAAAAAAGAAACTTAAAATATTTTTTCATTCTTACATACTTACTAAAAAAATGGATATTACAATATTATTAGCAATAGAATAAATTAAAAAGCAAATATTAAAACCTAGCCAAATTGACACCATTTTTGAAAAATGAAAAGTTAATGCTATTTATAATTATACAATAATTTCTACATATTATGCTAAAAACTATATCTGGCACATATCTTGTAAACCTTAAAAACCATATAAAATAACATAAAGAACCATAATTATGAAAAAGCTTGGAGCATACTTAATTTCCTTATTTCTCATTTTTTCAAATCTGGTTTTAGCTGAAACTGGTTTTGAAAATGCAGAAGTCTCAACTGAACACATCTTCACACAAGATGAATTATTAATTACCAGTACCATGATATTAGAAGCTGTAAAAAATAAGCACTCTGCTTCTGTTGAATTTGATAATGGCTTACTGGTTCAAGTCCTTTATAGCCGAGATTTCATGACTCTGAATATGACTCATTCTTTTGATTTTGTGAGTGACTTTTTTGAACTAACTTTCAATGCTGAAGCTCACAGCCTATTTCAAACAGAAAGATTTGCAGTGCTTGTTTCATATCCAATAATGGGACACTTTATTGTGGGAGCAGGACAAGGCCTCGCTACCCATAAAACTTATTATGAAATTCACAATATGAATGATATGTATGGCCTACTAACATCACCCTTAATACCACAAGATATTAAAGATTCTTTAGAAGCTGAAGGGGTTTTTGATTATATTTCTCTTCCAGACAACAATGAGCTTTCAAGCAAAAACCCAGTTACCTACTTTGGTCTTGGAGTAAGGTTTAATGAAAATAATCAGATTTATATTCAGCCTGGTTTTGTTTTTGGAGATAAAACTCGAATTGATACAATTGACTTAAACATAAAACTTGGTGGCGAAAAGGCAGGTTTCATTTTTGATTTTCAAAGAACTGAAATGGCTCACAGAGTGAGGGAAATTTTCCCAACAGAAGATCTACCTGCAGGAAAACTTTTTAACTATGCTGACCTAAAGCTTTCTACAATGACCATGGATACATCAATTTTCTTTGAAAACAAGAATAAAACAAGAGTGACCTTAGGCTTTTATGGAGATTATTATCCTGATTTTGCAAAAGCCCGTATTTATGTAAAATCACGAATTCGAGATAAAGTTACTTTTCAGGTAGGCATGAAGTTTATTTTCAACTATATGCCAATCCCAACAAGCATTGACTTTACAGGTGAATCAGGGACTCAAGTTTTTGTAGAAAATCCAACGCCTAAATGGTTAAATTATGACAGCCACCTTTTTGTTGGAGGCGGCTACAATTTTAACATCAATCCTAACTTTAGAATAGAACCCTCAGGCTTGTTAATTTTCCAAGGTCCAAACAATTTTGATGCAGAACCTGGAAAACCTATTGGTGGGGGTGGAAGCCTTGATCTTGCCTTCCGTCCAAATGGAAGAAATTGGTGCTCAGGTGGTATTGATGTAATAGCTTTTGATCCTGCTGCAAATGGAAAAGCAAATGTGGCTGTAATTGGACAATTTTCTGTTCAATTTGGGAAGAGTCCGAATAGCTAAATTTTTGGCTCATCTCCAATTTGAGTACCCACAAAGAATAATTTTTTTAAAAAAATATAAAACATTGTTCCAACTATTCTATGATATTCAAATTAAAATAAATATTTCTATATATGAAACCACTGGATTAATCTTAGAATTATGATTAGGATTAAGATGAGGCTAATGATTTTTGCGCTCTTCTTCTCAGATTTAACTGAAAACTGCTGCTCTATTGTTTAAGTACTCAAATTGGAGATGAACTTTAATTATTATCTATTCATTAGGCATCTTGTTCCCAAAATACAAAGTTGTATGTGGAAAAGGAATTTCTATGCCTTCTTTATCAAATCTATTTTTAACTCTCCTTCTAAATTCTCTGGCCACTTCCCATTGAGTCATTTGCTCTGTTTTAAATTTGCATCTTATTATAACAGCAGAATCAGCAAAATCATTAACACCCATTACTTCAAAAGGCTCAATGATTTTATCTTTAAATTTTTCATCGGTTTTCAACTCATCACCGATTTCCTGCAACACAAGCATAACATGATCAACATCTTCTTTATAAGCAACTCCTATATCCAAAATTGATGAGGACCATTCCTTGGTCATGTTTGTGACCTGCTCAATAGATCCATTTGGAATTATATGAACATTACCATGGAGATCTCTTAAAATAGTTAATCTTAAGCTCATGCTTTGGACCTGACCACCCAGGTCACCGATTTTCACAATATCTCCAACACTAAAATGATTTTCAAACAAGATAAAAAATCCGCTAATAATATCTTTAACAAGGCTCTGTGCTCCAAAACCAACTGCTAAACCAACGACTCCGGCACCAGCCAGTATTGGTGCTATGTTTATTCCCATTTGCCCAAGCACAATTATTATTGCTAAAAAGATAAAGGTAACAGTAACAACATTTGTAATTATTTTTGTTAAGGTAGTAATTCTTTTTTTTCGTTCAGCTTTTGCTTTTTCTGTTTTTTTAATAAGTAACTTTTCAATTTTTCTGGACAAAAGCTTAATTAAAAAAATTAAAACAAAGAAAAACAAAAATGCAAATATTGCCTTTATCCCATACTCAACAAGCCAGGTTACTAGCTTTTCGTAATTTAAAAGCTCCAGTATTTTTTGAAAGTTCATTATATTCTCCTATAACCATTTTTTTTTCTTAAAATAACAAATCATGCCTGCAAAACATATTATCATGATTGTCCAGACTCCAAAATATCCATATTTCCACTTAAGCTCAGGCATAAATTCAAAATTCATACCATAGATCCCAGCAATAAAAGTCAATGGTATAAAAATGGTTGCTATAATAGTCAACACTTTCATGACCTGATTCATTTTATTAGAAACAGCTGACATATAAATATCAAAAATATTGGATAAAAGATCTCTAAAAGAATCAAGTGTATCTAAAACTGAATTTGTATGATCATAAAGATCTCTCAGATAATGTTCAACATCAATAACAATAAAATCGAGCTCAGATTTATTAAAAGAATGAACAAGTTCACGAATAGGAGCGGATACTTTTCTTAAATATAAAACATCTCTTCGATATTTGTGAATTTGGCTAAGGTTTTTTTCAGAACATGAAGATGATATTTCTTCTTCTAAAAGTTCTAACTTGTCGCCGATTTTTTCAAGCACAAGAAAATAGTGATCAACAATAGAGTCCAGCAAAGCATAAGCAAGATAATTTGTTCCCATTTTTCTTATCTTACCCTTGCTGTTTTTAATTCTGTTTCTTACATATCCAAAAACATCTTCTTTTTCTTCCTGAAAAGTAATAACAAATTGCTCCCCGCAAATAATACTGAGCTGTTCTGATTTCAACTCTTCTGAGATTTTATCAAAACTAACAATTTTTAATACTGCATAAAAATAATTTTCATATTCTTCAAACTTTGCCCTTTGATTAGTGCTTAAAATATCTTCAAGAACAAGGTTATTTAAATTAAAAATTGATCCCAATTTTTCAATAAGTGGAACATCATGAATACCATTAATATTTATCCAGGAAACTGTTTTACTATTTTTATATTGTGCAATAGCTCCAATATCATCAATTTCAATTTCTTCATATTTTTCCTGATCGTAATCAACAAGTGTAAGAGAAACCCTAGGCTTTTCCTCTGTTTGCTTTCCAAAGTGGACCAGGCTACCTGGTGGTAGACCTATTTTTTTGGAAACACGTTTATATAGTTTTGGCATAAAACCTCCTAACTATTTTGAAACAAACATTTTGTAAAACTCGATATCTTCTGAGGCTAAAGTAATCATCGTAGGCGGGAAATATTTAGTCTTCTCAATTAAATTGTCATAATAGATGCTATATTCCTGATCAGTTTCTTCAGGGCCTGGTTCACGCATACCAATAAATACGAGTGAAGCACCAACTGTAGATTCTTGCATAAGATGAAATACATCTGTATCTTTTTTTATGATTACCTCTGAACTTCCTTCTATCCTGGCTGTTTCCAAAAACTCATTCAATCTTTTTTCAGCCTCTACAATTTCTTCTTCTGTATTTACTATTGTTTTTAAAACAAGTGGACAATCTTCCCATTCTGGATCTTGTTTTAGCAAATATGCGATCGCCAGCATTAAACCAGCGTTTTGTTTTTGCAAACCCCACCATATTTCAATCCTGGTATTCTCCTTTTCTTCAATAGATTGAATATCACCCTTTCTGAATATTAAAAGATTTCTTTGTCGTTTATTAATTAATCGTATTAATTTGGCATATTCAAGAAAGTTTTCTTCTTTTTCAGTCTCACCCATAATAAATGTATTAGGCATCAGTGGTCCAAAGCCAAAGGTTTTAACAATTTCCTTTGCACCTTCAATATATGAATCTGCTAAATGAATACTAACAAGGGCTGAAATTCCCTTTTCCTTCAAATACTGCCTTACAGTATCTCTTCCTGTTTCTATTCTTTCCAAAGTCATCTCATTTTCAGGCAATATGGTAACAAGGGTTAAAAAGCCTTTGCCATGAGTAATATTATCAGCCATTTCAATTAAATGCCACCGTGCGGTTGGAGATCCGGATAGAGCCAACATATTAGGTCTCCAGGTTCGCTTGTCTACCTGTTTATCAGCGAGTTTTGTAACTGCATATTGAGCAAGCAACATTAATATGCCTCGCTTTAAATCACCCCAATAAGATTTTATTCTTCTTCTTTTCATTAAGGAAAAAACTACTAAAGCAATCAATATTGCCATAAAAGTCGCCCCAGGATTAATCATGAACATTACAGCAAAACATGAAAATCCACCTATAAAAGATAAAATCCAGTGAACGCGAAACTTTGGCCTCCATGATGGAGAACCAATTAGATTTTCTAAAGATGCTGAAACATTAAGCAGTCCATAGGATGTCAGGAAAAACATTGATAAAACAGGAGCAATCAAGTTTAAATCACCCAAAACAATCCCTATTAAAGCAACAAAAAATGTAATGCCTGTAGCTATTCTTGGATCATTTCCCTGTCCATATCCTCGTCCAACTATTGCAGGTACTACTTTGTCTTTTGCAAGGGCCTGCATTGTCCTTGGAGCACCAAGCAGCGAGCCCATTGCACTTGATAAAGTTGCACCCCATACTCCCAGGAGAATCAACAGTGGCCACCTTGAAATGTCTTTCATTACAAAGGAATTAGTTAATAATAGATCCCTGTCTTTTACAATAATATATAAAAAAATCGGAATAGCTATGTAAACAAGATAACTTGACACAATCGCAGACAAAGTTCCGCGGGGAAGACTTTTAGATGGATCCTTTAAATCTCCACTCATAGAAAGTCCAGCCTCTATACCTGTGACCGCTGGAAAAAACACAGCAAAAACTACCCAAAAAGATTTTGTTTTTGGCACAATAGCCTCAGCTGAAACAGCAGGTATCTGCTCAAAACCAGCAAAAAAAGATATAAGAGCCAAAATAATAACAGCAAATATTATAAACTGAGATTTCAGAGCAAGACTTGCTGAAAAATATGCAAGGGCTGTTAATATTATGAGAGTAATTATTCCAATTAACCTTAATGGCAAAAAGGGAAAAACTGCATTTAAAGCTTCAGAAAAACCTGAAATATAAAAGGATATTCCTACTGCTTGTGCAAAGTATAAAGGAAGCCCAATGGCAGCACCTGCTTCAAGACCAAGGGATCTTGAAATTATAAAATAGGCGCCACCACCACCAACCTTCATATTTGTAGCCATAGCTGAAATTGATAAACCAGTTAAAAAGGTAATTGAAGTGGCTAGGGTTACAATAATTAAAGTCTTAAAAAGACCCACATTTCCCAAAACCCAGCCAAAGCGCAAAAACATAATTACTCCAAGTATGGTCAAAATACTTGGAATAAAAACGCCTTTAATGGTTCCAAACTGATAGCCTCTGGTTTTCGTTTCAGAGACGTTTATAGGTGCTGTCATAATTTTCCGATTAAGTTTATTTAATAACAATTAGTTCACTTTCTGTATTATAGTCAACTGAAAGATTGGATTTGTTTGATAAGTTATTACTAATAATCTCAATTGCCAGCTTATTCTCAATTTCCTTTTCAATGAGTCGTTTAAGTGGTCTTGCTCCATAGCTTGGATCATAGCCTTTGTCTGAAAGATAATTAATGAGGTCTTGACCAAAGGATATGGTCAGATCTTGTTCACGTAATCTCAGAGCAAGCTTTGCAAGCTGAAAATTCACAATTTCTTTAATATTATCTTTTGAAAGTTTGTCAAAAATTAATATATCATCAATTCTGTTTAGAAATTCAGGTTTAAAATTTGCTTCTACAATTTTCATAACATCTTTTTTTATGTTAGATAAAGTTTCATGCATGTTTTCTTTTATAAGTTGAGATCCAATATTTGACGTCATAATTATAACAGTATTTTTGAAATTAACTGTCCTACCCTTACCATCTGTTAAACGACCATCATCAAGAATTTGCAGAAACACATTAAAAACTTCATGGCTGGCTTTTTCAACTTCATCAATCAATATCACAGAATATGGTTTGCGTCTTACTGCTTCAGTTAAATAACCACCTTCTTCATAGCCCACATATCCTGGAGGGGCGCCAATTAAGCGGGCAACTGAATGCTTTTCCATAAATTCAGACATATCAATTCTCACTAAAGCATTTTCATTATCAAACAAATTTTCAGCAAGGGCTTTAGCTAGCTCTGTTTTTCCTACACCAGTGGGCCCTAAAAATAAAAATGAGCCAATTGGACGGTTTGGATCACCAATTGAAGCCCTGGCCCGCCTTACAGCATTTGAAACAGATGCAATCGCATGACTTTGGCCTATAACCCGCCTTGAAAGATTTTCTTCCATCTTTAAAAGCTTATCAGACTCTGCTTCAACCAAGCTGGATACCGGAATTTTTGTCCACTTAGAAACAATGCTTGCAATTTCGTGTTCATCAACCTCATCTTTTAAATATTTTGATATGCTTTGCACTTCTTCAAGCTTTTCAGATACTCCTTTTAATTTTTTTTCTAAATTAACAAGCTGACCGTATTTAATTTCTGCCGCTTTTTCAAGGTTTCCGCTTCTTTGGCAGCTTTCCATTTCCTGTTTTGAGCTTTCCATTTTTTCTTTAATGCCTGAAATATTATTAATAAGTTCCTTTTCATTTTGCCACTTCACTTTCATGGCATTTACTTTTTCTGTTTCTTCTTTTATTTCCTGATTTATTTCATCCAATCTAATTTTAGCTTTTTTATCCTTTTCCTTTGAAATAGCTGCTTTTTCAATATTTAAATTCTGCAGTTTTCTGTCTATAAGATCAATTTCATGGGGAACAGAATCAATTTCAATTTTTAATTTACTCGCTGCTTCATCAATTAAATCAATTGCCTTATCAGGCAAAAACCGGTCTGAAATATATCTATCAGAAAGCTTGCAGGCAGCCACAATGGCAGAATCCTTTATCTTAATACCATGATGAACTTCATATTTTTCCTTAAGGCCTCTCAATATGGCAATGCTATCATCTAAACCTGGTTCTTCTACCTCAATGGGCTGAAACCTTCTTTCAAGAGCAGCATCTTTTTCGATATATTTTCTGTATTCATCCAATGTTGTTGCTCCGATACAATGCAACTCTCCACGAGCGAGCATTGGTTTAAGCATATTCGATGCATCCACCGCACCTTCGGCTGCCCCAGCGCCAACAATTGTATGCAATTCATCAATAAACAAAATCACATTGCCATCTGCGTCTTTTATCTCTTTTAAAAGTGCCTTTAGTCTGTCTTCAAACTCACCTCTGAATTTAGCTCCAGCAAGCAAGGCTCCAATATCCAGGGAAACAATTCTTTTGTTTTTCAATGCCCCAGGAATATCATCTTGAACTATCCTCATTGCAATGCCTTCAACAATGGCTGTTTTTCCAACTCCAGGATCACCAAGTAAAACCGGATTATTTTTTCTCCGCCTGGAAAGAACCTGTATGGTTCTTAGAATTTCCTCATCCCTTCCAATGACAGGATCAAGCTTTGACAATCGAGCCCTTTCACATAAATCAATAGCGTACTTATCAAGAGCCTGATATTTTTCTTCTGGATTTTGATCCTTTACCTGATGAGAACCTCTAATATCTATTAAGGTTTTAAAAACTTCTTCCTGCGACAAGCCCAGGTCCTTAAAAATATTATCACTAAATTCCAATAAAGCTAAAAACATATGTTCTGTTGAAACAAAAGAATCTTTTAATCGATCACGTGAGTTATTAGCAAATTCCAATACTTTCCCGCTTTTTCTGGATAAATGAATATTAGTTAATGAAGATGAGGCAGCGGATGGTAATTTGTCTAATTTATCAGACACCTTTTTTAATAATTCTAGCCTGCTAATCCCAAACTTTTCTAATATTTGAGAAACTATTCCATCTTTTTGTTCAACTAAAGCATATAGCAAATGATCAGGTTCAATCTCCGGATTCTTCCGATATTGTGCTATTTCATTAGCTTTAATTATAACTTCTTGCGCCTTTATAGTTAACTTGTTAAAATCCATAGTCTTTCCTTTTTAGCTAAACATTGACATATATAATCTAAGTACATTATTGATTTTTTCAAGATGCTTTTGAATATTTTATTTATCTTCACTAATATTTATTTGATTTTTACCCTCTTTTTTAGATTTATGAAGCATTTCGTCTGCTTTTTTTATAACCTGATTTAACTCACAACCCTGTTTATAAGCTGAGAGGCCAAAACTAAGTGTTAAATTTATTTCATTATTATGATAAGAGAAGCTATAGTTGGCAATGATTTCTCTTACTTTTTCCAAAACTTTATAAGAGCTAGCAATATAAGTATCAGGAAGAGCGATTAAAAATTCCTCACCGCCCCACCTGGAAATCAAATCAATATTTCTGAAATTTTCTAAAAAAATATCAGCTATTTTCTTTAAAACATAATCACCAGCTTCATGACCATATTTTGTGTTAATGCCTTTGAAGTCATCAATATCTCCAAGAGCAATTGATATAGTTTTTCCAGTTCTTGAGACCCTATTTATTTCATGCTTTAATTTATCCAAAAATGACCTTCTGTTTAAAAGTTTTGTTAGAGGGTCAGTATTGGCGAATTCAAGAAGAGTCTGTTCATATTCATGCCCCTTTAATTTATAAAAAGTAATAATTAAAGATAAAACAAAGATGAAAAAAGTGATAAAATAAAAGGAATAAAATAGTCTCTTGCTTTTTTGAAAAAATATTTCTTTAACTTTATTCCCTGGAATATAATAAATAAAATGCCAGTTATTTTGACTTGTAACAATATTGCTTAAATTAATTTCAACAAAAGGATTAATTTTTTCGTTGATAAAAATGTCGTTGAAAAAGGTATCTGTAATTTCAATAATTTTAATTTTAGATTTAATTTCTTTTAAGTCATACACTTCCCTTGCATCATTATAAATAATTTTACTGTTTTCATTTAAAATTAATAGTCTCCCATGATAATCTTTTGTAATTCTAGCCAATTTCTTATAAGCTTGAATATCTTCATATAAAAGGTCTACATTAAATCTAAAAATTGTTGTTATATTCTCTTTTAGAACGGGATCCAAGGTAAATGTATAAAAATATAACCATTTAACTTCATCAAAATGAATATTACTATCTTCTGCAAGATCTTCACTATAAAAAAAGACCTTATCAAAACAAAGCTCCTTATTAGAATTTTTAATAAATTTGTTCAAAAAATCAAACTCAAGTTGTGCATTTGAAAAAACAGGGATTCCTTCTTTATAGTGAATAGACAATATTTCTTCATTGCTTGCAAACAGCTGAGAAATAAGATCAATATTAGTATTTTCTATTAAAAAGTGCGAAAAAGTATTCTTTAATATTTCATACCTCACCTTTGTATTTTTAATATTCTTCATAAGAACATTTTGTTCTTTTACTAAATACCCAAGTTCAAAAACAGTTTTTTTAAATTTATTATTTATTAGAATTTGAATTGAGCCTTTTAGATTTTCTGTTCGAGACCTAATTAATTCAAGTTCTAAGCTACTCTTTTGATATATAGTATATGAAAAAAACAAAAGGCTTAGAAGCATAATTGGTAGAAATATTTTAAAAAATACTATTATATTTTTAAAAAGTTTAACAATATATGATTTGTACATTGTTACTATCCTGCTTAAAAATGTCGTCTAGAATCATTTTCCACCATTTTTTCCCACAACATTTGTCTTATGTCTTTTATTCTATTTTGGCTTCTTTCCTGCTCTTTAGTATTTCCAGCTTTTCTATAGACTTCTTCTAGTTTAATTAGTGCTGGCAAATATAATGGATTTTTTGTTAAGCATAATTGAAATTGGACAATTGCTTCATCGAAAAAACCTTCTTTTAATAATTCCATTGCTTGTTTGAAAATATCTGCAATATTGTTCAATTGTAATTCGAGTCTAAGTCTTAAAGCTTGCTCTGATTTCATCGCTATTATAGAACAGGGCAAAGTTCTTATTACTTTTTCAGCAACAGATCCAATAATCATTGTTGGATCTAGAGTCTGCCCTAACAAACCCAAGATTAGCAAATCATGTTTGTTTTCTTTAATTTCCCTAACTATTTCAAATGAAGGCTTTCCAAAAATGAGTTTATTTTCTACATCAAGGTCTTCCAATATAATATTTGTTAAAAATTCATTTAATTTTGCTTTTGTTTCCTCTTTTATATTTTCTTTAGATTTAGTTATAAATTCATTTATATGGTCCCCCAGGTAGTCTAAAATATTTTTTTCAATAACAGTCAAAATAGTAAGTTTGGCTTTAAATTTTCTAGAAAGAAATATTCCACTTTTTAAAGCCCTTTTAGATGATTCTGATAAATCAACTGGTACGAGTATACTCTTAATTCCTTGATCATAATCATCTTTTACTACCCACACTGGTTTATAGGCGTTTCTTACTAACTTTTCAGCTGTTAAACCAAGATTAAGAAAACTTTTTGTATCATGATTCCCTGAGCCGACAATTATAATATCGATATCATTAATATCTGCTTCGTGACATATATGAAAAATTATTTTTCCTTCTTTAATAATGATATTATTAAAATTAACACCATTTGCTTCAATTATATCCCTAATATTTGTTAGCTTATCAAAAGCAACTTCAGATACTTTGTTTTTATCATACCTGTTTCCATCTAATTTTGGCAAAACATGTATCAAATAAATCTCTGAATCAAATTTCTTAGCTAGAGCAATAGCATGCTTCATAGCAATTGTTGAAGATTCTGAAAAATCTGTAGCTAGTAATATTTTACTTAACACTTTCATTTTTTTATCCTTTTAACATAAGAAATTATTTAATTTGCAGTAAGACATTTTATCGTGTTGCGAAAACTGTGCCAAAATAAAAACATCAACAGTTTGTTTTTATAAGATCTTAATTTTGTTTAATTTATTTTATCTTTAATATACCAGAAGTCATTAAAATAACTTTGTCAATTGCGTTTAATATTCATTTTTTGTAAAATAAGAAATTTGACTTCTTAATTTTAAAATTATATTGTAAATTCATTATTGAAATTATATGGTTACTAAAATCCATGAAAGAAATCCTCTGTGCAATCAAAGATGAAGAAGCTAAAAAACAAATAGCTGATATTTTAAAAGATACTTATCACATTGATTTTGCTACAAATAAAGAAACAAGTGTTAATAAATTTAAAAAGAAAAAATATGATCTGCTTTTCATAGATATTGAATTTTTAACTGCAACAATTGAACGCCCAATAAAAGAATATTATATAGATGAAATTCAGGAATTTTTTAATATAATCCCTGCAATTGGAATAATTGTTTTTGCTTCTCAAAGCAATACAAGAAAAGCTGTATATGCTGTCAGAGGTGGGGCAAGTGATTATATTAATTATCCGATAGAAAAAGGTGAGCTTAAACTTGTAGTTGATAGTATACTTGAAACCCATAGAAGAGACGAAGAACTTGACTATTTAAGAGACCAATTCTGGCAAAATGAACAATCAAGCATTATTAAAACTAAAAGTCCAAAAGTAAAAGAAGTTTTGTCGAAACTGACAGCTGTAGCTCCAACTATTTCAACTGTTTTATTAACCGGTGAAACAGGTACTGGTAAAGGAGAAATGGCAAAACTCATTCATAAACACAGCAACCGAAAAGATGGACCTTTTATAGCTATTCATTGTGGAGCCATTCCTGATACTTTATTGGAAAGTGAGCTCTTTGGACATGAAAAAGGAGCTTTTACAGGAGCACAAGAAAAAAAAATTGGAAAATTTGAGATTGCAAAAGGTGGAACAATTTTCCTTGATGAAATTGGAACCATCTCTTACCAGGCTCAAATAAAGTTATTACAAGTGCTGCAAGATAAAATTTTCACAAGAATTGGTGGAACAGGTGAGATTAAAACTGATGTTAGAATTATAACAGCCACAAATATTGACCTTAAAAAACTAAGTGAAAATGGTAAATTTAGAACAGATTTATATTATAGAATTAATATTTTTCCATTGGAAATACCTCCGTTAAGGCTAAGAAAAGAAGATATTCCTTCACTAATAAGCTGCTTTTTAGAAAGACTTAATTCGCGGAGTGCAAAAACCATTAAAAAATATCATCCTCAGGTTTTAGAAGCTTGTGTTGACTATTCCTGGCCAGGAAATATAAGAGAACTGGAAAACATGATTGAAAGATCTTATATTTTGGAAAATTCAGATACCTTAAGACCTGAAAATCTACCAATAGAACTTTTTCCATCTCATAATTTAAAAACAGAAACTAAGTTAAACACCCAAATACCATTAAATATGCTTAGAGAAAAAGCCACAGATGATATTGAAAAACAATATATCAAGGAAATATTAGATGAAACAAAAGGTAAAATTGCTCTAGCATCTCAAAAGGCACAACTCACAACAAGACAATTTTATAATTTAATGCAAAAACACCAAATTAACAAAGAAGAGTTCAAATTCAAGAAATTATAATTCCTAAATTTTAATTAAACATTGAGAAATCACATTTCTGTTTTACCTATACCCTGAAATTTTTGCCAATAAAAACCAACCATTATCTTTGGCACATATCTTGCTGTTAATAATATTAGTTGTTGCAAGGTTTAAGTGAAATCCCTCCCCGGTCTTGCAGCCTTAATTTTGTGAAAGCACTTTTTTAAAAAGTGTTACACTAAATTTTGCAACAACTGCATAAATTAAGGAGTTAATAATATGCATCCACTAGTAAAAATTTTTTCGCTTTATTTGTTATTTATATTTTTAATTGCATCTTCAATAATAACTTTTACTAATTGTAAAACAACAAATGATAAAAGTGATAATTGGCTTAACCCTAAAATGCAAAATTACATGCATAAATAAATTAGGAAATTATGCTTTTTTTAAACCTTATAAAAAATAATAGGCAAAAAACAAAAAGCGTTATTGGACTTGTGATACCAAGCAATTGGGATGCAAACAATAATATAACAGGAGTAAGCATTCTGACTGATTTGGAAGAAGAATATATCGTAAATAATCAAAACACAAATCTTTTAAATGAAACTAATAATAAAATAAAAGCAAAAGGCTTAATAACACCCATAGGTGCAGGTAAATCTAAAATAAATATAATTAAGTATAAATTAATCCGAAAATTTAAATGAGATAAAAGAAGAAATGAAGGAGGCGTTAAATCCAATGAATAAATATAATGATGAGATTACCAATGAACAAACAAATAATTTACTAGATGGAGCAAGTGGGAATTTCATCTCCCTGGAAAATGATATAGATTTAATAAAAAAAATCGCAGCTGATAAAAACTTACCCTTAGATGAACGAATTGAAGCCTTTGAAGATATTTTTGAATCTGAAGTTGGAGACACAAGCATGGTAAGAGCCAGAAATCTTGAAAGAGAATTTGGACTCCGACAAATTTATTTAAAATTTGAAGGAAACAATCCTTCTGGAACACAAAAAGACAGAATAGCTTTTGCACAAGTCATGGATGCCTTAAGAAGAGGTTTTGATGCTATAACTGTCGCTACATGTGGCAATTATGGAGTGGCTGTTGCTTTTCCATCCTCTTTAATCGGCATAAAATGTATTGTGTTTATCCCTCAAAACTATCACAGCAAAAGACTTTTTGAAATAGAAAAATATGGGGCTGAAATAATAAGAGTAGATGGTGATTACGAAATGACTGTAGAAGCTTCCCAAAAATATGCTCAGGACCATGAAATCTATGATGCTAATCCAGGAGGAGCTAATACTCTGCTTCAGCTAAAATCATATGGAGAAATTTCATACGAAATATATGATGAATTGCGTGATGCTCCAAGCATTGTTGCTTGCCCTGTGTCCAATGGCACCACTGTGGCTGGCATATATAAGGGTTTTGTAAGTTTGTTTAGAAGGGGCAAAACCTCAAAACTACCTAGAATTGTAGTTGGATCTTCTTATAAAAAAAATCCAATTATTCAGGCTTTTCTCAGTAACAAAGAAAAGTGTGAAGACCTAATTCCAGTTAGGATAAAAAGCACTCAAGTAAATGAGGCCTTAATAAATTGGCACTCAATTGATGGAGACTATGCACTGGAGGCAATTAGAACTTCTTCTGGATGGGCGGGAAATGTTTCAGATAAAAGCTTAATAAAGCATTCAAAATTAATAAGAGAGCTGGAAGGACTTAATGTATTACCAGCTTCTTGCGCTGGCTTAGTAAGTTTAATAGAAAGTCACAATATTAAACCATTAAGAAACGATAGATATGTTGTCGTTTTAACGGGAAGGAAATAAGTTTATGAACAATAGAATCCCAAATACAATTATTTACTGTGAAAAGGCACTTAAAACAACAAATGGTAAAACTGCACATGGATTACTCAGAAGATCTAACAGATACAATATCGTAGCAGTTGTAGATTCCTTGTGCAAAGGCAAAGATTCAGGAATTATCCTTGCTGGAATTAAGAATGACATTCCAGTTTTTGCAACCATTCAGGATGCTTACAATTATTCTTTTGAAAAGCAAAAAAAAGCCTCGCATATGGTAATTGGTTTGGCACCTGATGGGGGACGATTTGCAAAAGAAAATATCCAGGACATTTTTGAAGCGATAAAATTAAAATTAAATATTCATTCAGGATTACATGATTACATCTCTGAAAACAAGGAAATGAATAAATTTGCCCTTGAACATGGTGTAATCCTTTATGATATCAGAAAACCAAAACCAATAAATGAACTGCACTTTTTTGATGGAAGAATTAATGAGGTTGATTCTCTTAAAATTGCAATCTTAGGAACCGATTCGGCCATTGGCAAAAGAACCAGCGCCTGGATAATCCACGATAAGTTGAATCAATTAGGAATAAAAACCGAAATGATCGGCACTGGGCAAACTTCATGGATGCAGGGGGCAAACCACTGTATTATAATTGATTCTTTAGTTAGTGATTTTATGTCCGGGGAGATTGAAAATGTAGTCTGGACAGCCTGGAAAAAAGCAAAACCAGAAATCATCTTAATTGAAGGACAGGGAAGTCTTTTAAATCCAGCATATCCAGGTGGCTTCGAAATATTAGCAGCTGGCAGACCTGATATAATAATTTTACAGGAAGCTCCAGCGAGAATAATTTACGATGGCTTCCCGGATTATAAAAAGCATGAACTAGCAAGACAAATAGAAGCTATTGAAATTATATCAGGCAAGCGCGTTGTGGCAATCACAATTAATCATGAGAATATAAAAACAGAAGATATACCTTCTGTTTGTCAGGTAATTCAAAATGAGACCCAGCTGCCAACATTTGATGTATTGGAAAACGGGGCAGAAGCTATAGCACAAGAAATTGAAAAATATTTAATAGCACATAAAAGGAAAAACAATGAAGGCCTTAAGTGATTTTGTAAATCTGGATCAATTAACAATAGAAGCTCCAGTGATAGAAGATAATAGGGTTTGGTCAAATTATAATATTACAGATGGCTCAAAAACCGATACAATTAAATTATGCTATAAATATGAAAATAAAAAGCAGTTTTTGAATCTTGAAAATGCGAATACCCATAATCTTGCCTCAATGATCACTGCTCAAGTTGCTATTAATTATGGTCTGTTTTTCAAAACTATCTTTTTTAAGGGTCTTTTTGATGAGACAGATAAAAAGTTTATTTTAGATGTTTTTGAAAACACATCCAGGGAAATTTACGTTAACAAACTATTAAAAGGAAATTTGTTTTTAACAGAAAGCTTTAAACATGTTGAATGTCAAAAACTGAAAAAATATACACAGGCGAAAATTGTTTTTGAATCTGATGCAAAGAAAGACTCTAAGCTCTCATGGCAATTATGGAACACAGACAAATCAAAGTACGCCATTTTATCAAGTGGTGGTAAAGACAGTTTGCTCACCTATGGAATTCTTAATGAATTAAACAAGGAAACTTATCCCATATTCATAAATGAATCCGGAAGGCATTGGTATACTGCAATAAATGCATACAAACACTTCAAAGAAAATATTCCAAATACCCAAAGAGTCTGGACGAATGCAGATAGAGTTTATAATTGGGTTTTAAGACACCTTAGCTTTATTAAGAAAGACTTTGCAAACATTAGATCCGATGGCTATCCGATCAGGCTTTGGACAGTAGCTGTTTTTTTATTTGGAGCTTTACCAATCTTACATAATAATAATGTTGGGAGACTTTTAATAGGCGATGAATATGATACAACTATGAAATCAAAATACAAAGGTATCACGCATTACGCAGGCTTATTTGACCAAAGCCGATATTTTGATATTTTACTTTCCAGATACTTTTTAAGAAAAGGATGGATGATTAGTCAGTTTTCAATTCTTAGAAATCTTTCTGAAATTTTAATTCAGGGAATTTTATATAAAAGATATCCCTTGCTTTGCGAAAAACAGGTATCCTGCCACGCAGCTTCAATAATGAACAATATTGCATGTCCCTGTGGCAAATGTGAAAAATGCAGAAGAATTATCAGTATGCTTTTATCAGTTGATGAAAATCCAGAAAAACTAGGCTATACCAAAGAACAAATTAAAAGATGTTTGAAATCAGTAAATCTAAATTCAATCCATCAAGAAAAAGAGGCAGTAAAACAGCTTATAATAGATCTAGAAAAGAAAAATATCATAAAATTCAATGCTAAAAACTTAAAAGCTCATCCTGAAGTATTTAAACTTAGGTTTGATCCTGATAAATCTCCAATCGAAACTATCCCAAATGATTTGCGAAAAGATGTATTCAAAATATTTCTTAAATATTCAAATGGGGTTTGTAAAAAAGCAAATAAAACCTGGGATAATTTTGATCTTTTTAATGACTCTGGCTTTAATAAAAGATATCCGTTTGAATCTGTATTTAAAACAAAGAAAGAAAAAATATATGTTAAATTAAAAAAAGAATCTTATTTATTAGGAGAATTAACCTGGCTTGAAGCAAAGCTTCGATTTCTCAAAGTTGATATTGCTTTATTACCAGTAGGAGCCATTGAACAGCATGGCCCTCATCTTCCACTTGACACTGACTCTTTTGATGCAAATTACCTGGCAAATGAAGTTGCGAATTCCTGTTCTGATCCCAAACCCCTGGTGCTACCCTTAATCCCATATGGCATTTCATATCATCATGATGACTTTCCAGGAACAATAAGCATTTCAAACAGAACATTATCAAATTTAGTTTATGATATCGGAATAAGCCTTGTAAAAAATGGAATTAAAAAACTAATTATAATTAATGGTCATGGAGGGAACACCCCTTCCTTAAATTATGCAGCTCAACAGTTAAACAAAAAAACAAAGGCCTTTGTTTGTGTTGATTCTGGTGAATCAAGCGATGTCGATATTTATAAATTAATCGAAACACCCAATGATGTTCACTCAGGTGAAGTGGAAACCAGCACATCATTAGTAACAAGGCCCCACTTAATTAACAGGAAACTATTTAAAAAATCCATACCCAGGTTTACTACAAATTATTTAGATTTTACAAATAACAGGTCTGTAAGGTGGTATGCTCATACAAAAAAATTCTCCGAAAATGGTGTAATCGGTGATCCAACTAAAGCCAGTGAAGAAAAGGGAAAAAAGATTTGGCAGATTATGATTTCTCACTTAGTTTCAATTGTTGAAAATGTAAAAAAAATACCTTTAGATGAAATATATCAAAAGAAATACTAATTAAGGATTAGCAATGATAATAACTGACATTGAAATAATACCATATAATTTTAGACTAAAAGAGCCTTATGAAATAGCTTATGAAAAAATTGAATCCACAGATAATATTTTTCTATTATTAAAAACAAATAAAAATATAACAGGTTATGGTTGTGCTGCTCCCGATTTAGCAATAACAAAAGAAACTAAAGAAACAGTTGTGAACTTTTTAAATGGTAAAGCTCGAGATTTCCTTAAAAACAAAGATCCTTTAAGATATGCCTTTTTAATGGATAGCTTAAAAAATATGGATAAGAATAATTCATCTGCTTTAGCTTCTGTTGATATGGCTTTATTGGATATCTTGGGTAAAATTTCTAACCTGCCCTTATTTAAACTATTTGGAGCATACAGAACAAGCTTTCCAACAAGTGTTACAATTGGCATAATGAACATCCCTGACACCTTAAAAAAAGCAACTGGCTTTATTAAGGATGGCTTTAAAATTATTAAATTAAAGGGGGGTAAAAATATTGAAGAAGATATTGAAAAAATTATTAAAATAAGAGAGCTTGCAAAAGATAAAATTGCGATAAGATTTGATGCTAATCAGGGTTATTCATTAGAAGATGTTAAGACTTTTTTTAATAAAACAAAAAATGCAAAAGTTCAATTAATCGAACAACCATCCCCAAAACACAATGATTATCAGCTTGGGGAATCTACGAGAAGTGTTGATATTCCTATTATGGCTGATGAGAGTCTTATGTCCTTAAAAGATGCGTTCCGTCTAGCCAGGAAAGATATTGTAGATATGATAAATATAAAATTAATGAAAGTTGGGGGAATTATTGAAGCTGTAAACATCAATGCTGTAGCCAAATCAGCTGGATTAGAAGCGATGATTGGCTGCATGGATGAATCTTGCTTATCAATTTCCGCGGCTTTGCATTTTGCTCTTTCAAGACCAAATGTAATTTACGCTGACTTAGATGGACATCTGGATTTACTAAAGGATCCTTTTGCAAATTCTATTATCCTTAAGCATGGGATATTATATCCCACGGATAAACCAGGACTTGGCTTGAATATAAGCGATTTTTAATCATTTGGTTTAGACAATGATACATTTACATTTAATTAGCTTCTTTGCTTTATAATTTTTATCATATATAGTGTTTTCGAATATATTTTTATTTTAAAGGAGGTAATAATTATGACAGATACAAAATCAAATTATGAAATTTTGCTTATGGATAAATATTGGCGGGCTGCAAATTATTTATCAGTTGGACAAATATATCTTTATGACAATCCTTTATTAAAAGAGGAGCTTAAACTTGAACATATTAAACCTAGATTACTGGGACATTGGGGAACAACACCTGGGCTCAATTTTATTTATGTACACTTAAATAGAATTATTAAAAAATATGATCAGGACATGATATATATTGCTGGCCCAGGTCATGGTGGACCAGCGCTTGTGGCTAATACTTATCTAGAGGGAACATATTCAGAATATTATCCGAAGATTAGCCAAGACACTTTAGGCATGAAAAAATTATTTAAACAGTTTTCATTTCCAGGTGGAATACCAAGTCATGTTTCACCAGAAACTCCTGGCTCTATTCATGAAGGTGGTGAACTTGGTTATTGCTTAAGTCATGCATTTGGGGCAGCCTTTGATAATCCAGATTTAATTGTAGCCTGTGTTGTTGGAGATGGTGAAGCAGAAACTGGACCTTTAGCAACAAGTTGGCATTCCAATAAGTTTTTAAATCCAAACATTGATGGCACAGTGTTGCCAATATTGCATCTAAATGGGTATAAAATTCACAACCCTTGCATTTTAGCCAGGCTTCCACAAGATGAGCTTGAAAAGCTTATGCAGGGCTATGGATACAAACCTTATTTTGTTGAAGGTGAAGATCCCATAACAATGCACAATTTAATGTATGAAACATTAGATAAAATCATGCATGAAATAAATACTATAAAAAAAGAAGCGAAAACTTCGTTAAAAATTAAAAGACCTCAATGGCCAATGATTATTATGAAAACTCCAAAAGGTTGGACTGGGCCTAAAGAGATCGATGGAAAAATGTCAGAAAATTCTTTTAGATCTCACCAGGTTCCTTTTTCAGAGATGAGTAAAAAGCCAGAGCAAATAAAGCTCTTAAAAGATTGGATGCAAAGTTATAAACCTGACCAACTTTTTGATGATAATGGATCTTTAAATAGTGCAATTGCGAAGCTCGCTCCAACTGGTGAAAAACGAATGGGTGATATTCCACATACCAATGGTGGCCGACTTTTAAAAGACCTCAAAATGCCTGACTTCAGGGAATATGCAATTTCTATGGAAAACCCGGGTCAAACCCTTGGCGAAGCAACCAAAGAAATGGGAAAATTCTTAAGAGATATTATGAAATTGAATAAAAATAATTTTAGAATATTTGGGCCAGATGAAACTCAATCAAATAGACTTGGCTCTTTATTTGAAGTTACAAACAGAACCTGGATAGATGATATAAGAGATTATGATGAGCATTTATCCTCTGATGGAAGAGTAATGGAGATTTTGAGTGAGCATACCTGTCAGGGATGGCTAGAAGGCTACTTATTAACTGGAAGACATGGCTTGTTTTCCTGTTATGAAGCTTTTATTCATATTATTGATTCAATGTTTAACCAGCATGCTAAGTGGCTTAAGGTTACTAATGATGAAATACCATGGCGAAGGCCAATTGCTTCCTTAAATTATCTATTAACTAGCCATGTCTGGAGACAGGATCACAATGGCTTTAGTCACCAGGACCCCGGATTTATTGACCATGTTATTAATAAAAAAGCTGACATTGTTAGAGTCTACTTACCACCTGATGCAAATACCTTATTATCAGTTACAGATCATTGTTTGAAAAGTAAAAATTATATAAATGTAATTGTTGCAGGAAAACAACCTGCATTACAATATTTGAATATAGAGGATGCAATTAAACATTGCACAAAAGGAATTGGAATTTGGAAATGGGCCAGTAATGATATAGGTTGTGATCCTGATGTAGTCTTAGCGTGTGCTGGCGATGTTCCAACTCTTGAAACTTTAGCAGCAACTTCAATTTTGAGAAACAAGTTTCCTGAATTAAAAGTTAGAGTAGTTAATGTAGTTGACCTGATGACTCTGCAACATGAAAAAGAACATCCCCATGGATTGTCTGACACAGAATTCGATTCGATTTTCACAAAAGATAAGCCTATAATATTTGCTTATCATGGCTATCCATGGTTAATCCACAGACTTACATATAAAAGAAACAACCATAAAAACTTACATGTAAGAGGTTATGTTGAAGAAGGAAAAACAACAACTCCTTTTGACATGTGTGTCTTGAATCACATAGACAGATTTCACCTGGCAGATGATGTAATAGATAGAGTTCCTAAACTTGAAACAAAAGGAGCTTATTTAAAACAAGAAATTGATAATAAGCTTATCGAACATAATGATTATATAATAAAACATGGGGTAGATATGCCTGAAATTAGCCAATGGAAATTTGATATTTAATAAAAACAGCAAGAACAAAAATACTCAGGAAACTTGAGTTTTAATACTTAAGATCGCCACTTTTAATATTTCTTTTAGACGATTTAATTTATTGTCAAACATTTCACCTGTCCATTCGTCCATAAATATCTTTTTAAACTCAATAGAAATAGAGCAGCAATTATTAGGAAAATTTTTATGTATCCACTGAGACATATAACCACCCATAAATATTTTATTTTCAGCTACAACTAAATTTCTTTCAAAAAAACTTTCGTTTTTTAAGGTGCTAATAAATGGATCAAGAAGGTGGCTCCAGTTATTCCTATTCATTGAAGCAGTGCCAATATTAATATCTGGATACTTTTCTCCCTGTAAATACTCATAAGATTCGTGATTTCTTCGATAATTATATGAATGAATATCTAAAATAATAACTTTTCCGTGCTCTTTAATCTTCTTCTTAAGAAAATTTGCTAATTTATCATAAAAATATATATGCTTATCATAAGATAATTTGAGCAATTTTTGAGGCATGCTTTTCTTCCAAACATCCAGTCCCCACGAATCATGAGAAGTCTTATAAACACAATTTTCAAGGGGTCTGTTTAAATCAACTTCAAATCGTGACGTGTTTACTAAAACTCTATTCAGGCAAAGATCAGTAAATAGATTAGTAAAAGGATCCTCTTCTCTTAATCTATCTTCTTCAGATATTTGTAGATATGGCCACAATTCTCTTCTAATGTGGTGCCCTGAATGAATTGCTGTAGCGATAAATATTGATGGAGAAGATTTAAATTCAAAATCTTTCATAAAGTTGCCATTTCAACATTGTCAAAATTTCTTTTGTAATATTTCATATATTGAGCTTTTTGTTCTAATACATGTATAAGCTCAATTGAAAAATTTACTTTTTCAAATTTTTGAGCTGAACCAAAACCACCTGGAGAAAAAACATTTATTTCCATTAGCTTATCACCAACAATATCAAGGCCAACCATGAACATACCATCAAAAACCAACTTTGGTCTAACAATATCCACAATTCTTAACATCTCATCAGTCACTTGCGCTTGAACCAGTGTACCTCCAGCGTGGATATTGCTTCTCATGTCACCACCTGTCCTGGTTCTTCTAAAAGCAGCGTATTTATTTTTATATTTAAATGCCCTTCCATTAACCATAAAAAGTCTCACATCCCCTGCTTCTGCTGCTTTTAAATATTCTTGAGCGATGATGTAGCCATCTCTGCTTATAGCGTCTATCATTTGGTTAATGTTTGATCTATCTTCTGGCTTTACCAGAAACACATTTTTGCCACCAGAACCCTGGACAGGTTTTAAAACAACAGTCTGATTCTCGTCCGCAAAATCTTTTATCTCAGAACGATCCCTGGTAATTAAAGTTTTAGGTCTGACCTCTTCTGGAAACTGGTGAAAATACATTTTGTTAGTTGCTTTAGCTAAACCATTAGGGTCATTTAAAACAATAACTCCTCTGCGCATGGCTATTCTTCCAAATAAAATACCAACATTTTGTTTCCAGCCATCTAAGCCTTCATCATCAGCAGGATTACTTCTTAAAAGCAGAATATCCAGGTCATCAACAGAAATCCTTTCTATTTTGGCTTTTGGGCCTTTTAAATCATTTAAAAAGGACTCATATGTTTTGTAATTATGTTTTGAAACAGTCCTGGCTCTGGCGCGCACCGAATCATCCGGGTCAATTGCGAAATCATCAGCAGTAATATACCATATCTCATGGCCCATTTTTAAAGCTTCCAAAGCCAATCTTGTTGTTGTATACCCTTTATGTTCTTTTTTAATATCATTTACAAAAAATGCGATTCTCATTTGTCATCTCCTTTTGTGAGAATTTTGTAATTTAATAAGTTTTGTAATATCTGAATTTTTCCTCAGTTTTTCTAATCTAAGTTTACTTTCGTCTGATGTAAAATATTTTGGAAAAAGGATATTAGGATTTAATACCTTTCTGTAGGTTAGCTCTTTGATAAAAGCTATGTGCCTTTTTGCAAATTTACCATAATATAAAAGATCAAGTTCATTTCCATTTTTTAAATAATCAAGGAGTTGTAAAAATCCCCGTAAATATACAGCGTCCTTTGTATAACCACCACCCCTATATGTTCTGGTCGCAACTAAAAAAGATGTATACAAATCGAACTGGTACTTTTGGGCCATGATATTAAAGGTTTCTACAAAACTTGCTCCTTTGCACATCAGATCAACAGCAATGACTCTTAGGGCAAGAAGCTTTAACCTAAAATCGTTCAAACCTCCTACAAGATATTCAGCCAAGACAGCCAAGCCTTCTTGCAACTCTTCATACTCAGCAAACCCTGAAGATAGTTGTTTGAACGGTTGTAAGGTTCCATTAAAATAAGTTAAGGAATGAGTCCCAATTTCATGTTGAATAAGAGCGTTTGCTCTATCCTTAGGTACGCTAAGATTCTTGCCTATAAGCAAATTTCCCCTTGAGACAAGCAGTGAATTGTTCATATCTTCTTTAATTTCAACTTTTGCATTAAAATTTGAATTTAAGGACTTATAGAATTCAATTTCAGATCTAGCGAGTTCTGCAAAAGTAAAAGCATTTAAATAGCCTTTTCTGGACACTTCTTTTTGTTTACCCAACTTTTGCTTTAAAAGAAGATGGGCTGTTTCAATAACATCTTTTGTAAGAGGTCTAAAAAGCTGAATTGATCCATACAAAAATCGATTAGTCCCTCTTGAATCTAGCATTGAAAGCTGTAGGTCCAGGTCTTTTTGTTTATCAGTAAATATTTGTTCCAAAACAGGATCATCGATTTTATCTGTTCTAACCTGATAAAGGCTTCTTTTTAAACTAATAGGATCCACGGGCAAGGGTCTATACCTAAACTCTGGTTTTATTTGATATTTATTTTTTTTAAAATACCTCCAGGCCTCTTCTATATTAAAAGGAGTTACTAAAAATAAAAAATCAAAGGAATCTTCTATTTCAGATAATTGCCTGTCAACTTCCCATACCTTCTTGTTAAAAGCTCGTTTGCCAAGAGACAAATAGCTTTTAGGACTTGTACTAGTGTTATGATTTGCAAAACTATGAAAGGTTCTTTTTAAAGTTTTTGAAAGACTTCTTCTTAGATTTCTTACAATTAAAGGATAATAATCATTGCCACTTATTTCTTTATAAACAGATGGTATCTCCAGACCAGTATAAAAAAGATTCATATTTTTAAATTCTTTTGATCTAATAATTTCCCTAAAAAAGGTTTTCTTCTTTGCCCGATAATGTGCATTAACTTCAATGGTTAACTTTTGAATCTTAATTTTTTTAAGGTGAGAAATTAGTACATCAATGGTCTTGTTCAGTTTATAGGTTCTTTCAGGATAAATATTAAAAATTGCTTCCCGCAAATAAGCTTCACCATTTTTTGCGAGATCTTCCTGGCTTGTATTTGGAAAAAGTTCCAGAAAATAATAAGCCCCAAATTCCTGACTTAAAGATTGAGCAATATTCAAAATAAAATCTTTAAATATTTTTTTATGTTTTAATGAAGACTGAACAATCAAATAAGAAGCCTCTGTCTTAACAAGGCTTTCAATTGCACGATCGTCAATTGTATCATTTTTTTGATAAACGCATAAAAAGGGAAGCTGTCTATCAATATGTATTTT
This sequence comes from Pseudomonadota bacterium, assembly GCA_043820105.1. Lineage (GTDB taxonomy): Bacteria > Bdellovibrionota_F > JAHFAK01 > JAHFAK01 > JBDREC01 > JBDREC01. Next base: position 66,638 of record JBDREC010000076.1, read on the forward strand.
ACATACTGATTTGATATTTGCATGAACAAACTTGTCTGCTTTTATCTTATTTACAATATCATCTATTTTTTTTTGATAATCCATTACAACACTTATTCGCCCTGATCATTAAATTCCTGTTAATTGCAAAATCGCATCGCATTTGTTGCGCAATGAACACCACCACCTAAGTGGGAATATACAAAATCATTTATAAACTCATATTTGATCCCATTTTTTTTAAGTACTTTTGAAATATATTTATTAAAGGGCTCAAAACGAGTGTTTGGTATAATCATCAAATTTCCTAAAATCAAGGAATTAACAGAGTTTGGAAATAATATTTCATTTGTTCCTGATTCTGTCCACAGCACAGGAAATTTAAGATGACTTTGATCTTTTATTTTGCATGATGTTCTTAATTCAAGAGCCTTTTTTAATAAACTCAAATTATAGTTAATTATTAGTTCAAACTCATTATTCTTGTTTAACAGTTCTTTATCTTTTAAAAGAGTATCAACTTTATCATAAGCGCCAGGCAATCTTGTTTTTTTATTTTCTTTTGAAAGAATTTCTATTGCCAATTTAGGTGAAGCGGAAATTATATGAAAATCACAATTAGATGCTTCAGCCCGAGGAACAACTGCAAATATTTCGTCAACATGTCCAACCTCCAAAAAGCTTATCTTTACCTCAATTAAGCTATTTCCTTGATCGCGCAAATAATCCTTTAACTCTATGTCCATATTGTCACCAACAACAAGCAAACCACCAGGAAAGGCTTCAATATTGCCCCCTCCTTCAGCTGCAAAATTCATATGAGAAAAAAACTCATTATTCTTTTCCAATAGTTTTTTGGTTTTTACTGGTTGCTTTATAAAAGTTGCTTCTTTACAGCTTTGAAAAACATATGATGAAAGCTCTTCATTATCTTCATCCGGCAGATCTAATATTGCCAAGCCCTTATCTTGCATAATACCAACTTGAAAGGCATCCTGTAACCAATTCTCAACATTAATGTCTACTTCAAAAATATTAAAATCCTGAGCCCTGGATAAATATTTAGATATTTTATTATAACACCTATCTTCAATAAAAACATTTAAAGGAATACTAAGTTTATTCTTTTTAAGAATATAATATAAATCCTCAACAAATTGTTTATGAGAAAAAAGTCCTTCATTTCTAATAGCGTTAACAGGGCACCATATTCCAACAAAAATTCCTATAGGCAAGTGATAAGATCCAAGTGGCGAAAAGCCCTTTGCTTTTGGACAATTTTTTAGATATTTTTTATCTATAGCATTTAAATTAGAGACGTTTATGTTCTTGAAACAGTTCTTTGAGTTTAATAAAACATCATCAGCGAAAATTACATTTATTAAAAGCCAAGTGATTATAAATAAAATATAATTTAGTCTTTTCATATTTAAAGGGTTTAATTCTTTCCTATAAAAACATTTAGCATTATAAATCTGGGATTGGGTCTATTGCTAAAATTATGCCAAATTATGATAATGAATCTTTTTCAGACTTAAGAAACTGAAATTACTTGTTAATTTATCCCAAACAATAATTCTATCAAAAAATCATATCATAAAGTTAAGATTTTAATTGTTAAATTTCCTGCATATTTTCAATAACAGGAAATATTATTTCCGATTTTTCATATTTTAATTAAATAATAGAATTATAGAGGAATTATTTTGTAAATGCTTCCGATTAATCTAATAATAAAGGTCTAGTTTTGTTCATAATTAAGTGTTAAGGGACAAATAAGCAGAAATCTCATTTCCTGTTTATCTGAATTAACCGGCAATCATACTTCCTGCAAGCAGCTCAAAACCTCAAAGAAGCAAGATAATCCAATGGTTTAATTATTGGCACAAGTCTTGCTAGAAGAATATTTGTTCTATTTTTGAAAGCAAATAAAATAATGAGCAAAAAACTAGCATGGCAAGAAATAAAAGTAAAAGTACAAAAAATAAAAGGAATTGTTGTTCCCTGCAAATGGGACTCAGATAATTTAGTTATTCAAGCAAGCATAGTCACTGACCTTGAAGAAGAATATTATATTACTAATTCTGATTCTGCTAATAATCTTATAAACCAGCTAAATAATATGATAGAAGTAACGGGCAATATTGAAACAATAAAAAAAGGAAAAAAGTATAATATTAAAATTATTTCATATAGAAGAATTAAGAAATTTATATAACTTTTATTAAAAATATAAATTTGCAGAAATATTCTGTAATCCAAAAGAATTTTTTTTTAAAGGAGAATTTAAAATGTTAAAAAACAAAGGCTTTTTATTGATTATTATTTTTGTTTCATCTATGTTTTTATTCATTGGGTGCCCCAAAAAAGGTCCGGAACCATTAGCGCCGAGTGATGATTCTTCAGGCATCGATAATTATTCTGATGATTATCCTGAAAAGGGAATGCCTGATGACATTATGTCTGATTTTATGCAAGGATATAAAGATGGTACAGAGAAATCAGAAGAAGCATTACAAGAAGATCCACCTGTTATAGTGGATAACGAAGAAGAAGTAATAGAAAATAGCGATGAAGAAATTCAAGAAGATGCAATTAATGAAGAAGAAGAAGAAGAAGAAGAAGAATAGACAAACAAAACAACAAAAAGTTTATTAAAAAAGGAGAATTAGCATGATAAACTTTATGAAAGAGTATAAGTTACTTTCTGCAGTTGTAATTATTTCATTAATTTTAATAGTCTTCTTTTACTTTACAGGCAATAATAACAATAGATCCGACAAACCTGATAAAGATAACATTCAAACAGAAGATATTAGCAATCCAAATGTTGAACTTGAAAATACAAATATAATTGAAAGCAAAGAAGAAGCTTTAAACAAAAGCAAAACCAAAACTCCTAAACCTGTGCTTAAATCAGATAACGAGGAAGTTGAAGCTCAAGGAATAATTCCAAAAGAACCAACTGCAAATACTATGCCCGATACATATCAAGATTCTTATCAAGAAGAGGCAGAAGACCATGAAGAAAATCAAAATGAAGAACCAGCGGCTCAAGGCTACAATGAAGATTTAGCTAATAATCCACCTCCTCCCTCAGACACCGATGATGAAGACAGAGATGCAAATAATGAAGAACAAGAAGATAGTGAAGAAGAAGAAGTGGAAGAAGAAGAAGAAGATGGAACTACTGAAAATGAATATGAATATCGTGAAGAATCCGATAACACTTCTGAAGAAGAATAAATTAAAAATTATCTAAAAATAATTGTTCAATTAAGGTAGTTTTTTTTTCTGCTAGATAAATCAAAGAGATAAGATTTATTGATTTTTTTTTTATTAGAATCAACTTTAATAAGGCTATTTTCCTTTATTTCATTTTCAATCTATTAAAATCTACTTGCATTAGCTTTCCTTAACTATTATATAATTTATTTTAATTTTACTTAATACTATATTTTTTGTATTAATGCAATAATAAATAAACGTGGTACGCCGTACACTGTATGCTTTAAAAAGGAGACAAAATGAACAACTACAAAATAAAAGATATAAACCTAGCAGACTGGGGAAGAAGGGAAATTGTTATAGCAGAAAAAGAAATGCCTGGTCTGATGTCTATTAGAAATAAATATGCAGCTGAAAAACCATTAAAAGATCTTAGAATTTCAGGTTCACTTCACATGACAATCCAAACAGCTGTTTTAATTGAAACCCTAAAAGACCTGGGTGCTAATGTAAGGTGGGCAAGTTGCAATATCTTTTCAACCCAAGATCACGCAGCAGCAGCTATCGCCAAAACAGAAACCCCTGTTTTTGCATGGAAAGGTGAAAATTTAGAAGAATATTGGTGGTGCACCTTACAAGCTTTAACTTTTGATGGAAATCTTGGACCAAACCTAATAGTTGATGACGGTGGAGATGCAACATTAATGATTCACTTAGGCGTGGAAGCTGAAAAAGACCCAGCTGTTTTAGAAATTAAAGCAAATGATCCTGAAGATGAAGTTGAACTCAAAAAATGCTTAAAAAAATCATTGGCAGAAAACCCCACAAAATGGTCAGATATTGCCAAGGAGTGGAAAGGTGTTTCAGAAGAAACAACCACAGGAGTCCATAGACTTTATCAAATGGCGCAAGACCAAAAACTTCTTGTTCCAGCTCTAAATGTTAATGATTCAGTGACAAAATCTAAATTTGATAATCTGTACGGATGTCGTGAATCTTTAGCTGACGGAATAAAACGAGCAACTGATGTTATGATCGCTGGAAAAGTTGCCTGCATCTGTGGATATGGCGATGTAGGAAAAGGCTCTGCTCAATCTTTGGCAGCCTTTGGAGCTCGCATTATGGTCACAGAAATCGATCCAATTTGTGCATTACAAGCTGCTATGGCTGGATTTGATGTTAAAACAGTTGAAGATACCTTAGGAATCGCTGATATTTATGTAACAACAACTGGAAACAAAAATGTTATTACAGCAGAACATATGATAAAAATGAAAGATCAAGCCATTGTATGCAATATTGGCCACTTTGACAATGAAATCGAAATGTCCGTTTTCAATAATCTTCCAACAGTTAAACGAGTTGAAGTTAAACCACAAGTGGACCAATATTTCTTTGAAGATGGCAGATCAATCTTTGTTTTAGCAGAAGGCAGACTCGTTAATTTAGGCTGCGCCACAGGGCATCCTTCGTTTGTTATGAGCAATTCCTTTTCTAATCAGGTGCTGGCTCAATTAGACCTCTGGAAAAATAGAGATAAATATGAAAACAAAGTCTACACTCTTCCTAAAATCCTAGATGAAGAAGTAGCGCGCCTACATCTTGATAAAATTGGAGCTAAGCTTACAACTTTATCTAAAGAACAAGCTGATTATATTGGCGTTCCAGTTAATGGTCCATATAAGCCTGAGTATTATAGGTATTAATTATTTTTGGATAAATCTCCTAAATAGCAAGTCCCAATAAACTTTTAGCAAATTTCATTAATAAAAAGGCAACGCGAAACAAGAAATCTTTCCTTTGTTTTGATATAAAATCTCAATGTTAATTATTAATTCAATGAAGAGGTATTTATGACAAAAAAAATCCATGGAATTATTTTATTAATAGGCATATTAATAAGCACAAGCATAGTTTCCATGGAGCATAGCGATGAAACAAACCCCAGGGAGGAAAGAATGATAACATTAGTAGAAATTGAAAATCTTTTAAATAATTATCAATTTGAAAGATATACTGAAGATGATCTAAAAAGGGAAATAATTCCGCTAGCCCTTTTATTATTAGATAGCCATATTCCAACAAACAGAATCTATGCTGCTTCCTTAATCATTTCATTTGGACCGCTTGACTTAATTACAGATTTCATTGGTTTATTTAATGGTCTTGAATTTTATCAACCATTAAATCCAAATATTGCTTCAGTTGTTTATGAAAACAATCAATACACTTTTAAAGAAAATGAACTTTCAATTCCAGTCATTGCAAATGAAAAGGCATTAATTGAGGCAAGCTCAATATGGGCAGCAGCCTCCATTAGAGCAATCACAGACCTAAATAAAAAACATTCACAATATTCACCAAAGCTCACAGCCCAGATTCTTGATAAAGCTGGCATTGTACTTTTTTATATGTTTAACAGAATTGCAGACAATCTAAGCCTGTATGAAAATAAAATTCGTCTTGCTGCAAACTGGGCTCAATTCAAATTCACATATAATCCAAGTTTAAATATAAGATTTGATGGTCTTGAATACAAAAGATTCCAGGAAATCACCTGGTTTCTTCCCAGAATATCATGTATATATAAAAATCTTGTACAACTAAGCATTCAAGAAAATGAAAATCATGAATTAGAAAAATCCCAGGCAAGTGATTCTATTACAATAGAAGAAATTCAATATCTTTCAGATGAAATATTAAAAACAAGCCAAAGATTTCTGACAGTACAGGGCTATGGAAAAGATGCAACTAAAAGTGCCAAGAAAAAACTTAGAAAAAGCAATAAAACTTATAAAACCCAAAGTCTTGAAGAAATATTTTTAATCCAAGACCAAGGATGGAACAATTTTAGTGAAACAAATATATGTTTAAACTTTAATTCCTTTTTCAGCGACTAATTGCCCTCTCTTAATTTATTGTTTTTTCAGACACAAAAAACTCCTTTTGCCATTTCTATTCATTTGTGTTATAATATATAAATATAGTGACTTAGCTCGACAAAAGAATCATTGTTTTGTGTAACAGTAAAGAAAAAAAAATATTTTTTATAGGAGGGGATATCGTGAGGTTTTTTAAACTATTTTTTATATTAATTTCAGCTTTATCATTAACAACATCATGCGGAAGCTTGCTTGATTCATCATCTGGTGGGAGTGAAGCTGGTAATACAACAGTTGATTTTACATTAAGAGCTCAAATTTTTGATTCTGCCATTCCAAGCTTGTTTAAAAACATTAAATTCACAACAGAAGATGATCCAACATATCAAGGTTTGCCAGATGGCGCTTCAGCTGGTTGCTGGGCTCCTGATGTTGAGGTGGATGATTTTGGCACTGGGTATGGAATTCCTCTAAATATAAGTCCAACAACTTATAAAATAGCATTTAAAAGGGTCACCTTGCTTTCTGATTCTGAAGATTATGATGATGTCGATTTAATCAATGTAAGTAGTTTTGATGAAGCAGTAGTTGCTGACATTAAGGACATAGATGGAAATAATACTGTTACCTTACTTGATGGGCAAGTTACTTTAAATGAAGACGCTACTTATACAGGATTTGAGATTGAATTCTATTACATTGAAATGGGTTTACCTCATTTTATTGTTCCTGGAATTGATCCTGAAAATGAATCTACAGATGCAGAACCAATCTACAGTCGAATGGTTTTTACAAGTTATGCTGAAAATGATAGCGCTACAGATAATGCTCAAAAACGTGATTTTCTGATCTTAGATCCTAGTGATGAAGAATATAAATTGATTGATAATGATGGTGAGTTTATGTCTTTAGACAGTGACCACCGTGGAGTTGATCTATTTGCTGACGCTATTTGGGATAATGATCCAGTTATATTAAGCACAGAATCTTCAGAAGGTGGCATGAGCTTTAGCTTCAATGGCACCATAACAGCAGCTGATGTTGCAAGTGAAGTTACAACCTTAAAATTTGATGTTGGTGAAGCCTGGTCATCATGGAGTTATATGGACTCTGATTATCCAGATGGATATGATTATTATGACTTTTCTTGGGGAAACTGTGGAATCCACCCAATGCTTCCAATTATTGAAGTTGAAAACTCTGAAGAAGCAGAAGCCACTGAATAAGTTAATCCTGCGACATAATCTTTTTAGTTGTTCATTTTAAAATCAAATAAACATTGACCATTTTAATCCATGCAACTACATAAATCCTATAAATTATATAATCAATCAAACAAGTTGAAACACAATGAAAAACAATACATTATCAATTATTATTCCTGTATACAATGAAGAAAACTATATAGGACAGATTTTATATAAACTAAAGGAGTTACATTTACTACTTGATACTAAAAAGGAAATAATACTTGTAAATGATGCTTCAAATGATAGGACCGATAAAAATATTCAACTTTTTTTGAGTGAAAATAAAGATCTTAACATTAACTATTTAAAACATGAAATAAACCAAGGCAAAGGTGCAAGCATTTCAACAGGGCTGCAGGTTGCTAGTGGGGAATTTGTAATCATCCAAGACGCTGACTTGGAATATGACCCAAATGAAATTAATGAATTATTAAAACCAATATATAATGACCTGGCTGATGTAGTTTTAAGCTCCAGATTTATAGGCAATAAACCTCATCGAGTTTTGTATTTTACACATTATCTTGGCAATAAATTCATTACTTTTTTTTCAAATATTTTTACAAACTTGAATTTAACAGATATTGAATCAGGGTATAAACTTTTTAAAACCGAAATCCTCAAAAGCATTAAATTAGAAGAAAAGGGCTTTGGTTTTGAACCAGAAGTTATCGCTAAAATCAGCAAAATAAAAGACCTTAGAATATTTGAAATAGGAATTTCGTATTATGGCAGAACCTACAAAGAAGGAAAAAAAATAAAAGCTATTGATGGAATTTGGGCGCTTTATTCAATAATAAAATACAAATTGTTGTCCTAAAGATATGAATTTAATTTTTAGATATAAAAAAGAAGCTTTAATTTTAATTTTAATCTTATTGCTTACATCTTTCGCCTTTTCTCCATCTCTAAAAGGTGAATTCTTAGTATCATGGGATGATAATACTCTTATTACCCAAAATGTTGATATTCAAAAATTAAATATGGAAAATATTCAGAATATATTTTCTAAATCATATGTCGGAATGTATATTCCACTGGTTATATTAAGTTTCGCGATAGAATACCATTTCGTAAAATATAACCCCTATATTTTTCATCTGACAAATCTGCTTTTTCACCTTCTCAATATAGTTTTAGTATTTCTTTTAATTACTATGCTTTTTTCTTTATATGAAAAAGTATACATTAAAAAACTGCAATATAAACTTATCATAGCAAGTTTAGTAACATTTCTATTTGCAATTCACCCAATGCATGTTGAATCTGTAGTATGGATCTCAGAACGCAAAGATCTCATGTTTACATTCTTTTTTTTATTTTCCACTTGTGCTTACTTAAAACACTTAAGCATAAGTACTATCGGAGCTAAGTTCTATGCAAATAAATACTATATATTAAGCCTTTTATTTTTCATACTAGCTCTTTTTTGTAAGGCACAAGCTGTTACCTTACCTATTGTTCTCTTATTAATTGATTATTTACTTTCAAATAAAATTAGTCTTAAAAATGTCTTTTTTGAAAAGATATTATTTTTCCTTCTAGCTTTGGTTTTTGGGATAATAGCTATTTTATCTCAGTTAAATGCTGGCATATTTTCAACATGCAAAGACTTTAATTTTTTAAATAAATTGTTTTTTATTATATATAGTTTTATTCAATATATTTTGAAACTTGCTCTGCCTTTTAACTTGTCGGCGTTTTATCAATATCCCAAACTTAATAGTTTTACATATTTTTTATATTTGTTACTCTTTTTATTTATATTAAGCGCTCTGATATATCTTTACAGTAAAAAATATAAACTACTTATCTTTTCTGGTTTATTCTTTTTGATTAATATATCTATCGTACTACAAACAAGGGGAGCAAAAGTTTTTATGGCTGATAGATTTGTTTATTTGCCGTGTATTGGGTTTTTCCTGTTTTTTGCTTTACTAATTACAAAACTTAATAAAAAAATCTACCTTCACATTGCATTATGTATTTTTCTAATTTATGGACTTATCATTTCTTATCTGACTTTTGAAAGATCAAATGTTTTTGCAAACAGTAAAGCACTTTGGACTGATGTATTAAGCAAAACTTCAAATAATTCATATGCCTTATCAATGCGAGGCAATTATTATAAATCGAAAAACTTTTTTGCAGAAGCATTAAAAGATTATGATCAAAGCTTGAGACTTAATAAAAATAATTTTTTGGCTTATTATCAAAGGTCACAAATTTTTTCTAATCAAGGCCAAATTAAAAAAGCATTAGAAGATCTTGATAAAGCAATAAATTTAAAACCCAATTTATATTATTTGTATAACAATAGAGGTGCTATTAAAAAAAGCTCAAAGGACCTTTCTGGGGCCTATGCTGATTTCTCTCAAGCTTTAAAAATACAAGCTAATTTAGCATCTTTTATTAACAGAGCAAGTTTGAATATAGACTTAAATAATTTCACACAAGCTTTGCAAGATCTCAAAGAAGCTGAACATTTTCAAAGCAATATTAGTTTAATTCATTTTTATAAGGGAATAGCATTGGTAAATTTGAATAAAAAGAAGCAAGGTTGCAGGCATCTAATAAAAGCTAATGAAATGAATATTAAAAAGGTAAAATATTTCTTACAGAAATTTTGCAACTAAAATTCTATAAAGTTTTATCAAATAAATTAATCAATTCCAGTTCCTGATATTTATTCATATCATAAGGAATAACATGCTCAAAGCTTCTAAAATCATATTTTTCTGTGTTGATTCCATTTTTTAGAAAATATTTTTCTTCTCTTTCTGAAAACCTTTCTGGAACAATCACATCATCAGCTGCTTCTACTAAAATAACCTTACTACCTGCTTCCAGGAGTCTTTTGTTTAAGTTTGTAAATATTCTTTTTAAATGCAGATAATATTGTAAAAAGCGAGTAGCAGAGCCTGGAACAGCTCTTTCTTCATCAACATCATTTCCGCCCATTTTATTATTCCAACGATTACCCAAATCAATTGAGCCCTTCTTTGATAAAAAGGCTTGAAATAGTCCCTTTGGAACCTGATCGAGCACTGTCCATAAAGCCCTTGGTCTTATAAAACCTAAGCCCTTATCTGTAGCTGGCATTAATAGATATAGTTTTTTAGGTGCAGCAATACTTTCAATTTCGCTTCCTGCCATTGCATTCATTGCTCCAAGGGAATGACCGAAGTAATTTATTTCACCTTCGCCTATTCTTCCAAGCTCTTGCAGTTTAGCAAGTATTTTTATTGTATCTAAGAACTCCAAATCTAAAGAAATGTTACTAACAGCATCAAGATTTTGCATGTATTCAAATGTACCTCGACCCATATTGTTAATACCAATTATTTTTGGATTCTTATAGCCCTTATTTTTTAGAGACAATAATAAGATCTTTAAAAAATCACCTTCAATATGTGCAGTTGTTTCACCCCAACCATTAAAAATAATCCAATATGAATCAGGTTTTTCATATGGGTTTTCTGATACTTCTAAAACAATTCTTTTACTCGTTGGAAGCTCATCAGGTCTTGACCTGGAAACTTCATCTTCAGTGAACTCAATATCAAATTTACTTAAGGAAAAATGATAAGGAAGATCATTCAGAAATAAATGACCATGAAGTTCATCATATGCAAAATCATAAAATCTTCCCTCACGATTCCAAACATCATTTAATGTAGAAAAATCACAATTGTTTAGTTTTTGAACAATTTTATCGAAATTTTGCGTTGAAAATAAAAGTGAATTTGAGGAAATTAAAAAAAACAGTGCTGTAATTAGTTGTATTCGTATAAATCCCATCTCATACCATCCCATAGTTGTTTTCTAGGTTATCATGCAATGCGTTAGCACGTCTTCTGTTTTTTGTCAAATTTATTTTGAGATAGCCCTAGCACAATTGTCCATGGACTTAGCGTTAAAATAGTTGATAATTTTTTATTATTATTGCACCTCTTAATAAAGCAAAATAAAACGAAAAATAAACATGCACAAATACCACTTAAATTCCAACAACTTATACTGGGACTTTACTATTTCTTTTTTGCTAGCTTTTGCTTATTTACTTGTATTAGGGCAACACCACGATCAAGCAGATATCTTACAAGTTTAATATTTCCCTTTTCAACTGCCATCATTAAAACAGTTTTATCTATTTCATTAGAGCTATTAATATCGGCTCCATGCATAATAAGCCAAATAGCAGTTTCAGTTTGCTCAAAAAGGGTTGCATCGAAAAGTGCTGTCATGCCATGCCTATCTTTTAATTCAAGTTCACATTTATAATTATCAGGCACTCCGGGGGCACCAAGAGCCAGAATACTTGCACTTTGTGTGCCGCCTTCTCTAGCTGCCTCCATTAAAGCTGTACGACCAGATGAATCTTGAGTGTTAGGATTCACACCATTTGCTATTAAAAATGCAACAACTTCAAATTCATTTTTAGCAGCTGCCCAATGAAGAGGCGTTGTACTATCTCCATTTGGTTTATCAAGAATAGCACCAACAAACCCGTCTGGATCTGCGTTACGCGAGATAATAATATATTTTTTTAAGATCACCCTTATTCAACCCATTCTTTTATCTTTTTCTTTATCTTAAGCTCTAACTTTTTTTCAATCTCTTTCCACTCTTTTTCGCCTAATTCTTCATTGTTATCTTCATCACTTTCTGCCCATCCTTTTAACTTGGTCATTATTTTCTTTTCAATCTTTTCTCCAATCTCATCCCACTCTTGACTACATTTATCTTTTTTCTTCTTCTGCTTGCAAGAAGCATGTGATCCGCCACCATAAACGCAGATTACTCCCAGTAAAAATCCAAAATCATACCAGCTGCCAGTGTTATTTGATTCATAAATCCTAACACTATCAGAAAATAAACTGATTACAAATGCAATCACAGAAATAATCCCATGCCATAGACCCATGAAAAAGCCAGCTGGGTTTGAAGTTGTGAATTTAGCGTTTCCAGCTGCGCAGCCTGATATAAATAAAATTGTAATTAAAAAAACAATACAAACTATAATTTTTTGTCTATTACTTTTCATTTTAACCTCTCATTTTCTTTTAACTGGATATATTTTATGTAAAATATTATTTTTTGGCAATTAAGAAAAGCAGCTTAGATACATTTGATTTCCTAAATGTCCAGATAAGCTATAGACATTTTATATTTCGTGTTTAAATTATGGATCATCTCCGAATTGCGTACCCAAGCTAAAAGTTTTAACAGATCTCTTTTATAAAATGCTAAGCACCGATCTCCTTACTCAGTCGCAAAAAGTATTTGATTTCATCAAGTTCAAGTCTTCCTCTGTCAGACCTGAACTTAAAGAAATCAATATACTTTTTATTGCTTGAATAAGGAGTGTGGGCATTAGCTTTTTGAAAAAGAGGTTTTGTAATGTTTTTTATAGGCCCGGTTTATTGTTTAGGTATTCAAATTGGAGATGATCCAAAAATTTCCTTTCCTTTTCTTAATAATTTTTGAAAATGGACATTATAAGTCCATATGTCTGTAGATGTTTGATCAAACTCCACATCAAAGACAAGCTCAAAGAGCCTACTTTTCTTTTTAACATCGATTTTTAATAAATTTTCAAAATTAGATAAATCAGAAAGAATTGGCAGCTTTAAATAAATCTTTTGTTTTTTTCTCAAGTTTGAAAGATTTTCTAAGCCTGAAAAATTAATGATAATACTAACATGTTCAATAAATAAATAAGCTACTTCTTGAATCTGAGAATAAGGATTCATCCATAAATTTCCAGGCATCTTATTAAAAAAAGGAGCAATAACAGATAGTCTGGCATTTTTTTCTAACTGTCTAAGATCAAACTCTTCATAATAAGTAATTTTATTTACAAAATCTCCAGGATCAGGGAAAAGAAACAATTCCCCATAGCTTCCATCTTTACCATCACCCCCTGATTTACCATGATCACATCCACATCCACCATTACCACCATGTCCCCCTCTCTGATACAATGAAACATAACTTAAAAGCTCGATCTCTTCAAAATAAAGACTGATATCTCCACCCCTAGAGCCATTCCTACCATCTTCACCATGTTTACTAGAACTATGGGAATGATGATGATGATCCATACCTGGTCTATCAGAATCCGGTCTATAATCCCTATCATCGTCATCCTCACATTTACCGTCTTTTCCATCACCTCCATCTTTGCCTTCAGTGATTACTAAAATTCTTTCACCATATGGGCAAGAAGAAATCTCCCACTTTTCTTTATCAATGTCATAAATTCTAATTGTTACAATATCATCACTTTCATTTGTACGATGAACATATAAAAAGATGTCCTTGTCAGCATAGTCAAATACACAAGTTGCATATAGATTTGTGAATAATAGACTTAAAATCATGAAGAAAATAAGGCAAAATAATGCTTTTTTCACTTGTCATCTCCATTTGTTGTTAAAATTAACAATTAAGTAAAGAAACTACTGTCAATAATATTTTCAAATAAAACCACTTTTACCTATGCTAAAGTTTTAATTTTTAATAGCAAAAATTATGCCACAGAAAACAAGCATATCCCTAAAACCCTAACACACTGGAATTACTAGAAATTAGCATACGATGAAGCTTTTAATAATTATCAACACTGAGAGAAAATTTGTAATTCAACTCAAAACTGATAATTAAACCCACGTTTGCAAAACAAAATTCCCACACTTTTTTTTGAATACTATTTGAAAATTTCAATATCATATTAAATTAATTTTCTGCCTTTGGGGGCATCAATAAGGATATTACAGAGAAAATGATTAGTGGGTCAACCAATATACCTGTACTATTTTTTTTACTTTCTTGTCATTTATTTAAAATTATTTTAAACAAATTCAATAACTTTTAAAGCAATCATCCAGAAATAAAATAACTATAAATAGTAAAGAAAGATAAGAAATGTTACGATTTAAGATTATAGTTTTAATAATAATTTTGCCTGTTTTCCTATTAGGGACAAGTTATTATGAAAAATCTATAAATAAATTAGTTTCAAATGGATCAGTTTATGTAAGGGATGATAATGAAAATGAACTCATTAAAATAAATATTAATAAAGAGTTTATACCGGCATCTATTCTCAAAATAATAACAGCAATGGCTGCTTATAATTACCTGGGAAAAGATTTCCGATTCAAAACTGAATTTTATTTTGATCATAATAAAAATCTTTATATTAAAGGCTATGGAGACCCGCTTTTGATTTCTGAAGAGATTGACCTTATAGCTAAAGAATTTGCCAAAAGAGGTCTTAAAAATATTAATTCTATTTTTTTAGACACTAGTTTTTTTGATAAAAACATTAAAATCGATGGTGTTGAAAATTCATTAAATCCCTATGACACAACAAATGGCGCACTTTGTGTAAATTTTAATACAATTAATGTGAAAATTGATAATAACTTCAAAATTCATTCCTTAGAAAAGCAAACTCCAATCACAGGCTTTGCTAAAACTTTAATTCGCAAAAAACACCCAAATAAAAAAGGATTAAAAGATAGAATTGTTTTATCCCATGAGAAAAATGAAATAATTTTATATGCAGGTCACCTTTTTGCTGAGTTTCTTAAAAAATATGGAATAAAAGTAAATGGAAAAATAATAAAAAAAGATGTTTCAAAAGAAGCAGGCCTTTTTTATCAGCACTTAAGCTCAAAAACTTTAGATGATATCATCAAATCTATGATGAAATATTCAACAAACTTTACAGCTAACCAGATTTTTCTTAGCTTAGGAGCAATCATAAATGATCCACCTGCAAGTGTTGATAAAAGTTCTTTGTTAATATCTCAATATCTCAAAAAACAATTTAATATTACAAGAGCAAATATAGTTGAAGGTTCCGGCATTTCAAGAAAAAACAAGATTTCAGCTAAAGATTTGATGACTGTCTTAATATCTTATACAAAAGAATATGCTTATACTTTTACCAATAAAACTGGGGCCTTTTATAAAACCGGAACCTTAAGTAACATTAAAACAGCGGCTGGCTTTATAAAAAAGGATAATCAAGAAAAAGTTTATTTTGTCATAATTTTAAATAATGAAACTAATTTTAGAAAAAGAGACAAGATACTTTCTCTTATAAAAAAGATGATACTGGAAAATTAATGAATAGTGATTTTGATTTAAGAAAAGGAATATTCTTTTCCTTATTTTCTTGTTTCGGAATAGTTTGCATTTTTTTCCTTGGCAAGTTTGCTCTTGAAACAATAGCTGTTGAGGTTTTTCTTTTTTTTTGGTTTGGCTTAGCTTTTATTTATTTAAGTGCCTATAACCTTATTTTCATAAAAAAAAATCCATTTCTTATCTTATTAAAAAACAAGAAAACCTTAATTATTTATGTAATAGTTGAATTTATTGCATCTTATATATTTTTTTATATATTAAAACATTTAAATCCTTCATTTGTATCAACTTTAAATATATCTTTTACATTATTTCTATTTATACTCGGTATTATCATTTTAAAGGAAAGCTTTAATTCAATAGAAATTATTGGAGCTTTAATTGCATTAGCTGGCCTTATTGCTGTTTCATATTCTGGTGATTTTACCTTTACAATATATGCCATTATTTTTATACTTGGCAACTTCATACAGGCCTTTAATACTATCTTTATAACAAAATTACTAAGAAAAGAAGATCCTGTTTTAATAAGCCAGCTTAGAACTTTATTTTTATCAATTTTTGCTTTATTCTTTTGCTTAATGAATGGTAATTTAGTTTTTCCATCTAATGATGGAATTTTATTTTTATCTTTAGGAAGCTTCTTTGGGCCTTGTGTAAATTTTCTTGGGTTTTATTTTGCAATAAAATATCTTGAGGTCTCAAAAGTTACGGTCATAAGAAACACAAACCCAATATTCGTTATAATTTTATCAATCTTATTCCTCAACTATTACCCTGAATTCAAGGAAATAATTGGGATGATCTGTTTATTAATGGGAACTGTAATATTAGTTCTTGGAAAGAGGAAAAAATGAAATATAAAGGTATTATTTTTGATCTTGATGGAACCTTGGTTGATTCCATTGAAGACATTGCTGATTCCATGAATATTGTACTTGAAAATAATGATTTAAAACACACTCAGTAAAGGATTATAAATACTTTGTTGGTGATGGAATCAGAAATCTTGTAAAAAGATCACTTCCACAAAATAAAAGAGATGCTGCAATTATTGAAAAACTTCTTTTTGAGATAAAAAAGGAATATGCTCAAAAATGGAACAACAAAACAAAGCCTTATGAAGGAATTATTGACCTATTAAAAAAGCTAAAGTCAATGAACATAAAACTAGCTGTTCTTTCAAATAAACCAGACAAATATACAAAGCTTGTTTGTAATTATTTTTTTAAGGAAAATTATTTTGAAATTATAATGGGTGCAAGGGCTAACTTTCCTAAAAAACCTGAACCTGAGGCAGCATTATTTATCGCTAACAACTTGAACCTTGAACCAATGGAGATGTTATTTGTGGGTGATTCAAATGTAGACATGAAAACTGGAATAAATATTTTTTAAATATATTTTCCTGCTTCGTTCAAACCATTGACATCTCCTGAACCGCCTAGATTCAATACTTTAAACATAGGAATTAGCATATAAAAGCTAAGCCCCTGAGAAAGGCCAGTAAATAAAGACATAAAAAATAATATTAAAATTCTATATTTTGTAAAAGACATAAAATCTTTAACATAATTTTTCAAGATTATAAAACTTGATTGTAAACTAACCAAAATATGCTACCTCAGAATATTCCGCATTATTTTTTCCGCCTGTTACTGGTGTTTCACCAACTTTTAGCCAGGCATGAGCAATCAGCGAATTATTTTTTTTATCTTTTCCCATACCAATGTATAAGGTGCTGTTAATTTTTCTGCGTTTTAGCATTATTTTAGCTGCTATAGCCTGGGGAAGACAATTACTTTTCACAGGCATATATTTAGAAACCTTATTGATGTAATAGGATATTTTATTAAGCATTTGAAAATCAACATTTTGAGCTTCATCATTTTGCTTATGCTTTCCAAGTATTATTTTTAAATATTTTGGGGATAAAATAATAATTGATATTCGGGCAAAGAATAAAAAAAAGGCCAGCTCTAACACAAAGAGTTTATTTTCACTTTTTAATCTTAAAAATTTTTTTATTCTTTTCATTTATCACGCAATTTCCAAAAGACCCTTTTTACTAATATCTTTAACAAATAGTATTATATCATTAATGCAATCTTCCTTAAAAACATCAAACTCTTTTATTAATTTTAAAGCAAGTTCTTCAACAGAAAAGACTTTGTCTTCTAGAAGTTCCCAAATCCTTGTTCCAACTTCATTGAAATTGTACATATTACAATCTTCAACATTTAGCATTACAACTTCATCATCAAGATAGTTGTGCTCCTGATTTTTACTTCGCCTCACTTTTGTATTTTTTGTAATTTCCATTTTAATTGTTTCCTTTAAAAAACTAATTTATCATTTTTATCTAAATATCCAAAACGCTTCATCACGTCATAATGACAACTTATTAGCTTGTCAACATGATGATTTTTTAGTTTTTCTCTCCATGAACCAATTTTGCCCTTTCTAAAAAAGAACTTACATTTTTGGGGTTTTTCGTTAAAGCTTTTTTCTTCTTCCTGCTTCCTTAGTTTATCAAAACTTGTTTTTTCAATTGCCTGGGCAATTTCTTTATCTGATTTATCCAGGTTTAGAAAATCGCATGCTTTTTTAAAAGTCCTTAAAGAATCAAGTTTCATATCTTCATATCTTAAAACACAAACTTTGTTAGGTGAATCAATCCAAGAAAGAACATGCCCACTCCAGGTAAGATGCCTTTGCAATAGCTGATTTGAAAAACTTTTCTTGTGCTTGCATAAAGCAAAGTCATTATTGCATAAATTATCAACAGTTTTATCAATAGATCCCGAATTATGATTTGCAAAAGAAACTGCTACATCAAGGGGATTTCTGACTAAATATATTACTCCAAATGTAGCCTCAGGAGGAAAAAGCCACTCGCTCTCTTTGGTCTTTGTATAGGCATCGTGAACTTTCATATAGAATTTATCTTCTAAATTATCAGAAATTTCTCTATAAACATCAGGTCTTAAGCTTTCAACTTCATCAGAAGATAAATCTGAAGATTCACATTCTACATGGTCTTCAAAAATTCCCCTTGCAGATGCAATAGGAGTTGATTGAAGATCATTTATGTCAGGTTCTGATTTTTTTTCATTTAAAATTGTACTTAAAAAGGTGCGGAACCATGTATTTCCTGACTTGGGATAGGAAGCAAGCCATACAATATTATTTTTCACTTTAAAATGTCCTTTTCAATGACATCAATGTAATGCTTAAAATCTTCAGTTCTTTGGGGTCTTGTAATTGTGGTCATTGGAAGCTTGGCTAGCTCAACAGCAATTTTAAAAAAGGTGCTTTGCTTGTTTAAACCCTGAATATAGGATTTTCTATAGGAATTTGCTTTAATTATTTTCAGCCTTGCTTTTCCCAGAGTTTTTTCAATGGTCAAAATCTTTTCATCATTATGAGTTCTCACATGATACATTTTATAGATAGGGATTGCCTTGCCTTGATCGAGTTGTTCATAGCTGACATAATATTTATTAAGTGAATCCCTTACCTGAATAAAATCTCCTGTTTCTTGATTCAGTTTTATGGAATCTTCCCATAGCTTCATCATTGGATAGGAAGCAAAAAGATTTAATTTCTTATTTTCCATTTTTATTGGAGCAATATCATCTGTGATAACCCTGTATCCCCTCTTATAAAAAGCATAGGCAAGAGTTGATTTTCCAACGCCTGAATTTCCAATGAACATTACAGCACCTTTGCCTGTTAGAATTGTAGATGCATGCATTGGAAGATAATTTTTCATATAAAGAGTCGCGCCCATAACAGATCCAAGCAAGAATAAGCTAAGCTTATCTTCGTCTTTCATGAAATCTTGATCAATGATAATTTCTTTGCCATCTTTTACATAATATCTAAGGCCCAGCTTTTCATTGAAAAATAAAAACTCATTCTCTGCCATCTGACAGCACACATTTTTTTTCCGGATAGGTCTTGATAAATTATCTGGAGTTTTTGCGATTATAATCTTCAGATTGGGATTCGTAAATGCTTCTTTAACAGAATTTAGAGCTCTAATTTGAAACTGTGATTCTATATTTAGATTAAAAATCTTGTAATTATACATCTATTAACTATTCGGCAAATTAATATTATCAAATAAATTTTTATAGTTTTATAGGGTTATAAATTAGTGCTATAATTGTCAAGAATCAGATAGGTTAAAATTGCTGTTATTTTATATGATTTGTTTAAGACGGACCCACAGTAGAAGTTGGTGTTGTTTCAGAAGTACTAACAAAAGACTTTCCATTAACATCTGACACAAAAAGTGATTCACATTTAGGAGAAGCGTAAGGTTTAAGTTTCTTACAATATTGGGTTCTAATGTGATTTTCTTTTTTAGCTTCTTTTTCCATTATTCCATCCTATAAAAATTGCAAAAAGTATGTCTTTAAATCTAATTTTGAGGTTTTTGTCAAATGATTAATGATTAATTAAACCCTCTAATAAATTAACATCATTAATCAATTCTATATTCCAATTATAATTAGCTTCAATTATAATTGGTCCTCTATCTGTCAATGCCAGATCAAAGGCAACAGATTTAAGATTTATTAGATTTTCATGTACTTTTATACAATAATCAACTGCTGTTGAAATTAATTTTCTAAGGTTTTGGCTTATAATAATATCTTTATTATACTTTAGTTCTGAATTTATCCTCCACTTATTATCAACTTCAAAAGATTTCAAATCTAAAGGATAAATTTTATATAATTGCCTTTTATTTATTTCGTGTTTTTTTGCAGCTGGTATTTCAAGTTGAAGATAAATAGCTTTGAATTCACCATCTTTAAATTCAAATGTTATTATTCTAAGTGTGGAAATTTCTTGTGATTCTGAAAAGTCATTGAGATCAGGATGATCAGAAAGGTAAGGTTCTATCATCATATTTTGTTTTTTAATTAATCCATTTAAATATCTTTCAATCCCAACATGTTCTTTTATAACATTACCGTTAATTGGATGAATTTCATATTGATTTGTCTTAGCAACATATAAAAGTTTAAATGCATCTTTACTTTGAGAAGAAACAAGCGGTTTACAAAAAACAGTTCTATTTCTAAAAAAGCTTGAAATTGATGACCTCTTTTTGACTAAGTCTAAGGTTTGAACTGAAGGAATATTGATAGATTTTAAGGCCTTTGCAAACTCATATTTATTTCCAATAAATTCTTTGGTTTCTTTCAGATCTTTCTTATTCTTATTAATAAAATCGTGAAAACAAGGAAGTTCTGATTTATAGAAATATTTATGTATTAAAGACTTATTTTCTTTAAGATAAAATTTATATCTATAATAGTTTATTGGAAGAATGTGATAGAAAAAATTGAGTTTTATAATTGTTATAGCTTGTGTTACGATTAATGTCCCATATTCCTTTTTTATAAATATCCCTTTTTTAAAAATTAATTTAAATAATATTTTCCATAATTTATAAAAATACCAAATCAAAGCCTGAGCAGAAAACAAGATAAAATAACAAGGATTTAAAAGTTTTTTTATTTTCAAATAAAGCAGTTTTTTGTGTAAATTTTTGTGTTTATCATTCTTTGCCGAAAACAAATAAAGATTAAATAAAGGAAATGGTTTTGCTTCAAGATACAATCTCGATAATTGTGAAAGTAATTTTTGCCAAATATTCATTTTATTTTACCAATTACTGCCATCTGGATAGAAAGTCTTAAACCACAAATCTAAATTATTAATGTTTGCAATTGATTTACTTATTGTAAATTGAGTAAGCCTATCCTTAGAATTTGATGAATTATTAATGTTTTCTTTTAATCGATCAATATCTAGAATTTGATAAAGGTCTTTATGCAAGTTTTTAGCAAGATCTAAATTAGTTTTAATATTTGTAGCACTTATTGGACTTCCCATCCATTTGCTTTTTTTCCAATTCACTCCTTTTGGAACAAGTTCGTCACAAACCAAGCGATGAAAATATCTGCTGATTTTATTAAATTTATGCTCTGTAGGAATTGACAAGAAAAAATCAATCAGTCTTACATCAAGTAATGGCCAGGCATAATCAACGCCATATGAATGTGCCATTTGAGTACAATTGTTCATTCTTGTGGGAACAAAGGGCACAAATCTTTTTTCCAAGGTAAACTTATTTAAGTCAACATATCCTGCGTCAAACCTGGCTTGATCAAAATACTTTTCTTTAAGCGAAAATCTCTGTATAATTTCATCTTTAATTGAAAAATATGGCCATCTTTTTTTCCAGGCTTTTAAAAATCTAGGACTATATTCTAAGTTTGATTTAAATTTAAATGAATAGAAATGCTTTAATAACCTAAGAAAACTTGTTAATATATTTCCATTTAATCTGCTGTAAACAAAATTATATTTTTTGTCATAAAACATTTCTTTTATAGCAATATCACCATGAATTGAAGTTACAAATTCATCTCCCCCAAACCCCGACAAAAGAGTTCTAATGTTGTTCTTTTCACATAACATATAAAAGGGGTTATGATATGTTGAGTTTCCGTGTTCATATGGATATCCCATTGCATCCAATGATCTATTTTTAATTTCAAGCGATAAATTATTTCTACCACAAAAAATGTAATTATTATTTATGTTATACTTCTGACTTGTTTGAAGAATAAACTTTGGTTCATCCTCAAGTTTTGCAAATCCAAAAGTGTATAAATTTTCAATAGATTGATTAAAATATTTAGCCGCTATTGAAGTAATAGTTGAAGAATCAATACCTCCGCTATTTTCTGACCCAACCTTATAATCGCTATCAATTCTTGTTTTAACAGCGTTAATTAATAGTTCTTTATATTCTTCAATATAATCATCTGTTTTTTGATAATTAATTCTTTTATCAGGATCAAAAGAAAAATACTTTTCCTTTCTAAATTTTTCTTTATCCAAAATAATTTGATTAGCAGGCGGGATTTTAAAAATACTATCATAAGCTGTATCTTCAAAGTCCATAGAAAGATGCAACATATACTTTGCTGCCCATTCTAAGCGTGGATTAATAGGGAAAAGATTGAATCTATGAAACAAGGTTAAGGTTGAAGAAAAAACAAAAATCTTATCATCGCAATAATAGTAAAAGGGTTTTACTGCCATATGATCCACAAAGCAGTATAGCCTATTTTCTTTTTGACTGTATATTATAGCACTATAATCTCCATAAATATGCTTTGTTAAATCATCTTTCCACTTTAAATAACTTAAAAATGTAAGCTTTTGATCACTTGTTTTTTTAAGTTCTTCTCTTGAGATATCAAAAACGCAAGCTAGTTCATCTCGATTTGTAAGCCTTCCCCAAAACAAAACTACAAGTTGCTTTTGATGCTCAATTAATGGTGTATGCTCATATTTTGATTGTGGCGAATTGTACATCGTCATCTGAGTTAAAATCACAGCATCATCTATATAAGATCCGAGCTTATCAGCCTTTTTAAACTGATTTAAAGTTGATTCAATAATTTCCTGATAATCTCTGAGATCTATTGAACTTTTTTTTCTTTTAAAAATTCCGGCTATCATATTAACTTCTCTAAGTAATTCTTGCCAAATAAATAATCAAGCCTAAAACAAAAAGCAGTATTTTAAAACTACATTTAGCAGACTTAGGATAAAAAGCTAGGCAAATGTTATTCCTTTTCATTTTAGAATGTACTTGTCAATAAGATCAAAATTATTTTTTTATTTTTCAGTTAGATCAGAAGCCTGATAGCTGAAGCCACTTGATACTATCAAAAAATTATGAGCTAAGATGATGCTTTGATTCCTTTTTGGTTCTGTCTATGCCTGCTTGTGTAAACTTTTAAAAAAACCTACAATATGCTTACAATATTTATTATGCTTTTTCATAAAGTCAGTCAGATTTAAGTTTAACTTTATATAATCAATGTTTTCAGGTTTATTAATTATCAAATCTCTTAAAAAAAGTGTTTCTGATAACTTTTCAGCAAAGGTTTTTGACATCATTTTCAATTCAGCAAGCCTTTTATATCTATCTTCATATGTCTTAAGGTGGGACAAGTGGATTCCATTTTCATATATGATGTGAATGTTAATATCAATTTCCCATGTGCTTTGTTCTTAAATCTAAATGGATCAAAAATAAATGCTGAAAATGTTGCAGCTGTTACTAATCCCACTCCCTTTACTTTTAAAAACTCTTTTATCTCTTTAAACTTTTCAGATCGTTTTCTCATTTCATTATAAACTTCTATTTTCTGATTTTCTAAAATTTCAAGTTGTCTCCAATAGAGAGTTGCAGATTTTATTGATATTTGAGTTTCCTTAATTTTAGACAACCATTTTTCACTATTCTTTTCTGAATATATCGTTTGTCCTGAACATGGAATAGCTCTGTTTTTAAACACTCGTTTCAATCTGTTTTTGCTTCTGGTAATATCTTTTACTATTTTGTTATACAAATTTACTAATTCTCTAAACTCTTGTCTCTCTTTTGAAATTGGATGAAATACTTCTTTAAGTTCTCCCATTCTTAATAATCTTGCCAAATTCTCTGAATCAGTTTTATCATTACTGTTTCCTTTGTAGATACTAGGATTTTCCCCTGGATCACAGATCAAAGCACGATCAACTTTATTATAAGTTATATTCAACATCCATTCAGCCAAAGGTCCCTCTTCAAATGTTAATTGTTTTTTACCTCTTATACCTTTCAAATATTCAATAACAAGTTTTTCACTTGTCGGTATAATTTTTCTATCAACTATTTTTCCCTCTGAATTAATTGTACAAAATGTAATTGACTTGCCATGCAAATCTGCGCCTATACTTTTCATATCGCCTCTCCTTTTTTGTGGTTTGTGATTTCTAGAAAACTTCTTATATCACAAAGCTGTGAGAGGCGTAGTTTTTCATTATAATGGCATATAATATTTTCCATTGAAAATTTAATTTTAATCCAATAAAAACATCTATCTTTTCATTTATGGAGATATCATGTTAAAGTATAGTCTAAAATTTTCATTTTTCATATTTATATTAAATACTTTCTTTGTTTCAGCACAAGAAACATCAAGCTATAGCTATGAATCATTTATAAAAGATGTCTTGGAAACAAACCAAGATATTGAGGCTCAAAATATCATAAAAAGAATTGATGAAGCAAATATTTTGCAAGCAAAGGCAATAAATGATTTTACTTTAGGAGCTGATGCTAATTATATTTATTATGAAGACACAGATAATGGTGTTTCTTTTAGTCCAACGAAAATCGATGGTTTTTCTGGAGGCATTTCCTTAAGTCATACTGTTGAACAAACAGGTACAATAGCAAGCATTGAATACGGTTTTGACAAACAGAACCTGGACTTTCCAGCGAACTCCTTTGTTCAGACTCCATTTTCAATTAATCTTTATCAGCCTGCTCTTTCAATTAGCATAGTTCAGCCACTTTTAAATAATTTAATGGGGGCTCAATATAAGCTTCCAAAAACACTAGCAAGATTCCAAAAGGATATTAATGAGGTCCAAACAAAGGAAAGCATTGAATCAATTCTTTTGTCAGCATCAAAAAGTTATTTAAGTTGGGCTCTTTTGAACAAGCAAATTGAAATTACCAAAAACCTAATTGGAAAAATCAAAAATCAAGAAACGCTAGTTCATAAACAAGTAAAAGACGGAATGGCAGAAAAAGAAGAAATATATAGAATAGATTCTTTATTAAAGGAAAAAGAGGCAACCCTAGAAAGTCTGCAGGCTAGCTATGAAGCATTACAAATTGCCCTTGCTTCTTTCTTATATAACAAGGAAATTTCAAAATCACTTAAGCCTGAGCTACCAAGTATCGCAAAGACATTAGCTGAAAATGATTTTATTAAAACAAAATCCAGAATATCTAAGCTTTGTAAACTCTCTGTTTCAATGCAGGAGGATATTGTTAAAACTTATAAAAACAATAAACTTCCAGATCTATCTTTAGTTCTAAACTATAAAAGACATGGATCAGAAGATGCATTTGATGATGCCTCATGGTCTGGCTTTGCAAATGATGATTTTGTTGCAGGTCTAAGTTTTTCGTTTCCTGTTCTTAATAATTCAAGAAAGGGAAGCTTTTTAAAGGAAATGTATAGGCTTGAAAAGTTAAGAATTGAAAACAAACAAAAACTTCACCAAATAACCCAAAGCTATTTGAGCAATAAAGCTAAATATTCTATTTATGAAAATGTAATTTCAAAGCAAGAAGCCTCTATAAATGATGCACAACTTAAGCTTTCTTTATTAAATAAAAAATACAGGCAAGGCAGAATAACACTTTTTGAGATTTTAAATGAAGAAGTTAACATGTTTATTTCACAAATGACCTTAGAGAAATATAAGGTTGATAGCTTGAGTATTGTTTTGGAGATGAGAGAACTTGTAGATGAGTTGTACAATTAATTTTGAATTTTGAATCTTGAATTTTGAATTAATTTCACATTAAGGAGACTAAATTGATAGCAATAGTAAAGTTTTTCGTTGAAAGAAAATTACTCGCTAATTTTTTGATGTTTGTTTTAGCATTTTTAGGAGTATTTTCTATTTATATATTAAAAAAGCAGACTCTCCCAAATTCTAAAGTTGATATTGCTTTAATCACTACTGTTTATCCTGGAGCTGCGCCACAAGATGTTGAGCAAAATGTTACTCGTCTTATTGAAGATGAATTAAAAGGTGTTTCAGGACTTAAAAAATACATGAGTTTTTCCATGGAAAACACTTCAGTTATTCAGGTTGAAATTGATCCTGACTCAGGAGATACTTCAAAAATTGTTGAAGATATCCAAAAGGCAGTTGATAGAGTGACTGATCTTCCAAAGGAAATACTTTATAAACCAGAGGTCTATGAAATCGATTCAGCTAATTTTCCAATAATTAATGTCGGTATCTCTGGAGAAGCCAGCTATGAAATTAAAAGAGAGCTAGCAGAAGCCTTAGAAAAAAAGATCAAACTCATAAATGGTATAAAAGAAATTGAAAAAGTTGGCTTTAGAGATAAGGAAATTCATATTGATGTAAACCCAAAACAGCTTCATTCAAAATATATAGCCCTAAATGACATTGCCTTTGCATTAGCAAATAGAAACATAAGATCAACCGGAGGATCCCTTGAGTCTTTTACAAGTCAAAAAGATATTGTAACAATTGCTGAGTTTGACTCTATTGATGATATACAAAATGTTATAATAAGGGCTAATTATACTGGCAAAAACATTCGAATCAAAGATGTTGCAAATGTAAAATATGGCTATGAAAAAGAAACCAGAAGATCACGATTCAATGGAAAGTCTGGGATTTCTTTGATTGTTGTCAAAAAAGCTGCTGCTGACCAAATTACAGTTACAGAAAATATTAAAAAATTACTTGAAAAAGAAAACAAGCACTTGCCCGCAGGAATTACCTTAACATCTGTAAATGACACCTCATTCATTGTTAAAAACAGGCTAGCTGTTATTACACAAAACGCTTTCATGGGATTTGTTCTTGTGCTTTTAGCCTTATTTGTTTTCCTAAATCTCAGGGTCGCCTTTTGGACTTCAATTGCAATTCCAGTTGCCGTCTTTTTTACCTTTATATTGATGCATACCTTTGGAATTGATATAACTGTAATTTCACTAGCTGCAATTATAATGGTAATGGGCATGCTTGTTGATGATGCTATTATTGTCTCTGAAAACATTTACAGACATAAGCTAATGGGCAAATCACCAATGCAAGCATCGCTTGAGGGAACACAGGAAGTTATGTGGCCTGTGATTTGTACAGTCGCCACTTCGATAGTAGCATTTATTCCTTTAATTTTCCTCAAAGGAATGATGGGAAAATTTATTTTTGCAATTCCAGTTGTAGTTGCAGCTTCATTATTTGGAAGCTTAGTGGACAGCTTCACAATACTCCCAAGCCATATAGCCACAGTTAAAGTTGATAAAACACAATCAGGAATTAGAGAAAAAGCTTTTGATAATTTAAAAAATTTATATGCTAAAGTTTTAACATTTTGCTTAAAGTTTAGATATTTGGTTGTTGGACTTTTTATAATACTTCTCATCTTTTCAATGGGAATGGCACGAAAGCATTTAGGATTCAGGCTCTTTCCTGAAGACGCAGCTCAAGCATTTTTTATAAAAATAAAAACCGCTCCAGAATCAACCCACAATGCAACTGAAGAAGTTATCAAGGTTTATGAAAAAGCTATTTTAAATTTAAGTAAAGAAGAATTAGATTCCATAGCAGTTGAGGTCGGAAATTCAAGTGAGTGGGGACAAGCTCAAGGTGTTGGCTTTGCAAATAAAGCAATCATTTCAGTTTACCTTACTCCTTCAAATGAAAGAAAAAGACTTGGAAGAGAAATAATGGAAAGCTTAAGAAAAGAAATCATTCCACCAAAGATTGTTCAGAAAGTTACATGGGAACTGGTTTCTGGCGGACCTCCAGCTGGAAAGCCTGTTGAAATTAATGTAATTTGTAATAAAAAAGAGAAAAAGGAAAAAATTACAAAAGAAATTTATGAATTTATTCAAACCATCCCAGGAGTTTATGACATAGAAAGAAATGATGATGACAAGTTTGAACACATTAGACTCAACTTAAATTATGAAAAACTAAGTACATTAGCCCTAACTGTGGCTGATGTTGCTTCAACAATTAGAACAGCCTATGATGGAATTGATGCAACGGAAATTATCAAAGACAATGAGGCAATTGATATTAACCTTCGCTTTGCAAAAGAATTTAGAGAAGACATGACTCACTTAAAATCACTACGGGTAAGAAATGCAATAGGCAAACTAATTCCAATAAGCAAATTTACTTCAATTGATAAAGAAATGGATTCAAGATTATTATACCATTATAATGGAGACGCTGCTGTTGTAATATCTTCAGAACTTGACCAAAAGAAAACCAACAATATGAAAGCTTCAAAAATGATTCTCGCAAAATTTTCACCAGTAATTGACAAAGATCCTGATATTCAAATTATTATTGGAGGAGAAGCAGCTGAATCAACGAAAACGATTCATGATCTAATAAAAACCTTTTTAACCGCAATTTTTGCAATTTTTACTATTTTGCTTATTTTATTTAATTCTCTAAGCCAACCTCTCTTGGTTATGGCGGCAATTCCATTTGGAATAATTGGTGTTATCTTCACCTTAATCTTCCACGGCCACAATGCATCCTTTATGGCTGGAATTGGAACAATTGGCCTGTGCGGTGTTATTGTAAATGACTCCCTTGTCATGGTTTCCTTTATAAATAACTTAATGAAAAAATATGATTATGGAAAGTTAAAATCCGTCAGAGCTATAATTGTTGAAGGGGCAAAATTAAGATTAAGACCAATTATCCTTACAACCTTAACAACAGTAGCTGGACTTTTCCCAACAGCCTATGGTCTTGGAGGAAGCGATGTTTATATTCAAAGACTTGTTTTACCAATCGCCTGGGGCCTTGTTTTTGCAACCTTACTTACTTTGATTTTGATTCCGTGTTTTTATAATATTGATCGGGATGTAAAAAGAATTTTTGTTAGAATTTTTCTAAAAAAACAAAGACAAATTTAAAAAGCAATAATCTTAATATTACTTTCTAGTTAGTACCCCCAGTATCACAGTAAACACCTGTACCAGCACCTGATCCATCAACACAGTTACTAACACTTGTAACAGTGGTTCCTGATTCACAATCATTAGCCACCAAGTGAGATCCAGTATCTTCACCACTTGTACAAGAATCATGAAAGTCAGTATTAGTATTACCATTTGAACAATTAAATGATGGGTTAGCGCCCCCTCCTACATAGCAAAACCTAGAAACAGAACTTACATTTGTAATGGCACTGGTACCAGATAAGCAATCACAATGTTGAGTTTTTTTAAAATGAACAAGTCCAGGTAATTCATATTTAATTATTTTCATATTTACAGCCTATTTAATGTAACTATTACAAATTTCAATTAATTAAAGATATTGATTGTCACGCTTATGTCAATTTAATTTGCAGAAAAACAAAAAAAAAACAAAAAAAAACAAAAAAAAACAAAGACGGGTTTTGATTTTTTTTATTGATTCTGGAATCAGACAGTGTTTTTTATAATTAACCTTGCCCTATTTGTCGACAGGCGCTTGATCTTATTACATGTTTTTCAACATCATGAAAGTGGCCAGATTATTGCATACGAAATCAGGATTGATAATTTTAATTGGATATTTAAAAAGATTATGCCTCATAAACCAAGATATCTACTTATTGAAGACGGATCAACCTTTCACTGCTTTTGGCAGTTTCACAATAAAGATTATTTTTTTTCAAGTGCTTGGGCTAAAAATTTATATTATAAATTGTTGCTAATCTATAAAGATACGTATGATGTAACCTTTTATAACTATGATTTCATGGATAATCATTTTCACAGCACAGGAACCTGTTCTGATAGAGATTTACTTTCTGCATTTTATCATAGAGTTCATACAATTTTTGCAAATGCTTATAACAAAAAACATAATAGATTTGGACAAGTATTTAGAGACCGTTTTAAAACAATTGCCATTGAAAGAGATAAAGATTTGTTAAAGGTAATGCATTATATTGATTTGAATCCCAAAAGAGCTACTAAGGTCAGTCATCCTAAGCAAAACAGATTTTCCTCTTTTCATTATTATGCATATGGAAAAAAAGACCCCTTGATAACACCTGCTCCTGCATATTTGAAATTAGGTAAAGCAGCAAAACTAAGGCAAAGAAAATATCGTCAAATGATAGAAATTCTTTTAAAAAGTGACTGGAATAATAAAATGCCATATTCATCCAATCTGTTTATTGGAAGTGATGAATGGATTGAATGTAAAACAAAGAAATTAAAAAAGGTGATGAGGCATGCAAATCGGACGATAAACTGGTCCAGTAATCGGACGCAAAAGTGGTCCACCTACCAAAGTAAAAATAATAAAATATTGAAGGAAGCCAAAATTAAGTATTTATAAAAGGGATATTTGGGAAGTAAATTTATAATAAAT
>JBDREC010000077.1:0-24227 GCA_043820105.1 Pseudomonadota bacterium
TGGTATTATAAAAAGAATAATTAAAAATATATATATTAATTTTATTCTTAATTTTCTTTCAAAAATAATTAGCCCTGATAATAATGAGATCATTAAAACAAGATAGCCTCCCAGAGTGTTGGGTTCGCCATGTTCCCCCTCAAAAGGGGCTGACACTCTAGCTCCTGATGGAATTTGTACAACCGCTGTTATAGCAACAATACAAGCAGTTAAAATTAAGAAAAAAACAAAGCGTTTTATTTGATCAGTATTTTTTAAGTTATTTACTGTCAAAAAAAAGACTAGAAAAAATTCTAAATACTTTGCAACATAAAAAAAGCCAGTAACACCCGTAACTCTTCCAAAAAGAGTGCCCAGGGATGTTGCAATTACACAAGCCATAAAATAATAAAAAATTGGTTTATTAAGCGGTGTTTTTATAATAAGTCCCATATCTTTTAAAATAGCAGTTCTCATAAGCCAAGATATTGTAACTATGATCAAAATTAAATCATCAATTCTGATTACAACAGATCTACGACCAGCTTGGAGGACTGGAATTTCGGGAGACAAAAGCATGGATAAAATTAATACATAAAGCGCGAATTCTGTTTTTAAAAAAGCAAGGATCAATATTAAAAAACCAAGTGCGATTATTAGAGCCATACCAGGGTTTACTTTTACGATTACAGTGGAGATGGCAATAGTGGTTATTAGCAGCATAACAAAAAAGAATATCTGTTTGATAAGAGGTTGTGTAGTCATATTAATCAAGCTTTGATTGCCATATAAGACCGATTATTAGAAAAAGAGTTGCAATAATCGCTGTTGTTATTTGCCAAACAGGTTTATCCATATATCTTCTAAATTTCACATAATATGGAATAAAATTAAAAAAGTTTTTGAATTTATCTAAAATGCTATCTTTTAAAGCTTCCTCATCATGGCCATAGTATTGGATTTGGAATTTTGCATAATCTGGGTAAAGTTTGGTTGAAACATCATTTAATACTATTCCAATAACATTGCCAGCTACATTTTCTAAAGTCATTTTTGCTCTTTTTAAAACCTTTCGAGGAACTCTACCCTGCTTATGTACCAGAACAACAGCATCAACATTTGGTGCAATTATGGCTGGGTCAGATACTGCAATAATTGGAGGAGAATCAATTAAAACTATATCATATTCCTTTTTTACTTCATCAAGGAAACTTAAAAAATTGTTCGAGTTAATTAACTCTGAAGGATTGGGGGGGTAACCACCGCTGGTTATTATGTTGAGATTTTCGAGTCCAGGTGTCATCATGATCTCATCCATTTTCATGCTTCCAATCATGAGATCAGTAATATCTTTTATAGCCTCTTGCCAACTTATCTTACCCAATATTATGTCTGCAATTCCATTTTGTATAGGTATTCCAAAGGTTCTGTGAATATTGGGTTTTCTTAAATCGCAATCTATGAGCAAAACCTTGTTTCCATCTTGAGCCATGGTAATGGCAAGGTTTGTAGTTGTTGTAGTTTTTCCTTCTTTCATGTAAGGACTACAAAGCATGAATGTATTGCCTCCTGTTTTAACTGTAGCAAATTGGAGGTTTGTCCTGAGAGCACGATAGGATTCAGCTACTGTAGACTTAGGTTCAAATTGGCTAATTAAATGTACTTCTTGGATGTCCTTTTTTCGTTTATGTTGGTCATCAGAAGACATATCTTCATATCTAAATTCTTCATCATTTACATCCATATGTGGAATCATACCCAAGACTGGAATTTGAAGAAAATCTTCCACATCTTCCATTGTTCCAACAGATGTATCAAGAGTTTCCCTAATAATAGCCAATACTACACCAAACATTAAACCAATTAAGAGCCCTACTAAAATAGTTGAAAATTTGCCACCAGTATTTGCCGCTTGTGGTAATGTTGCCAGACTGACAATCGTTACCTCTCCAACTTCTTGAGACTCATTTATCTGAATTTCTTGATACTTTGTTTTTAGTAATGTTAAAAGCTCTTCATTTATTCTAATTTCTCTTGTTAGCCTTAACAATTCTCTCTCTTTTTCTGGAAGGTCTCGACTTTTAGCTGTAACGTCATCAAAAGTTTTTGCTAGCACTGTTTTTCGAACCTGCAGAGACTTAGATTCATTTTTTAGCTCATCAAGCATCATTTTTTTTATATCATGAATTTGTCTGTTAATTTTTAATATTTCAGGGTGTTTATTTGTATAATCAAGGGGGAGTTCTTTTTTTCTAACCAATAGGTTGAATAACTTCATGTTTAAATCTCTGTAGGCCGCGTTAACGGTGTCTACAAGGGGTCTTTCTTCTTCATTTGTGAGATCTTTATTTTTAATGTGGTTAATTAAAGATTCAACTTCAACGATTCTTTTTGTTAGAGCTTCATATTCAAGTTCAATAGTATTTAGCTTTGATGATGTAAAGCTTAACTCGTCCATGATTGTTACAATTTGGTGTTTTCTTCTAAAATCATTCATTTCCTTTTCTTTTTCAAAAAGTAAGCTTTCTGTGGTCTCAATTTTAGTTTTTATAAGCTCAATTGCATCACGCTTTTGCTTTGTTTTTAAATATCTATAATATTCTTTATATTTTTGAGCGGTGACATTTGATAAGCGTTTTGTAAACTCCCTATCTGAAGAAGTGGCTCCTATATTTATTATTGTAGTACCTTCTTGAATTGAAGTTTCTATTTGACTTTGTAAGCCCATCACAGTCATTAAGTATTCTTCTGAGTTTCTTATTTGATCATCCGTAAGATCTGGATCAAGATATCCTAACTCTTTGCATACTTGAGATACAACTGGAAAACTTGTTACAATTTGCATTTCTGTATAAATAGAAAAAGAAGAATATGAATAATACCCTGGAATTAATCCAGGAGACTGGGACTCTTCTATTTTAACAGAAGCTGATGCAGTATATATTGGTGTTTTAGATGTTGCGAAAATAAATGAAAAAAGACCCGTTAAAATTGTTGCAGCAATAATTATCGATTTTCGCTTTATTATTATATAAGCATAATCTCTAAGATCCAGGTCATACTGCCTGCTAGACTGCTGTTGAGGAAAGGCAACAGAGTTTGTTTGTGCATGCTGAAGATTTTGCTTTTGCTTTGAGTTGTTTTGTAAATTATCCATTTATTACCATTATTATTAAAAATTAAACTTATTCAGGTACGTATAGTATATCACCTTCTAAAATTTCAATATTTTCCTTATATTTTCCATCAAGAATGTTTTCAAAGTTAACTTCAAATTCTTTTATTCTTCCGGTTTCATCCCGCCGTATAATTTTTGAATTAGATCCATCGGTAAACCCAGCTAATCCTCCTGCTGTGCTCAATAAATCAAGAGCACGCCACCCCTTTTTATATGGATAAGTTCCTGGACTTTTAACTGAACCAAATACAGACACAATTATTTTATGCTCAAAAAGTTCAGGAACATATACCATGTCACCAGGTAAAATATATATATTTTGACTTATGTCTTCCCTGGTAAGAGCTTGTTGGATATTTAATGTTATTGAGTCTCCTCGTTTTCTGGTTACTGCTACGTTTTCCAAATCAGCTGTTTTTGAGAAACCGCCGGCCATTGTAATTAAATCAAGAACCTTAGTTGGTTCAGTTAAATAATAAACTCCTGGGCCAGTTTTAATAACTTTTGCTCCTTCTCTTGCAGATGTTCCATAATAATTTATAGCCCCAAAAAGTGTGATGGGTTGGCTTGTGTATTCTTTTATTGTAACTTCAAGCTGTGGGGTTTTGTAATATATAGAAAAAACATCAGTTAGTTTTTTTTGTGCTCCAGTTAAAGAAAGACCCACAAGCCGAATGTTTCCAACTAAAGACATCGCTATTTCACCTTCAGGATTAACGGTTACTTCGTATTTGTCAAAGGAAGATTCTCTTCTATGCACAATTTGAAGGATATCTCCGGGGCCTATTTTATATTCACTAAGATCATAGTCTCCGGTGTCTAATGTTTTTGCTCTATTTAAATTTGAAGCTAAAAAAGTTGCTTCATAAGGGATATAGACTGTTAATCTAACTTTTCCCATAACCCTTTCGCCAATGTTATCGGCATGTATTGCGTTTATTATAGAATCTTTATTAATTTTATATTTATCAATTAAAGTATTAATTGTATGTTCAACTCTTTCTTTGGAAAGATTATAAGGAGTGTGGTTTGATAATTTTTCGGTAACACCGACATATCCAGATACTGTTAAGAGGATATTGGGATCCTTATAATATAGATGTCCTATTTCTTCAAGCAATTTAGAGTAGTCCTCGGAAAACGTTACTTCGTTTTCTTTGCATTCAAGCCATCTATCTTGATAAAACGCGTACTTATTTGCACCATAGATTATATTTCTAAGTTTAATATCATATTTCGTAATAAACTGAAAAAAGTCTTTTTCATTTTTTCTTTTTCCATAATAAATAGAAGTAAGTCCTGATCTAAACTTAACTATAAAATCATTTAAACCATTGTTATCGATATCATCTATAAAAAATGTATCAACATTGGATGCCATTCTTAGTGTGTAAATAACTTTCAAGGGGTGTGCTGTCGTTTTCCATATGATATTTATTCTTCCAGTGCCTTTATCTACTAATATTAGTTCTTTATTGTTTTGATTATCAATATCTATTTCTCTAATGTTTCTATAAAAATAATTATAATTTTCACTCTCTAAGGGGTACCATTTCTCTTTATCATGATAGTGGATAAAAAGATCATTTGTGTTGGTAGAAGCTAAAATTGCTGGACCATCATCAGTTTGTGTGACCAAAAGGTTTCGGTAGTCATTTTTTGGAGATGGAATATTGCTTTTTGTAAAACTACCCAAGCCCTCACCTTTCCACACAAAAACTTCACCATCAGGACCAATGGAAGAGGCTATTATATCAACCTGGTTGTCTTTATTAATATCTCCAAATACCAGATCAGAATATAAATGATATGATGTTGGAGAAATTTCCCTGTTATATTCAAAATTATTATTAGAAAGATATATACGAAACCCCCCATTAAGTTCTGAGTAAGAGTTTGCAACAACAATATCTTTTTTCAAGTCATTATTTAAATCTTTAATGAGGATTTTAAATACTAGTATTTCTCTTTTATTTATTTTTTCTAAAGACCACGTTAATTCCTCGTTTTGTGTTAAGACATAAAGTCCATAATCTGGATCCGAGGTTCCAATAACAATATCAATTTTTGAATCATTGTTTAAATCAGCAAAGGCAATAGATGCTATTTTATCTATTTCTTTAGTGATTGTATGATTTTCAAATATAAAAGGATTTTTTTGAAAATCAACAGTAAGGCTTGGTGACGTAGTATTATAAAAAATAATATCTTTTAATCCATTCTGATCCAGGTCATAAATTGCTAATACTTCTGAATCATTATTGGTAATATTGCTGCCATCAGAGTACCAGTTTAATTCTTCAATTTGCTTGTTAAAGTGATTCACCATGAACATTGAGCAAGATGTGAAACTTATACAGCTTATTAATAGGAAAATTATCTTTTTCATTTGAGTATTTTATCTATTTAATTAATTTTATTATATATTATGATATAAAAAAAACAGAAAAAGGCAAGTTTTGTTCTTTGTGAACATTTAATATTCAATTTTTATAAGAAAAAGCCCCCACCCTGGAGCACAAATCCCTGCTTTTGTTCTGTCTTCGGCTTCTATTATTATTTTTATATCTTCAGGTTTTCTTTTTCCGATTCCAACTTCCATTAATGTTCCAACAATGTTTCTAACCATGTGCTTCATAAATCCTTTTGACTTTATTGAAATGCAATGGAGCTGTGATCCATCAATCGGAATATGAAAATCTTTTTTTATATATTTAATTTCATCTATTGTTCTAATAGTTGTTTTGGCTACACAATCACTTGCTTGAAAGGATTTAAAATTATGAGTTCCTTCAATATATTTAAAGCAAGCTTGGATTTTTTGCCAATTAACTTTTTGTTTTATAAACCAGGCATAGTTTCTAAAAATAGTTTGAGCGTGATTGCCAGCTGTAAAATAATAATGATAGGTTTTCTGCTTTGCTTTAACTCTTGCATTGAAATCTTCAGAAACAAGTGAAGCTTCTTTAATTCTGATATCAAAGGGAAGAATTGAGTTTAATCCAAGATGAAATGCCTTTAATGGAATATTTGAAGATGTACGGAAAGTTGCTTTTTGATCAAGAGCATGGACTTTTGCATCTGTTCTTGATGCTGATGCTATATTTATTTTTTCTTTTGTTAGTTCAAAAAGTTTATTCTCAATCACCTCTTGGACTGTAATCCCATTTGGCTGTATTTGCCAACCATGGTAGTTGGTGCCGTCGTATTCGATTGATAATAGAATATTTCTCATTTTATCTTTATCACTTGCCACTTTAAATATATTCCTTAATAAGGATTTCGGCAATTTGTATTGCATTTAAAGCAGCACCTTTTCTAAGGTTGTCAGCGCAAACCCACATATCAATTCCATTATCTACAGACTTATCTTCTCTAATTCTTCCTACAAACACCTCATCTTTACCACTTGATTCAATTTGCATTGGATAAGAGTTATCTTTAGGATTATCGATTAATGTAACAGCCTTAAAATCCTTATACAGGGTTTTAATTTCTGATGGGCTGATTTTTATTTTTGTTTCGATATTTATTGATTCTGCATGACCATAGAAAACAGGTACCCTGACAGTGGTTGCTGTGATTTGAACATCAGATCCTAATATTTTTTTTGTTTCTTCTATCATTTTAATTTCTTCCTCACAATAACCAGATTCTAGAAAAGCACCGATTTGAGGTATGCAGTTATATGCAATTCTATGGGGAAATTTTTTAGCTTGAATGTTTTCATGATGAAACAAGTTAATTGATTGCATTGAAAGTTCTTCCATTGCACTTAATCCAGCTCCAGAAACAGATTGATATGTTGATACAACAATTCTTTTAATTTTTGCAACATCATGTATTGGTTTTAATGCAACTAGCATTTGAATTGTGGAACAATTGGGATTTGCTATTATACCTTTATTATCAAAATCCTCAATTTTTTCAGGATTGACCTCTGGTATAACCAATGGGACTTCTGGATTCATTCTAAAAAAACTAGTATTGTCGATTACTACTGCATTTTTTGAAGCAGCAATAGGTGCGAATTTTTCACTAATTTTACCACCTGCAGAGAAGAGTGCAATATCTATATTTCTAAAACTATTTTCATCAAGGATATTTACGGGGATTTGTTCACCTTTAAAATCCAGATATTTTCCAATAGAATTCTCGCTAGCTAAAAGAGTAATTTCATTTACTGGAAATTCTCTCTGTTCTAATATTTTTATCATTTCATTTCCAACAGCTCCTGTGGCCCCTACTATTGCTATGTTATATTTTTTCATGCTTAATCCTAATCCTAAATATTTATCTTTATCTAAAAAATCTTTATAATGAATAAATTTAAAAGGTCAATCAGGTAAATTGAGCAGGCATCAAAGCAAAATCCCCGGAAGTTAAAAACTTCCAGGGATTTTCGTGAATATAACACTACTTATTGAGAAGAAGCATAGCCTATCTTTACAGATAGAGTTGGGTTAACAACCTTCTCCACACTTTAAGTTGGTTTATTCTACCCAGTAATTATATGTTGATGCAGAAATTATGCCAAAACCAGCGCACTATAACTTGTTGATATGATATAAATTAAAAATTATTATAATGATCCATTTGTTTATTTGAGACCTTTAGGTCCCTTTTTTGGGGAATTTGCATTCTTTATAGTTTTTTTAACAATAAATACATTTTTACTTGTAAATTACTTAAAAGCTAAATAAAATACTTGCATGAATTTGATAATTTAACATAATTTATTTGAATCGAGGCTAGTATGATTGATGAAAGAGATCTTTTATTTAAATGCTTAAATTGCAAGCATACTTTTATTATTAACATTGGGGATTTTAAGACCTTAGTATGTCCCAGATGTCAAAATAAACCATCAGAAGAGACAGTAAAGCTATTTAAATCTGCAATAAATCAAATTTATTCAGTAGAATCTTCAAAGGAACAATTTGGATTTGATTTTCAATATCCAAGTATTTCTATTTATTAGAGGGCAAATTCATTTCTAACTTTTCTAAACAAACAAAACTTGATATTAAGTTTTTATCTAAGGCTATATCTTTAGCTAAAAAAGCACGAGGAAAGACATCTCCAAATCCTTTGGTTGGAGCTGTGATAGTTAAAAACAATAAAATTATTTCCCATGGATATCATAAAAAAGCTGGGCAGGATCATGCAGAAATCGCTGCACTAAGAAAAATTGATTTTAATGCTAAAGGTACAACCTTATATTTAACTTTAGAGCCATGTACATTTACAGGCAAAACACCTCCTTGTGTTGATCAAATTATAAAAAGTGGCGTAAAAAGAGTTGTAATTTCAAGCCTAGATCCAAATCCTAAAGTCCATGGAAAGGGAGCAAGTAAGTTAAAAAAAGCAGGAATAAAAACAGAAATTGGATTATTGGAAAAAGAATCCCTGAAAATGAATGAAGTTTTTAATAAATTTATTAAAACAGGCAGGCCTTATATTACACTAAAATGGGCACAAACATTAGATGGGAAAATTGGTCTTAGAAAAGAGGGGATAACCTGGATATCATCAAAAGAAACTTTAATTGAAAGCCATAGCAAAAGAAAATATCTTGATGCAATTTTATGCGGAGTGAATACTATTATTAATGATAATCCTTCTCTTACTTCAAGTTTTCAAGGTAAAAAATACGGCAAAGATCCAATTAAAATTGTATTAGATTCTAAATTAAGTTTAGTAAATTATATTGATAGAAAGATTTTGAATTCTGGAAATGATGTAATTATTTTTACATCCAAAAAAAGTAGCAAAAAAGCCGAGAAGCTTCTTTTAGAAAATAAAAGAATTAAAATAAAAAGAGTTTCAAAACTTTCTGGAGGCCTAAGTCTAGAGGAAATCTTAAGGGTTTTGGGAAAACTTGAAATTACAAATGTATTAGTTGAAGGTGGGGCAAATATTTTAACTAGTTTTCTGAAAGCCAAAACCTTTGATAAAATTATTTGCTATCTAAGCTTACAATTTTTTGGCGATAAAGGAATTCCTCTAATAGCTGGAAAGATAATTGAATCCGATTTGAAAATAGAACAAATCAAAAAACTTGGCACTGATTTGAGACTTACCTTAACCAGCAACTAGCAACCAGCAACTATATATATGAATATGCATCTAGCTCCAAAGAATCCATTTTTCCCAATTTGAAATATTCTTGGCCTAAGTAAGCAACCATAGCTGCATTATCAGTGCATAATATCTTACTAGGAAAATAAACATTTTTGCCTATTTTTTGAGCTTGCCCTGCAAAGTATTGTCTTAATTTACTATTTGCTGCTACTCCACCTGAAACAATTATATTATCTAATTTAAAATCAATTGCAGCTTTAATCGTTTTTTTTGTGAGAGTTTCAATTACTGAAGCACTAAAAGAGGCGGCGATATCGTTAATATTGTAATCATTATTTTTTCTAATGTAATTTATAACAGCTGTTTTTAATCCAGAAAAACTAAAATCATAATCTTTTGAGTGCAGCATTCCTCGGGGAAAGTTAATTGCAGCAGGATTTCCATTGTTCGAAAGTCTATCTATTATTGGGCCGCCAGGATATCCAAGGTCAAGAACTTTAGCAACTTTATCAAACACTTCACCTGCAGCGTCATCTCTTGTTGAGCCTATTAAGCCATAATTATCAATTCCATTAACATTATAAATAGATGTATGACCGCCTGATACTATTAATCCTATAAAGGGGAAGGCTATTTTGTTTTCTATTGAAACTGCATTTAAATGAGCTTCAAGGTGGTTTATGCCAATTATGGGAATGTCTAGTGAATATGAAAGAGATTTTGCAAAACTTAGGCCGATTAATAAAGAACCAATTAAGCCAGGTTTATTCGTAACAGCAATACCATCTATTTCATTAATAGATATATTCGCTTTGCCTAAGGAAGCATTGAAAACAGGTAAAATTTTTAACAAATGGTTTCTTGAGGCAATTTCAGGTACCACTCCTCCAAACTCAGCGTGAATATCAATTTGAGAATAAATTTCATTGGAAAGTAAATTGCCATCCTTTATTAGAGCAACAGATGTTTCATCGCAAGATGTTTCAATTCCAAGAACTATCATTAGAGTTTCTTGAGCCTAGTGTTTATTTTGGATAGAACAGATTTGTTTTTATCACATTTTAATTTTGCATCCTCGAAAAAGACCGTTGCTTCTTTATTTTTATTAAGATTTAAAAAAGCCTCGCCTTGTTTATAACTTGCCAGACAAATTTTATCGCTTTGAGGAAAATTATCAACCAGGTTTTGGTAGGAGCTTATGGCTTGCTCATATTCCTTAATTCTGAAATAGGATTCTCCCATCCAATAAAGAGCGTTATCTCTTTTTGATCCAGGTTTATTTTTAATTACTACTGACCTAAAACTTTCAATTGCACCTAAATAATCCCCCTTATTATAAAGAATTAGCCCATTTTCATAACCTGAAAGTGTACTCATTTGAGTATCGCTGATTAAATCTGAGATTTTGCTTTCCAAATCAATAATTTTATTTTTTGTATATAAAATAGAATCTTCTAGTTTTTTAATGTATAAAAGCTGATTTTTTAAATTTTGGATTGTTTTATTGTATTCTTCAAAATCAGGAAGACTCTTTTTTATTTCTTCAGTTGCATTTGATTTTATAGTATTTATTGAATGCTTTAGTTGATCAAAATCGCCATTTAATTTCTGAATTTCAATTTTTAGTTGCTCAAAATCATGTTTACTTTCTGCATGTTTTTTTAAGACCTTTTCTACTTCATTTTTTAATGCAATATATTCAGCTGAATTTTGGGCATTTTTTAAATCATTAACATCTTTTCTAAGGCTAATGATTTCTTTTTTAAAACAAGAAGAAAATACTACTGAAAGTATAATTAGCATAAACAAGAAAAGTAAATTTTTAGGCAAAAGATTTTTATT
Organism: Pseudomonadota bacterium; assembly: GCA_043820105.1. Lineage (GTDB taxonomy): Bacteria > Bdellovibrionota_F > JAHFAK01 > JAHFAK01 > JBDREC01 > JBDREC01. The sequence goes on from JBDREC010000077.1 coordinate 11,084, forward strand.
TTTCATTGTGAAATCAGCTTTCATGTTTATTTTTCAACTAAAAATTCGCCTCTTCTATTGACATTATATGCTTCTTCGCTATCAGTATTATCAATCGGAGATTCTTCGCCCATGCTTTCAACTTTTACTCTGTTTTCTTCAATTCCAAGATTAACTAAATAATTTGTAATGCTTGTAGATCTTTTAAAACCAAGAGCTAAGTTATATTCATTGCTTCCTCTTTTATCACAGTGACCAACAACTTTAATTTTTAATCCAGGATAGCCTTTTAATTTTTCAGCGGCTTCTTCAACAAGTTTTTTTGTTGAATCTGAAAGAGTATATTCATCAAAAGCAAACATTACTTTAGATAATTCAAGTTTTGATTGAATTTCATCAACATTTAAATTCATGTAGTCACCACCAAGCTGATTTGAATCTCCTGTAACAATTGAATCTTCAGCAATGTCCCCTTCTGTAAGGTCAAGAGGAGTGATGTCAATCTGTTCATCTTCAAGATGAGTTTGCTTTCCATCTGAGGATTCAATGTCTCCTGCTTTTTTTGCAGCACAACCAAATAAGAATAAAGAGCTAAAACCCACGATAGCAATCAATGTAAAAAATTTTTTCATTTTTTTAACACTCCAATATTATAAGTTAGTGATTAATTCTGATAACGAAGCCTATCAAAACAGTTGTGTTTGTCAAGTAAAGTCAATTTTAAATAAAAAAACCTGGAAAAAATTTTCATAACTTACTATAATATTCTTCTTTTTTAATATTAAGGAAGTTTTATGGAAGAAAATAGTCCCAAACAACAAACCAGGCAAGATGGATTTGTTTTAAAAATTCAAGGCAAAAAAATTGAAAATGTTGAAGAGCTTTCCATCTATAAAATGGCGAGAAAGCTTGCTAACTCCATTTATAGCATGACAAGACGTGCAACCTTTGTGAAGGATGAGGTTTTGATTACTAGGGGTCGAGATACTGCTTTAAGTTTACTTGGAGATCTTGTCAATGGATTTGATCAGGGATCAAAGGACAATTTTATTGATTTGCTTTGGAAGATAAAAGGCTATTGTGGTCAACTAAAGGCTTTTTTTGCTCTAGCTCTTGATCAAAGATATATTGATGATGCTTTATATGAAGAAGTTGTTGTTAATTGTAAGGAAATATCTATGACAGCCGATAAGCTTATTATAGCTTTAAAAGGTAGTATGTTTAAGCAGATTATGACAAAGAAGATTGGTTGAAATATTTTAATAAATAGTTAATTCTGCACTTTCTAATTCTCTAATAATTGCTGAATAAAAGGAACTGTTTTGAATCTCCGGGGGGAAGACATAGCATCTTAACCTACGGGCTCCCCATTCCTGTGCATTTTTTCTTCCACCATCACCCCTTCCAAGCCAAATATCAAAGTGGCTTCCTCTGATTGCAGATCCTCGATCTTTTATGGTAATCATTCCATGATTAGCAATGAAAATTTTAGTTCCATATGGGTATTCAGAAGGTCCTGCTCCTACTCCAAAGTGTGGAGGCGTCATATTATCAGCACAAAGCTGACCCTCTCCATTTATTCTTATTTCTTCTTCATATGATCCATGTAAATATTTTTTTTGTCCAGGAAGCGGAGAATAATAGGCTGTTATTAGGCAATTAGAATCAAGGCCCTCATCATTTTGCATGTCCATTATAAAAGCACCAATAATTGCTTTTGTAACCTTGTTTTTTGATTTAACATCTATGGTTTCATTAGCAAAGATATTTTTGAACATTAATATTATACAGCTGGTTGCTACTAACATTATATATAAGTTCTTTATTTTCATTTTTTAATATTCACTCCATTTACTTTTTATAGCTAATTCATAGTTTATGCAAATTATATGCCGAATTTCCAAAGACAAAAGCATATAATTACAAAGGCTTATCAGGAAGGTTCAAAGTGAAATATAAGCCTTTGTGTCCCATTTTACCAAGTATTTACTAAATATTGCATTTTAAGATAGGGCACACATGAAATGAGCTTTTCGGAGACATTAACAATTCATTTTATTGAAATATTTTGTTGAATAGGATAAAGAAAAAATGAATCTATATTAATTTATATTGAGGTGTATTGTGCCAAAAAAGTTCATAAAAATTATTATTCTAATATTGTTTGTCTTTTTATTCATCTTTTCTGCGGGATACGCAGGCAATTCTAGCAAAAAATCAAGACCAGAGCTTAAAACCTTTGATATAAATAATGATGGAATGATTACTCGTGGTGAGTTTAAAGGAAAAGGTAAAGATTTTGCTAAACTTGATCTAAATGCAGATGGCGTCATTTCCAGTGATGAAATTGATCAACTTAAAGCTAGATTTAAGTCAAATATTTACCCCGGAGGTGATAAAAAACTTAAAAATCCTTTTGAAAATGGAAGCTATGTTGTTGATATTTATGACAAAGAAAAGTCTTTTAATGGAAAAACAGTATTTGCTGATTATCATGATTTGGATAAGCCTAAAATTGTTGAAGTGAATATGAAAGGCGAGATAACTTGGGAATATAAACTTCCACGGTATATGAAAAGATATACTAATCCTGGTTTTGATGTTGAGTATATTAAGAAAAGCGATACATTCTTATTCGTTCTTCCTATATTTGGTATTTTTGAGGTAAATAGAAAGGGAAAAATAGTATGGTCTTATAAGACCAACAAACTAAGCCATGATGCAGACAGGCTTGATAATGGAAATACTATTTATGTTTACGGGGGAGGAGACAGTAAAAATGATGCTCAGGTTATTGAGATTGATAAAAATGGTAATGTTGTTTGGAAATGGTATGCAAGTAAATATTTTGATAAGTACCCTTATAATGAAATGTACGAAGATGGTTTTTCACACACTAATTCTGTTTCCAGGTTGTCAGATGGCAAAACCTTGGTGAGTTTGCGTAATTTTGACCTGGTTGTGCTTTTGGATAAAATGGGCAAACCAATAAGCCAAATTTCAACTTCAAAAGAAGGGAGCCATCCACATGAACCAGAATTACAGGAAAATGGAAATATTTTGCTTTGTTTGCGAGCAATGCCCTGGGATAAAGTTGTTGAATATGATAAAAACGGAAGTTTAATTTGGGAATATTCAAGCCCAGGCTTAAATATTACAAGAGATAGCGATCGTTTGCCAAATGGTAATACTTTAATTGTTGAATCCAGGTCTATACTTGAGCTAACAAAGGACAAGGAAGTTGTTTGGCGGTTTTATCTAAAGGATTTGGGTTCTGATAAAAAATATCATTCTCAGAGGTTATATAAAGCAGAGAGATTTTAGTGCTTCTTGCTTTCTAATTTTTCAATTTGTTCAATTCTAGTTTATTTAAAGTCTCTATAGCAGTATTATTATCATTTAATGTTGGAGTATGGTTTAAGGCAACTATTCCAAAAGATGTAACCAGGACCAAAACAGATAGTAAAACCAGAGCAAATGGTAATGAATCTTTAACTCTCTGTGAAAGATCTAACTTTCTGTTTTTTTTAGACATTTAAAGCCCCTCCTTTTTATCTCTATGAAAAAAGTCTATTTAACAATTTTAACATATTTAACTTATGTTTACAAGGCTTGTAGTTAAAAAATTGAGCAAAATATTATTAATCTCGCGATTTTTTGCTCACAAAAAAGTTTTTAAACTTAGCTTTGTTTTCGCCTAAGGGAAAAAATAACAATATTTTAAGGCACCTAGGTCAGTTGTGTTGAATTGTCATTGTTTGGCATAATTCTTGAATAATTTAAAAGTGTTACAAAAAATCGTTTAATTATGGGGAATGAATATGAAATACTATGAAATTTATCTATTACTTTGCCTCTTTTTTTCTTTAATAAGCTGTGGAAATTCCAATAATATTTTAGATGTCCCTGTTTTAGACCATAATAATATACAAATCACAGATGAGATTTTTGTCGAAAGCGCTATTCCCGGGATAAGCAATGCTGAAGATGATATTATTTCCCAAGAGGGAATTAATAATGAAGATTCAACGACTGTACCATCTGTGGAGGTTTATGTTTCTAATGATCAAGATATTATTGATCATTCAGATCCAGCTATTCCCGGATCACTTGCTCAAGTTATTGCTTCTTTGGAATATGAAAATCAAGCTGTTGCTGTTTTAGAAGGAGAACATCAATATTCAATTATAGCAGACTTTGAGATTCCTGAAAATATAAGTTTGAGAATTGACAGGGGCTCAGTATTATCAATTGAACCTGGAGTAAGCTTTATTGTTAATGGAAGCCTTGAAGCTGGTCCATATCAAATTTTTGACATTGATTATGCTTCATATGAAAAAAATAATTTTCCTGTTCTTGGAGAAAAGACAGCCATAGATAAAGTTTATGTTGAATGGTTTGGTATAACAAATGATGCAATTTACACAAGATACTCAAATGGCCAGGCTTTTTATTGTTCACATGAGGGCCAAGAAGAAGGTGTTTTGGTTCCTGTATATGGCAGAGATAATCAGCCAGCCATTCAGGCAGCAATTGATTTCGCAATTTCAGCTGATATTTCAACTGTTGCATTTGCTACATCTGGTAAATATGGAATTTGTAGCACAATACAATTTGGTAGGGGTTATAGATATTCTTCTCTAATTCTAGAGGGCGTGACAAGTGCAGCCAATGATAATGGTGTTGAGATTTTGGCAGGCTTTGGAAATATGCCGGCACTTGCAGTTAATGGAATGCAAAATGGAATTATCAGAAGTATTAAATTTCAAGGAATTAATTATGCTCCTGAAGATAATGGTTATTCACTTGAATCAACAACTGCAGAAGCAGATAGATTTATTAATCCTAATTTGGAAGAGTGGATATTAAATAACAATGATGGAAATTTTGAAGATCATGAAGTTATTGATGATCAATATGTGCCTTATGCTGGTATTGCAATTGATCCTTTTTTAAACACCAGCTTTATTGATGGTAAGCTTTTTGCCCTGGAACCTGAAAATCGTTATTTATCAGATTTAAACAATTATAATGCAGAATCACCAACTTGTAGTGCATCAAATGCTGATACTGTTTGCAGAACTTCAACAAATATTGAACTTGATCATGTAACGATTGAACATTTTGTTGTTGGATATATGAGAGATTCTCATGAGCAATCAGCTACTGGAGCTACAGATAGAATTAGCCAATCAACTATTAGAAATAACACCTATGGTGTAAGCATTGGCCATCCAAATTCAAATTCAATTTTGCTGGACACCTGCAGTATTTCAAAAAACTATATTATGGTAACAACCACAAGACATGGTGGTAGAAATGGCGATACCCCAACAATTATTAATACAACCTCTTGCTTAACATATAGGCTTTTTGAAATATCAAGTTCTGGAACTACTGGTATAACAGGCGGGAGATATGAAAGTTTTATTGAATTTGGACAAATTACCGGGGGATTGTTTTTTGCAAATGGTGTTGATTTTGATTTTGCATATGGAAGATATGATAAACCAAGTGACGATCCTGATCGAAGAATATTAAATCCAGCATATAGATTTTTTATTGACGCTCCAAGTTCTTTTACATCTACTCGTTTTTCAATTGTTGGAGATATGCTTAATATGCCTGCTTCTGACATTGTTTCATTTGATAATTCTGTTTTTATTCCTCAGATAGAAAATGGAAGTGGTAGTGTGCATGAAAGTTTTATTTTATCTTCAGCAAAAGACAAGGCATCTTATATAAGTGTTGAAAATTCGGTTTATGGGACAAATTCTCCAAGCATTAATACTGCCAGTTCAAGTGTTTCAAGATTTGATTCCATGAAGGCCAGGGTACATATTCAACCTTATAATTATCAATTTATAGCAGGCAGCAACCAGGGAATTTATAATATTGTTGATAGACCATCATATTATTATAATATTAATATTTTAGAAAATTCATTAATAGTACCAGAAGATACACGCCCAGGTGCAATTTTTCAATTTGAAGTTCAAAATGCTGAGGATTTATTAATTGGAGATTATATTTATTGGAATTGTACAACCATTAATTCATCAAATGATCAAATAGAAGAAAATCTTTTGCTCGCGCTTAAAATAACGGCAATTACAAATAATGGCCAAACTGCAAGAATTGAAGCAGAGTCTCTAGTAAATGGCATTGATGGTGCATGGACCTTAGATAGTGCTACAATAAACAATATTAATTATAAAGTAACCTATGGATACAGGCAGGCAATGGTTTTTGGTGGAACCTACAGACTGGGCAATGTTCCAGGAACAACAAGTAATGGTAGTTTTGAAGTAAATAATATTGATGCAACTTCTATTAATAAGTTCTATATTGGAGATTGGATTTTTTCAGAAGCCCACCCTGATGGAGCCAGAATTTTAGAAATAGATGATGGGGGAAATTATTGGGATATTAGCACAAATGTAATCACCCTATCAAAAGCAGCTTCAAATATTTCAGATGTTGATACAAGCATTGAAATTTATAATTCTCTAATTGATAGAATCTAGTTGGATAGCTTTAATGAAGCATTATATGCTTTTCCACCATTAATACGCTGCTAATCGGGTACAATAAAAGAAAGATTGATTTTTATACTAATTTATTATTAAAGATCATGAAAAAGTAATAAAGGAGTTTACAAAATGGGTGAAGAATCAAGACAATATAAAAGAGCGGATATTAATATAAAAGCACTATCTCCTGATATCTCAGAGGAAATAAAAATTGTTAATCTGAGCACGCATGGGGCATTTTTAGTTAGTAAATTAATACTTGATATTGGTGAAGAGTTTTCTTTATCTTTTACACTTCCTGATGACCAAGATGAAATCAGAGTTGGTGGTCAGGTTGTATGGAATAGAGATAAGGGTGATAATCCTGGCATGGGCATTCAATTCATGGGGCTCTCAGAAGTTAATTTTGATAAGCTCCTTCATTATATAGAAGAGCTTTATAAATAGATTTTTATCCATTTTTTGAAATTAAAGCTATAGAGTTCACATAAACATAATTGACCTACAGAAAGAAATAATATGAAAATTATGAAAAGATTATTTTTCCTTTATTTAATTTTTTGCACATTTATTGCTTTTTCTCAGAATATTAGTGCTAGCCAGGATTATTACCTTGTGGAGTCAACCCCCATTGAAACAGATCTTGATAATCCAGATATTCCAAATACTTTAGATGTTTGGATTGAGCTTTTTAATTCCGCACAAAAGTCCATTGATCTTTCACACTTTATTTTGGATTCAGGAAATGATGAGGCTTTTAATGGCGTCCTGGCTTTGCTTAAGAAAAAAAGTGAGCAAGGTGTAAAAATTCGTCTTTTGTATGACCAAAAAAAATATTCAGTATCTAAGGAAGTTGTTGGTATTTTCAAGAAGTTTAAAAATTGTGAAGTGCGGGCTATTGACCTTGAAAAACTAACAACAGGTATCCTACACACAAAATATATTATTGTAGATAATAAAAGATCCTTTGTTGGCTCTCAAAACTTTTTATTTGCTTCTATGAATCATATTCATGAAACAGGTCTTTATTTTAATGGTACTGTAGTTACAGACGATCTAATAAAATTGTTTAATTTTGATTGGGAATTAGCAGACAAAATAAACAAGGGCAAAAAAATTATTTTCAGTCAAAAAACATATGATAAAGTGCCCCAGAAAGATCTTTTTACTTCCATTACTTTGCCTAGCCTGAACCCTGAAGAATTTCCATCTACAGAAGCAGTAATTTTGGATAAATTAAAAAATGCCAAGAAAAATGTTTATATTCAGTTATATAGTATAGCTACTGTTAACAGATATGGTAAGGGTCCAAAAGAATATTCTCTTTTATTTGATGCTATTGTACAGGCTGGAAAAAGAGGTGTGAAGGTTTCTATTTTAGCTCCAGACTGGTGTATGAAAGAGCCTAAGTTAGGTACTTTAAAAAAACTTGCCAAGGAGGAAAATATAACTGTAAAATTTGTTACTATTCCTCAGTACAGCAAGCGATTTATTGCCTACGCGCGCGTTATTCATTCAAAATATTTTATTGTTGATTCAGAATTTGCTCAAATTGGAACTTCGAATTGGGAGTATTCATATTTTTATAATACTAGAAATGTAGAGATTAACTTTACCTCCCCTAAGGTTATTTCAAATCTCGAAAAAATATTTAATAAGCTTTGGAATAGCAAATATGCCTACTTAGTAGATGTTAATAAAGATTACAAAGCCCCAAAGGTTTATTAAATTAAAAAAATTGGCAGCACCTATGATTTTAAATATTATTTTTGTTTTTTGTTTTATATCATTTTTTATTGGAGGATTATCTGCGCTTTTTTTTAAAGACAGAACCAGAAGAATTTGTTCAATTATTATGCTTGGTATAAGTCTGTTTCTTTTTTCAACTATTGCTGCTTTCCTGGTTAGGGAAACAGACCTCTTTATTCTTTCATTTTTTTTATTAATAATATTAATTTTTAATTCAGCCTTTGCTTTTTTATTGCAACTGAAAGGGAAGATAATTGATAAGTTGGAATAAATATCTGATTTTTGGATATAATGAGGGGCTTTTAATCCTGCCCTTTTTAGTATTATTACTTCTAGTGGCTATTCAAGCTTTTATTCAGTTAAAACATAAAAATAAGGATTTTCATTTTATATATTCTTTTTTGAGCCTATTTTTGTTTGTTGCTTTGAGTTTTGTTTTTGTGCAAAAGCTTGAACTTTCTGGTTTTATTGCATTTGCTCTGCAGCCATATTTTGATATTTGGCTTCAATGTATTATAAATATTATTTTTGGCCTTGCTTTATTATATCATGTTCTAATTTCAAAAAGTAATATAAGATATAATATTCTTATCCTATTTTCCCTTCTTTTTCTTAATGTTATGCTCTTTGCTAATGAGTTTATAACTTTTATCTTAGCCTATAATTTTTCACTGCTAATTTTTTTAACTATTTTATATCTAAATACATTTAATAAAAATGCCTTTAATTTACTTTTTGAAAATTTTATTAAAGTTTTTTGCCTTTGCTCATTTCTTATAATAACAGCTGTTGTTTTTTATTTAGCCAGGACAAGTTTTTCTTTTAGTGAAATTGATATAAATATTTTTAATCTTAATTATTTTGATCACTTTTTGATTTTAGGTATTATTTTCCTGGTCTTTAGTTTTATAATGAGCACATTTCTGTTTTTAAAAACCATTTATTTAAAACACTGTTTTTCAAATCAAAAAATAATAGCTCTAGCTTCTTTTGCTTTTTTGCTTTTTATGTTTTTGGCTTATTACAAAATAATCAGGGAGTTGTTTATTTTTTAAGAACTTTAAAATTGTCTATAGAAATATTCAAAATTTCTCTTGTTTTACTATTTTCAAACACAAAAGAAGCTTCCCCTGATACAGCATTGTCAGCAATTGAATTAAGAATAACTTTTGCTTGGTTTAATTTTATATATGCAGAATCATTTGATGAAGGGAATTCAATCCTAACTGTTGGTGAGAAGAAGGAGGGTGTTCCAATTGTGGGGTTAATTATAGTCTTAGTTATTAAATAATGTCCTGGAATATGTATGCTTAAATTTATTTTTCTGCTAATTAAAGGGTCATTTTTTTTCTGATTTTCTGGGGCTTTATTTCCAATAAAAAATGAAAAACTAATATTTACATCTCCATAAAAGAAAGTATTTTTTGTAAAACCCGAGTCAGTCGAGTTATCAAAAACAAACCAGCGATCATTTGGATTTGGTCTTTTATTTTTAAATAAACGTGTTAAAGAAATAATAACCTGGGGGTTGTCAGGTTTTTTATTAAGACGCAACTTGAGCGCATCAATTTCTTGAATAACTGTATTAATTTGGTCGCTTAGAAGCGCAATAGATTTTTTTAAATAGCTTAGATCATCATTTGATTTTGGAAAAGATTGTATTACTTGAGTTGGTTTTGTGTTAGATTTATTTGAAATAGAGCTTTTCATTTCACTAGAATCTGTTTCAAGTTTGCTTATAACTGAACGCAAATTGTCGATTTCCGACTTGTTTCTGCCCTGGTCTGTCTGCAGAGAAGATAGTTGAGATTGTATTTGTCCAAGCTGACCTTTTAGTTCATCAAGTGAAGCAAGGACTTCATCTTCATTGCAAAAGCTTGTGTATGATAATAATAGAATAAAAAAAAGTACTATAGAAATTGATTTTTTCATAGATAATATATCGCAATTATTGTAATAATACATAATTCTTAAGAAAATTAAACTTAAAAGTCAAATGGCATGTGTTTATTCTTGGGTTGATAAAATTTGAAAAAAATGTATTCAATATTTAGTATTTTTGACTGAATACAGAATACTAAATACTATTATCAAGGAGTAATAATGAAAATAGGTATTATTGGTGGAGGTGTAATGGGCGAGATTCTTGCTGATTCGCTTATTAAGAAAGAGGTATTTGCAAAGGAAGATATAGAAATTTATGATATACATGAAAGGAAGCTTTTTGAATTAAAAGAGAAGTATGGAATTATTCCTTCAAGTTCAATAGGATCTATTTTGAAAAAGGCAGATTTAATAATTTTGTCTGTTAAACCGCAAAACATTAATGATGTAATAATTAAAATGAAAGGCAAGCTTTCTTCAAATCAGCTTATTATTTCGATTATCGCTGGTGTTACCTTGCGCTTTTTAAAAGAGGGCTTAAAACACCAAAGAGTAATCAGGAGCATGCCTAATATTGCCTCAAAAATATCAGAAGGAATGACAGTATGGATAGCAGGATCAAAGGCAGATGAATATGATAAAATGCTTGCTAAAATGATATTTCAGTCATTTGGAAGAGAAGTAGAAGTTGAATTTGAAGACCTGGTTGATTCTGCAACTGCAATTTCTGGTTCCGGGCCAGCTTATATTTTCTATATTGCAGAAACACTAATGGAAGCAGCTTTAGAGCTGAGATACGACAAGGAAGATGCCTTGAAACTTGTTATGCAAACCTTTAAAGGAAGCATGAATCTTTGGGCCGAAACAAATGAAGAACCTGAAACATTACGACATAAGGTAACATCAGCCAAAGGAACAACAGAAGCAGCAATTAATTGCTTTAATAATGGAAATCTAAAAGAAAAATTTATCAGTGGTGTTAAGGCTGCCTATGATAGATCAAAAGAATTAGGAAAGGCTTAGAATAAATGATGTATATTACAATTTCCTTTATCATTTTTTTTATAATTAAACTTGTTTTCGAAGTTTACTTAGATTTAAGAAACCTTAAGCATATTAGCTTGAACAGTAATTCACTTCCAGAACAATTTATAAATTCCGTTACATCTGAAGAACATTTAAAAGCAGCTAACTATAATATTGACAAAATAACTACATCCTTTTGCTTTTTGCCTTTAGATATTCTGATTTTAATTCTTTGGTTATTTGGCGGAGGAATATTTCTTCTTGATTATTATGTTAGTTCTTTCAATTTTGGAGAGATTTTAACTGGGAATATTTATTTCGCCATTTTTTTTGTTTTAGCTTCTTTATTAGCACTTCCATCTTCAATTTATTCAACATTTGTAATAGAAGAAAAATATGGTTTCAATAAAACCACGAAAAAACTATTTTTTGTTGATTTGCTTAAGGGACTTGGGCTGGCTTTAATTTTAGGCCTTCCATTGCTTTCAGTAATACTTTTTTTAATGGAACTTATGGGAAATATTTGGTGGTTCATTGCTTTTATAGCTTTTTCAGCCTTTCAAATATTTATTATGTTTATTTATCCAACAATTATTGCCCCTATTTTTAATAAATTTACACCTCTTGAAGATGGTGATTTAAAGGAAAAAATAAAAGAATTGTGTAAAAAATGCAATTTTGAATTTAAGGACGTTTTTAAAATGGACGCATCTCGCAGAAGCAGTCATGGAAATGCTTATTTTACAAGCTTTGGAAAGAATAAGCGCATAGTTTTATTTGATACAATTTTAAATACTCTTAGTGATAATGAGATTATCGCAATTTTAGCCCACGAAATTGGACATTATAAGTGCAAGCATATTTATAAAAATCTAGCGGAGTTTTTGATAATTAGCTTTATTGGTTTTTATTTACTTGGCTTTGTTTATCCGATCGAAGAATTTTACTATGCCTTTAATGTTTATGAACCTTCATCATACATTGCAATAATGCTTTTTATTATTGTTGTTCCAATTTATACTTTTTTATTTACACCTTTAGCATCCTGGTTATCGCGAAGGGATGAATATGAAGCTGATAGATTCGCAAAGAAGCATGCAAATGCTCAAGATTTAATTAGTTCTTTAATTACGTTATATAAAGATAATGCAAGCTTCTTAACTTCGGATCCCCTATATTCCAAATTTTATCATTCACATCCGAATATTATTGATAGAATAGAAGGACTTAAATGATTTTGGATTATAAATTTTGAATTTTGAATTGAATAGGCAAAAAGCTGATAGCTGAAAGCTTATTCCTTGTGACAACCATTACAGGTAGCTAATTTTTGCTCTTTAATTTTAACTTCGTCTTTTGCTTTTTTGTGGCAAGGTGTACAGCTTTTGTGCATTGCTGTTTTTCTGTTAAATTTTGAAGCACCTTCCTTATCTTTATCTTCTTTCCAGTGACAGCCTTTAGCGGAACAGTTGTTAATGTCCATTCCAACTTTAGCATCTGCTTGAGTGTGGTGGCAATCTGCACATTTTTTAATGTATTTAGCAAAATTACCCTGCATTGCCGCATGATCTTTGTGAGTAAATTTCACTTTTGTTGCTTTTTTGTAAGTTGTTGGCCATTCATAAGAGTCTTTAGCTTCTTTTCCGGCATAAATGGAGATAGAAAGCAAAGCCGCAACACAAAAAATAACCATCGCAAATAGATAAGATCTTTTCATGAAACTCTCCTTGTTTTTTTAGCTGTAAGCACTAAGCTATAAGCTGTAAGTTTATTTAATAAAAATAGTAATAACTTAATGAATGATATATAATTTATTATCTATTTTTTTGTCAACGAATTTAAAATAATTCTTGCTTTTTTTTTCTTTTATCTTAATTTTCACTTACCACTTACCACTTACCACTTACCACTTACCACTTACCACTTACCACTTACCACTTACCACTTACCACTTACCACTTACCACAGATCGG
>JBDREC010000078.1:0-36879 GCA_043820105.1 Pseudomonadota bacterium
AAATTTATTATAAATTTACTTCCCAAATATCCCTTTTATAAATACTTAATTTTGGCTTCCTTCAATATTTTATTATTTTTACTTTGGTAGGTGGACCACTTTTGCGTCCGATTACTGGACCAGTTTATCGTCCGATTTGCAAAATTGAGTATATTTTAAATATATTATGGAAAAATGGGAGATTCGGAATAGTTTTTCAAGTTTTTGCTGTATTAGAATTTTTCTTGGTCCTTCGATACTTTAAAACTTCTCGAATAATTGCATATATTAATAGATAGAAAAAAAACTTTTTTAAATAGTATTTTGTTTGATAATAAATAGACCAGAAAGTCTGTTTTGTAAATGTCTGTTTAAGCTTAATTGGTTCATCAAGAATAATAAATGGAGTTTGGACTTTATTTTGATCAATCTTAGCCATTTCGTATTCTTTTTGTAACATTTGGGCAATTTCTTTCTGAACGCTATACTCAAATTCAATCTTCCTGTATTCAAAATCTAAGATAGGAATTTTTGACATTGGAATAAAAGAGGTGTTTTTGTCATCAAATTTATAGCTTTCAAAAAGCTTTTCATATTTCGTTTCCAGGCTTTTAATATCTGCTTCGATACCTGAAATGATATTAGAATCTTTGTTTTTAACTTTATAATTATTAAAAGTTTGAAGCTGAATGCTTTTTGCTGCTATTTCTGAGACAATATCTGAAGCCTTACTAAGCAAGGCAGACATGTCATCAGATATTTCAATCACATCTCTTCCTTCAGCGAAAACCATAAGGTTTTTATTAAGCCTGTTAACCTCTTTTGAAATCACTTTAATTCTTTCTGAAAGAAAATTAATAGTGTGACTAACATTCATCGCGTCTATTTCATTGATAAAATTAGACAATTCTTCTGTATAGGCTTTTGCTATCTTTATAGCTAAATTTTGATCTTTATTTCTAACTGTTATCATCATAGTTGAGTTCTGATTTCTATTAAAGAAATTCTGAGATTTGCTGCTTTGCTTTGTTGAGTTTACCATACCCCTTAACATCATTGCCCCTTCTTCAATGCTAGGCTCAAAATTGTCTCCGAAAACCCTCCATTTTTTTCCCCATGACTTTTTTTCAGGATTCCAGTATTTTTTATATAAAATGGGTAAGAGATCTAGCCTCTTAACAACTCTTTCAGCAAGGCTTCGGCTCTCTATTAGTATTTCAAGTGTAGTTTTTCTTGAGGAGGAGTTGCCTAACAAGCTTGAGATCATCGACTGGTCTTCCATTAAGGTCAGTCTCTTTGTTTGTTTTAGTGGTAAAATCGTTGTGGTGCATGTATAAGTTCGATGAGAATAACTTCTATATATCGAATATGAAAACGCTAGTACAATTACAAAAATGATCTCATATTTATATCTTTTTAAAGCTTTTAGAGCTATAGAAACAATTTCTTTATAATCGATATTTCTTATTATCTGTTTAATTTCTTTAACTTTAAGCTCTTTAATGTCTTTTAATTCTTTCATTTAATCTTTTCATATTACGAAAATTAAAACGCATCAAAATAAAATCAATAAGAAAAGTCAAGGGGATCAATTATATTATCAACAAATATAACTTTAAAACTTGTATTTTTTTTGTCAAAATGATAACACCCCAAGCTTTTCAATAGATTAGTTTAAAAAAGAAATGGTCAATATTGAAATGAATGAAATATTAACATTTTACTATAATTCGCGGTTTGATGGTGTTTCAAAAAGGCTTCTTTTAAATTGTAGTGATGACTTTATTAAATATATTATATCAATTCTAATAGATAAACCTCTGCTGCCACCAAAAATTTCCCTAGAAACCTGGATGAATTATTTGTCTTATTTAGACATGAATCAACTAAGCCCTTATTTCCATCTAAAAGTGATGGATAAGGATCCTAAATTTCATCCACCCCAAAGGATAATGAAAAAAATCAAAGAACAGAGGCTTTGTTTTTCTGCAAACTCCATGTTGGCAAACAGGCAATTAACGGACCTATTTAAGATGTTTCAAGAAGAAAAAGGTTTGAAAGCTTTAGTATTTAAAGGGGCAATTTTTGACACTTGCCTTTATCCAAAACCAGGATTAAGACCATTTTCAGATATAGATCTTTTGATTCACCCAAATGATTATGAGCAATTTAAAAAATGCATGTTTAGCCTAGGTTATACGGTAACAGGTGAATTAGCTAACATTAGAGATATACAGCATGAAGAAACCTTTATAAATACTACAAAGAAAAATCAAAAGCCAATAGACCTCCACTGGAGATTAAATTATTATCCAGGTATTTTAAAGAATTATACAGTAGAAGATGCTTTTAGTAGCTCAGTCTCAATTGGGGATATGAGAACTTTTAATTTGCCCGACTCTTTTATACATATTGTAATTCACACTCTTTTTACACATGAACAAGATATAAAAATGATAGCCTTAATTGACTCAATGTTGCTACTAGATAAAATACTATTGACAGGTGAATTTTCATGTTTGGTTAATAGAAGCAAAGACATTAATGCTTGGTTTTTAGTAAAAAAGATGATAAATCTTTTGTTTCACTGGGGTTTGCTAAACCTACCGCGAGATCTTATTGATGAATATGAAATCAATTTAGAAACAAAGGGTGAAAAAAAGAAACTAAAATATATAACACAAAGACATCGCAATCCATTTAATTGGTTATTTGTTAGATTTCCGAGGTCTTTTGGTATTTTTAAAAGCTTCATTCTTTTAATAAGATATTCAATTTTTAGATATAAGCGGCTTATATTAAAGAAAAAGCTAAAAAAAATTGATAAAAAAAGTACTGGCTCTATTAAAAAAATAAGAGAAAACCCGACATTTAATAGGTCTTGACAATTAGTTTTTAAAATTGTGTATGTTCAAAATAAAAATAAATAGAATTAATTTCGAATTAACTAATTGTTTTAATGATGGTAGTTTGTTGATATAGAAAAAATAGGCGATATCTTTTTATTTTGATATAATATTGAGCTAAATATAATTATTATATTATATAAAGGATAAAAATACCTGGTTTACATTAATGTTGTAAACAATACTATCAATAATATTTAAATATGAGGACTAATTTAGCTATTTTATTATGGAAAATGAAAAAATTAACATATTAGTTTATTATAACATTTTAAAAAAAAAGAAAAAAACTCCCATTATATCGATTCTCATATCTTTGCTGGTTGGAATTATATATTATTTTTCTGCTACTCCAATTTATCAATCAGTTGCCACAATTTATCCAATCAGTGGTCAAAATAGCTCAATTCAATCAAAACTTAGTTTATTGTCAAATATGGGCATTTCTTCAAGTTTTTTAGGTTCAAATTATAGCTCTAGAGATGTATTTGAGATATTATTAAAAAGTCGCACCTTGGCTGAAAAGATAATAAAAAAAAATAATCTTCAACCCATAATTCACAGTAATATATGGGATAAGAAAAAAACACAATGGAAAAAGAAAAAATGGCTATTTTTTGATGTTCATCCACCGAACATATCAAGTTCTGCAACAACCTTTATAAATAGTTGCCTTACAATAGATAAAAATATGAGAACATCATTGATTTCTATTATCATCAATCTAGATTGCAGCGAATGTACTGGCGAAATAGCTAACTTATATGTGACTGGCTTTCAAGAATACTTAAATGAAAGTATTGTATCAGATGTGAAAAGAACACGAGTTTTTATTGGAAAGCAACTAGAAGATGTTTTAAGCAACATAAAACATCTTGAAAAATCCTTGATTATCTTTTCAGAAGGTAAAGATACAATATCTATTAATAGTTCAATCTCTTCTGTTTTAAATGAAGCATCTGAAACAATTGCAACCATTGCATCTAAAGAAGTTGAACTTTTAGTATTAGAAAATATATCAAAAGATCGAGAACAATATAATAAGTTAAAAAAAGAACTTGAAATGCAAAAAAACGAAATGTTAAATAAAATTAACAAAGCGACAATCGATGGCAGTGAACAAATCATTATTCCAATATCTAAGGTCCCTCTTTTGGCACTGGAATATGGCAGGCTTGACGCAGAACACAAGATTCAATCACAGATGTATTCAATTCTTAAGCAAAAATATGAGCTTGCAAGAATAGATGAGTCTAAAGAGGAAATATCCTTTATTTCGATTGATCCGGCAGTTGGTACCGGTTCTAAACTTAAGCCAAAATTATATACAGTATTTTTATTAGTTTTGGTTGGATTGTTTATGGGGATAGTTCTTGTTTTTGCTCATGAATTTTATACAGGTGTTAAAAATGAATTTAAGAAAATTTTATAATAAAACAATAATAACAATTATAATCTTCCCAAAATGAGTATTTTATATTTTTTATTACTTACATTCTTTTTTATAATGGGTGTGTTGGTAATTATCAGGACTGCTACTTCACCTGGGTCATTTATAACTTTACTCTTATTTACTATGATTTCGAGTGGAGGAATAATGGTTTTTGGATATTGCTTAATGGATGAATTTATTTTGGTTTGTCTTTTAATGGGGGTATTATTATTTTTCTCTATAAAAAAAAGGGTGTCAAACAAGGAAGAAGGTATTAATAAATCTAAACTTTCTACCATTCATTTTATTGTATTTTCTGTCTTTATGGTATATCTGATTATTGAAAGTTTTCGTGGATATTTTGTTTTGAATGATTTCAGAATGATGAGATTTGTCATCTTTTTTTCAATGCTAGGATTTCTATCTTATGTTCTTCATTATAAATTATTTCCCTTACCTACTCAGAAGCAAATTCTTATTGTAGTAATTTTAGGCAGCTTATTATATTTTTCTTTATATCTCTTTCATGGGGTGTTTTCAGAGCTAGTTAGGGGATTTAATAGATTTACTGCTCAAGGTACTGAATGGGCAGGAAGTTCAGTAGCTATGTTTCCAGTAATTACCCTGATACCAGCTTTATATAGTGTTTTTGGAAAAGACTCAAAGTATATTTTTAGTGCGGAATCAGAAAAAAAAATTAGTAGGATTACGTGGATTACTCTTTCTGTGATAATTGCCACCTCCTTTTATTATGATTCGCGGTTGTCCTGGATAGCCATCACCGTTTTTATTGTTTTTTCTGTTCCAAATCTAGGAATTAAAAAATCTTTAATTATTTTTGGTATTTTTTTATTGTGTTTTTCCTTTCTATCATATGGGTTTATTTCACATGGCAATTTTTTTGAAAATATAAGAATTTTTTATGATGAGTTGTTTATTGCAGGGACCGGACAACAAGTTTCAGACCTAGACCGTAAACTACAAGTGCTAGCAGGCTTCAGATGTATTAGTAAAAATATTCATACATTTTTTTTTGGAACGGGTTTTTATACTGAAAGATATGCATTAATACCTTATTATATAGAGGTGTTTTCTGAAATAGGAATTCCAACTGGAGAAGTAGAAATTGTTCGACCTGCCACTTTTACTTCATTTCTAACAGGAACAGGGGTTGTTGGTGTTTTCTTTTTAGTTGCATGTTTTGTTTTATCAGGTTTTGAAATTCTATTTGCTACAATGAGGACAAATCCTATTAAAATGGTTATTATTTTATTAATGCTATTTATGGCAGCATTTTCTATTTTTATTTCGATTAACCTAGATATGGTACTTTTTTATTTATGTATTATGCCATCAGGGATATTTATTTTATTAAGTAGAGAAGAAAGAAGAAAAGAATGAAAATTTGTTTTTTCGCCGCGGCTAATTCTTTACATAGTCATAGGTGGGTTAATTATTTTGTTGATAAAGGGCATGATATTTCATGGATTTCACTGTCAGAAACAAATGAAACATTGAAAAAAGTTGAGTTCTATGATATTGGTCCACTTTCTACAAAACCATTAACCTTTATTCGTCAAATTATTCGATTTAGGAAATTAATAAAACAAATTAAACCAGATCTATTGCACATACACTCTGTTGGAACTTATGGTATTATTGGAGTTTTATCAGGATTTACTAACATAGTTGCTACTGCATGGGGATCTGATGTTTTGTTTGCAAGCCAATTTTTTATTAAAAGGCAATTAATAAAATATACTTTAAAAAAGGCAAAGCTAATTACCTGTGATGCTGATCATATGATAGTTGCTATGACTAAATTGGGAATTGGTCATGAAAAAATTAAGCTGATCTATTTTGGAATTGAACCAGAGAAGTTTAACCCTGGACCGAAGGACTCTAATATTCAAGAACAGTGGAATTCAAAAAATTCAGCAGTTATAATAAGTTTAAGGAATCTAGAATCCATTTATGATATTGAAACCCTAATAAAAAGTGTTCCAGCGGTGTTAAAAAAAATACAGAAGATAAAAGTAATTATTGCAGGTACAGGACCTCAAGAAGATTATTTAAAGAAAGTATCTGCAAAGCTTGGACTTGAAAGATATATCAAGTTTATTGGAAGATATTCTCATCAGGATCTTCCCAGAATATTAAGGTCTTCTGATATCTATGTTTCTACTTCTTTATCAGACGCAGGCATAGCTGCAAGTACAGCAGAAGCAATGGCTATTGGATTGCCTGTAATTATTACTGATTCAGGAGAAAACAGAAAATGGGTTAGTAACGAAATAAATGGATTAATTTTCCCGGTAAAAGATTCTGCTTTACTGGCAGAAAAAATTATAGATTTATGTTTAAACAATGAAAAAAGAGAAAAAATAGGTAGAGAGGGTCAAAAGAATATTAGGTTGAAAAATAATTATTATATTGAAATGGAAAAGATGATGAATCTTTATGAGTCATTAGGTTGAAAAAAGAATATGCTAATCATTCGTATAATTAATAAATATTTACAATATCTTTTGAGCCTTCTAAATCATAACGGGTTTAAGAGATATTTTACAAATACTTCATGGATGTTAGGCGAGAATATATTAAGAATGATTGCTGGCTTGTTTGTAGGAATTTATGTTGCTCGTTATCTTGCTCCAGAAAAATATGGTATTCTTAGTTATGCGACTGCCTTCGCGAGTTTATTTAAAGCCCTATCTGATCTTGGTTTAGATTCAATTACAGTTAGGGAGTTGGTGAAATTTCCAGAAAAAAGAGATGATATTCTTGGGACAGTTTTTAGGCTAAGACTAATAAGTGGAATCTTTGTTTTGATTCTAATTGCTGTAGTTGTTCAATTAACTTCTAACAACCATATTGTTAATATCTATATTTTTATCATCGCGAGTGGATTTATATTTCAATCTTCTCATGTAATAGACTATTATTTTCAGTCTAAAGTGCTTTCAAAATATGTATCTATCTGTAAAATGACACAGACATTTATTTCATCATTGATCAAACTTTATTTTATCTTTATTAGCGCTGACTTGTTTTGGTTTGTAATAGTAATTTTGGTGGATGAAATTTTTTTAGCGATATCCCTTTGTTTTTCTTACTGGAAACAAAAAGTTGGATTGTTTTTTGGTAATTTTAGTTTTGACATTGCCAAACAGTTGCTTGAATACTCTTGGCCGCTTATTTTTTCGGGTGTTACCGTAATGGTTTATTTAAGAATTGATCAAATAATGATAAAGGAAATGCTCTGTGACGCTGATGTTGGAATATATTCTGCTGCAGTTAGATTGTCTGAAGTTTGGTACTTTTTTCCAGCCATTATCACAAATTCACTTTTTCCGGCGATTATTAATTCTAAGAAAAACGGAATTGTTTTTTATAGAGATAGAATAAAAAAACTATACTCTCTATTGATTTGGATGGCTATTGGAATTTCTTTAATAACAACTTTTTTTAGTAATTGGATAGTTACAACTCTTTATGGAACTGCATATGAGCTAGCAGGTAATGTTTTGAAAATCTATATTTGGGGAAATGTTTTTGTCTATCTAAGTGCGGCTTTTGGTAAATACTTAATTAATGAAAACATGATGAAGAAAAATTTTTATAGGGTTTTAGCTGGTGCTGTAACAAATGTAATCTTGAATTTAATATTAATAAAGGCATATGGAATATTTGGTTCTGCAATAGCAAGTCTTATTTCTTTATTTGTTGCGAATTTTTTGTATGATTTTTTTGATAAAGATTTACATGATCAGCTAAAATTAAAAATACTAGCTTTAATAAATCCTTTTGGGGTGAAGCAATGATTAATATAAGAAAAATTTTAAGGAAATATCCTACATTTTATAATATCGTTAGGCTATTAAGATATTTTTTAATGGCTTCTGTATTAAGAATTAATGGATCAAAGAAAAAATATCCAAAAGTATTACAATTACCTATAACTTATCGGTGTAATTCAAAGTGTAAAATGTGTAACATTTGGAATGTTCCATCCACTAAAGGCATAAGCTCAAAAGAGTTTGGTAAAATTTTGAATGATCCAATATTCAAAGAGATTATTGCAGCTGGAATAAATGGCGGTGAGCCCTCTCTTATTCCTGATTTGCCTGATTATGTAGCTGAATTACTTAAATTACCCAAAATTCAGTCTTTTAATATTATTTCCAACGGATTTATTAAAGATCCTTTTTTGAATAATATTGAAAAGATTTATTTGAATTGTAGAAAAACTGGAGTAAGTTTTCATATTGCCATTTCTTTAGATGGTGTAAATGATGTACATAACATTATAAGGGGAAAAAAAGATGCTTTTTCTAAAACAATGTCTACAATTGAGGAGATTTTAAAAAACCAAAATAAATATTGTGATTCTTTTGATGTCGCTTGTACTGTGATTCGGCAAAATATTGATTATTTAATAGAACTGGATTCGTTTGCTGAAAAAAAGAATTTTCCAATTACTTATCGATTGGGTATTGAAAACAAGCGGATTGAAAGCGATCGGCTGAAGGAGGGCTTTAGCGTATTGATGGATTCCATGTCAAAACAGGCATCAAAAGAATTTATGCATTATAAATTTTTTGCGTCGGGTAGTCTTTACGAAAAACTAAAATATTTTTCCATTTTTTATTGGTTAAACTCAGATAAACCCAGAAGACTTTTGGGATGTGCCTGGAAAGATGAGGGGGCTACTTTAGACGCAAAAGGCGATTTGTTTTATTGCGCTGTTGCCAGTGATAGAATTGGTAATTGTCTACAAGAAACAGGTGAAAAGTTATTTTTTGGAGAACATAATATATTACATAGAAAAAATATTATTAAATATAACTGTCCTAATTGCATTCATGATTACGACGGAAAACCAGAATTGAAAAATCTAATTATCTTTTTAAAAGAAATCTTTATGAATAGATATTCAATGAGAATATATAAATTAAAATGTAGGCTTGGTTTAATATGAAAATTACAATTATAGGCTGGTATGGCACTGAAACTATTGGGGATAGGGCAATATTGTGCGGGTTATTATCTTTTTTTGCTAAAGTTTTTAATCACTTTGAAATTAGTCTTGGTAGTTTATATCCCTTTTTTAGTGAAAGATTATTAAAAGAGGATTCTAAATTTTGGAAAGAAATAACAGGAAAAGACTTAGAGGTAAACATATTTAACAGCAAAAAATCCTCAGAACTTAATGAGAGTATACGAAAATCAGATTTAGTAGTTGTTGGAGGTGGACCTCTTATGCATATTGAAGAGCTTTTTATGGTTGAATATGCATTTAAAAAAGCAAAAAAATTAAAGAAACAAACAGCACTTTTAGGTTGTGGAATCGGGCCATTGTTTTATAAAGAATTTACAAAAAGTGTTAATGAAATTGCATTAAAAGCTGATCTTATTGTTTTGAGGGATTCAAAATCTAAAGATACATTACTAGAAATCAACAAAAGTTATAAGATGCAATTAAATAAAGATAATATTTTTACTAGTATTGATCCCTCTATTGAATGTATACTAGAGTACAATAAAATCACCCCAAAAGCCAATGATAGTTATATTACAGCTAATTTACGAGAGTTTCCCTCAGATTATTCAAAAAAGAAAATAGATAAATATAAAGAGATGTTAATATTTATAAAAGCCTTAGCGGAAAAATACAATGATAATAAAATAAAACTTACACCAATGCATTATTTTCACAGTGGAAATGATGACAGAGTGTTTTTAAATAAAATTGCATTTGAATTAGAGAAAGCCAATATTAGCGTTCAAAATAAAATTTTAACCTTAAAAGAAACCATTAATGTTTTTCAGAATGCATACTTTAATATTGGAATGAGATATCATTCCATTATTTTACAAACAATAGCCAGCGGAAAAAACTATATTCTAGATTATACTCAACCACAAAAGGGAAAAATTAGTGGATTTGTCAGTGATATTGATGATCAAAATTTCTATAAAGATAGATATGTTAATTTACAAAACGATAACATTTCAATGAAGATTATTAATAATGAAGAAAAAGTTTTTGTTTTTAATTCTTCATTAGTAGAGCGAAAAAATAAAATTTATTTAGAAAAACTAAGAGAATTGAATTTATGAAAGTATTAATCGTTAATTCCAATGATATTAAGGGGGGGGCTGCAAAGGCTGCATATAGGTTAAACAAGGGTTTGCAAAAAATTGGTGTAAGCTCACAAATGCTAGTTCAAGAAAAAACTAGTTCAGACTCATCTGTTTTAACATCTGAATCGAAGTGTTATAAAATTATACCTAATACTAGACCTAGGTTTAATCAATTGCCAGTTCACTTTTATAAGAATCGCCTGACACTTCCATTTTCTCCAGCATGGCTGCCATTTTCGAATATTGTTAATAAAATTCATGAAATAAAACCAGATATAGTTCATTTACATTTCATCACAAATGGTATGATTCATCTCAAAGATTTATTAAAAATAAAATGCCCAATTGTTTGGTCATTGCATGATATGTGGGCTTTTACAGGAGGATGTCATTACGACAATTATTGCAACAAATTTCAAAGCCAATGTTTTGATTGTCCAATTCTTAATTCAAATAAAAAAAACGACCTTAGTAAAAGAATTTTTAAACAAAAAAATAAGATCTATAATAAATTAGACAATATTACAATTGTTGGCCTCAGTAAATGGATGGCAGATTGTGCTTCAAAAAGTGTTCTGTTAGGCAGGAAAGATATAAAAAACATTCCAAATCCCATAGATACAGACTTATATCAACCTATAGAAAAGAAAATTGCTAGAAAAATTTTAAATCTACCCTTAGATAAAAAATTTGTTCTTTTTGGGGCTGATTGTATCAATGATTATCTAAAGGGATTTGATTTTTTAAGAAAAGCTCTTGAATGCATAGATCAAGACAATATTGAACTATTAATCTTAGGTTCCGTAGAAAAAACAACTTCAAGCTTATTTAGATTTCCTGCTCATTTTATCGGAAAATTAAATGATGAAATTTCTATGAAAATACTATATAATGCCGCAGATGTTACAGTGCTACCTTCTCTACAAGAGAATTTATCTAATGTTGTTATAGAGTCTTTATCATGTGGAACCCCTGTTGTTGCTTTTAATATTGGGGGTAATGGTGATATGATTGAGCATAAGAAGAATGGGTATCTTGCTAATATGTCAAGTTCTGATGATGATTTGCTTAAAGGCATTAATTGGATTTTGAAAAATCCTGATTATGACAGTTTAAAGCATAATGCTAGGATGAAGGTTTTAAATGAATTTGAAATGATAAAAGTTGCACAGTGTTATAAAAACTTATATGAAACTATTTTATTTAACTAAGCATAAGCAAAAAATAGACTATACATTTTCTACTTATTTACAAAATAATTTGAAAGGGAAAGTTTTTGGATATTAACAGACACACTGAAGAAACAGAGAAAATAAATAAAAACAAAGTTAATTTTGATATGCACAATCCTCTTATAAGTATTGTTACAGTTGTTTATAATGGCGAAAAATATCTAGAGCGTTGTATTGAAAGTGTATTAAGGCAAGTCTATAAAAATATAGAATTCATTGTCATCGATGGTGCTTCGACAGATGGGACTTTAGATATCATCAAAAAATATGAAGCTTGCATAAGCTATTGGAAAAGCGAACCAGATATTGGGATATATGATGCTATGAACAAGGGAAGTAAGATTGCATCAGGAGATTATGCCTTATTTCTTAATTCAGATGATTATTTGTTTGATGAAAATTCTATTAGCCAAACAATCAATTTAGGCTTAAAAGAAAAGGAATTACCCTTGTTGATTGCTGGAAAAATAGCTTTAGCTATAGATGATAAATTATTTGAAGATTGGATTTATCCTTCAAGTGAAAAACAGATGCATAATAGTAACCCTTCACATCCTGGCACACTCATCTCATCTGAAATTTATAAAAAAATTCCATACGGTGTTTTTTATAAGTTTGCCGGAGATTATGATCTTTGGGAAATGATTCGGCAAAGAAATTTATATAAAATAAAAAATGTTGATAATGTTGTTTCTGTTTTTAGGATGGGCGGCACTTCTAATAATGGAAAACACGAATTTTTGGTTTCTATTGAGCTTGAAATTTCAAATTATATTCACTTTGGTAAATTTGATTTGAAAAAGATAATAACAGGTGTAATAAGGACAAAATTAAAAAATTTATTAATAAAAATTATTGGCACAAATAGGTACTATACTTATATTCCATATGGCAAATATAGATTACAAAAGAAAATATCCACTTTGTTCAATGGTTGTTTGATCAAAAAATGAGTTTTCTCTAAATTGGTTTAAATGGAAGAATAAATTATATTGTATATCTAAATCTAAAAAAAGCAGTAATTTTTTTTAAAGGATCAAATGAATATTAATAATTCAACGTCTCTTCTAGTCTGGATTTTTCAGACAGGCGAACCATTGCAAATTGATGATAAAAACGCACGACCAATGCGAGCTGTCAGCTTAAGTAATTCTCTGCTTGACGCTGGACATAAAGTTGTTTTGTGGAGCACGGATTTTTACCATCAAGAAAAACGCCATCGCTATAATAAGTATAAAAGAATTAAGATGTCTGATAAATTTGAAATTCGTTTAATTCCAACTATGGGATATAAAAGAAATATAGGAATTGGGCGCTTATTAGATCATGCTCAGCTTGCTTTTAGGTTAAAAAAGCTGTTGTCTGAAGAAGAATCCTCACCAGATATTGCATTTATTGGCTTTCCTCCTATTGAAACTGCATATCTATTGGCAAAGTGGCTTAAAAAACGAGATATTCCATCTATTCTAGATGTAAAGGATCTTTGGCCAGTAATCTTTTTAGACCCTCTGCCGAAGTTAATTAGACCTCTAGGAAAATTAGCTCTCTTTCCATATTTCTATCTAGCTAAAAAGGCAATCAAAGACGTCACTGGCGTGACTACAATGGCAAATAAATTTCTTGATAGCACTCTGGGTTTTATCGGTCGCGAAAAAACAAATAAAGATGGTGTGTTTTTCCTTACATCCCCTAAATTTCGGGTATCAGATTCTCAATTAAATGAAGCTAGAAAGTGGTGGGATAGTAAAGGTATTATAGATAATGGAAAACATCGATTATGTTTTATTGGTAGTCTTTCATATGCATTTGACTTTCATCCTATATATAAAGCAGCAAAAATTGCCCTTGAAAAAAACAATAATATAGAAATAATTATATGTGGAGAAGGAAGTTGTTCTGAGAAAATAAAAAAAATGATGTCCGGTCTTTCCAATGTGCATTTTCCCGGTTGGATAGATAGACCTAAAATTGAAACATTGGCCAAGAGATGCATAGGTTCTCTTGCTCCTTATATAAATATTGATAGTTTTATTAATAGTATTCCGAATAAAATAATTGATGCCTTATCATTAGGATTACCAATTCTTAGTCCACTAAAAGGAGAAGTTGCATCTATTATTAATCAACATAATGTTGGATTAAAATATGATAGTGATGGCGACGATAGCCTTTATAATTGCTTGAAAATTCTTCAAAAAGATAATGAGTTAAGAAAAGCAATGGCAAAAAACGCGTTAAATCTTTATGAAGATCAATTTTCATTTGAAAAAACGTATGATAGTCTTGTAAAGCACCTTGAAACACTTGCATCGTATTAGTGTAAGCGTTTAGCTGTCTTTGCTTCAGAAGTCCTAGACATGTTTTAAACAAGAAAATCAAAAAGCTCTTTTTTTGAATACCAATCTCTTGGCATTCTCGTCAAAAAACCGTTCTTTAGAAAGATGTTGGGATTTGTCAATGATAATGATATCAAATCCAAAATCATCAAATATCTTTTTGTAGTTTTTTGAGTGGTAAGCACCATTACTATCTACAAAAGATTCGTTATGAAAATCATCGACAATTACAAAAAGAAACAGATCAGCAAACTCCAATAAGTGTTTCCTTATTTCATCTTCAGTTAAAAGATATAAAATCCGATCATATATGGCTAAATCGAACTTCTTGTATCCAAAAACACGGAGTGACTCAAACACTTCACGTTTACGTAATTGAGCAACA
Organism: Pseudomonadota bacterium; assembly: GCA_043820105.1. Lineage (GTDB taxonomy): Bacteria > Bdellovibrionota_F > JAHFAK01 > JAHFAK01 > JBDREC01 > JBDREC01. The sequence goes on from JBDREC010000078.1 coordinate 14,418, forward strand.
AAAATAGAGGTGTTTTGATCAAATCTTTTCTTCGCGTATTTGATTGCACTAGGGTTTATATCATATCCAAAAAGAAAAATACCAGATTCACAATTTTCTCTAATATTCGCTAAATTTGGACCACTTGCACAGCCATACTCAAAAACAGATTTTATTTTATTCAAATTAGTGAATTCAGAATAGAAATTTCTTCTTTCGGAATTGAAATTATTATAGTAATTTTTCATTACTTTTCTATCTATTAAATGACGAAACCGCCAAAAAGTTTTAGATATTTTAACCTTATTCTTGATCCACTGCAATATTGACATTAAAATCCCTTCATATTTGTATGGTATGTTTTCCTTTGAATATGTAATGTTTTTTTAACCTGAAATCTCGAATAAAAACAATCTTTTTCTTAATAGACTGATCAACCCATAACAATATCATGAGCTTTTATTGAATGAAAGTGAGCATATAGCGAACCAGTGTTGATAGTGGTGTGATGTTTGTTTTCGGAAGAAAACATTACGTTTGAGGTTTGCTTCTATATTTTTTCTTGCTATTCAAATAAAACGAACTTAATAAAAGTCTAAAATTTTAAATAGGAGAATTGAAAATGATTCATGAAACAGCCCAAGTTTCTCCTGATGCAAAAATCGGAGAAGGAACCAGTATTTGGAACTGGTGTCAAGTTCGAGAGAATTCTGTTATTGGAAAAAATTGTACCCTTTCAAAAGGTGTTTATGTAGATTTTGATGTTATTATTGGTGATAATGTAAAAATTCAGAACAATGTTTCTGTTTATCATGGGGTTGTGCTTGAAAACGGTGTTTTTGCTGGTCCACATGTTTGTTTTACAAATGATTTATTGCCAAGGTCAATTAATCCTGATGGCTCTTTAAAATCTAATGATGACTGGGTCTTATCTAAGACTTTAGTAAAAGAAGGAGCTTCAATTGGCGCTAATGCAACTATCGTGGCTGGCACGACAATTGGTAGATTTGCTTTAATAGGCTCAGGATCTGTTGTCACAAAAGATGTTCCAGACCATGGCCTAGCGTTTGGAAACCCTGCAAAATTAAGAGGTTACGTCTGTCATTGTGGTCAAAAACTTGACAGTGAGAATGAATGTAAAAAATGTAATTTTAAGCTGGAATTGTAAGATTTGTTTTGCCACAGAGACACAGAGGTCACAGAGGAAGAAAATATTATTTCGAAGAAATAAAAAACCCAATTCTCTGTGCTCTCTGTGCCTCTGTGGCAAAAATAAAATTTGGTTATCAGAGTATTTTCCTTGCCTTTTTTAGCTTTCAGGGCTAAAAGACGGCCGATTTTTAACAATAATCCTCAAATAAAGGAGATTAATAATGATCGCTATTACTAAACCAATAGTTGGTGATAGAGAAAAAGAACTTGTAGTTGAAGTGATGAATTCAGGAATGCTTGCTCAAGGTCCAAGAGTCAAAGAATTAGAAGAAAAATTTGCTGCTTTATGCGGTACAAAATATGCTGTTGCAACCAATTCAGGTACTGCAGCAATTCATGCCTCCTTAGCTGCTTTTGGTGTGGGAGCAGGAGACGAAGTCATAACAGTTCCATTTACTTTTATAGCATCTGTTAATCCAATATTAATGCAAAATGCTACACCAGTTTTTGCAGACATTGATGAAAAAACTTTTAATTTAGATCCAGAAAAATTAGAAGAAAAAATCACTAAAAAAACAAAAGCAATTATCCCTGTTTGTCTTTATGGTCAGATTTATAATTATGAAAAAATTAAAGAAATAGCGGATAAGCATAATTTGTTTTTATTAGAAGATGCTTGCCAATCTGTTAATGCAAAACGTGGCGATCTAATGAGTGGAGCTTGTGGCGATATGGCTGCCTTTAGCTTATATGCAACAAAAAACATTATGAGTGGCGAAGGCGGAATCGTAACAACAAATAGTGAAGAACTTGCTACTAAAGTCATGAGATTTAGGCATCATGGTCAAGGACCAGATGTTAGATATTTTTATCATGAATTAGGTTACAATTATAGGACTACTGATTTATGTGCTTCTATAGCTCTTGCACAACTAGAAAGGCTAGAAGAAGTAACAAACAATAGAATTACTAATGCTAAATATCTTTCTGAATGCCTTGGTGGACTTGAAGGAATTACAATTCCACATATTGATGAAAACTGCAAACACGTTTTTCATCAATATACTATTAAAGTTGATTCAGAAAAAGTAAGTAGAGATGAATTCTTACAAAAACTTAGAGATGGTGGGATAGGCGCTGGAGTTTATTATCCAAAACCAATCCATCTTTTTCCATTATATGAAAAGTTTGGATACAAAGAAGGTGATTTTCCTGTTGCAGAAAAAATGTCACAGCAGGTGGTCTCACTTCCTTGTCATCCTTCATTAAGCAGAGAAGACTTGGATACTATTGTTAAGAGCGTAAAAGACGCTTTGAAATAACGAATTTAAAAAGCCACAGAGACACAGAGGTCACAGAGGAAGAAAATATTATTTCGAAGAAATAAAAAAAAACCAATTCTCTGTGCTCTCTGTGCCTCTGTGGCAAAAAAACCGTTGTATAATAAGGCTTAAGAGAACAATTAATTAGTGAGGGTAAAAGAGAATACAAGCCACAGAGACACAGAGGTCACAGAGGAATAGAAAATATTATTTCGAAGAAATAAAAAAAATACTTCTCTGTGTTCTCTGTGCCTCTGTGGCTAAATAAAAAGGAGAATAAAAATGAAAGTTGGAGTTATTGGTGTTGGATCTATGGGAAGAAATCATGCAAGAGTTTGTCATGATGTTGAAAATTTAGAATTAGTAGCAATTTCTGATGTAAATCAGGAAGCTGTTGATACATTAGCAAAAAAATATCGCTGTAAAGCTTATACAGATTACGAGCAAATGATAAATGAAAATGAATTTGATATGGTGATTGTTGTTGTTCCTACTTCTTTGCATAAGGAAGTTTCTTTAAAGTGTATTGAAAAGGGAATTAATTTATTAATTGAAAAACCAATTGCCTCTACTGATGTTGAAGGTCAAGAGATCTTGAATTTTGCTGAAGAAAAAGGCGTGCAAGTAATGATCGGTCACATTGAAAGATTTAATCCTGTTATTGCTGAACTTAGAAAAAGACTTAAAGAGGGCGAACTTGGTAAGATATTTAAAATAGCCATTGACAGAATTGGACCTTTTCCAGCTAGAATCAGAGACGTTGGTGTTATAATTGATCTAGCTGTTCATGATCTTGATATTATCAGATTTTTAACAGATGCAAAAATTACAAGATTATATGCAGAAACAGGAAATAAAATTAACACAGATAATGAAGACCTTCTAGAAGGTACTATTAGACTTGATAATGATATTATTTGCACACTAAACATTAACTGGCTTACACCAACCAAGATGAGAAAAATCTTTGTAACAGGAGCAAAAGGAATGTTTGTTGCTGACTATCTTTCACAAAATCTTTTATTTTTTGAAAACAAAGAAATAGATAAAGACTATTCCTATACTGACATGGTCAGAGGTGTTTCAGAAGGTGTTATGATTAGATATAATATTAACAAATATGAACCTCTAATGGCTGAAATAAAGCATTTTGCGGATTGTATTAAAAATGACACAAAACCTTTAATTACTGGCTATGACGGACTTACAGCTTTAAAGCTTGCGCAGGATTTGAAAAAATCTGCTGAACTTGGTGAAGTTGTTAAGGTTAATTACTAGAAGAAAAGTACTTGCTAAAATGTAAGTGATAAAGAAACCACAGGGACACAGAGACACAGAGAAATTAATATACATAAAAAAGAATTTTATTTTATAAAATTCTTTTTTATTTTTTTCTCTGTGTCTCTGTGCCTCTGTGGTAAAAATAAGGAGTTTCGAATGAACAAAATAGCCGTAATTGGACTTGGAAAGGCTGGAATACCTTTAGCTTGTGTAATTGCTGAACAAAATATTCCAGTAATTGGCTTAGATGTTTCGACAAAAAGAGTTGAAGATATTAATAATAAGATCAATCCGATCCCAGAAGAACCAGGAGTTTCAGAAATATTTGACAAACATATTGGAGTTAACTTTGAAGCAACTACTTCTTATGAAAAAATCTTAAAAGAATGTAATGTTTTTATAGTTATTGTTCCATTGTTTATTGATGATAATAAGCAACCGGTTTTTGATAATATTGATACTGTCATGAATGAACTTTCTAAAGGTTTAAAAGATGATGATTTAGTTGTTTTAGAAACAACAGTTCCAGTTGGTACAACTCGAAATCGTTTAAAACCTATTTTAGATAAAAGTGGTTCTGATTATATGTTAGCTTATTCACCAGAAAGAATCATGACAGGCTGGTCAATTTCACGATATAGAGAATTTCCAAAAGTTGTAGCAGGACTTGATGAAAAAGCTACAAACAAGGTTTTTGATGTTTATTCAAAATTTTGCACAAAAGCTGACAAGGTTGACACAACTGAAACAGCTGAGATGATAAAAGTTTCAGAAGGCGTTTATAGAGATGTTAACATTGCCTTGGCCAATGAGCTTTTTAAATTATGCGAAAAATATGGAATTGACTTTAAACAAATGAGAGAAAAAGCAAATCATCAATTCGTAAATATTCATCAGCCGGGCATTGGCGTTGGCGGGCACTGTATTCCAGTTTATCCATGGTTTTTGATAAATGATAATGATGTCCCACTCACAAAAACAGCTCGGCTCATGAATGATGATATGATTCATTATTGGAAAAATAAAGTTTTAAAAAAAATTAGATGGGAAAAAGAAAGTTGGTGTAATTGGAATTACATACAGAAAAGGTGTAAAAGAGCTAGCTTATACAAGATCTCTTCCTTTCATTAAAGAGCTTGAAAAGGCAGGCCTTGATGTTTATGTGGCGGATCCAATGTATAGTGAACAGGAGATACAAGAACTCGGTTTTAAATATCACGCTAATCATGAGAATGTGGACTTAAATATTGTTATTAATATGACTATGAATATAACTAACAATACTATGTACATTTAAGAAATTAATTATTAAACTTTTTTAGGATATGAAAACGATGAGTAAAAGATTATTTGATATGTTTTTTTCTTTTATAGGACTCATATTTTTTAGTCCTTTTTTTCTTATTATATCTATTGCTATTAAATTAGAATCAGAAGGCCCTGTTTTCTATCGAGGTGTTAGGGTTGGAAGGCATGGAAAACTGTTTAGGATATTTAAACTTAGAAGCATGGTTGCTGATGCTGAAAAACATGGTGTTGATTCAACAAGCACGATAGATTTCCGTTTAACAAGAATTGGTCATATTATTAGAAAATTCAAACTGGATGAGTTCTCTCAACTTATTAATGTTTTTATTGGAGATATGAGCCTAGTTGGGCCACGTCCAGAGGTTGAAAGATTTGTTAATAAATATACTAAAGAAGAAAAAAAGATATTATTATTAAGACCAGGAATTACAGATTGGTCCTCTATCAAGTTTCATAACGAGGGTGAAATAATTGAAAAGTCTGGAATTATTGATGCTGATGTGGCATATGAACAATTAATCCGTCCTGACAAGCTTAGACTACAGCTTTTATATTTAGAAAAAAACAATATTTGGATTGATTTTATAATAATTATTTGCACAATTTTAACAATATGCAGTACAAGAAGTGGTGGACAACCAATAGGAGTTCCCAGGATTACTAATTAATACAAAAGGAGTAAACAATGTCTGAAGTTAGGTCTGTTCCTTTTTTTGACTATCAAATATTCGAAAAAAGATATGGTAAAAAATTAATTGATGTTATAAAAAACGTCGTTTCTAGAGGAGCTTTTATTCTTCAAAAAGATCTAGATAATTTTGAAAATAGAATCGCTAAATATTTGGGTACTAAACATGCAATTGGAGTTGCAAATTGTACTGATGGACTTATTTTAGCCCTAGAAGCTAGCGGTCTAAAATCAGGCGATGAAGTTATTTTGCCTTCTCATACATTTATTGCAACTGCTTCAGCTGTTTATAGACTTGGTGGTATCCCTGTTCCAATTGAATGTGGAAAAGATCATATGATGGATGTTGATTGCATGGAAAAGGTAATATCTTCAAAAACAACCACAATTATGCCAGTACAATTAAATGGTAGGACTTGTCAGATGGATGCTGTATTGGATATTGCTAAAAAACATGGTTTAAATGTTATCGAGGATGCTGCACAAGCGTTAGGATCTAAATATAAAGATAAGTTCGCAGGTACGTTTGGTAAAGCAGCAGCATTTAGTTTTTATCCAGCAAAAATTCTTGGGTGTTTTGGCGATGGTGGAATTGTTGTTACAAATGATGATGATATTGCAGATAAAATATATCAACTGCACGAACATGGAAGAGATAAAAATGGTGAAATTAAATCTTGGGGTTATAATTCTAGATTAGATAATCTTCAAGCCGCAATATTAAATTTCATTTTTGATGAATACGATGAGATAATTGCACGCAGAAGACATGTCGCATCATTATATCAAAAATATTTATTACCAGTTGAATCTCTATTGCTTCCTCCAGGACCAGATTGTTCTGATCATTTTGATGTGTATCAAAATTATGAAATCGAAGCAGAAAATAGAGATGAGCTTCAAGATTACTTGAAAAGTGTTGGTATTGGTACTTTAAGACAATGGGGAGGGATGGCTGTTCATCAGCATAAAGTTCTTGGATTTGATGTTGTATTGCCACAAACAGAACAAATGATTACTAAAGAATTGATGATCCCTATGAACATGTCTGTGACAGATGATGATATTCTATATGTTTCAAATCATATTAAAAAATTCTATTCAAAATAAGTTGTTTTTTTCATACACTAAATATATGGATATTTTACGAAATAAATCTTGATTTCTTTTTTTCATTAAGCTTTATTGCCTGAAACCTAAAGGTTATAATTTTATTAATGTGGTGTTTAATATGGAATATTCAAAAGAATTGTTACTAAATCTATATAAGTCCATGCTAAAAATGAGGATTTGTGAAGAAAGCCTGGTTAATCCAATTATAGAGAGAGAAATTCAATGTCCTTGTCATTTGTATAGTGGTGAAGAAGCAATTGCCGCTAGCTTTGGCGAGCTTCTGGAAAAAGAGGATTACGTTCTTGGAAACCATAGATCCCATGGACATTATCTGGCAAAGGGTGGAAACTTAAAGGAAATGATTGCGGAAATCTTTTGCAAAGATAGTGGTTGTTCAAGGGGAAAAGGTGGATCAATGCATTTGATTGATACCAGGGTTGGAATGTTAGGTTCAGCTCCAATTGTAGCTGGAACAATTTCTTTAGCCTTGGGCGTTGCTTTAGCTTCTAAAATAAGAAAAGACAATCGAGTTTCAGTTAGCTTTTTTGGTGATGGAGCAACAGGAGAAGGGGTTTTATATGAATCACTTAACTTTGCAGCTCTAAATAAACTACCAATCATTTTTGCATGTGAAAATAATTTTTATTCTACTCATTTACACATTAAGGAAATTAGGGTTGAAAATGACATAAAGGACGTTGGGTCATCGCTTGGTATACAAAGCTATTTAGTAGATGGAAATGATGTTTTAGAAACCTATAAAGTTATCAAGGAATCCGTTGATCTCATTAAAAATGGTAATGGACCTGTTTTTATTGAATTTCACACTTATAGGTTAAGAGGACATGTAGGCCCAGATGATAACCTTCAAGGAGAACATACTGATATTAGGCCAAAAGAAGAAATAGAAGCTTGGGTAAAGAAAGATCCTGTAATAAGGATTGAAAAATATTTGTTAGAAAATAATTTGCTGGATGATAATGAAAAATTTGAAATAAAAAAACAAATTGAAATAGAAATAAATGAAGCAATTGATTTTGCGAAAAACAGTCCGTATCCAGACGTAAAGGAGTTATATTCAAATGTCTTCAAATGAAAGAAAATTAAAATTTAGTCTTGCCATAAATGAAGCTCTTCATCAAATGATGGAAACTGATGATTCAGTGTTTGTATTGGGGCAAGGGGTTAAAAGTCCATGGTACGTTGGTAATACTGTTCAGGGATTGATTAAGAAATTTGGAGAGGAAAGGGTAATAGATACACCCATTTCTGAAAATGCCATGACAGGTGCCGCAGTGGGTGCCTCAATTGCCGGTATGCGAGCAGTAGTTGTTCATCCTAGAATGGATTTTATGTTATATGCATTTGATCCTATAATCAATCAAGCAGCAAACTGGTATTATATGAACGGTGGACAAGCCTCTGTTCCAGTAGTTGTATGGTCAATTATCAACCGGGGGGGGGAGCAAGCAGCTCAGCATTCGCAAGCATTACAAAGTATTTTTGCGCATGTCCCGGGTCTTAAGGTTGTTACTCCATCTACTCCATATGATGCAAAGGGACTTATGATATCAGCTATCAAAGATGATAATCCTGTAGTTTTTATTGATGACAGATGGCTTTATAATATTGAAGATGTTGTTCCCACTGAAATTTATTCAATACCTATTGGAAAAGGCGAAATAAAAAAACATGGTAATGATGTAACAATAATTTCGAATTCATATTTAACACAAGAGTGCTTAAAATCTTTGAAAATTTTAAATGAAAAAAACATAGATGCTGAACTTATTGATTTACGTTCAATTAAGCCTTTAGATAAGGATTTAATTTTTGAATCTGTTAAGAAAACAGGAAAAGCAGTTATTGTGGATGGAACATGGAAAACATGTGGAATTTCTGCAGAAATATCAGCTCTTATTTCGGAAAATATTTTTGAATACCTTAAGGCTCCGGTTTTTAGAATGGCTTTACCAGACACCCCAGCTCCTGCTAATAGGGTTTTAGAGAAAGAATACTATATTACCTCTGATAAAATAGCTTCTCAAGTGGAAGAATTTTGCCTTTCTTGTAAATAGACCGATATCTTGGTGAAATTTGTGTACTATTATGAGTAATGTCTAGAAATGTCTAAAAGATTTATCAAATTTCTTTTTTTATTGCTAGTCCTTAATTTTTTTTATTTTCCTGAGATTTATCCTTATTCATTAATAACAGATCTAAAAAAGCAGCTAACTTTTGATATTGGTTCTGATTCGCATAAGTTGATGCCCTTATTAACTTCAGAAGGTTATAGCGGTGCAATCTTTTCCCCAACAGGTGAAGTTTATCAAGATGGACAACTTGGATTGGTTTTTAATACAGCTGTTGATACATTTGTAAATAGTAATGTCTCAAAACAATATAATTTTACTTTTGGGATTGGCTTTTTGCCAAGGCTTGAGCTGGGATTTCGTCTTGCTGATTCACAGACTCCAGCCGGATATGAACAGGATTTAGATTTACCAGAAAATCATGAAAGATATATTAGAGACCTATCAGCCAACTGCAAAATGAAGATAATAAAAGAGGGGTATTATCTTCCTGCTTTGGCTTTTGGAGTTCAGGATTTTGGAGGAGCATCTGAATTATTTAATTCATACTATTTAGCTATGTCTAAGACTTATTCTAATACGTTTAGATTTACATCCGGATATGGTTTTGGACCAGATCGTTTAAAAGGATTTTTTTCATCAATAGAAACATCTTTTTTAAAGTCTATTTATATTCAGGCAGAATATGATACAGAAAAGTTTAACGCAGGTCTTACTGTTTTCCCTTTCTTGAAATTTATTAAAGAACATAGTTTTTTGGCTTATATTAATGGAAAATATATTCTTTCAGATATTTGGAATAACAACAATCATTATTGGGGAGTAGGCTTGGAAATTCCTCTTAATGAAAGACCAATTAGACATAAAAAAGAGATGGGATTACATGAAAAGACTTTGAAAAAAGATAAAAAAGAATTTTCAATTAATAGTCTTTTGAGCAAATTAAAAAATATTGGTTTTGAAAATTTATATTCAAGGATTGATGGAAATAGTATTTTAATTGAATATGAAAATCGCATTTATCCACGCTCCGAGCTTGATGCAATTGCCAGGATGTTAAGTGTTTTGTCTGAATATAAATATGAGAATAATTATGAAATTAACCTTATTATTAAGAAGCAAAAAATCGCTTTACTGAAACTTGCCTTTAAGATCAGAGACCTTTTGGCTTTTTCAAGTTATGAAATTTCTTCAGAAGATTTTGTGAATTTAGTTCATTTTTCATTTGTTGAACATGCTTATAAAGATAAAAGCTCAGGGCTAATTAATTCTTCATTTTCAAAAAGTGATTTTTTCTTGTTACCAAAAAGGAAATATACAGTTGGCACAGATCTTGGTATTGCTGACATTAAGTTAGCCTTAATGCCGGAAATCAAAACACCTCTTTTTAAAGGCGGACTTTTAAGAACTTCATATTTAATACCCCTTGTAAATACCGAAGAATCAATGCTTGGGCTTGATTATGATTATGGTTTTGAAAACTTAATGTATCATCAGGCTTTTTTATTGCCCTTTAGAGTCTTTAATCTAACATCTTTTGGGCAATTTGAGCAGTCTGCCTATTCAAATGATTTAGCTATATTCAATGAAACATCATGGTACTCTAGGGAGGGCGATTTAAAACTTGGAGGGATGTTTGGTTCAAGCTTTAATACAAGTTATTTTCTTTGGCTCAATAGGAAAATCACCAATGTTTTTGCAAGATACAGGGTTCAAAAATTGGATTTGGACCTTGGGCTTGAGGCAGGATATTATTATTATCGTGACTGGGGTTATAAAATATATTTTGATCGTTTTTATGGCAATACAAATGTTGGTTTATTCTACACTGGTAGTACTAGGGGAAAAGAGGCTGGTATTATGCTTTCATTCCCTCTTTGTTTTAAAAAGACAATACTGAAACCATGGTATATAAGGCCAAGGTTTCCTGATCAAATTAACTTGTCTCTAAGAAGTCAGATTTTTAATCCTGACATAATAAATAGTGTTGCTTCAAATGTGGCAAGATTGCCCGAAATGAGATATCGTACAGATTATTTATATTTTGATAATGACAAGCTTACACCTTCTTATATAAAATCACATTTAAATGAAGCGATGGAGAGATAAAATTGAAAACTGTTTTAACAATAGCAGGGTCGGATCCATGTAGTGGAGCGGGAATTCAAGCTGATTTACAAACATTTAAAGATTATGTAGTATATAAGGTTTGAGTGTTTCCAAAGATGTCTTGAAAGCTTTAATTAAAAGTTTATTTGATAATAGTGAGGCTCAAATTAGTTTTTATGAAAATAGCAATATTAAGCATTACGCAGAATGGTATAAGTGGTGGATATAAAAAATATTTAAATAATATTATTCCACTGATTAGCGGTAGCAAGGAAGTTGATGAAGTTCTATGTGTTTTTTCAAATTCTATTAAAAAATTATTTGTTGATCAAAAGATTGCAGGGGTTCAATATAAAAGTTGCAAAAATTTGACCTTATTGAATTATTTTTTTAACAAAGAATTATATAAATTTCTTGAAGAATTTGATCCTGATATTATTTTTCTTACTGCTGAACGTCCTTTTAAATTCAAGAAGGTTCCCGTTGTTGTTTTATTTCAAGATATGAGGCCTTTTATTAAAAATGGCAGTGACTTTTCTTTTATAAACAAAATTAAATTACAACTCAAAAAAAGAATTAGTTTGATGTCTTTTCAGATGGCAGATAAAGTAATTACAGTTTCTGATAGCTGCAAATTTTATTTAAAAAAAGAATTAAAAATTAATTCAGACAAAATTAACTATATTTACTATGGTGTCAATCCTTGTGAACAATCTTTTAAGCCTACTATAGTTCCTGATGATTGGAAAAACAAATTCATATTCACTGCAGGTAGTTTTGGATCCTATCGAGGTTTTGAAGATTTAATTAAAGCTTTTACACTTTTTGATTTTAATCAACTTGGAATTAAGGGAATTGTAATTGCATCTAATTTAAATGATGTCGAAAAAAAATATAAAGCATATTTAGATAAACTAATAGCTAAACACAACCTTAACTCAAAAGTTATTTGGACTGATGAAATTTCTGAACCAGAAATGACCTGGTGCTATTCTAATTCTCAGCTTTTCATAATGACCAGTAGAGTTGAGTCAATTGGAATGATTGCACTAGAAGCTTTAGCACATAAATGCAGAATAATTTCAGCCAGGAATTTTTGTTTGCCTGAGATTTTTGCTGAAGCAGCATTATACTACACTCCCAAAGATTCTGAAATGCTTGCAAATGTTATTAAAGATGCTATTGCTATGACAAGGGTTGCAAAAGAAGAATTTGTTGAGAAAGTAGAAAAACAAGCAATGATGTTTTCGTGGGATAAGTGTCTCATGGAAACGATTTCTAATTTTAATTCAATACTTCAAACAAAAACTTTTAAATAGCCGATGATTTTTATCGATTTTTAGTTTATAGTTTCTTTTTTAAAATTCGTTATTATAATATTTGTTGATAATGATAGGTTGACACAATCCTATATTCGTGAGCACCTTGAAAAGACAACTAACATATTAGGCTTGTAGCTTATAGCTTGTGGCTTGTAGGGACTGTTGGGCAATGTGAATTAATAATTTATTTTCCTACTAGCTACTAGCTACCAACTACCAGCTATTATGAAAGAAAAGCTAATGCTAACAGTGCTAACAATCGCCGGCTCTGATCCTTGTGGTGGCGCAGGTGTTCAAGCCGACTTATGGACATTTCGTGATCTGGGGGTATATGGCTTAAGTGCGATTACCGCTCTTACGGCTCAAAACACATCAGAGCTTAGGTCTTTGCATATAGTAAAAGCGAATGTTTTGAAAGATCAATTGGATTCCCTGATTGAGGATTTCGATATTTCTGCAGTGAAAATCGGTATGGTTGGGGATTTAAAATTAGCTGAACTTATAGAAAAATATATTATAGTTAATGAAATGAAAAACATTGTAGTTGATCCTGTTTTAACTTCTACAACTGGTAAAAATTTAAGCGATGATGATCTTAAAAGCTTTTATTTGGAAAAGCTTTTCCCTTTGGCAAAAGTTATAACACCAAATATTCCAGAGGCAGAAACCTTAACTGGGATTAAAATTGATAGTGAAGAAAATCTTGAGAAAGTTTTATCAAAGCTTAAAGGCACAAATTGTGAATATGTTGTTCTTAAGGGAGGACATCTTGAAAAAATAACAAATAACAAATACCAAATGCCAAATACTACTTCTGATTTTATTTATGATGGAAAAAAAATAGAAACGCTTTCTCTTAAGACTATTGACACTTGTCAAGTGCGTGGTACGGGTTGCCGCTTTTCTTCTGCTATCGCCGCTAATATGGCAAAAGGATTGGAACCTCTTGTGGCTATATCAAAAGCTAAAGAATATGTTCATTTTGGAATCAAAAATTCTATTAAAATAGGGCAAGGAGCTAATTTAATTTTATGATAAAAACACCAGAAGATATTAAAAAAACAATTAACTTTTATGAAGAATCAGGGTTTGATGGCTTTTCAAAAAAAATGCTTATGGAGTGTGATGAAAAATTTTTATTTTATTTTTTTTCTGTGTTATTTGAAGAGGCTAGTATTTGTGAATGTGAGCTTTCTTTAGAAAAATGGAGAGAGAACCTGGCTTTCACAAATAGAAATAATGCAAGCTTTGTATTTTATTACAAATTAAAAAAAAATAAGCCTCAATTTATGCCACCAGATGAGATCTTAGGGGATTTGAGATCAAAGTATCTTTCTGCCTGTTGTGCAAGCCTTGCTTCTATTCGGCAACTAAATGAATTGTTTTCAAAGTTTAATGAAGAAAAATTGTCTGTTATTGTTTTTAAAGGGCCTGCTTTAGATCAATTTTTATATCCACAACAAGGCTTAAGAGTTTTTTCAGATATCGATCTTTTAGTAAATCCAAAGCAGTATAATTTGTTTCATAAAGCAATTGGAAGCCTGTCGTATTTTAGCAAATATGATTCTAAAATAATGAAAAAAATTCAAGAATTGCATATAGAAGAAACTTTTTATAATAAAAAAAATAATTATAAAGCAATTGATTTGCATTGGTCTTTAAATGCTTACAAGGGAATATTCCCAAAATTAAAAACTAAAGTATTCTTTGAAAAATCTGTAGAGCATAATAAAATAAGAATATTTGATTTAATAGATACTTTCATTAGCTTGTCAATTCACCTTTTATTGACTCATGAAAATGAGATTGTTTTTATCAGAATTTATGATCTTTATTTGGCTTTGCAAAAGATAATTGCTTCTGGTGATGTCTCTGAATTATTCGAAAGGGCTGCGAAAAATGAAACAACGGTTCTAATTAAAAAAGCAATAAGTCTTGTTTTATTATGGACAGATCTTGAAATATCGGAAGATATACAGAGAAATTATAACCTTAATGAGTACTCTAAAGAAGAAATCAAAATACTTAAGTATATTAGCAAACGCCACAAAAATCCATTTTATTGGCTTAAGGTTAGATTGCCAAAGGATAAAAATATTTTATCATCTTTAATTATGTTAATTAGGTATGCAATATGCAGGAAGAAATATAAGCTTTAAAGGCAGATAAATCGGAATTACCAGCTTCCTGGCCCACCCCATCTTCCGCCAAAAGCTCCCATGTCTGTTGCAGTGTCTACAAATCCATCTTCATCGAAATCATCGCCTGTTCCGTCTTCATCCCAATCATCATAAGAGCCATCAGCATCAACATCGCAAGTTCCTGCATCTATTCCAGGAGAATAAGCCCTTATCAAGAACTGATTAAAGGCAACTTCATCATCTGGATCACTTGGCTCTAAAATGTCTGGAATGCCGTTTGCATCAATATCAATAGTAATGTCCATGACAGTATCACTGTCCCCATCATAGGTTTTAATGAAGAGTTCTGGATCAGACCCAAGTATATTGTTATATGCTGATGAATCCGAATAGTCAGTTTCCAGGCACCAGTCATCAGAGTTATTATCGAACATCAAATTATAATGAAATAAGGCAGTGTAAGTTGGACTTCCAGAATGTTCCATCGCAACACCACAATCCAGACTTTTCGCGATAATATTGTTTGCAATGTAAACAGGGGCATCCAGACTTTCATCCTTATAAATAGAACCAAATCCCTGACCATTATTAAAGTAAAAAATATTATTGACGATATGTATCGGGTCTTCAGAAGATTCATTCGCCAGATATACAACGCCTTCAGCTGTACCATTGTTACCATTAGCATAAAAAATGTTGTTAAAAAATTCCATGCCATATGTGTGCTTAGCATAAAATGCTGCTCCATTATCTGTGGCATTGTTTTTAGTAAAAATATTATTATGAATTTCATTTTCACCGTTTACATAATTCATATAAATAGCGCCACCACTTTCTGCTGAATTGCTAATATATCTGTTGTTGGTAATAGTATAGGCAGCATTATTTAAGGAACTATATATTGCTCCACCATAATTCTGTGCACTATTTGAAATGAAATCATTGTCGGAAATAATAATGGGATCTGTTGCTGCTGAAAAGAATATTGCTCCACCACTTAAGCTGCTTCCTGAATCAGCCTGGGCAGTGTTGTTATTAAATTCATTTCCTGAAATAGTAAATTCACTGTTCATAGAATAAAATGCACCACCTTTTGCTGCTGTGTTATTTGAGATGCTATTATTATCCAAAAGGCCAGCCTCAACATTGTTAAAGGCAATGGCACCACCAGAATTCGCGATATTGTTACTAATGGTTGTATTATTATCAATTGACACCGAATTGCCACTATACACATAAATAGCACCACCGTACGATCCAGCGGTGTTATTTGAAATACTGGTGTTAGAACTAATTGAGATATTGTCAGAATTTTTTACGTAAATAGCACCAAAGGAAGCAAATGATTCATTATAATCAATAGCTATATTATTATCAATTGAGACATTATCTGAAGCATTAAGATAAATTGCACTTCCTGAGGTTTCGGCAAAATTGTGGGAAATTATATTTTCTTCAATCATGCTTCCTGGTGAGCTATCCACGGTAATTGCTCCTCCATTGATCTCTGAATAATTATATTGCAGTTCATTTCCACTAATGAGGGCTTCAGAATTGTCAAGATATATAGCTGCTCCGTAACTCGCGGTCTGATTGCAGTTAATTTTGTTGGAAGCAATGATTAAATCCTGACTTAAATCTTTTGCGTAAATTCCACCGCCATTACCATGTCTGATAGTAAAGCCTTTGATATTGGTTTCTGTTTCAGAGCCAGAATAAGTGGATAAAGAGTAACTGATAGCAACATCTTCCATATTTCCATCTATAATTGTATCTTCACGTCCTTTTAAGCTTAAAAGCTTAAGTTTTTTATCATTAATTATAAGGTTTTCTTCATAAATACCTTCAGCAACAACAATGCATGCTCCATCTTCCACCGAATCAATAGCATCTTGTATTGTATCAAAATCACCTGTTCCATCTAAAGCAACATAATAATCATATGCAAACATTGCGTCAGTATCATCACAATCTCCAGCTTCCTCTGAATAAATTGAGGTAATCATATCTCCAGGGTTTGAACAAGCCTCTATAGAATTTTCAAAAAGTCCATAACCATCATTATCTCTATCAGGATACCATGTTATCATGACATCTTCATCAACAGCTCCATCACAATCATTGTCAATAGAGTCGCAAATTTCCGCGGCACCGGGATTGATTGTTGCATCGCTATCATTGCAATCTCCCTCTGTCGGCGAATAACCATCACTGTCATCATCAAAGCCACTAATTTCAGCCTCATATCCTGAACAATCTTGATCTATTCCGTCAAACATCATGGCGTCGTCCAGGGCTCCGGGATTTATTGATGCGTCTGAATCGTTGCAATCAGTGTTATCTGCAACATAATCTGTTGGCTCAGAACAGGCTTTTGTTGTATTATCCGGATTTCCATATCCATCTTCATCATTATCCTTATAATAAGTTGTTTTTACATATTCATCAACTACATCATCACAATCATTATCTTTAGCATCACAAACTTCAGAGGCGCTTGGATATCTTTCAGCATCAGTGTCATCACAATCATCACTTAACTCAGCGTAACCGTCTGGCAAAGCACAAGCTTCAGTTGTTGTGTCACTTACTCCGTGATTATCTCCATCATCATCAATATAATAAGTTGTAAGTCCTATTATGAGTGGATCCTCATCATCTGATAAACCATCACAGTTATTATCTATTCCATCACAGATTTCTGAAGCACCTGGATAGGCACTAGCTTCTGTATCATTGCAATCAGTATTGTCTGCAACATATCCAGGAGTCGCAGTACAGGCAAATATTCCACTTGAGCTATCTCCATAACCATCAATATCACTATCCAAATAGAATGTTGTCATATCAATAGCATCAGAGTCAGTTATTCCATCACAGTTATTATCAACTCCATCACAAACTTCATCCATGTCTGGATTTATTGCCCCGTCAGTATCATCACAATCTTCATCATTTGAAACAAAACTACTTGGCCTTTCACAGGCATAATCAATTGAAGCTGCATTCCCATAGCCATCACCATCAAGATCATGATACCAGGTTAAGACATCAATAGCATCAGCTTCATCGGTGCTTCCATCACAATCATTATCATCTCCATCACAGAATTCATCAGCTCCTGGATTAATATCAGCATCAAAATCATTACAATCAAGGTCTACTAATGACATTAATGCAGAGGCATCAACATAACCTGACATAGCTCCACATGATTCGTAAGTTACTCCTGTTGTGTAGCCATCAGAATCATCGTCCTGATAGTAGACTGTTGAAGGTGCTTCCTCTGTATCAACAAGCCCATTGCAATTATTATCAATTCCATCTAAGCAGTCTTCTGGCGCCTGTGGATTTATTGAAGCATCTGAGTCATCACAATCTTCATCATTGCTTTCATAATCATCTGGCTGAGCACAGGCTTGAATACTTGTTTCACTGCTTCCGTACCCATCTGTGTCCTCATCTAAGTACCAGGTGGAGGCATCTAGGGCATCAGCTTCATCAATTTCATCATCACAATCATTGTCAACTCCATCACAATATTCATTGGCACCTGGATAAATGCTTGCATCAGTGTCATCACAGTCGCCTGCCTCGACAGTTGAACCATCTCCGTCAGAGTCTGTTTCAGCGTCTCCATCGCCGTCTCCATCACCATCACCGTCCCCATCACCATCGCCATCCCCATCACCATCACCATCACCGTCCCCATCGCCGTCTCCATCACCATCACCATCTCCATCACCATCGCCGTCTCCATCTCCATCTCCTTCACCAGTCTGTCCATAAATTCCAGAATCATCTGTATCTTCATCTGTATTTGAACATGCGATAAAAGATGTTAATAAGAATAATGAAATTAATAAAAGTATAGAAATGTTTTTTATTTTGCCACTAGAGCCCATATCTTTCTCCCAATTCAAAAATTATGAAAATTGAACTGCTTCTTTTGCCCTAAAAATGGTAAAATGACTATCTAACTATTATTAAACATTATAATAATAAGAAAGTTCCGAATAGCTTATTTAGCAAGAAATATATCAATATAGAAAATTACGCGACATGTCAACGGAATTCGGGCTTATGGATAAACATTTAGTTTTAATGTAAAAGGAATTAAGTTATAGATTTAAGATACTGGTAAAATATCTATAAAGCGTTACAATATGGTACCTTAATATACTGAAGATCTGAACTGCTGTTTTGAAAAACTATCATGGCGATATTATTTACTGAATCCAGTGCAAGATCTGATCTAATATCTCCACCAACTAAAGAAGTGCCTATTTCAATAAAGTTCAATATGCCATCTCCAAAATCATTTCCATACATCATTTTTCCATTGGTTGAATCAAAGTAGATTATGTGTCTTGAATTATCGTTTTTATCAATTGCTAAATTTGGTCGTTTTATAGTTGCAACTGCTGGGTTAATTGTTTCAAACTCCCATAAACCATTTGATTTTTTTGCATAATATAACATGTTTTCATTTGAATCCAAATATACTGTATGTAAATTGTTGCCCAGGTCCATGACCATTGAAGGTCTTGTTCCGATCTCTGAGGCTCCGTATGGATTGGGGTCTGGTACATCTTCAATTGTCCAGGCACCCCAAGGATCAAGCCCTCTATCAAGGAAGCCATGTTGAAGGTTGTTATTTGTGTCATTAAAAAATACTGAATGGATATTGTCATTTGCATCAATGTCACCAGAAATATAATTTGTTTGATCAGTACTTATATATCTCCAATTTCCATTACAGGAAAATTGCTCACAATAATAAGCAGGATCTGAAGACTCTTCATTACCATTTACATCAAAGCCTATATTGCAAAGCATATGTGTGTTGCTTAAGCTATCAATTAACAGGTTGTAATAGTTTCCCATGCTTCTTTCTACTTGTGTGCTGATTGTATTATTTGCAGGGTCAGACCAAAGCATTGAATCTGTGGGTTTGTAAAAAAGAATATGTGGCATATTCGAATTATTTGGATCTGTTTTAATGTCTATAGATCTTGCGAAAGTGCATTGGGACTCTTGGTTTTTGGACCAGGCAGCAAGTGATCCAGTAGCATATTTAAGACAGTTTCCATTATTATATGCAATATGTGGTATGCCATCGGAGCCTACTGCAATGCTGTTATATTCACCGGCGTTTTCTTCAATAATTCCACTTTCGATTGTACATTCACCATCCCCATCACCGTCACCATCGCCATCACCATCACCGTCGCCGTCACCATCACCGTCACCATCACCATCACCATCGCCATCACCATCACCTGGTTCAGGATTGTTTTGTCTTAGACTTCCTTTTAAATATTTTAAACCCCAGTCTACTTCATTTTCTTGGCTAAAAAAAGATGTAACTAGATGAAAACCTCTATTATCTAATACAAAAGAATGCTGGCCACCAAGATAATTTTCCTCAAGCAAATCATAAGACCAAGTATTAGCGACTTTACGATAAAGTCTTAAGCCATCTCCATTTGATGATGTTATGATTGGATTTTCTTTTTTTAAATTTATATGTATTCCTCTCTGCCCGTGATATGGAAGTTCCCCGATTACTTCCTCAGAAAAATTATTAAACTCTCCGTGAGTATAAATAAATTCATCAGAATCATTAACAAATACAGCATGAATAATACCATTTCTGTCAATTGTCGCATCTATGGAATAATCCAATGAAATTGATTCTGCATGACTATGCAGTGGAGCTACAATAATATTTTCACTATCAAATGTTTTCCAGGCTATACTGGCTTTTTGGTTTGTGGTATCATAGTAAACTAGGTATAAGTTATTTTGAAAAAATAAAGCTTTTAATGGAGTGTATTCCGCAGTGTGTTGTGTGATATTGCTTATTTCCCAATCACCACCTGCCAAAGCTTGTCTTGCATATTTAATTTCTTGCTCAATATGATCTTTATAGAAAAAATGTTTTCTTTGTGTTGCAATAATTAAGTTAGATACATTTCGTGCACTTGTTCCTTCAATGCTTGCTTCTTCCCTATTTGATGGATCAAGAGGATCTTGACCAGGATCAATTATTTTTAAATATGTAACTTGAGGGTCATCATAAATGTATGGCAAGGTTAATATGTGCAGTGAATTATTGCGATCAAGTAATGTTTTGCTATTATAACCAGATGTTCCTTGAGAGATTAAATCAAAAAGCTCCCAGTTATTTTCTTTTAACTTGCGCGCAAATTTCAATTTTTTATCATTTACTGCAAAACTTTCAGCGTATACAGCAAATAATAATCTGTTTTGTGCTATCAACTCTAATGATGGATAATAACCCAAATCGCCCTGTTCAACAAATTCCGAATTTAAATTTAAACTCGATTTTTCACTCATTCCCACCAAGACATTTGGATCATATTCAAGGGAATCAGATCCTTGAGTATCTACATCTTTACCTCCACAAAATCCTACAACTCCCAAGGATAATGCTAATAAAAATGTGGAAATCGCGATTATAAGGGCTGGAATTTTAAGTTGTTTCTTCATTATTGTTCCCCCTCTACTGTTATTTTGTGTGTGCTTGGCAATTTCTTTTCTATTTCAATGACTTATTGGAAATTAGCACAACTATATTATTATAACATATATATAAGGGGAATTCAAATTTATTAGATTCTTGAGACACTGGGGAACAGTGAGAGGAAGGGGTAAGTGGTAAGGGGTAAGTGGTAAGTGGTAAGTGGTAAGGGGTAAGTGGTAAGTGGTAAGGGGTAAGGGGTAAGTGGTAAGTGGTAAGTAGTATGTGGTAACGTCTTTCCTGTTGATTATTGAAAAATTTAACTAGTTACCGAACTGGAAACTGGGTCAAGCCACGGGATGATAACACGGGATGTTATGTTTTTTTGTTTTTGCCTCTTTTTCTTCTTATATCTTAACTCTTAAATCTTAATCTTAATCTTAAATCCTAAGTAGTAAATATAACATTCAACTTTTTTCGATTAGGATTAAAGAACCAAGAATTGTGAAAAATTGTAATCCTAATCATGATTAATTATTATACTTATTTTTAGGGGTTTTTTATGTTTTTTTTTCTAAAAATCTTCCTTTTTTAGTTTTTTGAAAACAGCTTAATTATTGGATATTTTATTTCTTTAAATTGATCTCTGATTATTGAAAATTTAATTTTGCTGGATGAATTTGAAGGATATTTATTCTTTTATTCTGATGAAGTAAGGGCCGTATCAGCTGCTGTAATAGCCTCTTTCGCTTTATCTTTTTTTGAGACTTTATGGGATTCATCAATGGCTGAAATTGCATCTTGTGCAATTTCATATTGTTCTTTAGCCTCTTTATATTTTTCTGCTATGGCTTCATATTTTGCAGCTTCATCGTTATTTCCTTGTTCTTTATAAGCTTTTGCAAGTTCTCTGTTCAGTGTTTCAATTTCTCCAGCTTTTTCTGCTGCATCACTTAGTTTTTGAGCTAATTCGTCTTTTTTGCTTAAATCTAGATTAGTAATTTCAGTTTCTAAATTATCACTTAACTTTTCTAGTTCTTTCTCTTTTTCTTTTATCTTTTTTGGATTACCATCATCAGCCACTATCGCTTTATTTTTCTTCTCTTTCTCTTTTTTCTCTTTTGCTTCTCTTTCTTTCGCTTCTCTTTTTTCTTTCTCTCTTTGCTCTTTATTTGCTCTAGATGCACATGCGTCTTCTATCACACTAATCCCAACAGCAGCAATATTCCACTTTCCAAGTTCTTTTGTGCAGTTACAGTCTGTTGGTTTCCAGGATGTTTTAAAACATGCTTTGCAAATTTGATCCATATCATTTTCGCAGGGTATCTTTTTCTCAGCTGGCGCGCCTACTCTTCCGCCGCCTCCTGCCTGTATATAAGCAAGCGTAACATCTCGATCAGCCATTAATTGGGCCATCGCTAAATCATGACCTGCTCCTGCTGCTGCTTGAGCTTGAGCTGCTTGTGC
>JBDREC010000079.1:0-6426 GCA_043820105.1 Pseudomonadota bacterium
GTATACTGAATACCGAATACTAAATAGGCTAATAGCCCAATTATTAACAACTTTTTTCAAAGGAGAACACAATGAAAAAGAAAGGTTTTACACTGGTCGAACTAATGATCGTTGTTGCCATCATCGGCATTTTGGCAGCTATCGCGATCCCAAGCTTCATGGCTTACATCAAAAAGTCTAAAAAATCTGAAGTTGGAATGCTTGTCAATGGCGTTTTTGCAGCTGAAGCTGATTACAACATTGACAATGCAAAATTCCATAAATTTACTGGAGCTAATGGAGCAGGAGCAGGAGCAACTCCATGGAACACAGGTGCATTTAGTAAACTTACTGGCAATAAATCACCAGGCACTCAAAGTATCGTAGCTTCCAATGCTAACGCCAGAATAATTGGATTTACTCCAGATGGCGATTTATATGGCACAGTGGAAGTAGACTCTGCTAATCCGGTATTGGGATGCGCCATCCTTGTTTGGCAGGATCTGGATGATGATAATACGATAGGCAAATATCAACAAGCAGTAGCCAGAGATAACACTGGAACAGCTGATGCATACAAAGCTGGTAGCTTGATTACCATGATCGAAGATTAAAAGACAATGTATTCCCCATAATTTTGTTACTTAATAATTCCGAGTGAGTAATAAAAAATCCCTCAATAAATTAAATATTTCTTTCTTACCTTAATAAAACCATTTTTTTCATCATCCCAGGCCTCTTCAATTTCTTTAAGATCACTACCCTTTTCAATCATGAATCGAAGCTTATCAGAACCCGCCAAAATATCAAATGGAAGCTTTTTGAAAAATGTGGCGTCCAAGAACTAAGCAAAAATATGCCACCCACATTTTAATATAAAAAACATTATCTGCTTATTTTATTCAATCTTCATTTTTGCAAAACAATATAATTTTCTAAAATAATATTCTGAAAAGATTCTGAAATACTGTGCCAGTCAATAACATCAACAATATAGGGTATATTTGATTCTGAAAAGACCTGTTTTATTTCATTTAACTTTGAAAAACTAATTTTATTCTTATCAATCAAAACTAGGTCAATATCAGAATTAGGCCTGGCTTTTTTATTAACTCTGGAACCAAACATCCTTACCTCAATTCCCATTGCATGTTTTGATAATATTGCTTTAATTTCCTCAATGTATTCATTTTTCAAATCAATCATTGTTGCTTGCCAACATCTTTAATAATGTTTTTGCCTCTGGAAGAAATTTAATTGATTGTCTAAAGACATCCTCTGCTGTATCATTGTTATAAATATGTGAAGTTAGATTTCTAGCTTCAGCAAATTCAAACCATGGTAGAGCATCATTGATAAGGCCTGCTCTGTTTGCCATTCTAAACAATTCTTTTCTGGTTCTTGGAAGCTGGGATTCTTCTTTTGAATAGTTTTCCTTAAGCCATCTTTGAATAAACTTCCAGCACAATTCATATGTAAATTCAAAATTTTGAATAACTCCAGCTCGAATTGTTGTGATGAGATTTTCATCATTTGAATTTTTTATTGCATCTGATAAAGCCAAATTCATTGCTTTTTCAAATGATAAAATAGCTTTTTCCAGGTTTGATAAATCAAGTTTCATTGTGATTTTACCTTTTAAAAATAATAAAATATTATCACCCTAAAATAATCTAAAGATCAAGAAAAAGTATTCTGATTCTATAGTAGAACTATGACTTTAAAAAAGTTGATAAAGCGAGGTCAGGTTGAACTTGTTTCAGGATTCCCTTGGGCTAAAATTGTGAATTGAGAATTGATTGTTGTTTATTGAAAATTTCTGGATTCGATAGTAATTTAATAATCAATAATTAACAATCAATTTTCATTGAAGGACAGACTCGGCACTTTGCTAATAGCCCAATTATTAACAACCTTTTTCAATGAAGAACAAAAGAAAGACATTACACTTGTCTAATCTCTGATAGTTTTTGAAATAAAAAATTAAATATCTCTTGACAAACATACCCGTGTTTTATACAATATACTAATAATATATGGGTATATAGCATGATAAGATCCTTAGAAAGCAACCTTTTTGATTGGTTCAAAAAGGCAAAAAGAAAGCCAATGGTTATACGAGGCGCTCGTCAAGTTGGCAAATCTACACTTGTAAGAAATTTCGCTAAGTCACAAAATCTTGATCTTTTAGAAATCAATTTAGAAAGAAATATTGATTTAGATTCAATGTTTGAAGGAAAAAAAACTGATCTAATCTTAAAAGAGCTAGAAGCAATATGCAAAAAAACAATTGGACCCAATAGCCTACTTTTTCTTGATGAAATCCAAGCAACTCCTTTTGCACTTCCATGCTTAAGATATTTTTATGAAGATTATCCCAACCTACCTATTATAACTGCAGGATCACTATTGGAATTTACATTAGCAAACCATAATTATTCGATGCCAGTTGGAAGAATTGAATATTTACATTTAAATGTGATGAGCTTTAAAGAATTTCTCCAGGCCTTAGACGAAGACTATCTTCTTTCTGTAATAGACAATTTCAGCTTCGATCAATCCGTACCAAGCAAGGCTCATAAACTGCTACTGAACAAGCAAAGAGAATATCTTTTTACAGGTGGAATGCCAGAGGCTGTACTTATTTATAAAGAAACAAAAAGTTTTGCAAAATGCAGGGAAGTCCATAGATCAATAATAGAAACCTATCAAGATGATTTTCCAAAATATTCTAAATATTCACAGGCTTCTTTAGTCCATAAAATATTCAATTCAATACCGCAGCTAATTGGAAAAAAAGTTAAGTATAGTCACATCACAAAAGATGAACCCTCTTATAAGTTAAAATTAATTATTGATTTATTTATAAAAGCAAGACTTTTACTACCTGCCTATCACAGTGATTGCTCGGGAATTCCATTGAAAACCCAAGCAAATGACAAAATTTATAAATTATATTTTTTAGATATTGGCTTATTGAATTATATGCTAGGATTAGACTGGAGAGCAATCTCCAATATTGATGAAAGAAAATTAGTGAATGAAGGAATGCTAGCAGAACAATTTATTGCGCAACACTTAGCGTATAATAAACTCGGTTTAGAACAACCAGAACTATATTACTGGATAAGAGAGGGGAAATCTTTAAACGCAGAAGTTGATTTTGTTATCTCTTGCAATCAAAATACAATACCAATTGAAGTAAAAGCTGGAAAAAGTGGAACCTTAAAATCTTTGCAGCAATTTATTTTATCAAAAAAAGCAAGCAAGGCAATCCGCTTTGATCTTAATCCTCCAAGTTCTCAGGAGGTCTCACATCAATTAAGACAAAAAGAAAAACTTGAAGCTGCAAAATTCAAACTTATTTCGCTTCCGTGTTATTTAATTGAAGAATTAGAAAAATGTAGCGTCCCATTATAAGCCCAAAGTGCCAGGCGACATTCGGTGAGAGTCAAGGTACAGGCGCTTTTAAAGGGCACAAGAGCGCAAGGCAACAAGGAAAAGGCTAAAATCGAAAATTGAGAATTGATTGTTGGTTATTGATAATTTTGTAGTTCGATAGTAATTTATTAATCAACAATCAACAATTAATTTTCAATTATCGTATGGCAAGACCTAGACAATGATGATACAATTGGAAAATATCGTCAACCTATTGCCAGAGATAAAACTGGAACATCTGATGCGTACAAAGATGGAGCAATGTTTACACTTTTAGAAGATTAAGATTTCGCTATCAATTTTCAATAGAGAAGAGACTCGGCATTTCCTTAAACCTAAATCCAATAAAAAATTTACAACCCAAAATCAACTTCTGGCAAATTGTCTCCCATTTCATTTTCATCATCACCCTTGTCATTGTCATCTTCCAATTCTAAACCAAGGGATCCAAGTTCATTTTGTCCCCAGCATTTAACCGAATAATCGTTTAAAACAGCACAAGCAAAATGTGGTTCAGCCGATACCTCAAGTTCTAAAGCGGTTTTTCCTATACCCAAATCAATAGGCAAAAGATTATCTCCCATATCTTCAACTGAATCACCGATAAGATCCAGTATTGGTGTTCCATTGCTGTCAGCGGTTCCCAATACTCCTCCAACATTATATCCCCAGCATTTAATTGTATCATCATTCAGGATTGCACAAATACCGCTTGCTCCAACAGACACCTTTTTTGCTGTTTTTCCAGTCCCTAATAAAACAGGTCTTAAATTGCTGCCCATTTCCAAAGGTTCATCGCCAATACCCAGGGTCCAGTCTCCATAACCAAGTTGTCCATTGGAGTTATTTCCCCAGCATACTAAGCTGAAATCTTCTAAAATGGCGCAGGAAACATCATTTGCTGTTGAAATATCTAATGCAACATAGCCATCCCCAAGATCCACATATGGCAAATTATCTCCCATTTCATTTTCATCATCACCTCTTATTTCCAGGTTACCCAATCCAAGCACTCCAGTGTTATTTGCTCCCCAGCATTTAATTTTACCATTATCTAAAAGAGCACAGATGTTGCCGTTCCCGATTGATACTTTTGTGGCATATCTATCTGCGCCAAGATTTATCGGTAGAAGATTGTCCCCCATGTCACCTGTCATATTACCAACATTAGTTGTATTCCCTTGCCCAAGTTGCCCGTAATCATTTGCTCCCCAGCACTTCAGAGTATCTTCAATACCAGTATTTGAATTATAAAGTATTGCACAAGTATTTGAAGTTTGTCCTAAAAATACTTCTGTTACATAGTAACTTGCGCCAACATCAACTGCTTCCATTGTTGGATAATTTCCGTAAGTATGCTCTGTTCCCAGTGCGCCAACCTCCGAATATCCCGAGCAAATCAGCCTATGATCGTCGAGAATTATACATGAATGAACGCCTGCGGCGACGTCAATAATTCCCATTCCATCAAAGGCCGGCAAATCAGCCAAAACATATTCAAGGTTTTCTCCCATTTCTCCTTCATCATCACCTATATCTTCCCCTGTCAAATTTGGACTAAAAAGTTCCGCTTCTGAACTTTTTCCCCAGCATTTTGCTCTTCCATTTGAAAATAAAACACAACCATGATATCTCCCAACTGTTAATTTTGATATAATTATTTCATTTTCCTGTATGGGTTCTTCGTCCTCATCTTGATTTTCTTCTTGTTCTTCTTGTTCATTTTCTGCTTCTTCCTGACTTTCCTCTTCCTCTGCTTCCTCAGCTTCCTCTGAATTTTCAGAACCTGATAATATTACTGCATCAGGCAATTCTTCTTCTGAATTGGCCAAAAGTTGACCATTTAAAAGTTCAATATCTAATGATCCCAAGTCGACAGTTAGTGAGCTAGTCAAATCAAGGTCAGTGTCTGAGATATAAAAAATATCATTGGAATTACTTGCAACAGGAATTCCCAGAGCGATTGAGTAACTTTGAGTAGAACTATTTTTGGCAGTTGAAGCTTCCCCAGAAACGCTGAGTAAAAGTAAAAATATTTTAAAATCTGTATTATAATTTGCTATCAGTTCAAACGAACCATCTTCATCAATTAGCGAAATATCAGAGAGTGAATCATCATACCAGATTGAAGCAAAAACTGCTATCTGGCTTTCATTTTCATCAATAAATTTTTGTGCTTTAAGAAATGTATCTGATTTGCTTATTGGAGAAGCAATATCTGATCTCGTAATAATTTCATCAGCAATAATATCCCGCGCGTCATTTCTGCTTATTATTTCATCGGTGGATAAATTTAAATTTTCTAAATTATCATATATTTGCTGTAGGTCAATTTTGCCAGTTACTGTAGATGTTGAAATTTCATCTCCTGTGTTTCCATTTTCCTTATTAATATCTCCTTGATTTTGCCTGCTGCATGAAAGGACAAACAAGATAAGCACTAGATATTTAAAAGATCTTTTAAACACTTGGGCCATAATTGCACATTCCCCCTCAATATCAAAGCGTTAATAAACTGATAATTAATAATAGAATAACATATTAGACAAATTAAAGCAATCAGGGGAAAAACACAAAAAGAGTCCCTGGCAGCCTTTAAAAAATTAAAATGGCAAAATTATCCCATACACACCCTCGTCGAAAACATGCGAAAACAAAAGACATGAGCCGAGTGACAATTTTCGTCACCTTGCCGCAGCGCATTTCCCCTATAATAACAAGCCCTTGACAATAGGGTGACAATTTTTGTCACGTCGGGTGACAATTTTTGTCACTTTTTGACTTTTGCTGATTTTTTGCCTTTTGGGATTTCAATGAAATCGAGGACTTAGGAAATTGCTGGTTTTGGCATGGAAATTGCTTAGTAAAAGAGAACAAGAGCGCAGGGGAACAAGAGAACAAGGCGAGTTCAGGATCTCTTGGGCTGAAATTGGTATTCAGTATTCGGTATTTAGTATTCAGTTTCTTTTCCATACTGAATACTGTATACTGAATACCGAATACTAA
>JBDREC010000080.1:0-30296 GCA_043820105.1 Pseudomonadota bacterium
TTTAAGCTTAATGGTAAAATTTATGAAGCACCGCTTATTGCAGGATCAGGTTCTGTAATAGATTTTTATGAGCAGATGGCTCTAGCTTTAAATGTTGATCATGTAAGCAGACGAAGACCAACTTTGTTAAAGGCTATCAGATCAACTATCGAAGATTTAATTTTGTCACAAAAACAGAGAATAATTATAGTTATAGATGAAGCCAATCTATTGAAACCAGAAATCCTATTTGAACTACATACTCTCTTTCAGTATCAACTGGATTCCCAAATCCATATATCGATGCTACTTGCTGGACAAGCAAGTCTTTTGGATCATCTCATGCTAAGGTCATGTGCTCCGATTGCTTCACGGGTGATAGCTAAAACCCACTTGTCTCCAATCAACAAAGAGCAGATGGAACAATATTTAAAACATCATTTGCAGGTAGCAGGCTGTTCATCAATGCTGTTTGCTAAAGATGCAATTACTGCAATTTTTCAAGGATCAGGAGGACTATTAAGAAAAGCCGGATCACTAGCAAGAGGTGGATTAATCACTGCTGCAGCTGATAAACAAAATGAAGTTACGCCTGAGCATGTTCGAATAGCTGCTTCAGAATTAATGTGAATAATAATATTCGGTGAAACAGAAACAAGCTCTGCAGAGGTGCAACTTGTTGAGGGATAGCCGATGAGGTGGCAATGTTATTCGTCATAATAAAAAGGGAGAGGTGCATAAAGCCTCTCCCTTTGTTTTAAATTAAAAATATCGCTTCCTCCAATGTCTTAAAAAACCTTTACTACTGTCCACTTCCCTTATCGTTTAGTTTAAGTTGTAAATAATTTTATTGGTTCAATAAAATGTAAGATCTATTGTTCAGAATAATGTGTAAGGGGACAAAATATAAAAAAAGATATTATCTTGATAGCGTTATGGAGCTGGAACAGATAAGGTAAATTCAATTTTTCCAAATTTATGAATATTAAATTGAGTGAGAACAAAACGTGGTAGTGCCACCATAATTTCAATATACCCTTGACTATTTTTGCATTTTTTATATTATTTAACTTCAAAAATGCCAAATTTCTGAGGAGGGGAATTCGTGATAATAAGCTATTATTGCCATTTTTTTCAAAATTTCAAATCTTATTTTTTCTATATATATTTTCCTTTAATATTATAACTTAAGATATTTGTTTCGGGCACGAGTTCGAGCATTATAGGTGTTACGTTCGGGGGAACGTTGTTTAATAATATTTAGGAGGGGAAATGTTTAATTATAAGTTTATATTTTGTCTTATCGCAGGTCTTATTTTATTTTCAAGTTCATTAATTTTTGCACAGGGAAAAATTGGAGCAAGGGTTAAATATGTGCATGATGGGGATACCATAGGAGTGGTCTTAGATGATGAAGCTTCTTCTGATTTTGGATCAAGTAAATATCGAAAAATACGCTTCTTAGGAATTGATACACCAGAAACAAATTTCAGTGCAAATGGAAACAATTATGAGCCTCAAGAATATGGAATAGAAGCAACTGATTCGCTTAAGGCTTTGCTTCCTTTTAAAGCACATGTTACGCTTGAGCTATCTGGAAAGACTTTAGATGATTCTCAAGATAAATATGGAAGGATTCTTGCTTTTGTTATTCTAGATGATAAAGATCATCTTGAAACCTTAGGTTTTGATGAACCTGTAAATACAAATTTATTTCTTGTATCATATGGACTTGCTGCTCCGTTTATGATTTATCCTGGTTTTCTGTATATTGAAGAATTTTATCAGGCATGTGAATATGCAATAAATAATGAGCTAAATATGTGGAATCCTGAAGCTCCAATTGAATGGCTTCCATTTGAATATCGTGCTATTAAAAGAGGGGGTAAAAAGAACTGGCATTATTATGTTGGTGATATTAGGGACTTTAAGGCATACTCGCCTGAAGCTTATTGGGACTATGTTAGAGAAAATATTTCTCCAAAATATAGAGTATATTTCTTTAATAGCAATGATGTTGAAGAATCAGATTTCGAAATAGCTTTCTAAGATCATACCTTTATTTTTCTTAATTTGACTTTAATTTCCATAGTAAATAATATTAACAAAAAATTATTAATCTATAATTCAATAGAGGTTAACATGAGAATATTTGTTTGCATAAAACAAGTTCCAGATACAGAGGCCAAAATACTTCCAAAAGATGGCAATCAAATAGATGAAAATGGAATAAAGTGGGTATTAAATCCTTATGATGAATATGCTGCTGAAGAAGCTTTAAAATTAAAAGACAAAATTAGTGGCTCTGAAGTTATTGTTATTTCAGTTGGCAAAGCAAAATCCCAAGAAGCAATAAGGCAAGTTTTAGCAATGGGCGCTGAAAGAGCAGTTCATGTTGAAACTGATAAGAGTCTGGATCATCAAACAATAGCTAAAGCTTTGTCACAAGTTGTTAGAGCTGAGGCTGAACCAGCAGTTATATTTATGGGGAAGCAAGCAGTTGACGATGATGCCTATCTTACTCATATTTTTCTAGCTAATGAACTTAACTATCCTGTTTCAACAAATGTAACAGAATTTTCATATGCAGATGGAAAAGTAAATGTTAAGCGTGAGATTGGTGGTGGAAATTTAGAGTCAATTGAAATGGCGACTCCTTGTATTGTTGCTGCATCAAAGGGATTGAACAACCCAAGATATCCTACCTTGCCTAATATCATGAAAGCAAAGAAAAAAGAGATAAAGAAATTAAGTCTAGCAGACCTTTCAATAAATGATGTGCAAGCTAGTTTTATTATTGAATCACTGGTTATACCGCCTGAAAAACAGGAAGGAAAAATTATTCCAGGTGAACCAGCTGAAGCAGGAAAAGAACTTGTTAAGTTGCTTAGAGAAGAGGCAAAAGTAATATAGCGTATAGCGTACGGCGTACAGTGTACGCCGTACGGAGTAAGATGAAGAAATTTGAATAACAGTGGAGGATAAAATGACTACAGCAGTTTATATTGAGTTAGAAGATAATAAGATTAAGAAAGCTAATTTAGGGAGTCTCACTGCAGCTAATTCTGCAGGTGGAGATATTGTGGCCATAGTTTTTGCTGAAAATGTTGATTCATTTATGGAAGAATTAAAAAAATACTCAGTTAATAAGATAATAAAAGTATGGTCAGATGATGTTAAAACATATCAGCCCGATGTTTATGCAGAACTTTTATCAAAAGTTATTACAGATAATAGGATTAATGATCTTTTGGGGCTTGCAACAGCACAAGGCAAAGATTTATTGCCGCGAGTTGCCGCTAAATTAAATGCTTCAGTTGTTATTGATTGTTTAGATATTGATTTTAAAAACGCTACAGTTACAAAACCAATGTTTGCATCAAAGGTTTTATCAAAGATAAAATTAAATAATCAGAAAAAGGTTTATGCTTTAAGACCTAATGTAGTAAATCCAGTTGAAAAAGAAGGGGCAGATTTACCTGAAGTTGTGGATTTTTATGCTGGGTCTGTTTCAATACTTGCTCAAGTTAAGGAAGTAATAAAAGCAGCATCTGAAAAGATTGATTTAACAGAAGCTGAAATAATCATATCTGGCGGAAGAGGCATGGGAAGTGCTGAGAATTTCAAGTTATTAGACGATACAGCGAAAATTTTAAATGCAGCTGTTGGCGCAAGCCGCGCAGCAGTTGATGCTGATTACGCCACCATGGATATGCAAGTTGGCCAAACAGGAAAAGTTGTTAATCCTGTTCTTTATATAGCATGTGGAATTTCTGGAGCAATCCAACATTTAGCAGGCATGAAAACATCAAAGGTCATAGTTGCCATTAATAATGATGCAGAAGCTCCAATTTTTAAAGTTGCTGACTATGGAATAGTTGGCGATTTATTTGATGTAGTTCCAGTTTTAGCAGAGGAGCTAAAAAAGGTTGTTTCTAATTAAGTGGTAAGTGGTAAGTGGTAAGTGGTAAGTAAAATATTGATTTCTTACAGCTTACAGCTTACAGCTTACACCTAGATCCATGAGGTACTCATGACCCCAGACCATTTTAATCTATCCTATTTTATTTATATTGGAATTCTAATATTATCATTACTGTTTTTTGCTTATTCAGTTGTGTCACGTATTAAAATCATGATGAGAACAAGCAGTATAAAGCGTTTTGATAAACCACTTGAAAGATTCATTGTTGTTTTGAAATATATGTTTGCGCAAACCAAACTTTTTTATGATCCAATTCCTGGGCTGGCTCATGCTTTAATTTTCTGGGGTTTTTGTGTTATTGCAATTGAATCAATAAATTTCTTTTTATCAGCACTTGTTGTTGACCTTAGAATACCTTTTACCAGTGGTTACTATTTCATCTTTTTGGAAGCATTTACGGTTTTGGTTATTTTAGCTGTGGCTTATTGCTATTTTCGTAGATTGTTTATTAAACCAGATAGATTAGAGCTCACTAAAGAAGCTCATGTGATTTTAGGATTAATCCTTGTTTTAATGCTTACTTATTTTACAATGACTATGGCTGAGGGCACTATTATTGGAAAAATGCACAGATTAAAATATGCAAGCCTTGCTCTTTATCCTATGTTTTCAGGCTTTTCATACGAATTTAATGTGCTGATTTATGGCATTTCCTGGTGGATTCATTTATTATCATTCCTCTTTTTTTTAAACTTATTGCCATACTCAAAACACATGCATGTTTTAACTGTTTTATTTAATGTCTTTTTTAGTGATCTTGATAAAAAAGGTAAGATGAAAAAGCTTGATCTTGAAAACAGTGAAAGCTTTGGAATATCAAATCTAGCTGAACTTACTTGGAAAGATGTCCTTGATGGTTTTACTTGCACAGAGTGCGGAAGGTGCACAGAACTTTGTCCAGCTAATAAAACAGAAAAAAGCCTTAATCCCAAAGAGATTATATTAAAAATTAGAGATTATGTTTATGCAAACTATAAAATAAAAGAAGATGAAAAGCTTGGTAATATTTTAGAAGAATTTATTCTAAAAAAAGACATTTGGTCTTGTACCACTTGCCATGCTTGTGTTACAGCATGCCCAGTTTTAAATGAACATTTACCAAAGATTTTTGGTTTAAGACAAAATCAAGTTTTAATGGAAGGCGATTTTCCAGAAGAAGCACAACTTGTTTGTAAAAACATAGAAAATAATTCCAATCCCTGGGGTATTGGAAGCTCAGAAAGAGATAAGGTTTTATTAGATTTGGATGTTCCTAGAATAAGTGAAAAACCAGATGCTGAATATTTACTTTATTTAGGCTGCGCAGCAAGTTTTGATGAAAGAAATAAAAAAGTCGCCAAGTCTTTAATCAAAATATTGAAAAAAGCTGGAGTTTCATTTGCTGTCCTTGGTAATGAAGAAAAATGTTGTGGTGAAACTGTTAGAAGAATAGGCAATGAATATTTATTTCAGATGATAGCAGAAGAAAATAAGGCGATTTTTGAAAACTATAAAATAAAAAAAGTAATTACAAGTTGTCCACACTGTTTCAATACTTTCAAAAATGAATATCCTTGCTTTGGACTTGATTTAGAAGTTGTTCACCACACTCAGTTTATTGATATGTTAATTAAAGAAGGAAAACTTGATATTTCAAGCAAGACAGAAGCAAAGATTACTTACCATGATTCATGTTACTTGGGTCGATACAATGATATTTACAATGAACCAAGAAGCATTCTTCAAAAAATATGTTCAAATGTTTTTGAAATGCCAAATTCTAAACGAAAAAGCTTTTGTTGTGGTGCAGGTGGCGGTAGAATGTGGATGGAAGAAACAGAAGGAAAAAGAATCAATATTGAACGAGCAAAACAAGCCCTTGCTACAGATGCTGACAAAATTGTAGTTTCTTGTCCTTATTGTTTAACAATGTTTGAAGATGCAATGAAGGATTTGGGTGAAAATAAAGAAATTCTGGATATTTCAGAGATTGTTTGATTTTAATCCCTTCAATAAGAAAATAAAGGCTCGTCTTGTTGTTGTAATTAAAATCATTTAAGTCAATTTGCCTCCTTTTAATATATAGTTTTTGTTTGATGATATAAGCTCTTGAAAGAATGAAACAAATAGTGCCCGCCGCTTTGGCATTAAACCTGCAATAAAAATATCTATAAAGAAATAATTGTCAAAAATAATGGAGGATAGGAAAAATGAAAAATTTAATTACAATTTTGATTATTTTAATTTCATTAGTTTTATTTGCATGTTCATCAGGTGATGAAGCTGATAGTTCTGACCAAGAAGTTATTGATTCAACAGAAAGTGGAGATGGTGTTGCAGTTGAAGATATAGATGGTGACGTTGATAGCGATGGTGATGGTGATGGTGACGGAGATGGAGATGGTGCCGGCGATGGCGATGGCGATGGTGACGGCGATGGCGACGGCGATGGTGATGATGATACCCAAGATCAAGATGAAGATTCAGATGGCTATAAAGCAAGTGAAGATTGTGATGATAATGATGCATCTGTTAATCCTGGAGCCTCTGAAATCTGTGATGATATAGATAATGACTGTGATGGGTTAGTTGATGATGAAGATGACAGTGTTGAAGCCAATAAATACTTTTTAGATGAAGATGAAGATGATTATGGCACTTTAGATATAATTGTAAGACAATGTGACCAGCCAAGTGATGCAAAGTATGTGACAATTGCAGGAGATTGTGATGATACAGATAATACTGTTTATCCAACGGTTTTTGTAGATCAAGTAGATACATCAGGCGAATCAAATATTTACTCAACAATCCAAGAAGCCATTGATAATGCCTCTGCTAATGTTTGCATAATGGTTTCACCAGGAACTTATAATGAAAATATTGTTGTTACATCTAAACCTTTAATGCTTTATAGTTCTAATGGCCAAGAAGACACTTTAATTGTTGGTGATGGATCTGATTCTGTTATTAAGCATGATTATTCTGCTTATTCATCACTTATTTCACTAAATGGCATAATTGGTTTTAAAATTATGTCAGGAACTGCTAACAATGGTGGTGGGCTTTATATAAAGGGATCTTCTAAACCCATAAAAATTTGCCATAATAATATTACTGAAAATGAAGCTAGTAGTGGTGGAGGTATATATATTGTAAATGGAACTAATAGCACACTAAAATCAAATATTATAACTGAAAATACTACCTATAGTTCAGGAGCAGCTATACTTTTGCTTAATAGTGAAGGTGTTGTAGTTGAAGATAATGTAATTAAATCTAATCATGATTCTGGTGCTTTGAGTTTAAGCAATTCAAGTTTTGTATCTATAAAAAATAATAATATTTCTGGAAATGAATCGAGTGGGATAGCAGGTGGCATAAAAATTAGTTCTAGTAATAATGTTAAAATAATAAGTAATGAAATAATTGAAAATAGTGCACAATCATCTGGAGGTGCTATATATTCAAGCTCAAGCGAAAACATAGAAATTAGAAATAATACCTTTACAGCTAACCTTGCAAGTTCTTTGGGCGGTGCTTTATATTTTTATTCCTCTCCTTCCATGTTGATTAGAAATAATGTCTTTAATTTAAATAATTCTAGTTATGGTGCTGTTGCTTATTTTAGAGAAAGTGAAGGTTTAAATTTTGAAAACAATTTAGTATATGCAAATGGACAAGATACTTCATTTACAAATGTTAATAATATTTATCTAGGTTCAACTTCTAGTAGCAGTGAAAATACCTTCTTATTAAATAACACTTTTTTAAATAATATTAACTCTTCTGGAGTTATTTCAAGAGCTGGTGATTTTTATACTAACCTTTATATTAGAAATAATATCTTTGGTCATAACTCTTGTGGAGTAAGTCTTGGAAGTTCTAGCACATATACAATAAATTTTGATTATAATATCACCTATGAAAATGGAGATGATTTCTTTTGCGGATCAACAGAATATTCTGATTCAGATAATATCTTTGATGCTAGCCCTGAACTCCTAATTTTTGATGAAGATTTTAATGAAGATGGATTCAGTGATTATGAAACTGATGAAAATTCAAATGGTATTTATGATGTATTAGAAAATGATTTAGCAATTACATATTTTGACCTTAACGATAGTTCACCTGCTATAAATAGTGGAACTGAAGATTTCGATGCTGATGGGAGTTCAGATTTTGAAGATTTTGATACAAGCGAAGATAATCTAACTGATATGGGTGCCTTTGGGGGAAGATATGGAGAGCTCTTATACTGGTAAAGAAAACAAGGTTCGTCTTGTTGTTATTTTCTGGGTAGGCACTTTTCTATATCAATAATTCCTCAGCCGGCTTTCTCTGATTATAATTAGAACTCATCGAATATCCATAAGCTCCAGTATTTGCTATCAATAAAACATCATCTTCACATGTTTCTGGTAAACACCTGTCAAAACCAAGTGTATCGCCTGATTCGCAAATAGGTCCGACAATATTAGCTAGCATCTTTAATGGCTTATCAAGTTTTGATAAGTTGACAATTTCATGCCAGGAACCATAGAGCATTGGTCTAATAAAAGAATTCATACCTGCTGAGGTTCCAATGTATGTGATATCTCCTTTGGTTTTGATTTGGTTTACTTTGGATATTAGGACGCCAGCTTCAGCCACCAAAAAGCGACCAGGTTCCATCCATATTTCAATGTCAGGATTATCTTTTTTGAAATCATTTAAAAGTTTATCAAGTTTTTTTAAATTAAGGTTTTCTTGATCAGGTCTTTCAGGGACTCCAAGACCTCCACCAACATTAATGATTTTAACATGGTCAAAGGATTTGGAGATTTCATATAAAAATTCAAGCATATCTAACCAATGAGAGCTATCAAAAATGCCACTTCCTGCATGAGCGTGAAGTCCAATGATTTTACAATTAAGATTTTTGCATAGCTCGAGCACCTGGGGTAGCTCATTTGGACTTATTCCAAATTTTGACTCAAGACCAGCTGTTTTGACAAAGCTGTGATGGCCTTTGCCAAGGCCGGGATCTATTCTTAAAAAGATATCTTTGTTTTTAAAAATATTAGACCAGGATTTTAAAGGGTAGGTGCTATCTAAATTTATTAAAACATTTTCTTTTAAGGCATTTTCAAATTCATATTTTGATGCAAAATTTGGTGTAAATAAAATTCTTTTATTTTCAATTCCACTAAACAGATTTTTTATAAGCTTTACTTCATTTAAAGATACACATTCAAAACCAAGACCAAGGCTTTCAAGTATTTTAAGGATTTCAGGATTACTATTTGCCTTTATTGAATAAAAGGTTTTTGAAATTGAAGTTAAAGATTTAAGTTGAGTTGCTCTTTTTTCAATAAGCTCTTTATTATAAACATAGGCACAGGGAATTTCCTGTGCGACCTTTAGCAAGTCATCTTTTCTTTTTTGCCACCATTTAAAAGGCTTTTGATCTAAGGTAATTTCACTATCTGCAAAAAGCTCAGTCCAGGTTGGACCAAGTGAAAGCCTGGTTTTAGCGTGTTTAAATAAGAGCTCATGAAGACCAACAACAAGCTTATCTGCCTTTTCATCATCAAGCACAAAGGTTATATTAAGATCAGAAGCTGCCTGAGAAACAAGATAAATTTTTTGTTCTTCAAATACTTTAAGGGCAGATGATATCTTATGCAGAATTGATCTAATATTTCTGCCTACAAGACTTATAGCACTACAACTTGATATTATTTTTGTAGAGCAAATATTTGAAAGTCTTAAAATGAGCTCTTCAAGAATTTCAGGATTAATTGCATTTGCTGTGTGATCAAGTGAAACTGTTAAATTAGCCTCAGAAGTTGAAACAAGATCAATTGATAAATCAAGGTCTTTGAATATGGAAAAAATATTAGCCAAAAATCCAACTTGATGCCACATCCCTATTGTGTCCATTGAAACAAGGGTGATTCCTCTTTTTAGGGAAATAGATTTAACACTTGCTCCTTGATCAAGGGTATTTGAAGAAATTAAAGTGCCTTTAAAGTCAGGTCTATCAGTCCAACAGATTTGCAGGGGAATATCATTTTTCATAACAGGATAAAGGCATTTTGGGTGCAAAACTTTAGCTCCAGTTGAAGCAATTTCTTGAGCTTCCTTATATTCAAGGGACATTAAAAGACGAGCCTCTGGAACTGCATGAGGATTAGCTGTGAAAAGACCTGGAACATCAGTCCAGATCTCACATTTTTCGGCGTTTATCTTGGATGCAATAATGGTAGCGGAAGTATCTGATCCACCGCGACCTAATAAGACAGTGTTGCAATTTTCATCAGAGGCAATAAATCCTTGGGTGATTAAAATCTCAGCACTGATTGAAGAAAGGCTTTCTTTGAATTCCTTGTCATAACTAAAGTCAACTTCACAACTACAATATTTGCGCCATTGATTATCTGAACTTGGCTTTGCTTTAAGATATTTTCTAATGTCCACAAAGCTTGCATTTAGTTTGTTTTGTTTTAGAAAGAGGCTTCCAAGTTGAGTAGACATTAATTCACCACAGGCCATTACTTGGGCGCTTATTTTGGGACTTGCTTCACCAGTTAATTCAATTCCCTTTAAAAGGCGTTTTAAGATTTCGAATTCATTTGGCTTAAAATCCTTGATTTCCATCTCTTTTGCTAAAGCAAGATGCCTTTTTATTATTGCTTCAATTTTATCATCAGAAATAGTATTAATATTTTTTAGCATGCCTTCTAGTTCATTTGAAATGCCTGATAAAGCAGAGCAAACTAAAATGACTTTATCATTTTCTTTTAATTTATTCTTAGCAATGTCTTTTATGTTTTGCCAATTTGTTCTAGTTGAAACTGATGTTCCACCAAATTTTAAAACAATCCATTTTTGATCGCTCAAGTTAACTCCTGTTAATAAGTGGTAAGTGGTAAGCTGTAAGTGGTAAGTTAAGTGAAATTACAAAATAATCAATTATATTTTTCTACAGTTTCTAATATAACATATCATAAAAACATCTTGAGATATCGGCTTTTGTGCTTGCATAAAGGTGCAAAGATTCTCCATGAAAATAAAAAATAGAAGACGAACGTTCGATTGTAAAATTATTATTAAAGAAAGCAATATCTTTCATATTACGTGGCAGTTTCATAGCAAATAATTAAAGGCTTGTTTTTTAATAATTAATTAAATCCAAATTCATGAATATCTTAATCCAAAAAATTGGATTATTCATGATTTTGGATATTTATTTCTAAAATAAAAATTAATCGAAATTCACTAATTGCTTGAATTTATAGAAAATCCCAAAAGGCCACTTAAAGGGCATGAAACTTGCAAATTGAGTTTTTGTTTGACTAAACGAGATCTTTTCGCTATATGTCAATTTCCCAAAACGGTTGGCGAGGCAGTTATGAAACGAATAAATTCTATTTTTTATCAAAATTCCCACATATATAGTATATTTCCTTCAAATCTTAACGATCAAGAGTTGCAAAATGAAATTGGAAATTTGGAAGAATATACAAATAAAAAGTTAATGGAGATTTCAGGTTATATTAAAGAAAATTGCTATAATAATGGAGTTTATTCAATGAATGAAGAAGTGGATATTGTTTTTGTGGAAAAGAAGTTGAGTTAAGTCTATGTTGATTTAGAAAAAGTTTATATGAAAGTAGATGATGGAGACTATTAAGATATTTTATTCCAATTTGGGGAGGTGATTTAGAGCTGTGTTAAAAAAAGGAGAATTTAACTTGAATTCAAATGATTGGAAAGAAAAAATAAGTATTCTGATGGAAGGGAATCTAACTAATCTATTCCAAGATTATTCACAGGTTGATGGCTTCACTTTTGAATCAAACGAAAATTACGGGATACTAATTTCTCCTTATAACTCTTATTTGTTAAATACAGTTTTATATTTTAATATTGTTGATGAGAGCAAACTTGAATTTTATATTTCTAATATAATTAATACTTTTAGCGATAAGCATCTATCCTTTACATGGAGAATTGGTGGATTATCTCGAAATAAAGATGTTATAAAATTATTATTAGAAAAGAATGGATTAAAGTATCTGGAAGATCAACCTTTAATGTGGTTAGATTTTTTGGACTATTTTAAATCCATGAGTTTAAGTAATCCAAGTAAATTAAATATTAAACAGATCGTAGATGGTGAGGATTATTGTGATTATTTAGAAGTGTTATCCAATGGTTTTCAACTTGATCCTATTATAACTTCTTTTTTTATGAAATTTCAAAACTTTTTCGGCTTTAAGAAAAGCAGTAAAATTAGAAACTTCGTAGGATATTATTACGATAAACCAGTTTGTTGTTCTTCTATATATACAGATAATAAAAGTTGCTCAATTTGTAATGTTACTACAAAAAAAGAATATAGAAAAAGAGGATTTGGCAGGGAAATAACTTTACATAGTATTCGGGAAGTTCACGAATTAGGTTTTCCTGGTGTAGGTTTATTTTCATCATTTGATGGATATGAGTTGTATAGAAAACTGGGATTTTTAAAAATCTCAAGTAACATAATTTATAGGATGTAATAAAATATAATAAACTAGTTCTAAAGGAGTTTTGTTATGAGTAGGAAAATAAATAAACGAAAAACACAAAAGAATTCTAATTCTGTGATTAAATTTAATTTAATTGCTACAAGTAAAATGATTGGTTGCGCGAATAAAATAAGTTAAAATATATTTATTAAAATTGATATTATATATTAATTATTAGGGTTTTCTTAATAATAATTATATTTAACTATTTCAAGATTGATATGAGGATTATATTTGTGAGTAATGAATGCTTAATTAGTGATAAATTGTCGCTTTCAAAAAATGTAGAGATAGTTTACGAGGGGAATAATCTCATTAGTGTAATGCAGTCTGACTTATCAATAATTGAAACTTATAAATGTAATGTTTTAGTAAAAGAAATATTTAAACTATTACATGATAATGATGAAACTTTAGATAATTTATTTGTTAAGCTCGAGGTTAAAAATGATAGTCTTAAAAAAGAAATTATTAAATTCTTATTTGAATTAGAAAAGAAAAATATAATTGAAAATAAAACAAAATTAGAAAGAACAAGACCCGCTGAGATAAACAGAAGTATATTGGAAAGATATTCATCTCAGTTTTCATTCTTTTCTTCATTTGAAAAGAATAAAAAGTCTCGTTTTGATTTTCAAAAAGATCTTATTCAATCAAAAATACTTATCTTAGGTATAGGGGGAATAGGTTCAATAGTGTTTGAAGGTCTTCTGAGGAGCGGAGTAAATAATTTTATTTTATATGATTATGATAAAGTTGAAGTTAGTAATCTTAATCGACAGATTGTTTATACTTATGACGATATAGGAAAATATAAGGTTGATGTAGCCATAGAGCGAGCAAAAAAAATAAATTCTGATTGTAGAATTAAAGCTAATAAAATAAAAATCGATAGGACTATTTCTATAGAAACCGTTATTAAAGATTCTAGTCTAGTAATTGTTTGCTGCGATGAACCTAATATTGAAGACATCGTGGACATTGTAAATCCAGCCTGTGTTAAATACCAAAAATCATTTATTGTTGGGGGAGGGTATTCTGCACATATAGGGTCACTTCCGATAACGATAATACCTAAAAGATCGATATGTTGGAATTGCTATAAAAACTTTATATATAGGAACAATACAATAAAGTCAAAATATTATAAATTCAAGAACACTACATTGGGAAGCAGTATTATGCCCACAGCTGGTATAATAGCAAATTATACGATTATTGAAGCAATAAAGGTGATAACAGGATATTCTAAACCTAACTTTACTAATGTGGTTAGTGAATTAAGTTTTACTGATATGAAGGTAGAGAAAATATCAATATCACCTGATAAAAAATGCCAAAGTTGTAGGAATTTTTAATGTTAAGAATATTGAGTGTCATATTTTTAATCTGTTTTAGTTTATGTACTTGTACTAATAAAAATAAAGATATTAAAAAAGAAATAATATCTATTGAGCTGTTGTCACTTGCATATAATTATGATGTGAGTGGATTGCTAACTTATTCCGCATTATCTGTTATTAATGATACTAGTGCACACTTATTTAGCTTAGAAAAAGACTTAACAATTCGAGGTAATTTAGCAAAACATTATTTAGTTAATGACACTTATACTAAGTATAAAATATTATTAGATAAAAAATATCTTTCTCTTAGAGGAGATTCTTTAACTAGTGAAGATGTTGTATTCTCTTTTACATACTTGTGCAAATATTCATCATATATAAGAGGATTATTATCTTCAGTTAAGGGTGTAAGTTCATGTAAAAAAGAAAAATGTGA
Organism: Pseudomonadota bacterium; assembly: GCA_043820105.1. Classification (GTDB taxonomy): domain Bacteria; phylum Bdellovibrionota_F; class JAHFAK01; order JAHFAK01; family JBDREC01; genus JBDREC01. The sequence continues at coordinate 14,287 of JBDREC010000080.1, forward strand.
AATTGGAATTAGGGAAGTGGATCAATATCAAGTAGAATTTGAACTTGATAGTCCGGATCCTAATTTTATAAAAAAATTATCCTCCCCATTTTTTATTATTTTTAAAAAGGGGAAGTCTTATTATGAAAAAATAGGGAAATGTAAGATACCATATCAAACGGGTCTAGGGAATTTAGCTGACTGCAAGGATGGTTTTTTACAGGTTGTTTTCAAGGAAAAAGTGGTTAATATCTATGATTCACAGGCGAAGTTCGATCTTAGGACAAAATTTGATGGCAAATTATTAGATGAAAATCCAGGAAAGACTTTCTCACCTTCTCTCATAGTGCTTTCTTTAGCTGCAAATCCAAAATCAAACCTTTCAAGAGAAGTTAGGTTAGCTGTTCTGGATAGTGCAACTAGATCTAGGGCCATTTTGTCAGAAATGATTAAATTAAAAGTATCCTATACATTTGTTTCCGAATGGTTTATGGCCAAAAAATATAAAATTAAAAAACATAATCAGAAATTACCTTATATCGATAAAAAACTTTGTCCATCTCGACCAATGAAGTTTATCATAGATAAATCATTGCCCGAAAGAAATAATCTAAGAAAATGGTTAAAACAACTATCGCCTTGTGAAATAGAAATAATTGAGTATCAAACAGAAAGGGTAGTTTATGAATATGCAGATTCTGATTTTGGTTTTTTATGGGTAACTCCAGATTATTTAGATTATTACAATATTTATTCAATTTTTGATTGTGAAGAAAATATTTGTTTTTTTAATTGGCAAGATAATCAATTGCAAACACTATTGAATAAAATAAAATCCGCTGATTTATCGGAGGAGAAAAAAGCCTTAATATCACAGAACATTGAAGAGCATTTAATTAATAATGGATATGTAGCTCCTCTCCTACAGTTAAATACATGGATGAAAATTAATAATGCAATCTTACCTGTTCATCCTGCTGGATTAGCACAACTTAAAATAAGTGATTTCATTTTATGAAGAAGTCAATAGTAAGGATGCTGGGAAGAAATTTATTTAAATCACTATTTGTTTTATTTATATTGGCATGTATTTCTTTATGTGGCGTGATTTTTATTATAAATATTATTGAGCAAAATAAGGCGGAAAATGCAATTTCAAATTCTGTATTTTATGCATTGCAAGAACCGGTTAGAAACTCAGATCTAATTTCAATCATAAGGATTATTAAAAGTTATCAGAAAGCAAATTATTTTGCAAGATTTTGTATTAATTTAAATGGGGGAACCGAATTAATTCAAGAAAAAGAATGTAGTATATTAAAAAAAAGAATCTATAAAGTACCCTTATCAGATAAAAATATTTTAATTGCTATAAAAGCAAAATCAACATGGCAGTTATGGTATGTTGTTATTTTTGTTTCTTTAATGTCTTTCATCCTATTATTGATTATTTTGAAAATTTATAAAACTGGTAATGAAATTGCATCTGAAATAAAAATATTAGGAACTGATATTGAATTTAATAATTTTCAATATTATGAAACATTTATTACTCAAAGAAAAATAATTAAAATTAAAGAAGAACTAAAACAAAAATCCCGTCTAGCCTCCGTCGGCCAAACCGCGGCCATGATCGCGCATGATGTTCGAAAGCCTTTTACTAGTCTTGAAGTTTTATTGGGTTTGATTCCGGCGCGAAAAAATGATGATGAATTTATGAAAAAGGCGATGAATGATATTCGAGGGCAGCGAAAGCAGGTTTCTGATATGCTTAATGATATTTTGGAATTTACGGGTAAGAAAGAAGCTAACATTGAAAAATGCAATCCAGCGACGATTATTTCTTCTGCGATTTTTGAAACTAGGGCAAGCTTTAATGATACTTTTGTTGAATTTATTTATGATTTGAAGCATACGGGGTATTATAATATTGATATTTATAAGGTCACTCGTGTTTTTACGAATATAATTGGCAATGCTGTTGAAGCAATGAAAGGCGTACAGTGTAAAGCATACAGCGTACGGCGTGAAGATGAAGATATTAATGAGATTTGGTTTAAGACTTGTGATGGTGAGATAGAAGGCAAAAAGTTTATTCAAACTACTATTGGAAATTCAGGTAGTTTTATTAGCAATGAAGATAAAAAAAGACTTTTTGAAGCTTATTTTACCAAAAATAAAAAGGGTGGAACAGGGCTTGGCCTGGCGATTTGTAAAAAGGTTATAATGGATCATGGTGGTAGCATTCAAATCAATTCGGACAAGGAATCAGGAACTGAGTTTGTTTTTACTCTTCCTTATCTTGATGGGGATGAATCGCTTGTTAATTTAAACTTAATAAAAAATTCAACACAGATTTTAGATCAAAATGAAACTCATGATTCAATAGATACTCAAGACATGCTTTCAAGTATCAATGATATTAACAAAAAACTTGGAAGAAAGCTTCGGCTTCTTGTATTAGATGATGAACCCTTGTTCAGACTTTCTTTGAGAAATCTTATAATAAAAAGTGAAGAACTGTCTCCTGTTCTTGATATCAGTGAGCATGAATCCCCTGAAAGTGTATTGGAATATCTTAAAGAAACAGAAGTTGATTATGCTATACTTGATATTGATCTCGGAGTCAAAAAAATGAATGGCTTAGAGCTTTGTAAGATTATTAGCGATAAATATCCATCAATTAAAATGATTATCCATTCAAATAAAAATAAAACTGAGAATGAGAAACAGGCGAAAAAAGCAGGAGCACTTGAATTTGTTCCAAAACCAATGACAGTGGTAAGCTTATTGAGCTTTTTGAGTTTGTCGATTTTAGATAATAGATCTTTGGAATTTGGAACTCAGAGCACAGAACTCAGAAATCAGCATAAAGATAAAAGAAAAGGTGATTTGAAAATTCTTGTTGTTGATGATGAATTTATCATAAGTATGGGACATAAGATATTAATTAATGATTATTTTAAAAAACGTAATTTTGTAAAATCAGAAGCTGAAATAATTAAATATGAAATATTAACTGCTACAGATCCTGAGATGGCTTTGGAAATATTGAAAAGTGAAAAAATTGATATTATTCTTAGTGATTTTTATTTTGATGGAAAATCAATGAATGGAACCGGCCTTGTGAGTGAAGCTAGTAAGCTTGATCCTAAAATAAGATGTTTTGTTATTTCTAATTCTTTAGGTGATGCATGTAAACAGGAAGTTTTCAAAGCAGGTGCAAAAGAATATTTTCAGGCTCCCTTGACTTGTGAGATGCTTGATAAAATGTTTTGTTTTTTAAATGGCCAAACTTCATCTTTTGATAATAATTTTCAAAGATTTAATTATAGCAAAAGTAAAATAGATTCAGATGAATTAATTAGCCAAACAGATGATAAATTTAAAAAGCTTTCTCAATTATCGGATAAATTACACCATGATATTAATAAACCGTATTCAATGGCCGTTTTAACAGTAAATGAAATCAAGAAATTAACGGATGATGAAAAAATCATAAAACTAATTGAAGATAATATTATTAAGTCGCTTGATGACTTGAGAGAGTTTAATGATAATTTAAAATGCTGAATTCAGAAATTTGAATTAACATAAAATTATGCCTGCGATTTTGTTAAGGGAGGCCAAAATGAAGAAATATAAGCTTATTATTATTGAAGATGATTCTTTGCAAAGGACCTATGCACAGGAAATATTGGAAAATGAATTTGAGCTATATTTTTCTCAAGAAATAAATGAGATTGTAAGAAATATTGATGAAAATAATATAGATCTTGCACTTATTGATATTGATCTTGGAGCTGATTATACAGGCATTGATATTTTGAACTTAATAAAATCAAAATGCCCTAATTGTGTATGTATTATGGTTACTTCAAGTTCATTATTGTCTGTTGTTAGAGAGTCAATTAAGCAAGGAGCCGCTTGTTATCTAAAAAAACCATACACACAAGATGAACTAAATATTCAAATTCAAATAGGCATTATAATTCGAGAAAAAAATAAAGAATCTTTAATTAAAGATGAAATTATCAAAGTAAATCGTAATGCCCACCTAAATAAAATAATTGGGGAAAGCAAAGCAATAAAACAAATAAAAGAACAAATAAATGAAGTATCCCAATATCATAATGCCACTATTTTGATAACAGGTGAGTCAGGAACCGGAAAAGAGCTTGTAGCCAGGGCCATACATGAAACTTTAAAATCAAGCTCTCGACCATTTGTTCCAGTTAATTGTGCTGCAATTCCAGCAGAGCTTTTAGAAAGTGAATTATTTGGCCACGAAAAGGGTTCATTTACTGGAGCCTGTGATCGAAAAATTGGTTGTGTAGAACTGGCATCTGGAGGTGATCTTTTCCTTGATGAGATAGGAGAGTTGTCTTTAAGTGCACAGGCAAAACTATTAAGAGTTATTCAGGAAAGAGAGTTTACAAGAGTAGGGGGATTAAAACCGATAAAGTCTAATTTTAGACTCATTTCCGCAACAAATAGAGATCTCAAAAAATTAAAAGAAGAGGGAAAATTTCGAAATGATCTTTATTTCAGAATATTTGGTTATCCAATCCACATTCCACCCCTTAGGGAAAGACTTGAAGATATTCCATTCCTTCTTGAGCACTTTATTGCAAAACAATCGTCAAGGCTTGGAAAAAAACTATGCGGATTTGATAATGATCTAATTAATCTATTTTCTTCTATGAATTGGGAAGGAAATGTAAGAGCTTTAAAAAACCTTATTGAAATAATGGCGATTAAGGCTAAATCTGAAAGGCTTAGTACAGTAGATTTGGATATGTTACAGTATTGTGGAAATGAAAAATCCGAAAAACATAATTTCTCTAATTGTTCTATCGACAGAAATTTCTATGATAATCTGAAAGAAAACGGCTTGTTTGATACACTAAAAATTATTGAAAAAAATATAATTAAAGATATGTTAATGAAGTCACGAAATCAATCAAACGCAGCTGAAGCTCTGAAAATCCGAGCAACAACCTTATCAGAAAAGATCAAAAAATATAAAATTGATGTTAGGGAATTAAAGCCAAAGAAACCTGGAAATAAAGGCTCGTCTTGATTATTTTTATGGCACCAATATTGCAGATAATCATGCTTAATTGGTATAAACAAGGATTTTCATTCAAATCCTATATTTGGGGGCATTTTAAGTGAAACGTATAAAATCAAAAAAATATCTTATCAATAATCTATTTCTTCTTTATCTTTTATCAAATCTTATTAGTGCAAATGCATACAGCAATTGTCTAAATCTTTTTGATAATGTAAGTGAATCAAATGAATTAATAGACTTAGTAAGGAACTTAAGTTCAAATGCTGTAAATGAAAAAGGTGAAAGGGCTTTTGAAGTAGAATATCTTGATGATCTAATGCTTGAAAGACAAATATCATCTCTCCCTCGTTTTATTCAAAGTGATCCAACTTTTGATAAAAAAACAAGTCCAATTGTTATTGATGTTGCAAATTTAGAAAGTGATAGGGCTCAAAGAATTTATCAAATGTCAAAAGATGTTGCTATAGCTTTAAATGAAATTTTTACGGAAAATAAAAATCCATTAATTATTTGGATGCTTGATAAGCCAAGTTGGTCTGATTTATTTGATATGCCCTATGCAATTAGTTCAGGTTTTGGAAGTGTTACGTATTATATTAAAGATATGAGCAGCATATTTTTAGGAAGAAGTGGAGATCCACATGCTTATCAGGCACATTATTCCTATATCAAATATTTTTTACGAGATACTGGAAACAAGCATCTTGAAAAAATTAAAAAAGCTTTTGGTCTTAAGAGTGTTGACGAGCTTGATCAATTTTTAATGGGTATAGAGTCAGATATTTTATTTAAATTTAGACATATTCAAGCCTTGCCTCATGAAATAGGTCACCACTATTTATGGGGAAGTGGAATTAGAGACAGAATAAGTGATACTGTGACTGAGATCTTAGCTGAACTTATATCAAAATCTGTTGATTTTAATGGTTTCAATAAAGATAGAAAAGCTTCGGATCCTGATTACGAAAAAGGCTTTGATTTATTAGATGAAGTTGTTTTTCAGATATTTGATGGAAAAATTCATTTAGAAGCTAAAAAATATCTTTTAAAACATCCTGAATCGGATCTTTCTGATTTAATAAATGGTGCCAAGTTTTGGTATAATCAAATAGTAAGTAAAGAATTTGCTCAAAAATATTCACAGATTCCTGGTTTTACTCAAAAGCTTTTTGAAAAGCTACTTGCCTTTGAAGGCCAAATCACTGATCAAATCTTTGTATTTTTTGTAGCTGAAACATTAAGCCAGACAAGTGGCGAGAAATGGACAGTTCAAAAACTAATCGAATCAAATATTATTATGGAAGCTCTGTTTCTCGATATTGATATAGAATTATTAAAACAAATCCTAAGAAAATCCTAAAAAGTGGGTGGCACATTTTTGATCGTTTCTTGGACGCCACATTTTATTTTACTATTTTTTATTGCGACCAAATGTTCTCAAAAAAACCCATAAATAATGGCAAAATTGCGACTTTAAGTACAAGGCTTATGAGCTTGGTTTCGTGTAAGTTGCTGAAATGAAATATGAAAGGTGCAAGTCCGTCTTGGCACACCTTGTGCAATAGCATATTAATAGCTTTTTCATATTCCTCCTCCTTGAAAAAGATATATTTTAAGCCAGTTGAGAAATCAACTGGCTTTTTTGTTTTATATTCAATGTAAAATCTGACAATAGGACACTGTTTATTAAAATCATTTTTTTGTTATAAAGTGGGTGGCAGATTTTTGCTAGTTTCTTGGACGCCACATTTCATTATTTCAACTAATTACTATTCACTACTTAATTGTTGTCTGATTTCTTGTATTTTTTCTCTTAGTTTTTTATGTAAACTAATTGAATCTGGTCCTAGTTTTGTTACCATTTCATCAGGAACTGTTCCATAGACTGTTTCAAGAACAAATAAGTATCTTGACATAACATCGGCTTGACCTGAATTATTTATTGTTTCAACAAGCCAAGGTGTTGATTTAGGTATTTCGGCTACTTTTTCTCCTGTTCTTTTTGCCTCTTTCCATGCTTCTGAATCTAGATATCTTGTCATCCACATATTATAAATTTTATGTAAGAAGTCTATTGGTTCAATAAAATGGGTTTCAATAGGTGTTAAACCAGCTTTGGTTTTTTTAATATTGTCAGTTGCTGTTTGAAAGGTGCCATGAGCATCGAGAAAATCAATAAGAGCCATAGCATACATAAATTCATCATAAGATCTTGCTGCAACTGTAATAATATTTAGAGTAAAAACTAAAACTGGATCATTAGAATCAGCATGATTAAATCTATACTCAACTCTATAACGGCTTCTAGATCCACCTTTTTTTCGCCAATTTGTTTCTGAAGTTCTATCCTCAATTTCTAGATCAGGATCAAAACCTTCAATTACATCTCTTGCTTTCTGGACATCAAAATTCATGCTAAGACCAAAAACGACCCTAGCCGGAAGTTTGTCCTCAACAAGTACATATCTGCTGGCAAGATCAGGTTTTTCGAGCTCTTCTTTTAATTTATAAGTTAATCCACGTGGAGAAGTCAGTCTTTGTCCTTGCTTTCTAAGTTGAGCTAATAACTTTGCTGATTTTCCACTAAGAACAAATGGTCCATCGTTTGCTTTGAGTTCAGGTAAGTGCTGCCATATAAACTCGCCGAGTTCACGAAAGGCAGTTCTTTGTGTAATTCCAAATAAAGCATCAAAAACAGGTCTAAAACTTGACATATCAACATGTTTAAACTCAGTTGAAAGTAATTTATCCTGCTGAACAGCTTCCAGTAGCCGTGTTCCAAAGTTTATAGCTCTTATCATTTGGTTTGGATTACTTGCAAAGCTAGCATAAGGTATTAGTATTTGATAAGGACTTATTATAGTGAAAACTTGTCCATTAAGAACCACTGTTAAGCTAGAATCCTGTAAAGTGCTGCCTTGTTTTACTAATTGAAAGCCTCTTTCTTGAGTTATTAATAATCTTTCAATTGCCTCTAAATCCATTGGGGTATCAACTATAATATGAATTGCTGCTTTTGTAGCAATTAGACTTTTCAGATAATAAAAATCAGCATTTACATCAGCGTCAGCAGCTGAAATATATTCACCAGGTTTCCCTTTTTTATATCTAGCATATCCTCTTTGCCAAGTTCCTGGATTATTAGCTAGAAAAATTGCAGTGGCAGTAGCATCTCTTAGTTCTGTTAGATTTAACTCATGTACCCGTCTTGTTAATGAAAGGGTCATGCCAGGTCCTGCTGACCTATCTAGTTCAATGGAATCTGAGAGGATATCTCTTTCATCATAATCTGTCTCTGTATAGATGTCTTTTGCATTGGCTCTGGCTTCAGCTAGTCTAGTAATGGCGGTTATCATAGCTATGTTAGGATCATAAGGTTCAGGATCACTTCTTCTGGTTTGTCTTCTTGGAGGACGGGCAGCAAGAATAGCTTGTGTTTGGCTTCCATCTTTATTTGTAACTGTTACATGGCTTCCACTTTTTCTGCCATTTAATTTATTTTGTAGATCTGTCCAATTAGTTTGCTTTGTATCAAATAAGTGGCCTTGTTCTCTTAATAACTTTCTAACTCTTAAATGAGCCATTGGATTTTCTGTTAATATTTGATTTAATTTATCAACTGTTGCAACAGTAATATTAGGAACCACAGTGCTTGTGCCTTCAGGGAATTCTTCTGGCAATAAACTAATAAACTCATGCCATGAAATTATTTTGCCACTAGTTGGTCCTGCTAACATCATGCCTTTTTTAGAATAAACTCTGCTGATAGCACTTGCTAGTCTTTCATATAAAAGATTTAAAAGATGCTCTTCAAATAATGAATTTCCACTTTCCTTTAGTTTTTGAATTTCTCTTATTAAAGTTAAAACATATGGATCTTTCCAGACTTCTTCCATTATATCAGCTTGAGTGACTTCAGGATTATCACCAATTGTTTCATCTTCATTTTCACCTATTGATGGTTCTTGGACATCTTCTCCTTCTTGACCTGGAAGATCAATGTTTTCACCTTCAATGCTTGGTAATATTGCAAAGCCTTCTTCTTCACCTGGAAGTTTGTGATCTTCTTCTTGACCAGGTACAAGTGGAGGAGGTGCTATGGCTGGCATTGCTGGAGCTCCTTCAAGCAATGATGGGTTTTCTACAGCTTCAAATTCCACCTGATTTCTTAGACTTTCTAAAAAGGAAGTGTCAAGAATAGGTCGCTCAGGACTAAATGGTAATGAATTGAAATCAAAGGTTTGATTAGTAGTTGGAATAAATGTTTTTCTTTTACCATTTCCAGTTGCAGGTGAACTGCTTTCTTGTATAGCCAATGATTCATTTGATGAAGAAGCTAAAATTGTATTTTGACCTGGATTTTCATTTGGATTCGTTTGGTCTCTTACAGATTCAAGTTCAAAACCCGGTGTGCTTTGCGCTTTTACCGCTTGACTTGAATCAACATCAATAGCTTCACCGAGGCCTCTTCCTTCGTATTGTGCTTGATTGGCAAGGTCCCTTGAAACTTGGATCCTGTTTCCATGTTCAAGAGGGTTTGGTCTGTTTTGTGATAACAACCTTGTTTCAAGTTCATATGGTAAAAATGTTTCTCCTGTGGCTTGGCTAATATAGGCTCTCATGCTGTCAACTTCAGCTACTAAAGCCTCATATTGTCCTCGATGTAATTGCCCTCTAATATAGGAGTCATTTAAATTTGCTTCTAAGCTGCTTAACTTGCTTTCAACAACTGCTGTGTTAACAAGATTATTTGTCACGGCGTTTCCGGCAGCTACTGCCACTTTTAATTGAATTAAGAAAAGGCCAGCGCAAAATATTTCAGATCTTAAATTTAAATGCTGAGGTGGAATTAATCGAAGTGCCTCATTGACTCTTCCTAAAATAACAAATCCTGAAAGTTCTGTTAAAAACTGCCCTGACTTATTTAGAAGCCCTAAGGCCAAGGCTTGGCTTTGAGGTAGTGTTCCAGCTGCTTTTAATAAATGCTGTCCTGCTAAGACATGCCAGGTTCTGGATAAGACCTTTAGCCCACCTAAAAAGATAGCGCATCTTAAGAAACCTTGTGCTGTAAAATATTCACCATTTCCAATTAAAACAGCATGAAACATATCATGAGCAGCCCAAAATACGCTGATTTCAGACATAGTACCAATACCCTTAGCTACCCAAGCAGCTTTTCCAATATTTGAACCAGACCAAATAACTCTAGAACCAAAGGCAATTCGGGAAGAAGCAAGATATCCTTCAACTGAAGCTCCAATTGGAGCGGCAATCATCATTGCTAATGTTAATGGAACGATTTCTGTGAAGCCTTTATCTATTACTTGGTATAAGGCTTGATCATGGAGGCCTGTTATGCCAGTTTCTCCTGTTACCGTGCGATAAAAAGAGCCAGCCTCAGCTGAAATTGCAGTATCTTTTGAGTTTTTTAATGCTTCCAGATTTAACATTATAGTATTGGCCGGATACATTGATTTTAAAAAATAATTTGATCTTAGCTTTTTTGTGTAAGAAAGTATAAAAACTTGTCTTTTAGTTTCATCTTCAATTTTTGATAATTCAATAAAATTTTCAAGCTTAATGCCACTTAAAGTTAAGCTTTTTCCCAAGTCGTGGAGTTCGTTTTTTGCTTGGCCAAGATTTTGGATTTCACCATTAATTAATTTTGCCTGTATAGCCAGAATGCTTGCTTGAAAAGTTGCACTTTTTTCGTCTATTACTGATTTAGCTTCTATATATAAAGCCTCTACAAAACCTTTGTTTATTATATTTGAGGCTTCTCTGATTTTTTCGGCTTCTAAAGTTTCATAATTTATATGGTCTATAAATCTTAATTGCAACTGGTATAGAGCCACTAAAGAAGGTAAAACTTTTAAGAATTGTTCTTGTGCATTTAATACAGATTCAATTAATATTTTTAACTCAGAAATTTCAGTGTCAATTTTGGATGCAGGACTTATTCGTTCTAATGTTTCAAGAGCAAGGTTTAGTTCACTTCTAAAAAAATAAAGACGTGCTAATGAGAAAAGTTCGCCATTTGAATCATCCAATTCTGAATAAAGCATTGCCATATGTTTTAGCAATAAAATTGTATTTTCATTGTCCTCTGATTGTATTAATAGCTCCAGAGTTTCCTCACAAAGCACAGATAATAGATTTCTTTGAACTTCATTTTGAGCTGTTTGAATTTCATGAATTAATGAGTTTGTTGTGTTAATTGCCAGCTCATATAAAGAGTTTTCTTCATCATAAAGAAGATCTGAATCTAAGACTTGTGAAAATATGTTGCTTGAAAACATGATTGAAAATAATATGAAAATTATAGAAATCTTTTGTTTTAGCTTGCCATGTTTTACCATTTAGATATCCCTGTTTTAATTAATTACATAAATTATTTTTAGCTTTTATAATTAAAGCATTAATTATACCAAAGCCATTAAGGCAAAAAGTCTAATTATATTTGTCTGTTAGCCTGATAAAGGTGCTAGTTTTATGTTAAATGAATGAAAATAATACTATTTCTATTTGTAAATGAGACTTTAATTGGGCATTTTTCAAAAATGAAACAAAATTCTCAAATTGTGTATTTTACCCATTTATAATTTATTTTAGATTATGTATCTAGTTGAAAATCATGGCTTTCTTGATGGCTATTTTTTGGCATACTTATTGTAAAGAAAGATGCTTGCTTGTTTTTAATAAGTTTTTTAAATAGTCAATAAATTCATTAGGCTTTTTGGCCTTCAGCCCTTAGCTTTCAGCTTTTTTTGCTGATAGCTGGTAGCTGACAGCTGATAGCTAAACACACGAGGTCTCTTATGAAGTCTAAATTATTTATTTGTGCTGTGCTTACATGCATTTTTCTTTTTCATGTCATTTCTTTAAACGCTTCAGTTGTTGATGCAATTGAAGGCAAAGCTATAGCAAAGAAGAAATATGAAAAATCAGAAAACGTTGATTCAAAAATTAAAACTTTGTATTTTAGCGGAGCTCATTCAGATGTTAAATTTGAAGGATGGGATAAAGAGGAAGTAAAAATAAAAGCAAGAATTCTAATTTTTGAATACAAAAGTAAAACTCCAATTGAAGAGTTTTTAGAAAGCTATGAATACTTTTTTAAAAAAGACTCAGACTCAATTACTCTTTACAGAAATCCGATTAATTTCGATGGTAATAGAAGCTCTAACATTCAGTTTACCATAAATCTTCCCAAAAGACTTTTACTAAAAGTTAGTAATCACAGTCATGGTAATTTGGACCTTATTAATTGTAATGGAGGAATAGATTTGGATCATAGTCATGGTACAGTATCAATTGATAATGAATCTATTACAAATAAACTCAAAACAAATATTTCTCATTCTACTACAAAAATTACGGTTAAAAAACTTTCGGAAGATACTCTAGAATTTGATTTAGACCAATCTCATGGCAGATTAAATTTGGATCTTCCAGGTTTGGGAAAGAGGTTTAAATTAAGAGCAAGACATGCAGATACTGATGTGAAAACTACAGTAAAATCTGATCAAATGGGTGATTATAAATTTGATGTGCAACATGATGATTTAGATTTGGATTTTCATGGCTTGGCAGGGAAATTAGTAATTGATTCAGCCCATGCTGAAGTTAGTCTAAAGATTAAGGAAAAAACTGCTGGCAAACTGGATATGAACATAGAAATTCAACATGATGATTTAGAAGCTAAGTTGCCTGATATTTTGGGAGATTTAAAAGTAAAATCTCAGCATGCTGATATTGAATTTGATTTTGATGAATATAGTTATGACAAAGTAAAAACACATAAAATAGATGTTGATTATGGTGATGTTGAGTCTAATATATTAAAACAATATGATAGCAGTCTGGATTTTTCAGAAGGTGAGATTCTTATTACTACAAATAAGGATTCTGGTTATAGAGTTGATATTGAAAATTCTCATGGGGACTTGAAGTATGAGAAATGAGTGGTAAGTGGTAAGTGGTAAGTGGTAAGTGGTAAGTGGTAAGTGGTAAGTGGTAAGTGGTAAGTGGTAAGTGGTAAGATTCTTGTTTAATTAAAAATATTCATGAAAAGATAAAAAACAATTTATAAAAAATTCATGATCTTTTCTTGTACTTCTATCCTTATTACTGAAGCTTTATTAAAATTCTATCTTTTGACTTCTGCCATCATGATAATACCAATAAAAATTATTAAATCCAAGATTAGCTTCTTTTAGATAATTTGTAATTCCATAAACATGATTGCTTCCAACAATAACATACAGATCTTTTTTTGCTTGGATTGCCTGACAATAAATTTGCGAAATCTTTTTTGCTGAATTTAAATCCCTGACAGGTCTAATAGTATCATAAAAATTACTAATAACTTGTTCTGTTCTTTCTTTGCTTGTATTATCATTTAAATCAAAGACTGGAAAATAAAAATCATCTAGATCCAATCCTAGTTCTTTAAGATGATACTCTTCTTCATTATCCTGGAAATATCTTCCTGTGGCCAGGCCAAGTTCTTTTGCAATAATTAAGACGTGATCAATAGAAAACTTATTATAATATTCTCTGATAAGTTCGTCTTTTCCTTTTTATTGTCCCTGAGGTGGTTGGGGCGTGAAACGGGATATGTGGTTTTATAAGAGTGTTAACATTTTCCAGAATTAAAAATAAAATCTAAAAATTCATTTGCTAACTAGTTGAAATATCTTTAGTGTTATTTTGGCATTTATATTGCAACTAGAAAAATAATTATGATTGATAAAGCAAAAAATACTTTAAAAAACGTTTTTGGTTATGATGAATTCAGGCCGCTTCAGGAAAAAATAATTCGAAATGTCCTTGAAAGAAAAGATGCTTTGGCAATTATGCCAACTGGAAGTGGTAAGTCATTGTGCTATCAGATTCCAGCAATAATTTTTGATGGATTAACAATTGTTATTTCTCCTCTTATTTCGCTAATGAAGGATCAGGTTGAGGCTCTTAATCAAGTGGGTGTAGAGGCTGTTGTTTTAAATAGTTCTTTGTCTTATGATGAATATTGTCATAATGTTTTTCGAATTAAAAATAATCAAATAAAGCTATTATATTTAGCTCCTGAAACTTTGTTAAAGCCACAGATCTTAGAAATGATTTCAGGCTGTAAGGTTGATTTTTTGGCTATTGATGAGGCTCATTGTATTTCAGAATGGGGTCATGATTTCAGACCTGAATATCGTCAGCTAAGTGAAGTTAGAAAAAAATTAAAAGATACTACCTGTATTGCCTTAACTGCAACAGCGACTTTGCCAGTAAGGGAAGATATTAAAGTAAGTTTAAACTTTAGTGAAAATAATGAATTTATATCTAGTTTTAATCGGGAAAATCTATTTTTGCAGATACTTCCTAAATATGATCCCTTAGAACAAATTCTAGAGTTTTTGGAAAAATATAAGAATCAATCTGGAATCATTTATTGTTTTTCAAGAAAGCAGGTTGATTCGCTTTATGAAAGTTTACTTGAGCATGGTTTTTCTGTTAAGCCATATCATGCGGGCCTTGATGATAATGTGAGAAGAAAAAACCAAGAGCTATTTATTAAAGATGATGTGCAAATTATTGTTGCGACCATTGCTTTTGGAATGGGGATAAATAAACCAAATGTAAGGTTTGTTATTCACCACGATTTGCCAAAAAATATAGAAACATATTATCAGGAAATAGGTAGAGCAGGGCGGGATGGAATAAATTCTCATTGTCTCTTGCTGTTTTCTTATAGCGATACTCAAAAAATAAAATATTTCATTAATCAAAAAGAGGACCTTGAAAAAAGAAGGATAGCAAATATTCATTTGAATTCATTGCTTGGCTTCGCTGAAACTAGTGTGTGTCGAAGAATTCCAATGCTTAGTTATTTTGGTGAAACATTTGATGCAGAAAACTGTGAGATGTGTGATAATTGTGTTAGCGAGCCCAAGCCTTTAGTTGATATATCTTTGCCTGCTAAAAAGTTTTTATCCTGTGTAAAAAGAACAGGTGAATTGTTTGGAACTCATCATATCATTGATGTGCTTAGAGGGTCTCAATCTCAGAAGATTAGTAAGTTTCAACATAACCTGCTTTCTACGTATGCAATTGGAAAAGAATATTCCAAAAAACAGTGGTTTCACTTATCAAGGCAGTTTATTCAGCAAGATTTTGTTTGTCAGGATCTTAATCATGGAAGCTTAATACTTACAAAAAAGGCTTATGAACTTTTTAAGGGTAAAATTAGCGTTTTAGGTATATTGCTTGAGGATAAGCAAAAGCATGAAGTTAAAAAAGAACCACCAATTAAAAAGAGGAAAAAAACAAAGATGGAGGTCTTAGACTATGATAAAGATCTGTTTGAAATCTTACGTAAAATTAGAAAAGAAAAAGCAGATCAGACAAATGTTCCTCCATATGTGATTTTCCCAGACACAACTTTAATTGAGTTTTCAAGCTATTTCCCAAAATCAAAAGAATCCATGATAAATATGAATGGAGTAGGGCAGATTAAATTAGAAAAATATTCTCAACTATTTTTAGATCCTATTATAGAGTATTGTGAGAAAAATAATATTGATGAAAATGAAAAAGGATCGACTTATTAATTAGACAAGAAATTATAACTTTCAATTTTATTTAATGTATAATTTAGCATTCTTTCTAAGATTAATTTTCCTTTTATCTTTGTTGCAAAGCTTGGATAACCATGATTGCCTGGACAATCTGGAATGGGATCAGTATTGATTCTTAATTGATATTTTTTCAATTCCTCCCTAGGCATTACAAAGTTCTTTGCTTTTTCCAATTTTACACGGTCAGGATAAAGAAGTTAATGCCAGAGCACATTATGTGAGATTGATGCTTATTTAATCAATATTTCAATTTTGATAGCAGCTTCTCCGATTAAATCTAAATCAGTTTTTATTTTATAACTGTTTTTATTTGAAATTAGGTA
>JBDREC010000081.1:0-55897 GCA_043820105.1 Pseudomonadota bacterium
AAAATTTCGGGAAAGTTTACAAAATTTATTGCCGGCTTTTGAATAATTATTGCTCTAATGAAAAATTCTCATCGATTAACATCTTTTTTTAACTTTTATGCCTATTTATTATGCAGCCAAAATAAAATCGCCTAATTTAGGAAATATAAATATGCTTGTCGTGGAATATTGGGACGAGAACCAACTCTGCTTTTCAATGTTTCATGCTTGCTAATATTGAATTCTGTTTGAATATAAACCAATATGTCCTTGGGATCGATCCTAGGTCTTTTATTGTTTCTTGTTGCTGGTTTTTAAAGAAGGCTTGTCACTTTTTAGCGATCACAAAAATATTTTACCAAACGGGATAATTAAGAGTTATTCGGATCAATTTGAATTCATAAATAAGCTTCTTGATTTAGATGTTTCAGAAATATTTACTGAAGATAATTTGAAATATATAAATGAATTTTCAAGAAATAATAGGGAGTATGGGAAAGAAATAAGAAAGGCTTTATCTTAAGCTAAAGACATGGTGAAAAGGAGATTTTATGTCAGTATTAAGAAATGTATTAATGGTTGATGATGAAAGGATTCTCAGAGAATTTGTTAGTGAAGTCTTGGGTAGCGAATATAATGTAATTGAAGCTAAAAACTATGACACTGGACTTGAAAAATACTTAAACAATAAAATCGATCTAGTTATTCTAGACATTGATTACAGGGAAGAACTAACAGGCATTGATCTTTTAAATCAAATAAAGCAAAACAATTCTTCAATTCCAGTTATAATGCTATCTGATTTAATGGAAACAGAGAACATTGTTGAATCAATAAAACATGGCGCCTATGATTATATTTCAAAAAATCACGAAACTATTGATGAAGAATTACCCTTGAGAGTTCAATCAGCCCTACTAAGAAACTTAAAAGAAAGAAATTATGAATATCTAAAAAGTGAAAAAAGGATAACAATCCAATTATCACGAAGTGCCCTCAAGTATTGCTAGCCCTTGATGAAATTAAAGAAATCGAAGACATGAACCTTTTGATCATTGGCGAAACGGGTGTTGGTAAAACCCCAATAGCTCAATATGCAAACCGTGTAATGACAAATGGAACTGATAGACCTTTTGTAAGAATTAACTGCGCTGGAATTTCAAAGGAAAGAATGCAAGATGAAATGTTTGGTCATAAAAAGGGAGCCTATACAGGTGCTGAGTGTGATAAAAAGGGCCTTGTGGAAATCGCTGATGGTGGTGATTTGTTTTTAGATGAAATTGGGGATTTGCCACTTGATTGCCAAGCAGATCTGCTGATGTTTCTAGACAGTGATGAATATCGTAGAGTTGGAGAAACAACATTAAGGTGTGCAAAAAACCGAATCATAGCAGCAACGAACAAGGATCTTGATAATGAGGTAAATGAAGGGCGATTTAGAAAGGATCTTTATTCTCGCCTATCGCAATATCGTGTTTCAATTCCCCCTTTAAGAGAAAGAAAAGAGGACATTCTTCCTATCATGGAATATTATATTAATAAATATGCAGGCTTTAATAAGCCATATTCAGATGAAGTAAAAAAAGCCTACCTTGAAAATGATTTTTGTGAAGGAAATGTTCGTGAGCTTAAGGATTCTGTAAAATAGCTTTGTATCAAGGCAAAGAAAAATGTGCAGATTGAGAAAGATCATTTGAATCTTTCGGTTCAGCAACTTTTTAATAGACCAAATAATTCAGGATCTAACAATGTTTCCTTTGATAAAAATAATATTATATCTGAAGGTCTTTATAACTATCTTGAAAAATTAGAAAAGAAGGTCTATTTAAGTCTAGTTTCAGGAGAAAGTGATATTGTTGAATTATCAAAACGCTTAGGTGTCCCTAAATCATCATTTTATAAGAAACTAAAAACATTGAATATAACATTGAATAAAAAGTTTGAACCTAATGACATTTTAACATAATTAAATTTAAACTTGGATAGAAAAGTTTATGATTAATGGTATAAACAAAAAAAGGTTAATTAATACCTTTTTTAATATGGTTAGAATAGACAGCGAGTCTGGTAATGAAGAAAAGTTTATGCTCTTTATCAAAGAGCTTTATGAAAAACTTGGATACTTAAAATATGGAAAAATATTTTCCTGCAATCGGGATTTTGCATTTTTCAAAGGTTTTAATTCCAAAATCAAATGCACACACACAAAAACAATAATGGGAGGTGATGATATTTGTGATTTTAAGTTGGATAAAAAGTAGTCTTGTGGCATCTAATCACCTGTAGCTACTTTTTTGCAACTTATGTAAACATATTTAAAAGCGTGAATATTTTCATGAAAACCAATAAAGTTCACGAAATAGTAGTGAAAAGCGTGAAAATTGGCTTGAAAAATGCTGTTGTTCACGATTATGTTGACATAATCATGAATGTGTGCTAGATTTATTTTATGAGTAAAACACTAAGTATATATAAAAAAATTAATTCTCTTCGGGAAAGATATTATCACGCCTGTGTTGGAAAAGAATCTTTGATAAATATTATTTCTGAAGCAGAAGTTTCAGAACAGGTTTACAATTCTAATGCAATTGAAAACTCAACTCTTTCTTTTGAAGAAACAGAAAAGATTCTTTTACAGATTGATCTTGATAGGTTCATAACAGAGCGTGAAATATTTGAAGCAAAAAACCTTGCTAGAGTTGTTGTTTATATAGATAAAAAATCCAAAAAACAAGAGTTGAATATTGATGTAATTTTAATGCTTCATAAAATGCTTTTTTCAAATATTCAAGATGATGTTGCTGGTAGATTCAGAAAAGAAGGTGAATATGTACGTGTTGCGAATCATATTGCTTGCGCTTCTTCCGAGATCACTGATCGTCTTACAAAAATGCTTACAGAATACAATGCAAAGAAGCATATAAATATAATTGAAAGAATTGCAAAGCTTCATCTTGTTTTTGAATATATTCATCCTTTTGTAGATGGTAATGGCCGTATTGGAAGGGTTATTAACAATTATTTGTTAATAAGAGAAGGCTATATTCCAATTAATATAAAATTTATTGATAGAAAAAAATATTATGAAGCTTTTAATGAATTTGATAGAAATGCCAAGACTTCTATTATGGAAGAAATTGTAGGAAAAGCATTAACAAACAGCTATCATAAACGATTAGCATATTTAGAAAATAAAAAAATAATTACACTATCTGAGTATTCAAAAAAACATAAAATTTCTCACTCTAATCTTTTAAATAAGGCAAATCGCCAGACCATTGAAGCATTTTTAGAAAAAAATGTGTGGAAAATAGGGGATTGATTTAAGAAAGTACAAGACGGATATTTGAAGTTGGTACTATACTCGAAGGGGTATAATCAAGTGCATCAGGAACAGATCATTTATAAGCTTGGAAAATGGCTTTATATTAAGATAGATTTTCATTTATTGAACTAGAAAATAGATATAATAAATAGAGGAAAAACAAAAAGCCAGTCTAAAAAGACTGGCTTTTATAGTTTTTTACGGGAGCGACGAGACTCGAACTCGCGACCTTCGGCGTGACAGGCCGACGTTCTAACCAAACTGAACTACGCCCCCGTTTGGTTGAGCAAGTATTTATTGATTTTTTTATTACAAGTCAAATAAAATTTTAAAAAAAACTTTGATATTTTTTTATTTCTTTCCTATCTATTAAAGTGTATATACCAAATATATGGGAATGCTTATTAATTTTGGGTAGGTGACTTACTTATGGGTCTAGAATTTAATGAAGCTCTTGATAGGATTCTTAGTAATTCTGAAGTTATAGGTACAAATGAAGTTTCTTTATTTGATCTTTATGAAAAGGCTATTTCAGAGGATTTTTATTCTGATATCGATTATCCTAAACATGATATAGCTACAGTTGATGGTTATGCTTGCAGGTTTAAGGATGTAAAATGTGTTCTAACCAGGCAGGTTTCAAAACTTAAGCTAGCTACTGTTAAGCATATTGATAACATAGAAGAATATAATCTGAATAACAAAGAATGTGTTAAGGTTAGGGCAGGGTCTAAGCTTCCTGCTTCTGCAAATGTGGTTATTCCTTTGTCTAGCACAAAGAAAAATGCACTAAATCAAATTCTTGTGTATAAAGAACATCTTAAAAATGACAATATTAAAAAAAGGGGAGATACTTTAAAAAAGGGTGAATGTGTAATTGAAGCTGGGGAAAATATCAATGCTTCTCACATTGGCATTTTTGCACTAACAGGCAAAGCTAAAATTCCGATTTTTAAAAAACCTAAGGTTTCAGTCATTGTAATTGGGGAAGGCTTTGTTAATAGCGAAATGCATTTTTCCTTTAAGAAAAATAATAATGAATTTTACGATGCAAATGGACCCATGATTTGTTCGCTTTGCAAGCGGCTAGACGCTGATGTGGAGTATTTAGGGACTATTAAGCCTGACAAAACAAAAATTAGAGCAAAAATACAAAAAGCACTAAAGGGTGACATTGTTATTACAACTGGATGCCTAGATAAAGGGATTAATCATTTTACCAAGGAAATCATAAAGGAATTTGTAGGTAAACTTCATGTTGATACAGTAAATATGGTGCCTGGCGGTCAGCTTGTTTTTGGGAAAACCAATGATAAAATTATTTTTGGTTTACCTGGAAACCCAGCAGCTTCAATGGTGGCGTTTTATGAACTTGTTAGGCCTTCTATTTTAAACTTAATGGGCAGAAGAGATCTTTTTTTATCAACTGAAACAGCGATATTAGAGAATACTGTAGAAATAGCACCTGGGCGAACTTATTTTTTAAGTGGTGTATTAAAGCTTGAAGATGATACTTATTATGTTTCAATAAAAAATACCTATGATTTGGATAATATTATTTCATATGTAACAGCTAATTGCCTGGTGCCAATTTCTCCGAAGGATACCTATATTAAAAAAGGTGAAAAAGTTACAGTACAGAGACTGAAGCCTCAGGCTTGGCATTATTATGATTCAATTACAAGTGGTAAGCGATAAGTGGTAAGTGGTAAGAGATATATTTTTTAAATATAAAAATATAAGGGAAAAAATGCAAATAAAGAAAATTTCATTCCCGGTTTTAATTTTATTAATGCTTTTTGCTGTTTCCTGTACAAAAAAAGATGAGATGAAAGAGGTGTTTTATTATGCTATGAATGGGGATATTCCTAACCTTGATCCAATATTTGCAACTGATATGAATTCCTTAAATGTTGTTTATGACATTTTTGAAGGGCTTACTGCATACAATCCTAAAAATCTTGCTGTAATAGAAGCAGTTGCTTCTAGCTGGGAAATTTCAAATGATAAGCGTAAATATACTTTTCACATAAGAAAAGAGGCTAAATGGTCAAATGGAGACGAGCTTACAGCTGAAGATTTTAAAAAATCATGGTTAAGGGCTATTGATCCAAAGCTAAAAGTTCCTTATGCTTATTATTTACATTATATCAAGAATGCTCGTGAATATAACCAGGGATTAATTACAAATCCTAATTTAGTTGGTATTAAAACTGAAGGAAAATTAAAATTAATTGTTGAACTCGCTAAGCCAACTACTTTTTTTTTAGAGCTTACAGCTTTTCCAGTCTTTTTCCCAGTTCCAATGGATTTAATCAAAAAGCATAAAAACAAATGGACCCTTGCTCATAATATTATTTCTAATGGAGCCTTTAAATTAAGTAAAACCCTTCCTGTTCCAGGTTTTTTTGCTGAAAAGAATAAGCATTATTATAATGCTAAAGAAGTTTATTTAAAGGGAGTAAAATATTTCGCCCTTCAAAATGGCAAAAAAGCATATAAAGATTTCATGGATAATAAGTATCATAAATTAACAATAGTACCACAGATTTTTCATGAAGAAGCTTCTAAGCTTAAGGAGTTTAGGGCAGCCCCAATTTCAAGCACGATGTTTTTGCTTTTTAATACAAAGTCAAAGGCTTTGTCTCAAGTTTCAGTTAGGCGCGCTTTGATGCTTGCTATTGATAAAGAATTAATTGTTAAGAACGTTTTGAAAAGTAATCAAATGGTGGCTCATTCCTTTGTTCCTCCAATTTTTAAGGATTATACTTCTCCTGCTAATGAAACTTATTCGCCCAAACGCGCGAAATATCTGTTTAAAAGAGCAGGGTTTTCTCAGGGCAAGAATTTTCCTAAAATAATTATAAACTACACAACTTTGGAAATGAAAAAAGATGTTTTAAATATTATAGTAAAAGGCTGGAAAGAGATTTTGGGAATTGATGTGACAATTCAGAATATGACCAGAAAGGAATTTTTTCAAAAGCTTGGTAGCCTTGATTATGATGTTGCTATGTCTGAATGGTTTGGCGATTATCTTGACCCTTTAGCTTTTCTTGAATTGTTTATCTCAAACAGTGGAAACAATAATACTGGTTGGGCAAGTTCTATTTTTGATAGTCTTATCTTAACAGCTAATAATCAAATGAGTGATAAGCTAAGAATAAATTTATTGCAACAAGCAGAAGAGCTTTTGCTAAAAGATGCTCCGATAATTCCACTTTTCCATGGTACAAAAGATTATCTTCTTAAGTCTAATATTAAAGGTGTTTACGATAATCCTATTTTTTATCAGCCATGCAAATATATAACAATTGAATAAATGGAAAAGGCATGAAATTAAAAAACATTAAACTACACTTCTTAATCCTAATCCAAATCTTAATCACAACTCTTATTTTATCTGCATGTACCAAAAAAGAAGAAGAAATTAAAAGTAGCTCTGAAAATATATTTCAATATGGTATGGTTGGTGATGTGCCTGATCTTGATCCAGCACTTGCGACTGATTTAAATTCTCTTTATGTAATAAATGATATTTTTGAAGGTTTAGTTTCCCTAGATCCCAAGACCTTAGATCCTAAGCCAGCTATTGCTGAGCATTGGGAAGTGTCAAAGGATAAGAGAGTGTATACTTTTCATTTAAGAAAAAACGCAAGGTTTAGTGATGGAAAATATATTACAGCTCAAGATTTTAAAGATTCATTATTAAGAGTGCTTGATAGCAAAACAGCCTCTCCATATGCCTATTTCCTTTTTTGTATCAAAAATGCAAAAGAGTATTATAATAATCTAATTGCTAATGTTAAACTTTTGGGTATTGATGTCAAAGACACAAATACCTTGGTAATTAGCCTTACAAAACCTATTCCATATTTTTTGCAGCTTCTTTCTTTTCCTGTTTTTTTTCCAGTTCCAATAGAAGTCATTAATAGGCATCGTGACAGATGGACGAATAAAGAAAATATTGTGACTAGTGGTCCCTTTGTTATTACTGATAGAGTGTTGAATAGCTATATTTTTACAAAGACAAATAATTTTTATTGGGACAAAGAAAACATAAAAATAAAAGGAGTGAAATACCACACAATTGAAGATCTAAATACTGCTTATAAAATGTTTTTAACAGGCAAACTTCACAAATGTACTATGATCCCACAAATGCATGTTGCAGAAGCTGGTAAATTAGCAGAATTCCGCTCCGCTCCTGTTTTTTCAACAACATTTTTTCGATTTAATACAAATAAAAAACCTTTAAATAATGAAAAAGTTAGAAGAGCATTGTTATTATCAATTGATAGAGAAAAGCTTGTTAAGTATGTTTTAAGGTCAGCTCAGGTTCCTGCAAAGGCAGTAGTTCCGCCTGTTTTTAGGTCATATAAATCTCAATCAAAAAGTTTATTTAGGCCAAAGGAAGCTAAAGTTTTGCTTGAAAAGGCAGGTTATAAAAATGGACTAAACTTCCCAAAGATTACTATTTCCTATGCTTCCCAGGAAGATAAGAAAAAAATTCTTTTAGCCATTAGAGAAATGTGGAAAAATAATTTGAATATTGAAGTTGATATTTTGAACATTGAAAGAAAGACCTTTTTTCAAAACGAACGCTCTTTGAATTATGATATTTCTTTTAACAATTGGTATGGCGATTATTTTGACCCTCTTTCTTTTTTAGAAGTATGGAAGTCAGATAGTGGCAACTCAAGGACAGGCTGGAAAGATAAAAGATACGATGAATTTTTACTTTCGGCCTCAGAACAATTTAATTTTGAGGTGAGAAACCATATGTTAATGGAAGCTGAAAATTATCTCCTGCGGAGCGCGCCAATTGTGCCGCTTTATCATGATACAAAGGATTACTTGCTAGCAACAAATATTAAGGGTATTTATGATAATCCATTGTATTATCAGCCAGTAAAGTATATTGAGATACAATAGTTATCGTTGAGAATTGAAAATTGATTGTTGATTATTGAAAAATTTTGATTAATTTGAATGGTTTGAAAATAATCAATAATAAACAATCAATTTTCAATTCTCAATTTATGAGAAGAAAAAGGAAAAAATATGTTTAAGGTATATTTGATTCGTCACGGCGAATGCAAAGGCAATAAAGAAGGCTTGTTTCGAGGACGCTCTGATTTTCCATTAAATGAAAATGGTATTAGACAATCTTTAGATCTTGCTAAAGCGCTGAGTGAAAAAGATATTATGCATGTTTATTCATCTCCATTAAAAAGAGCTCATCAAACAGCAGAATCAATTTCTTTAGAATTGCATCTTCCATTAACTTCAATAAAAGATTTTAATAATATTCATTTGGGCGAGTGGGAAGGAATGCATAAAGATGTGATTATGAAAGAATATCCAAAGGAGTGGGAGATTTGGAAAGCTAACCCTGAAAAACTGCAGATGAAAAATTGTGAGACACTGGAATCTGTTGCTAAGCGGTCAAGTATGACAATAGAAAATCTTCGCTTAAAGCATGAAAATGATACAATCGCAATTGTAACTCACAGGGCAGTTATAAAACCTCTTATTGCTAGCTTACTTGAAATAAAAGAACCATATTTTTGGAAGCTGCATATGGATAATTGTTCTTATTCCATCCTTGAATATCATAGCAGTAATTACATGCTTTCTAAGCTAAATGTAACTGATCATTTAAATGAATATGTGAATGAAATGTATTGATTAAATAAATAAAAGCAAGCTTACTGCCATAACACCCATTCCCGCAATAAGTCCATAAATAGCCAAATGATGCTCGCCATATTCCCTGGCAGCTGGTAATAGTTCATCAAGTGAAATAAAAACCATAATTCCAGCTACAAAAGCAAAACTAAAGCCAAAGATTGCAGCACTAAAAAATGTTCTTAAAATAAAATAGCCAAAAAGTGCTCCAACAGGTTCAGCTAAGCCAGATAAGAAGGAATATAAAAAGGCTTTTTTCCTGTCATTTGTTGCATAATATATTGGGACAGACACTGAAATTCCTTCAGGGATATTGTGAATAGCTATTGCAAATGCAATTGATAGACCTAAAAAGGGATCTTTAATTGCAGAAACAAAGGTAGCAAGACCTTCTGGGAAATTGTGAATAGAGATTGCTAAAGCAACAAAAAGTCCCATTCTTAAAAGTTTTGCCTTGGGAAGATTTTTATCATTGGATTTCATATCTTCAACTGAACGGATTTCATGTGGATTTTCATATGATGGAATCATCCTATCAATTAATGCAATAAAGGCAATGCCAGTAAAAAAGGCAATTACTGTTAACCAATTTCCACGAAGTTTTCCAAAAGCTTCAACGTTGCTTTGGTTTGCTTTTGCAAATATTTCAACCATAGAAACATAAATCATAACACCTGCAGAAAATCCAAGGCTAACTGATAGAAATTTCTTATTTGTTGTTTTAGCAAAAAAGGCAATTAGGCTACCTATGCCAGTAGCTAGGCCAGCGAATAGTGTTAATAAAAAAGCTGTCCAAAAGTTTTCCATAAATAAGTACAAAATTAAGTTAATATTGATTTTAGATTAATTTAGTATTATTGGGAAAGCAATTAATTATAGGAGATAAAATGCTAGAAGCAATTATATATGATTTAGATGGAGTTATAATAGAATCTGAACCACTGTGGAGAATCGCTGAAATTGAATCTTTTAACAGCATTGGAATTGATCTGCCCATTGCTGAATGTGAAAAGATGAAAGGTGTAAAAATTGATGAGTTTGTTTTATCTTGGTATAGTTTTTATAAATGGGATTTAAATGTACTTACAACAGAAGAAATGACCAATAAAATTGTTGAGCGATTCATTAATCTAATAATTCAGAAAGGCAAGCAATTGCCCGGCTTAATGTATTCTTTGGAATTTTTTAAAAGCAAGGGTTACAAAATGGCTATTGCGAGCTCTTCAAATATGAAAATAATTTTAACTGTTCTTGAAAAATTTGGGATCAAGTCATATTTTAATGAAATACATTCCGCTGAGTCAGAGGAATATGGAAAACCTCACCCCGCAGTTTATATAAATTGCGCTAAGAAATTGAATGTGGATCCAAGTCAATGTCTGGCAATTGAAGATTCTGAAAATGGAGTTTTAGCAGCAAAAGCCGCTAAAATGAAATGTATATCTGTTTCAAAAGAAGAACTTTCTTTAAATAAAATATTTTTAATTGCTGATTTTAATCTTAAATCTTTAAATCAGATAAACGAAAACCTGCTTTTACCTATTCTCTAAGCATTTTTTCACTTATTCATTGTTCATTGTGATAATAGTGCTTTTTTTTTGCTTAGGTCCCAGTTTTTTGCTCAATAGATTTCATAAGTTATATTGGCTTATTTTCGCCGCTAACTGAATTTAGCTTATATTATTAATCATTATTCAATTTTGCTCATTGTTAGTATTTTGGTATCTTTATTGCAATATACAACTTTCTAGAGAAGGAAAAATACAATTAATCGCCTAATGTTTAATGCTTCAGGGGGAATTCATGAAGAAATATAATTTTTCTTTTCTTTTTATTCTACTAAATTTTACTCTAATTAATTTCCTTTTTTTGAGTTGTGGTGAGCCAGCTGAAAAGAGAGCTGTTCTATCTAGTTTAGCTTATCCTGATGAATGTTATGTTGATTTTGAAGCAAGTGTTGAAATTGTGGAAGAGATTTATTTTAAAGTAAAATATTCTGAAGATGAAAGTTTTAAAGAAGATGCAAATAATAATAATATATATGATTATTGTGAAGAAGATCTTGTTGAAACAGAGCCTTTTGAACAAGTTGATGGCGATGGCGACGGCGATGGCGACGGTGACGGAGACGGAGATGGCGATGGCGATGGAGACGGTGATGGCGACGGTGATGGTGACGGAGATGGAGATGGCGATGGTGACGGCGATGGTGATGGTGATGGTGATGGAGATGGTGACGGAGACGGCGATGGTGACGGCGATGGTGATGGAGATGGTGACGGTGATGGTGATGGAGACGGAGACGGCGATACTGATCCAGTAATCGTTGTTGTTTTCCAAGATTCAGATTATGATGAGCTAGTTAGCATTAAATCTGATAATGGATCTTTTGAAGAATCTTGTTTTTATGCCTACGACTGCTCTGATTTATCAGATGATGGTGTAAATAGTTATATTGATCTGGCAATTGATGAAATAATTGTTGGGTTTGGTGATTCAACATTAATGGTTGAAATTTTTGTTGATAATATGATGTATGCATATGGTCTAATTAAAGATGGTGCCTTAACAATTGAAGATTCTGAAGTAGAAGCCCAAGATCCTGGTCTTGGCCAATCACTAAATAGAGTCATTGAAAAACCTTTAGAATTGGATGAGCAAGGCTATATTGTTCTTGATTTAAATGGTTTATATGTTTTGACTGATCGACTTTTAAAAAGGATCAATGATTAATTAGTTCCCATATCAAAACTCACTTTATGTCATGCTGAATTAATTTCAGCATCCCCCATACTCAGTTGTATCAAGGGGATCCTGAAATAAATTCAGGATGACAATCCCCAGATTATTAGTTTTGGGATGGATACTAATTAACTGTTTTTCACTTCTGTTTGGATCTCAAACTCCGGTGGATTGAGTAATGTTCTCTTAACTGTGCACATATTTGCCACCCTAATCAAAGAATCCAAATACTTTTCAGGAAAATCAGCAGGCACTTTAATATCAATGATAACTTTTGACAAAGACATTTTCCCATCTTTTTCTGCAAACTCGTGATTTTGAGTAAGTTCTATGTTCTCAGTTGAAATACCTCTGTTTTGACAAAAGCCATTAACATAGACTCCAGCGCAAGTAGCTAGGCTTGCTAAGAATAAAGAAAAAGGTTCAGGAGCAGTGCCTTGTCCACCATTTTCCACAGATTGATCTGTGTTGACAGTAAAACCATTAAATTCAGCGTTTACTTTTTTCCCACCGGGTAATTTTACTTTTATTTCCATTTGGGCTCCTGTTGTTACCATTATTTATTAATTATTAATTGTTAACTATTAATTATTCTATAACGCTAATTCCTAGTTCAATTTTCAGAAAATAACCAATAATTAATAAATAATAATTAATAATTAATTTATAGGTTCATTAAAAACTTTATCAGCACATCCATTTCATCCTCACTCCCTACAAAAGGAGTCATACCCTCAGGAGGATTCGTTAAAAGCTCTTTTAATGTTTCTTTATCAAAATAATCATATAGCGACACCAGTTCTCCACCGCTTCCACCACCAGATCCATTTATTTTATGGCAATTGGTACATGCATTTTTTTGCATAATATTAACTGCATTTATTGTCTTTTTATTATATTTGCTTTCAGCTGCAACATCATTTTTCTCATTTAATAACTGATTTGAGTACATATGCCCATAAATTAGATAAGGCTTTCTTGCTCTTTCTCTTGCATATCCACCAAAAACAAAGGTTGTAAAGGCTAGAAGGCACATTAAAATTATAATTATATTTTTCAATTTATCCTTTATAAAAAAACTAGTTATATTTAAAATTAAAATCATACTCGCTAGAATAATCATTATCCAAAAAGGATATGATGCAAGGCCTGAGATTAGACTTTTATATGCTTCTTTATTAAAATTATATATTGTTAATAGATAGCTGATTCCAGCTATTGGTTGAAGAAAAATTAATAAATTAATAACCTTTCTTGCTTCATCTCTTGAAAAAGCATTATACTCATTTATGTTTTTAAAAGTTCTATACGAATAAAATAAAAATATTATCATTGCTGCATTAATTATGCATGGAATGATCAGATGAAAAGCAGATGGTATCATTGATGGATTAAAAATCGCATCTATAAGGCTTAGGTTGGAAAAGTAATTACCAGGAGTCAACATAAACGAATGCACAGCGTTGATAATTAAGGCAGCGAAAATCGCCATTGTGCATGCCATTAAACCCCAAAAATTATGGAGGTTTGATTTTTTCTTAAAAGTATTTAAATAAAAAATTGAGCTAAGCATTAAAAAAAAGAAAGCTATTAATTCAAGGATTAAACCCCAGAAAAAAATTCGATATAATTTTGAGGTGAAAATCGGAAAAAGTGAAATTAGCAAAATTAAAATGCCAACACCCAAAACCCCATTTAGCTTCATCATATCTGAAATAGCTTTAACAATCTTGTAAGCAAGCTTATCATAGTTAGGCTTTTGCTTTTTGACTGCCAGCATTTCCCAATAAAAAGCAAGGCATAATGCACCAACTGCTACAAAGGCAAAAAAAACATGAACCAGAATAATAATTGCCATTATATTTGTATTTCCTATTAAAGGGAATTGAATTGTTTGCATAAACTAACACCTTTTTAATTAATTAAGATAATCTTTTTTAGTTTATTATTATTAATAGTCAAATCAAAATCTTAAGACAGATTTACACTTGACAAATCGCGCCATTTATTGTTTGGAGTTACCATGATAAGTGTTATGCTGTAAGTAGTAAATCTTAACCTTACCACTTACCACTTACCACTTACCACTTAATCCGGAGTGTGCTCATGAAAAAAATCTTTCTAATTTTATCTTTTACTCTAATTGCATCATTATTACTTGCCCAAAATTCTGATAAAATAAAAACTTTTGAATATGATATTACTGGTTTTTCACTTTCTGAGATCCCTCAAGCACTGACAGAAGAATCAACGGGTTTTGAATTTTATGGTGATATTAAGGTTGATTTTGCTTATAATACATCTCACAGCGTTTTTGATAATTCATCTTTTTATACAGTTCAGGAAACAAGTGAAAGAGATAATGAATTTACTTTTACTGTGAACCAATCAATGTTTGGTGTAAAATTTGGTTCTTTTGTTAAAGAAGGAATTGAAATGCTTGGCTTGATAGAAGTAGATTTTTATGGAAGTAATGATTATTACTCTCCAACTCCTGAGCTTTACAGGGCCTTTATGACAGTACGGTTTCCAAAACTAGTTATTTTAGCAGGCCAAGATTATGATACTCATTCTCGACTTAATCCAACTAGAGTAAATTATAGTTTGTTATATGGTTCTGGAAATGTGAATTATCGAAGACCTCAAATAAGGCTAGTTAAACTTTTTGGATGTGAGGTGCAGAAACTTACTTTGGCTATTGCTGCTGCTCAGACGGTGACAGGGGATCTTGATGGAAATGGTTTTTATGATGGCACAGATGTTGGTTGGCCAACAGCTCAGGCAAGAATTGCTTATGAATATAAAGTTTTTGAAGATAATAAACCTTTAACTTTGGCCTTGTCTGGACACTTTGGAACAGAAGAGCTTGACTGGGACTTAGCTGGAGCAGATGAGAAACATCATACATATTCCGCTGTAGGTGAATTTGTTTTGCCATTTGGAAGTCATCTTTATCTTCAGGGTGAAGGATTTTATGGTTCAAACCTTGATTCTTATTATGGTGGAATTCTGCAGGGAATAAATACAACTACACAATCAAATATCGTTTCATATGGCGGATGGGCTGAGCTAGGCTTAAAACCATTTGAAAAAGTAGCAATCCATATAGGTGGTGGTATAGATAATCCTATTGATTCTGATTTAAGTTCAGGTGACAGACGTATAAACTTTACTATTTATGATAATATTTATTATTCATTTACAGAAAATTTTATTTTAGCAGGTGAGCATTTTTACAATTATACTGATTACCATCTTGGTGTAGAAGGTGATAATAATAGATTTCAGGGATCTATGATTTATAAGTTTTAATTGCGTACAGGATACAGAGTACAGCGTACGGCCTAAGAGGAGATACATATGCGCATTTTTAAAGTAGTTTGTTTAATGATTCTATTACTATTGTTAAATTCTTGTTTTTCAAAGTGTCCAAAGCCTTGTGCTATAGAGGAAGCAGAGCCAATTAATGTGAAATACGTGAGCTTTGAAATTATTAGATTTGATTTGGATAAGTATAATTTAACAGATGTTGAAAAAAGAAAGATTGAAAGAAATGCAAGGCTTTTAAGAGAAAATGACGATCTCAATATTCTTTTAATGGGCCATACGGATAATCGAGGAACTGACGAGCAAAATTATGAACTGGGCTTAAACAGGGCCAAACAAGTTAAAGAATATTTAAAACTAATAGGTATTGCAGAAGAACGTTTAAATGTTGAATCAAAAGGCGCTAAAGAAAGAATTCACAACGAAAACATCTCTTCAGTCCACGCAGTAAATCGCAGAGTCGAATTTATAATTGACTTAGATTCTTAATATCTTAATCTTACCACTTACCACTTACCACTTGCAAAGGAGGGTTATGAAATCATTTCTGAAATATTTTATTATTACTTTCTTTATTCTTATTCTTAATCTTAATTCTAATATTTATTCCTTTACTGGTTGGATTGAAGATGATTTTCAAAAGGCTCTAACTCTGGCTAAAAAAGAAAACAAGCTTATCTTTGCTGACTTTTGGGCTGTATGGTGTTATTCTTGCCATCATGTAAATGAAAATGTTTTGCCAGAACTTGAGGCAAGAAATGCTTTTGAAGGTTTTGTTAAGGTATCATTAAATACTGATAATAAAATTAATACAGAGCTTGTAATGAAAACAAAGCTTAGTTCTTGGCCAACGTTTATTATTTATGATTCAAATGGAAAAGAGCTAAGAAGGCTTGGAGGAGAGAATACAACAAATAATTTGTCTTTATTTATTAAGGATAAATTAAATAAATCAAGCTATCAGGACTTGAGTAAAAAGATATCAGAATTTAGAGATAAAAAAAAGAAAAAAGACTGTTTAAAGTTAGCAAGTAATTTAGCAAAATCGGAATTAAGTGATCGTAATAAAAGAAAACTCAAAAAAATGAAAAAGGAATTGGGTGTTTAAAGATCTTTTTATTATCTTAACTCCTAATCACCTTGTTCTCTTGTTTCAGCCTAGCACCAGGTTTTGCTTCTAATTGCTTACAGCAATATCCAGAGACTTACTAGGCCAGTTCTTGTTATTCCCCATATACGGAACAAAAATATCAACAGGAGTGGGTATAAAGCTATAAAATTTACCTTTTTCATCACATGTTTGGCTTAGGGCGATATACCAGTCAAAGATTAAATCATCAGTTTCAGTTGGTTGATCTTTGAGTTCTATATTATAAGCATTTTTATTTGAACTAAAAGTTGCATTTAAAAATCCTCTTAAATAAGTTGTGTCAGCTGAATCTTCAATTCCTATTTATTTCTAGTTGAGCTTTTGGTAAATATTTCTTTAATACCCAGGCAAAGTAACTACATGATGAAACACAATTTTGGTTAATAATTAACTTTATCTTTCCCTTAAATGCATATGCTGAATAAAGAAAGCTTATATCTTGCTAATATTCAATGCTTTGGCCATCTATTTCTAATAAAATATCATTAAGCTTAGGTTTAATTTCTTCTTTGGTCTGAAAATTACTAGAAATCCAGTTCACGAAATATTCAACTTTTTTATTTTCATTGCAAACAGTTCTTGGAACAAACTTAATTGCTGGATAACGCCATTTAGCATAGTTTTCAGGCCTTAGTTTTTTGTTACCGTCAATAGTTGTGTGAAAAGCTTTATAATAGTTTGCCAGCTTTAAAAGCGCATCCCCAAAATCTTGATTAGTTTTTGCATTTTTTATGTCTGTATTAAAATTTCTTTTGACCTCAAGCCAACTTGTAGTTCTATTTTTTTTACTTTCTAGTATTTCTCCATCATATCTTTCAAGCTTTTCTAAGAGCTCTTTAACAAAGGCCTTTTTATTTATTCTATTTAATTTTTGTTCAAATGATAAATCTTGTTTAGCAGATGTCATTGAAGTAAAAAGAAAAATAAATGAAAATAGTATGGTTTTCTTCATTTCTTTAGACTCTATATGGTAAAAGATATCTTATAGTAATATATTTTAAGGATAATTGTCAATGATCGGTTTAGTCGCTGGTGGAGATAGCTTGTAGCTTGTAGGGCAAATAAATTAATTATTAATTGTTAATTATTAATTATTAATTATTCTAAAAAACGCCTTTCATCTTGTTCCCTTGCGCTCTTGTTCTCCTCTGATTTATATCAAACTATCAGCCACCAAACTAGATAAAAATTCAACTTTTATATCTAACTTATAATAATCATTTAAATCTTTAAGCTGGCCATGACAATTTTCACAAGCTGTAGCTAAGATATCTGGATTTGTTGCTTTGATTTGTTCTGCTTTTACTTTGGCATTTTTGGCTCTGTATTCTTTTGGGTGGATTGCCATAGCTCCGCCTCCACCTCCACAACACCAGTTGTGTTTTTTGTTTGGTGTGAGTTCTTCAAAATTGTCTGTTAAGTGGGAAATGATTTCGCGGGCCTCATCGTAGATTCCGCCATTTCTGGCCATTTGACATGGGTCGTGATAAGAAAACTTTCCTTGGTGTTTGTTTTTGTCAAGCTTGATTTTGCCATCTTTTAAGTACAGTGACATTACTTCCACAAAACTTGTTACTTTGAATGGTTGTTTACCCATCATGTATTTCATTACTCTAAAAGCTGTGCCGCATTCACAGATTGTCACTTCTTTTACATTCAAACGTTTTGCTTCATTAATTATTCTCTCAGCGATTTCTTTTGTCTTTTGTGGATTTCCAACAAAAGCGCCAAAATTTACAGCTTCAAAATAACTTAAACTCCATTTTTCTTTGGCTGCATTCATAATGGCAGCTGCTGGAATGATTGAATGTTTGCCAGCTAAGGCTACATATAAAATATTGGCATCTTGAACTCCCATTGGAATAGCTTCTTTGCCTGCTTCAGATTTCCACTTTTCAATTACTTCAGTTTCTAAATTTTTTATTCCTTTTTCAAAATTAGCTTTTGTATTATCATCCATTTTACCTTTTGCAATGGACATATCAGCAAGCATTGATAGGACTTGTGGTTCTTTGCCTGATCCTATTAACAAAAGTTTGGCAATAGACATTATCATTTGGGTGTCAATTCCAAAGGGGCAGTTAACCATGCATCTTCTACAGCCAGTGCAAGAATAGGCTGCTTCATAAAGTTGTTCCATATCCATATCATCAAGTTTTAATGCTTCATTTATTGATGGCCAGGCTTTGCCTCTTACCTTGTAAAGATAAGTGTAAAGTTTTCTTATAAATTCATGTCTATAAACAGCTGAGTTTTTAATGTCTTTTCTTGAGGCATATACGTGACACGCATCAATGCAATTTCCGCATCTTGCGCAAGTTTCAAGATACATTTTCATCACAATATTTAATTTTGAATCAAATAACTTTTTAAGTTCTATTTTCTTGTTTGCATCCATTATAATCCCCTTCTTATTCTGTTAAGAGGCATTGCAAGGAAGGTGTGCATAAATTTACTAAATGGAAAAAGTATAATAAATAAATTTGCAGTAAAGATATGCAAAACCAGCATAATATAATGTGGTGAATCTTTTATCATGTCAGGAACCATTGGTTTAAAAGTTATTAGACTATATAGGTATTCTCTGTACTCACTTACTCCAATATCAAGCCCTGATTCTGACCAGATATTTGCCCAATCGAGATGACCACCCAAAATAGAAGAAAATATTAAAAGTAATAGCATTAAATAATCTGAAGAATATGAAATCTCTCTAATGGGGCTTTTCAATCTTCTATAAAAAAAGTAAGAAGCTGAAACCACAATTGCTATTCCAATAAATCCTTTTCCTAAAAACACTTCATGGGGAATTAATTGCAGTAGCTTTATTTCTTTTATTAATTCTAAATGACCTAAGATTAAAGCAATAAAAGCAACATGAAACACCATTAAAAAAAACCAAAAAATTGGATTTTTCATGATTATTGTAGGAAATAAAAAGGTGTCTTTTAGTGCATGTAGCATTGCAGGTCTTTGCTTTGGGAATATTTCAAGAGTGTGTAATTGTTTGGGAGAAGCCCAAATTCTTATTATTTGGTAAATTATCCCTGTAAAAAAAATAGCAAAAGCTAAATACACCATCGGGATCATGGTGAAATAGTATAACTTATCTATCATTTCGTAATCCTTTAAAAATTGAGAATCGAAAATTGACAGTTGTTTATTGAAAATTAAATGTCGTTAAAATAATCAATAATCAATAAATAACAATTAATAATTAATTGACGGATGCTAGCAACTTGCAACCAGCAACTAAACAGCTCTTCTAACCCAAAACCTAATCTCGCCATCTGCCTGCTCTGTTTTTAATATTTCATGGCCAGTGGTTGATGCCCAAGCTGGGAAGTCTGATAATGCTCCTGGATCTGTTGTTATTGCTTCAATTACTTGACCGATTTCAACAGTTCCAATTTCTTGGCCTATTTTTACTATTGGCATAGGGCAGGGAAGACCCTTTAGATCTAATGTTTTATCTGCTTTAATTTCTTCTGACATTTTATTTCTCCTTCTTATTGAGAATTGAAAATTGATTATTGCTTATTGAAAATTAACGGTTTGAATAATTAATAATCAATAAATAACAATTAATAATTAATTCAAAATCCAAAATCCAAAATTCAAAATTCATAATTTACAACTAGTCCGGCTATACAAACAATTGCACCTTGCTCTTCTGCGCCTCAGCTAAAAAAGTAGCTACTCCACAATACTTCAAATTTGGATAATCTATCATTTCTTCTCTTTTGAATCCCATTAAGTCCATTGACATTTCGCAAATGTTTATTTGTACGTCAAGTTGTGCTGCGAGATCTAAAAGTTGTTCGACTGATTGAACATTTTTCTTTTTCATTAAACCTTTGAGCATTGCTGTTCCAGCTCCGGCCATATTCATTTTAGAAAGCTTGGCTTGGCTGCTACCTTTTGGAAGCATAAATCCAAACATTTTTGACATGAAGTCCTTGCCTTTTACTGTTTTCTTTTTATCTCTTAGAGAAGCTGTAGCCCAAAAGGTATAAAATAAAACTACTTTCATTCCCATCGCAGCAGATCCAGTTGCAATAATAAGACTTGCCAGGAGTTTGTCTAGATCTCCTGAAAACACAACCATTGAAACTTGATTTTCTTGACCAGGCTTTAGCTTATTTAACTGATTTTGCATTTCATTTACTTGTTTTTCTAAATCCATTTTATTTAGCCCTTTCAATATATAAGTATCTATATATATATATAGACATAGGCATTGTGAAGATAAAAATCAAGGAAAAAATGTAGGATTTTTAATTTTATGGATCAGTTAATTATTTTATAATAAAGTTACTTGGCAAAAGCTGACTTTATTTTGGATTTGATATTTGAAAAAAAGGCTTTCCAGTTTTGTGTAAAAAAAGCCATGATTCCACCTAATATTCCTGCTGTGCCTCCACCAATTACGCAAGCTGGTTGGCCGCAATGTGGACAAACTGCAAACATTAATAAAAAACCAGTTAAGGCTATCCACCAGGCGATGAATCTAAAAAAGAATTTGTAGAAAAAACCAACATTGGAAGATTTCAATATTTCTTTGGCTTTTGAGGATTTTAATAGTTTCTTAAAATCTGAATAAGTAATTTTTTTAAGTTCTTTATTGATTTCAAAGTCAAAACTTTCATTGTTATCAAGTTTTATGTTAATTTGAAGCTTATTTTGCTTTATTTCATCAATATTAATAATGGATTTATCATTTAATTGGAATGACTTCTTAATCCATGCTTTTAATACTTCTGACCCTGAGTCAAGCTTGTGCTTGTGATTATGTACGATAAGCACTTTTTCCCCTTACAATCATTGAAAATTGAAAATTGATTGTTGATTATTGAAAATTAATAAACTCTAAATTGATAATAATCAATATTTAATTAATAATTACCCTACAAGCTACTAGCTACCAGCTTGTCCGAGCAAGAACCTTATTTTAATTTGCTAATCAAAAAAACGATTTGGTCGAAGATTCTTTGGAAGTGTGTTTTTTTCTTAAAAGAGATTTGTTTTTTGGAATATAAGTTTTCTAATAAATCACAACACCTACTAGCAGACTTTTTTGATTTCTCAAAATGTATTTTTCTTTTTTCTTCTATTTCAGATTCAGCACCATAAGCTAAATTAATAGTCAGTTCCATGGTCTCGTTATTGAGCTTTGCCTTAAGGCTTGCATAATCTTCTTCGATCATTTTGAGATCAGATAAGAGTTGTCCAATCACATCAACTGACCGCTTATAACAATCAAACTCTTCATAAAATTTCATTTCTCTAATCTCCTATTTGAAGAAAATCTTTTTTTTAACTTTTGGCTTTTTGCCTTATAAAATATAGATTTTGCAATAAGTGTGCCAAATTGGTTTCAAAAGCGGTGCTTAATAATTACAGTAGCTTAGCTCGAAAATAACAAAAAAATTATTTTAAATATGCTTACTTATTTTACTTTTTGTAAAATAATTATTTTTTACTTAACAAGTTTGTAGAATGTGTGTAAAAGGGAACAAGGGAACAAGAGCGCAAGGGAACAAGGGAATGGGAAAAATATTATTATTTCTTGTTCTCATGTTCTCTTGTTCTTTTGTTCTCTAATTAGGAGAGAAAATGGGAAAACTAAAACTTCATTGGCAGGTTGTAATTGCCATGGCAATTGGGATAATTGCTGGTCTTATTTTGCAGCATATTTATAATGGTGAACCAGAGGGAAGTGCGTTTGCTTTAATTTCATCTCTTGGTACTATCTTTATAAGACTTTTAAAAATGGTCATTGTTCCTCTTATTTTTACATCAATTGTTAGTGGAGTTTCAGGAATTTCTGAGGGTAAAAAGTTGGGTCGGGTTGGCATTAAGACCTTAATATATTATGTTACAACAAGTTTTTTTGCGGTCATGATAGGTCTTTTATTAACAAATTTTATTAAGCCAGGTGTTGGAGTTTCTTTTGAAAATGCCAAAAACTTTGATCCAAGTAATTTAAATACTCCAGGTTCTCCTCTTGAAATAATAATTAGAATGATTCCACTTAATCCTTTTGAAGCAGCAGCAACAGGAGATATGCTTGGAATAATTTTTTTTGCTATCTTTCTTGGTTTTGTAATTAATAAGTTAAATCCTGAACACCGTGATTTTTTGAGGAAATTATTCCAGGCTTTTTTTGAAGCTATGATGAAGATAACTTCAGTTGTTATATTGCTTTTGCCAATAGGAGTATTTGGACTTATTACAAAAGCTGTAGCTACCTCTGGTTTTGGAGTCTTTACAGCTGTTGGCAAATATATGCTTACAATAGCCTCAGGTCTTACGATTCATGTATTTATTACTATTCCAATAATATTTTATCTTATTACCAGAATAAATCCTTTAAAACATTTTAAAGCAGTAAGCGAAGCAATGATAACTGCTTTTTCAACATCTTCTTCTAATGCTACTTTGCCTGTTACGATTAGGTGCGTTGAGGAAAAAGCAAAAGTTTCAAATGAAATAACAAGTTTTGTGATACCAATGGGTGCAACTGTTAACATGGATGGAACAGCTCTTTATGAATGTGCTGGTGTAATTTTCATTGCTCAAGTCCTTGGAATTGATTTAAGCCTTACTCAGCAGTTTGTGATAGTATTAACAGCCCTTTTAGCTTCAATTGGAGCAGCAGGAATTCCAAGTGCTGGCTTAGTTATGATTTTTATAGTTACTCAGGCTGTTGGCTTTAATGATACTGACGTTGCTATGATAATTGGAACAATGCTAGCAGTTGATAGACCTCTTGATATGTTTAGGACCGTTGTTAATGTTACAAGTGATAGTTTTGGCGCGGCTATTATTGCAAAAACTGAAGGGGAAGAGCTTTATTGAAGGGGCAAGTGGTAAGTGGTAAGGGGTAAGTAAATGTCATTTTAGTTAAATATATTACTCTGTGTGTTTTAAGGAACAGATTGTTTCAAATTTTTTTTACCTGAAACAAAAACTGAAAAGTAAGTTTTAGAAGTTTTCGCATTAAGTGTTTAAGTTTAAAGAATATTATTAGAAATATATTTTTGGTATAGTTTTTGCTAAAAGAGTAAGACAAATTAAAAGGCTAATAAATAAATTTGACTTGCAAGATAATTTAAAAAGTCGTATGTGGCAATTCGTAAGTTGTAAGTAAGCACTTACCACTTACCACTTACCCCTTACCACTTAAAATCGAGGTAAATATGACAGAAAGATTACAAGTTTATAAGTGTAATTTATGTGGAAACATAGTATCTGTAATGCATGCTGCAGCTGGAGAACTTGTCTGCTGTGGACAAGCAATGAATCTATTAACTGAAAACACAACTGACGCTGCAACTGAAAAGCATGTTCCCGTTGTCAAAGAATGTGATGGCAAGCTTTGTGTTAAAGTCGGTGAAGTAGCGCACCCAATGCAAGAGGATCATTATATAGAATGGATTGAAATTATTGACAATGGAAATAGCCATGTCAAATATTTAAAACCTGGCGAAAAACCTGAAGCAAGCTTTTGCAAAAAAAGTGACAATGTAATTGTTAGAGAATATTGTAATTTACATGGACTTTGGAAGAAATAAGAATAAGTATTCAGTATTCAGTATTTGGTATTCATTATACACCCTGAATACTGAATACAAACCTAAGCATTATAGCATGGTAATTTGAATAAAGGAGATTATTAAAATGACTCAATTAAAAGGATCAAAAACTGAAAGTAATTTATTAAAAGCTTTTGCAGGCGAATCACAAGCTAGAAATAGATATGATTATTTCGCTAAACAGGCCAAAAAAGAAGGTTATGAGCAGATTTCAGCAATTTTTACAGAAACTGCTTTAAATGAAAAAGAACATGCTAAACGTCTGTTTAAATTTTTAGAAGGCGGTGAGCTTGAAATAACAGCAGGTTTTCCAGCTGGCAAGATTGGAACAACTGTTGAAAACTTGAAAGAATCAGCATGCGGAGAAAATTACGAATACACAACAATGTATCCTGAATTTGCAAATACTGCTGAAGAAGAGGGCTTTTCTGAAATTTCTGCTGTTTTTAAATCAATTGCAGTAGCTGAGAAACATCATGAAGAAAGATATCTTGATTTTGTTAAAAATATTGAAAATTGTTCTGTTTTTATAAAAGCAGAATGTGTTAGTTGGAGATGCAGGAATTGTGGATATGTTCGTGAAGGAAGCTCAGCACTTGAAAAATGTCCAGCATGTGCTCATCCAAAAGCATATTTTGAAATAACTCAGAAAAACTGGTAAATTCCTTCAAAATTATTGCATATCTAAATAATAAATTTCATTGCATTTTTCAGATTATTTTATACTATTAAAAAACTTGTTAAACACTTTATTATTTAGGTATTTTGTGAAAAAACATATAGATTCCGTTGAAAATGATTCCCCGGCCAATTGTCCGAAAAAGTCTTTAGAAGAGCTAGAAAATCTAAATACAAAACTTGATAAGCTGGTTGAGGAAAAAACGAGACAGCTTCAAGATAGCATGAGGTTCAAATCCTTTTTAATGTCCTATTTAAATCATGAAGTTAGGAAACATTTAAATACAATTGTTGGATATTCATCTCTTGTTTATGAAGATTTGGCAGATGATGATATTTCCACCAAAAATAATATATCCTATATTTTATCAAGCTCAGAAAATATTTTAAAACTGATTAATGATGTTGTGGAATATAGTAGAATAGATAAAAATAAAGACCAGCCTTTTGAAGATTACATTAAAATCGAAAATTTAATTGAGATTGAAATAGATATTTATAAAAATGAAATAATACAGAAGGGAAATGAAATATCACACGCGAAAACTAAAGACATTCCTATATTTTTAGGTGACGCCAAGCAAATTTCAAAGATTATTGGCAATATGATCGCAAATGCTAATAAATATACAAAAAGAGGTAAGATTGAAATTGAATCAACTGAAATAAATGGCGAAGCTTGCATAACTTTCAAAGATACAGGGATTGGAATTAGTGAAGATTATAAAAACAATTTATTTCTTGAAAAGAATTTATTTGATATGAATCTTAATCTTCCTGGTACAGGCATGCAGGTTGCTTTAGCTAAAGTGTTTACAGAAGCACATGGAGGAAGAATAGAATTTGAATCTGTTCACAAGAAAGGATCAACTTTCTGGGTTTATCTACCGATTAATGTTGATGGCAAGATCAAGGAAAAGGATGCCAGATGACTTTCATTCAAAAAGAAAAAGTTTTGGTTATAGATGAGGATCCTATTCATTTAAACCTCATGCAAACTTATTTAAAGAGCATGAAATTAGATATGATAACTTCTGATGATGCAGTGCTTGGGCTTAAACTTTTTAAAGATAACTCACCTTTAATTGTTATTCTTGATGTTTCCTTAAAAAATAATCCAGGATATGAAGTATGTAAAAAAATGAGAGCTGCCGAAAAAGAAAGGGGTAGCTATACACCAATTATTGTTGTTACTTCATTATTCGAAAAGGAAGATTTTGTTAAAATATTTGAATCTGGAGCTGATGATTACATTCTTAAACCGTATAGGAGATATGAGCTGGAAGCAAGGATCAAATCTGCAATCAAGCTCAAACAATATCATAAGCAGATAATAGAAAAAAATGACACCCTGAAGAGACTTATTAAGGTTAAGGATGAGTTTCTTTCAATGATAACCCATGATGTTAAAAACTATATTACAGCTATAACTATTGCTTCTTCGACCTTAGCAGATGAAAAAGTTTCTGAGTCAAAAGAGGACTACATGATGCTTGCATCCATGATTGCCCGCAAATCTAAACTTGTTGGAGATGTTATTTCAGATCTGCTAACAAGCGCTAAGCAAGAACTCGGCAAAATTAATCTGAATCTTAAAAAAGTTGATATTAAAGAGCTTCTAAAGGAAATGTATGATAATTTAGTTCATGCTAACCCAGGTCTTAATCGAAATGTTTTATTAGAAGTTGAAGATAATCTTCCAGAAATAGAATTGGATATTGCTAAAATTGACGAGGTTGTTACTAACTTATTTATTAATGCAACCAAGTTCACTCATGAAGGTGGCAGGATCTTGATACAAGCCAAAAACTTTAATGACCATAAAATTGTTGTTAATATTGAGGATAATGGTATAGGTATTCCAACTGCAAAATTAGATTCAATTTTTGATAAGTTTGAGCAAATTTCTAAATATGATGGCAAGGGTTCTGGTTTAGGTCTTGCTATTTGTAAAAATATTATAGAAGCTCATGGTGGAGATATTTGGGCTGAAAGTGTTCCCGGTAATTGGAGTAAATTTTCATTTACTCTTTTTAAGAAGCAAAACAAATAATAATATTAATAGTACCGAATGGAGTAAAAAAGTGGAAGATATTAAGAAAATATTATTAGTTGATGATGATGAAGACATTTTGTTTGCATTAAGTCACAGATTCAAATTAGATAAATTTCATGTTCTTACATGTTCTGATGCAACAAAGACTATAATGGTTGTTGAAGAAGAAAAGCCGCATTTAATTATTCTTGATGTAATGATGCCCAATATTAGCGGTTTAGATCTTATTAAGAAACTCAAAAGAAATGACCTGACAAAGAAAATACCAGTAATTATTTACACTGCTAAACCTAAAATGAGGGATGTCTTTATTTTAGAGGGTGCTGAAGATTTAATTGCAAAACCCTTTGAATATGATGAGCTTTTAAATAAAGTAAATAATCTTATTTTTAAGTACTGGTCAATTAAGTAGAAACACTTTCTTTAAATATTTCGCTTTAAGTTTATTGCTTGCATCACTTATTCCTGTTTTTCAAATTCATCTTTTCCAACTCCACATAATGGGCATGTCCAATCTTCAGGCACATTTTTCCAGGCAGTTCCTTCTTTAACTCCATTATCTGGATCGCCTTGTGCTGGGTCATAAACATAACCACATGCTATGCATACATATTTATCCATGGTAAAAGTCCTTTCGCATAAGCAGGGCTATCAGTTTCCTGCTATCAGCTATCAGCAAACAAAGCTGAAAGCTGAAGGCTAAAAGCTGACAGCTTAATTGTTAATTTTCACTTTAAATTATTATTAATAGCATTGCTCTAATTAGTCAATAAAACCTTTATCCTTTAAAAAATTTCTAACTCTATTTTTCCAAGCAAGCTCGAGATTTGATAGTTTATAAAATGCAGCGCGAATTTCATCTGTAGGTGAAATTTCATAAAGTTGATTATACAGCTTGTAACCATGATTCTGTGAATTATAAGCTTCATGTAAAATATCTATCTCTGTAAGGTTTTCATTTGGTTTTTCATAACTAATACTTTCCTGGATTTTTAGCAGTGATTCTTTATCGTACTTATCCATGTCCTTTTTATAGATCTGCTTTAAAATTTCTTTATGCTCATATTCTTCCTGAGCCAGCTCATTAAATATTTTTATAAAATCATCTTCCTTTGATTTGCCTGCTAATAAAGAAAAATAATTATAATAAAAATCTTCTCTTTCTATTAACTTTTTTATCAATTTCTTAGCATCCATTTACCCCCCCTTTCAAAGTAAGATATAGTAAATTATGAACCTGATTTATTGTTTTACAGAATACTGAATACCAAATACTAAATACAAAATTATAAATTTTGGGGTTCATTGAATACTCTTTGTCCAAGATCTTTATCTAAAACAAACACAGCTTCACCTTTATCCCCAAAAAGTCTGAGCTTATCAATAATTTCATTTGCTGATTCTTCTTCTTCAACCTGTTCATCAATAAACCACTTTAAAAAGGATTCTGTAGCAAAATCATTTTCATCTCTTGAAAGCCTAGCGAGGTCATTTATTCTTTTTGTTACATATTGCTCATGTTCTAAAGTGTGTTGAAAAGCATTTAGTGGTGATGACCATTCTATCTGTGGTGTTTCAATAGCTTCAAGTCTAACTCTTCCGCCTCTTGCTCCAATATAATTGAAAAATTTATCCCCATGAAATTTTTCCTCAGCTGCTTGAGCTTTCATCCATTTTGCAAAACCTTTAAGGCCAATTGAATCAAAATATGCTGACATTGATAGATATAAATAAGATGAAAAATATTCTTTATTTATTTGCTCATTAAGGGCTTTTTCCATTTTATCATTCATTGGTAAGTTCCTTTCATTGTTTTTATTTTATTAATTTAAAAGCAATTATTGCATTTTATGTGCCAAAAGGTGTTGGATTTTCAACATATTGTATTTATTCACAATAAATAT
Source organism: Pseudomonadota bacterium (assembly GCA_043820105.1). Lineage (GTDB taxonomy): Bacteria > Bdellovibrionota_F > JAHFAK01 > JAHFAK01 > JBDREC01 > JBDREC01. The sequence goes on from JBDREC010000081.1 coordinate 28,451, forward strand.
TTTTTTGGGATGGAATGATATCAATTCACTTTGTTTTATGTTTCAAGTGAAACATTATTAGGTAGATGAGTGAAACATTATTTTTATTAGCCTTAGCCGTAGGGGAAGGGGTATAATGGTGCTTGCGAAATTTAAATAATCAATAATCAACAATCAATTTTCAATAATTAATAGTTAATAATCATTAGTTTTCTTTCATTATGTTGTCATCCCAAAGACGCTCAAAATAATTTTTATGTTCAGCTTCTTCATTTGATAGCTGATTAAAAAGTGCTGACACATTTGCATCCTGTACTGAATTTGCAAGATCTGCATAGAGTTTTTGAGCAGCTAATTCCTTGTGCATTGCTAAGTTTACCAGATCTTGCATTGTCATATCTGCACTAGGTGCTTTATCAACAGTATAATTTGCTATTTTTAAATCTTCTACTTCTTTTTTATCAGCTGCAATGAGAGTTGCTAAATTAATATTCATAAGCTTATTTTTATGACCTTTTTCCATATCAGCTATTTTAACAAGCTCATCAACTATAGGTTGAGAAGTGACTTTGGAAGCAAGGTCCATATAAAAATCAACAGCTTCCTGTTCCTTGTCAATCGCAAAATTTATGCAAGCCTTGATATTTTCTAGGTCAAAATTATTGTTATCCATTAAACATAACCTCCATATATTTTAGTTTTCTTGTTAACTAACCTGAAAACTTACTTGAGTCAAATTTTTTATTAATTAATGCATTTTTATATTGAAAAAACTCCGCATGTTATATATAGCATTATTAAAATATATAGATAAATGATAAATTGAGGTTATAATGTCTAAAGGAAACAATAATTTAAATTTAATTCCCTTTGATGCTTTAGCAATGGCAGCTGAATGTTTGAAATGCATTGCTCATCCTCATAGATTAAGAATTATTGAACTACTACTTTTGGGAGAATTTAATGTTGATCAGATTACTGAAAAAACAGGATTGTCACAGCCCGTAACCAGCGGGCACTTGAGATTAATGCATGGCAAAGGTTTGCTTGCAAGTGAAAGAAGAAATAGATCTGTTTACTATAGTGTGAAAAACCCACAACTTAAAAATATTATTCAAAATATACGCTCTTCAGCTGGAACTTGTGTAGTAAATAATTAAGGAATATTTTATGATTGAGATAGATAAATCAAAAATATTTAATACCTTTGTTGATCACATTTCAGACGGTATTTATGTTGTTGATAAAAACATGAAAATTGTTTTCATTAATCAAAGGGCAAGACAGCTTTTTAACATAGATCCCGATGATTTCAGCATGATCGGAAAACATTGTCATGATTTCTCAAAAGGATTTCTCTGTTCTTTTACAGGTTCATTGTGTAAAACTGTAAAAGATGGCATAGAGTTTGAAAACATTCAAATTAAAGTAGTTATTGGAGATATAAAAGAAAAAATATTGTTACACTCCTCAAAAAAAATTCTTGATGGTGACAATAATATTATTGGAGCTATTTCTATAATTAAAGCTTTAATTAATACTGAAATCCTTTATACGGTTCTTCCTAATGAAATCGGATTCCAAAATATTATTGGTAAAAATATTAAAATGCTTGATATGTTCCATTCTATCAAACAAGTTGCCCCAACTGATGCTTCTGTTTTGTTGCTTGGAGAATCAGGAACAGGTAAGGAACTTGTTTGTGAAGCGATTCATAAGCTTTCAGCCAGAAAAGAAGGGCCACTGATAAAGATTAATTGTTCGGCTCTTTCGGAAAACATTTTAGAAAGTGAACTTTTTGGGCATGTTAAAGGAAGTTTCACAGGGGCTTTAAGAGACAAAGTCGGCAAGTTTGAACTTGCCCAATCCGGGACAATTTTTTTAGATGAGATAGGGGAAATTAACGATAAGGTTCAGATAAAGCTTTTAAGGGTTTTGCAGGAAAAGGAGATTGAAAAGGTTGGGGATAATAAGACCATAAAAATTAATGCACGTATTATTGCTGCTACTAACAGAGATTTACGTAAGGCTTTAACTCAAAAATTTTTCAGGGAAGATCTTTATTACAGATTAAGTGTCTTTCCCATTAGTGTTCCACCTTTAAGGCAGAGAATTGATGACATTGCTTATTTGACAGAGCATTTAATCAGAAAATATGCAAAAATACATAATAAAAATATTATTATTCCATTGTCAATTCAGGATATTTTTAAAAGATATTCCTGGCCCGGAAACGTCAGACAGCTTGAGCATACTATTGAATACGCTATAATCAAAAGTAAAGATGAAACCATTACCTTTAATGATTTGCCTTCTGATATTACTGAGTCAGGTCAATTGTTTTTATCAAAAGAGGAAAATAATCCTGAAAATTATCCTGATGCTGACGAGTCAAAGGTTTTAATGGCTTTAGAACAATTCAAATGGAATAAATCTCGTACCGCACAAAGTCTTGGAATAGGTAGGACGACCCTTTGGAGGCTAATGAAAAAATATGAAATTGAAGATAATGATAAATAAAGTTAGTTCAAATATATAGAAAGGTAATATAATGGATTTAGAAGGTATAAGCAAGATAACCAAGGATATTATTGATACCTATGAAAAATTTGGCGGTGTAAATAGAATTGATAGGGAAAATTTGCCTTCTCCAACCCAGGTGATTAAGTTGCTTAAAAAAATACATACTCTTTTATTTCCAGGTATTTTAGGTGAACAAGTTCCAGGAAAGGGCAATATTTATTTTTTCATTCAATCCCTGCTTGATAATATTTATCTTGATCTGCAGGAACAAATTAAAAAGTGTGTTAAATTTAGATGTAAAATGGATAACTGTGATTCCAGGGCTTGCCAGCAATTGGCTGAAACTTATAGCCAAAACCTTCTAAATAAGCTTCCGGAAATTAGGCAACTTCTTAAATTGGATATACAGGCAGCTTATGATGGTGATCCTGCTGTAAAATATGATGAAGAGATTATTATGTGCTACCCAAGCATCAAGGCACTTGCTACTCATAGGATTTCACACGAGCTTTATAAGATGGAGATCCCATTAATGCCTAGAATTATGTCAGAATGGGCACATAGTGCAACAGGTATTGATATTAATCCAGGAGCCTGTATCGGAAAAAACTTTTTCATGGACCATGGTACAGGTATTGTTATTGGTGAAACCTGCAAAATTGGTGACCATGTTAAAATCTACCAAGGCGTGACTTTAGGCGCTCTTTCTTTTAAAAAGGATAAAGATGGAAGGGTTAAAAAGGGCGGACAGCGCCATCCCACTATTGAAGATAATGTAACAATTTATGCTAACGCCACGATACTAGGTGGTAACACTATTATTGGAGATGGTTCTGTGATTGGAGCTAATACGTGGGTTGTGAAATCAATACCAAAAGGAAGTCGAATAACAATAAGCGTTAACCAAGATCATGTTTAGCAAACCTTCTTAAAATATATTTATACAAAAACTAAAATCTCAAAAGCTCGAATTTACAAGTTAAATATGATGTTTTTGTAAGTTTTCAAATGATCGATCATAGCTAAGTTCGCCTTCTTTTGTAAAAAAACAAGCCGGATACTCTCCATTTTGTCTATGATATCGGACACATTCACAACAATTGTGTTTTCTTGAGCATGGTTCATATGTGCAATTGCAGCCAACAATCGCTTTATTATTATTACACTTCATTTTCTTAAATCCTTTCAGATATTATTTACTATATGCTTAATATTAAAAGAAAAAATTAGCAAATAAAAATTTTATTTTTTATTCTTGACTTGATTATTTTTTTCTAATAGAAACTTTTTTCTTTCGGGTTAAAGTGTTTTTCAAATCATAAATATCATTGAAATCTAAGTTTATTTTTCTAAGTTATCCACAACTGTGGAAAAAGCATGCAATAAAAAAAAGGCTATAATACTAATTTTTTGCAATACCGGAAAACTCCCATTATATCAGCTGGTTCCGGGTTTATTGCTAAGTGATTAAATTTTATTCAATTTGGTAAAAGCCTTATCATTATTGAAAAAAATCCATTTTTACTATCATTTTTAAGCAATTTATCCACACTTTTGTGGAAAACAATAAGTGGGCAAAAAATCACCATTAATTATAGCTAATAAGCTTTGGTTTTTAGATGATAAATACTACATTAAATGTTCAAAAAGGATTATAATTCTTTTGACAAAATACTAGATTTAATAAATATTGGTAGTCTTTAAGAGATTTTATTATAAATGGATTATTGATGTTATTCTATTCTAAACCCCAATTACTTGAATTTTCACATAAATCAAAAAGCCAATGTGTTTCTGGAACATCAGCAAGTCAAGATTCCTCATGTGATACTGGCACACATTTTGAATTGTTTGGTGATTGTGATAATGGAAGTGGAAATGATGCTAGCTGTTTGCCAGGCGGAGCAGCGGGATCGTCTTGTTCAACTGGATATGGAAATGATAATGGCTGCTATGTTGGAAATGGCTGTGGTTCAGGGTCTAGTCCATCATTATAATAATATTATTGCCAAATACCCTTCACTTTTCTTGACAGATCCATATAACTTAGGCTATATAGGCTTTTTTAAATAAACTTTGAAAAGAGGTGCAACATCGAATCTCGAGAAATGGTATATTTCGCATATTTAAAAGCTGCAGAAAAAAACGCAATTGATCCTGTAATAATTGAAATTAGCAAACTATCAAGTATTGCTGATTATTTTTTAATTGTTAGTGCAGAATCTGATAGACAAGCAAAAGCCATTGCTGATGAAATCGCCAGTGGATTTAAGAAGGAAAAGAAAATTATGGCCTTAAGCATAGAAGGCCTGGAGGGCTTAAACTGGGTCTTATTAGACTATGGCCAAGTCATTGTTCATATTTTTCTTCCACACATTAGAGAATATTATAATCTTGAAAAACTTTGGGCAGATGCTCCCAGACTTGATATCAAGTCCCTGTCAAAAGAACTCGTTGTTAGAAAAGACATGTCAATCCGAAACGTTTCAACACCTTAAGTGTTTAATAATATAGCTTGTAAATTCAATATTAATTTTATATGTTTTTTTTACATTAACCCGTGCCCGTGCCCGTTACCGTTACTGTTACCGGCATCTGCAGCGAGCATATAAAAATAAAAACTTAATAAAGGTTTGAAAATATGAATAAAAAAATATTATTTATAGTTTTATTAATAAGCTTATTAATTAGCACTCTTTGTTTTCCTCACGCTACAAAATATAAAGAAAATTTAAAATTTTCTAGCTTAGTTAATGATGCTATAGAAATTGTTTATGCTGAATGCACTTTAATTAATAAAGACACACAAGATGGCCCTAGATTTGCTTACTACAATTTCAATGTAATCGAATCTTTAAAGGGAGACTTAGAAAGCAATGATAGCTTTACCTTAAAAATTATATATATTGGAATTTCAGCAAAAGACTCTTTGCCAGACTTTCAGCTTGGCCAGAAATACCATCTTTTCCTTAAGAAAAAACAAAAGATAAATGATGGCTATCCTTATCTATTGGCAGGTGGTTTTAATAGAGGGGTCATTAAGTCTTTAGAAAGCAGTGCTGCAGCTTATTTAAAGGCTTCTGCAAAATATAGTGCTTTCTCAAAAGAGGATCTTGAAAGTGTTTCTATTTTAAACGAATTATATAAAGAAGGTATAAGTTCAAGAAATCTTAAAGACTTAATTAGGAAATTAAATGATTAAATTACAAATAAATAAAAAACTAAAATTGATTTTTTTTCTGTCTTTTTTATTCTTTATCTATTTTTCCAAACTTATCTTTTCTTTTGGCCTGCTTGATGCAAGAGAAGACGGCATTGTGCAACCTGGAATTTGGGAAAATGGAATAGTTGAAATTTATGTGACAGGAGATTTACCTGATCTTGACAATGAGATTGAGCTACTTGATGAAATTATTGAAGCATGGAATGATGTTGAAACCTCTGATATTACTATTATCAATCATGGAGAATTAACTGATTCAACTATTGATCCGCTTGATCAAAGCGATGGGTATAATGTTGTTTATTTTGATGATGATGGATCTGTTACAGAATCAATTGGTGGAGATGCAAATTCAATATTAGGCTTTGCCTATCCTTTTACTAATTCTTCAGAAACAGAAGCTTATTTTTATGATTCTGTGATTGTTCTAAATGGAACTTTGGTTGATGAAAGTTCATTTATTTCAACATTTTTACATGAATTTGGTCATTTGCTTGGCCTTGATCACACTGCCAATATTCCAGAAGATTCAGACTGGGAAGAATTATCAACAATGTTTTCATATAATCTTTCTTCTGAACAGTCGACTCTACACCGTGATGACGAAGCGGCTATTTCCGCGATTTACCCAAACGCAGCCTTTCATGAAGACTGGGGCGCTTTATCTGGTGTTGTTCAAGATGAATTTGGAATTCCACAATTTGGTGTAGCTGTAATAGCTTATGATGCAACAACAGGACAACCAATAACTTCAACTTTAACAGGTATGCCTCTATATTTTTCTAGTTCATACGAAGTAGCTGGGCTTGGTAATTGGCTTTTACCAATTCCAAGTGAGCATCAAGTTATGCTAAAGTTAAAATGTGGACCGTGGGGACTTGATGGAAATATTATTGATGAAGCAGGAGGCTCTGGGATTGGTTCAGCAGATTTTGGGAAAATCAATGGTTATCTTGATAATCCTCTTGAAAGAGAGGGCTTTGATTTAGGATGCCCAGAAGAATGGTATCCAAATAATCCAACTGAACAAGGAGCTTATATAATTACAGTTGATGAAAATACAGTTAAAGAAGATATTAATTTTACCACCTGGTATGCCTACGATAACTCTATCAGAGTTTCTATTTATACTGATTGTCCAGACAGGTTTGCATTATCAGTTTTAATTGGTGAAGACTACAGTGATCCTGATGCGACTATACTATTAACTCATGGTACTGATTCAGATGATGTTAATGTTTATTATGAGGCTGAAATTGATGATACATATGAATCTTATCTTCCACCTAGCAGTACACAAAAATGGTTTTTAAAGGTACAGGGCAATATCTCTGCGTGTTCTTACAAAACCTTATTAAATTTTATGGTTAAACATGGCAATAATATTTATTTGCCAACTGACATTGCTGATTATCCAAAATCAATTAGCACAGGCGCGAATTATTTTGAAATAGATGGATCTCAGGTTCTTACCTCAGCAACCGCCGTTCAGTTTGATAAAGAACTTACCTTTGAAGCTGCGCCAACAACTGATACTACCTCTGATGTAACAGTTGGCGATATAGGTGAAACATCAGAAAATTCTGATGGAACTACCCAGACAACTAGTGGATGCATGGGATGTTTTATTGACTCAAAAGCAACAAGCAGCAAAAGTGATTTAATCTTTTATTTTCTATTATTTTTATCTATTTTTCTTATAAGAGTTTATCTTAAAAAAACGAAAATTGTTTAATTCATATTGTTGACACTTTTGGCTAATTTTGTAAAAGGTGATTGCGTGCTTTATGAATGTAAGCTTTTAGCTTTGTTAGAAAGAGGTGAAGTTTTGCCAAAAAGAATATTTCTATTAATAATCTTAGCTTTTTGTTTTTCAATTAGTGTTTATCCAGCTGAAATTGTTAGCCTTAAGTCACAAAATGCTAATTTGAATGAGGCCTTATTAAATGTTACCTTTGAGTTTGAAATTAAAGAAGATTTCCATGTTAATTCAAATAATCCAATTCAAGAGTTTCTAATTAAAACTGAGCTTAGTCTGCAAAATTGTGAAAAAATAAAGCCAAGCGAAATAGTTTATCCTAAGGGACACCTTATGAAACTTGATTTTTCTGATGAGAACTTATCCTTATACGAAAAATCTTTTATAATTAAATTAAAGGCAGAGTTTCAAGGAATTATTGAGAAATGCGTTTTTAGTCTAAATTACCAGGCTTGTGACGCTAGTAATTGCTATCCTCCCGCTAATTTAGAAATTGATCTTGATGCCAAAATTTTAGGATCCTTGCAAGCTGTTAACTTTAAGAAAGATAAGACAAGCCAAGACGGTAGTTCTGCAAAAGCAGTATCAAGCCTTAATAATGAAGCTTCATCTGATATCAGTAAGTTTGAGGATATTTATAATAAAAATATTGTATTATTGTTTTTACTTATTTTTTTAGCAGGACTTGGCCTAAATCTTACTCCCTGTGTTTATCCTCTTATACCAATTACTGTTAGCTTTTTAGGCTCTCAGGCAAATAAGAATAAAAGATTGAAAATTTTAATATCTTTTTCTTATTTTACTGGAATTGTAATTACTTACTCGCTTTTAGGCCTACTGGCTTCAGCTACTGGCGCTGTATTTGGCTCATTACTGCAAAACACTTATGTTTTAGTAATACTTGCCTTGCTTGTGGCCTTTTTTTCATTAAGCATGTTTGGTCTTTATGAAATAAGACTACCAACTGGTTTTCTTAGTAGGTTTGACAATTCTGGTTTGCTTGGTGCACTAATAATGGGAGCTACAGCTTCTTTTATTGCAGCCCCATGTGTTGGGCCAGTAATAGCTACTTTGCTAATATTTATTGCAAAACTTAATAATCTAATGCTTGGGTTTTCTTTGTTTTTTGTTTTAGCCATTGGGCTTGCATTGCCATATTTAGTTTTAGGTTTATTATCTTCACACTTGAATGAATTGCCTAAATCAGGTGTTTGGATGGTATCTATTAAGAAATTTTTTGGCTTTTGTTTGCTCGGAGTTGCTTTTTATATAGTAAAACCAGCTATTGGTGATGTGCTATTTAATTTAATATTATTTGTTTTAATTGCAATAACTTTAGGATATTTTATTTTAATTGATAAGGCTATTTACATGATACTAAATTCAAAAATTAGTAAACTTTTATTGGTTATAATTTTATGTGTTTCTGCTTATTTTCTTTTTGTGAATCAAAGTATTGAATTTGATGATACCTGGTCAGTAAGTGAGGAAGGAATTATTGAAGAATCAATAAGCAATAATAAAAAAATTATGATCGATTTTTATGCAAGCTGGTGTATGGCTTGTAAGGAGCTAAATAAAGTTACTTTCTCAAACGAAGATGTTAAAAAAGAATTCGCGGATTTTGTGAAAATTAAAGTTGATATGACCAAGGGAGGCAGTGCTTATGATCAGGAGCTTCAATATAAGTATAATGTTAAGGGTTACCCAACTTTAGTTTTTATCGACTCTAAGGGTAAAGAACGAAAAGACCTTAAGGTCGTTGGTTTTAAGACACCTGAAGAGTTTATTGAAATTATTCAACAGATTCAGTAAAACAAGGTTTATTAGAAAATGGTAAAAAAGTCATTACCAGCAATAGTCGATAGTCTTCATCGATATCTAGCTGAAGTAAAGCAATACCCTTATCTTTCAAGGGAAGCAGAAAGTAAGCTAGCAAAACAATATTATGATGGTGGTGATCTGGATGCAGCTCAGAAACTTGTTCTTTCTAATTTGCGTTTGGTTGTGAAAATAGCACATGAATATTCTAAAACAGGGCATCGCTTGATGGATTTGATACAAGAGGGAAATATTGGTTTAATGAAAGCTGTTAAAGATTTCAATCCTTATAAAGGAGTTAGGTTATCTACCTATGCTCAATGGTGGATAAAAGCTTACATTCATAATTATTTAATGAAAAATTTTTCGCTTGTTAAAATAGGTACAACCCAAAATCAGAGAAAACTTTTTTATAAATTATCGCAAGAAAAGAAAAGATTAGAAGCTTTAGGGCTTGAATCAAGTATTAAGCTACTTGCAAATAATCTTGATGTAAAAGAAGCAGAAATACAGGAAATGGAAATAAGGTTGGCTTCAAAAGACATTTCTTTAGATACTCCAGTTTCGGATGATGAATCAATTTCCTTATTAGATTTACAGTCTGATAAAAAAACAGACATTGAAAAAGAAGTTTCCAAAGATGAAGTTAATGAAAAGTTTAATGAAAAACTTGCTGAATTTTCCAAAACTCTAAATAATAAAGCTTTATATATCTATAAAAATAGAATGCTAGCAGAAGAACCAATGACCTTACAAGAAATCGCAGATAAATACAGCATTACAAGAGAAAGAGTAAGACAAATCGAAGCAAATATCCTAAAAAAGCTAAAAAAATTCATTGGAAATGAAGTCGAGGAATATAGGTAGCACTAAATTAATTGTTAATTATTAATTATTTTACACACGGACTTAAAATGAAAAACCGCAAACCAACAAAAGAAATCACTCTCGGAAATATTAAAATTGGTGGAAATAATCCAATTGCCATTCAATCAATGACAAATACAAAAACCTCAGACTTAAAAAGCACCTTAAACCAAATCAAGAAACTTATAAAAGCTGGAGTTGAAATAATACGAGTATCTGTGCCTGATAAGGACTCACTTGCTTCATTAAAGGCCATTAAGGCAAACATAGATATCCCTTTAATTGCTGATATTCATTTTAAGCATGAGCTAGCCATTGAAGCTTTAAAAAATGGCGCTGATTGTGTTCGAATTAATCCCGGCAATATTGGGGGAATTGATAAGTTCAAGGAAGTCATAAGGGTAGCTAAAGAATATAATAAGGCTATCAGAATTGGTGTAAATTCAGGTTCTTTGGAAAAAGAATTATTGGAAAAATATAAAAAACCATGTGCTCAGGCTATTTCAGAATCAGCCCAGGGCTATGTCAAATTTTGTGAAGAATTAGAGTTTTATAATTTTAAGGTTTCTTTGAAGTCTTCTGATCCTATTGAAACTATTGAGGCTTGTGAAAGATTTTCGCTGGCTTGTGAATATCCACAACACATTGGGATTACTGAAGCTGGTCCCTTATTTTCAGGTTCTATTAGGTCATCAATTGGCTTAGGTATTTTATTGAATATGGGTATAGGTGATACCTTAAGAGTTTCATTGTCAGCTGATCCTGTATATGAAGTAAAAGCAGCATATGAAATCCTAAAAGCTTTAAAGCTTAGAGATTATGGTGCAACAATCATTTCTTGTCCAACATGTGCAAGATGTAACATTGACATTGAAAAAATATCTAAAGAAGTTGAGGAAAAACTGTTTTATCATAAAAAGCCAATTAAAGTAGCAATAATGGGTTGCATTGTAAATGGACCAGGTGAAGCCAAAGAAGCTGACATAGGTATTGCCGGAGGAATTGGGGAGGGGCTTTTATTTAAAAATGGTAAAGTTGTTAAGAAAGTTTGTGAAGACAAGCTTGTGGAAACTTTAATAAAGGAAATAAATAAAAATGAAGATTAGTTGCTGGTTGCTGGTTGCTGGTTGCTGGTAAGAAGAAAAGGAAGTTATGGAGAATATGGTTAAACCTGAAATTAATTCGCCGGCTGGTGATTATTTAAGAATGGAAATTGCCTTTCATTATGGGGCTGATGCTGTTTATTTAGGGGGTAAGCTTTTTAATTTAAGAGCAGGAGCAAAAAATTTTGAGATTGTTGAAATTAAAAAAGCTATAGAATTTGCACATTCCATTAATAAAAAAGTCTATGTCCTGGCAAATATTTTTGCTCGTGATGATGATTTTGAGCAGATTGAAAGTTTTATTTCACATGTGGCGGAATATAATCCAGATGCTTTTATTGTTTCTGATTTAGGAGTGCTTTCACTGATAAAAAGAATTTGTAAGGTGCCTGTGTTTATTAGTACGCAGGCTAATACTACAAATTCAGAAACAGCCAAGTTTTATAAAGATATTGGAGTTAAAAGAATTATTCTGGCAAGAGAATTGAGCTTTAAGCAAATAGAAAAAATTAAAAAATCCTGTGATATTGAAGTTGAAGTTTTTGTGCATGGGGCAATTTGTCTTTCCTATTCTGGAAGATGTTATTTAAGTGATTACATAGACAATAGATCAGCCAATAGAGGTGAATGTTCCCATGTATGCAGAAGAAAGGTGTTTTTCAACCTTGATGATCCTTCTAAGGGTCAATTTGAAATTGAAAGTGACGCAAGAAACACTTATGTTTTAAATTCAGCTGATATTAAATTAATTGAAGAGATACCTATGCTGATGGACATAGGAGTTGATTCCTTTAAAATAGAAGGAAGAATAAAATCAGAATCTTATGTGGCTGTCACTGCTGCTGCTTATAGAAATGCAATTGAAGCACATAATAAAAAAGAGCAGTTTAATGCAAACTTTTGGAATGAAGAATTAAAAAGAGTAAATATTAAAGGTTATAATAAGGGATTTTTCTATGGAGAGCCTGATTCTGGAGGGATATCTGATTTAATACCTCCAAAAGATACTAAGACAGATTATTTAGCTTTAGTAAAAGATATTAAAGATGACTATGCCCATATTTTATCAAAAAATCAGTTCAAATGTAATGAGGAAATATTTTGCTTTAATGGTAATGAAGAATATAAAAAAACAAAAGTTCTGGAAATAAAGAGTTTAAAAAACGTTGAGATGGATGTTGCAAATCCTGGCTTAGAGCTTTTAATTAAGACAGATAAGCCGGTAAAAAAATTTAATATTTTAAGAAGTAGGGGAGGTTTGGATAAAAAAACTTGACATTCTGCGGTGATGAAAATCTACTTGGGGGGTTAGGGGAAATGGATGAAAATGAAAATGAAAATAATCAATAATCAATAATCAATAATTAATAATTAATGAATTTAGAATATAAGAATTATAAATTGAAATGGAGGAAATGCTTTGAAGGAAAGAGAAAGGATAAAAAAGTTAGCTCGTTTAAATAAAGCCTCAGCTAAGCTTAATTTGATGAAAGATAAAGAAAAATTTTTGGATGAAGTGCTAACTCAAGCTCATAATATCTTTAAATACAATAGCTGTGCAATTTTAAGAATAAATGCTTTAAAAAATAATTTATATATAGAAAAACAAATAGGCTATAATCCTAAAGTAGAAAAAATACTTATTAAAATTGGTGAAGGTATAACAGGGCAGGTAGCTCAAAATGGAAAGCCTATTATTGTATCTGATGTTACAAATGATAAAAGATATATTAAAGGTATTAATGGGGGCTTATCTGAAATGGCTGTTCCTATGAAGTATAAAAATAGGCTTATTGGTGTTATGGATGTTGAATCAACTGAGAAAGGTTTTTTTAACAAAGAAGATTTGGAATTATTTAATATTTATTCTCATCAAGTTGCTTCTGCCTATTTAAATGTTGATCTTTATGATGAACTCCAACGGAAGAATGAATCATTAGAAAAAAAGCTAAAAGAAGTTGAGGTAATGAATAGAATTGCAAAGCGAATTAATTCTAATCTGGACTTAGATGTTTTACTTAAGCAAATATTAAGACTTTGTCATGAAGCTTTAAAGTTTTCAAAAGCAGGTATTTTACTATTTAATGAAAAAAAAGACGAGCTAGAGCTTGTTTCTAGTTATGGGTATAAGCTTAAAGAGGTTTCAGATTTAAAGATAGCTAAGGGAAAGGGTATTACTGGTTGGGTTGCCAAAAGCGGTGATCCTTTGTTAATAAAAAATGTTAATGAGAGTAAACGTTTTATTGGTGATAAAGAGAATATCTATTCTTCAATGGCAGTTCCCTTAATAGTTAAGAATAAACTTATCGGAGTTTTAAATGCAGATTCTGTTCAACCTAAGGTGTTTACTGATTCCGATTTAGAATTTTTTACCTACTTTGCATCACATGTTGCTATTGCTATTCAAAACGCTGAATTGTTTCTAGAAGTTAAAGATAAAAATAAAATTTTACACAGCAATATTTCAGAAATAGAGAAAATGAACCTGGAGTTAAAGGACTATTCAAATAAGGTAAAGACAGCCAATAAAGATCTGCAGAAAAGAATGAAAGATCTAGTTTCATTAACTGATGCTTCAAAGGCTATTAGTTCAAGCCTTAACTTAGATAGTACTTTGTCAAGTATCATGAAAATGTCTACAAGGATAATTAACGCCTCTGCTTCAATGATTAAGGTTATTGATAAAGAAACAAATGAAACAAAAATTAAGGTTCATTATAGTCCAATTATCAAAAAACTATCTAATAGTATGAAAAGCTCAAAAGTTCCGAAGATTAGACGTGAGCTTTTAAAGTCTATTTTATCCTTTCCCTTGATTGTTGGAGATAAAACAATTGGATCTTTTGAAATTGGTAGTATTGAAATTGATGCTTTTGATGAAAGCGAGAAAAATATTCTGCAAACTCTCGCAGGCCAAGGTGCTGTGGCAATAGAGAATGCAAGGCTATTTGAAGATATACAAAGAACATATTACGAAACCATTAAATCTCTAGTTCATGCATTAGAAGCAAGAGATGCTTATACAAAGGGGCATTCTGAACGTGTTACAACTCTATCATTAAAAATAGCACGAATCCTCAAATTATCTAAAGAGGACCTGCGAGTTTTAAATTATGCTGGCATTTTACATGATATTGGAAAAATTGGTATAGCTGATAGTGTTTTAAATAAAAAAGAAGCTTTAACTGCTGCTGATTGGGAGATTATTGAAAAGCATCCATTTTTTGGCGATACAATTCTTGGCCCAATTAAATTCTTAGAAGAAGCTCAGGATATTATTCTTCATCACCATGAAAGGCTTGATGGAAAGGGCTATCCCCATGGTCTAATTGGAAAGGAGATCCCCATTGCTTCAAGAATTATTGCAGTTGCCGATTCTTACGATGCAATGACATCAAAAAGAGTTTACAGAACGTCTATGAAGAAAAAAGAAGCAATTGATGAAATCAAGAAAAACAGCGGATCACAATTTGACCCAAATGTAGTAAAAGCTTTTCTTAAGGTTATTCAACCAGGTTCTATGAAATAAATATATTTTAGCACTAGTGTCCCAACGTTATTCAAATAATTTCAACTGGTTAGAATTGTGGGCAAGTGAAATATTGTGCTCATCGCCCGCAAGCAGCTGTAAAATTGGGGTTTTCATGAAAAAGGGAACACTGGAAAACTGTATTTTATGTAGAAGCATTAATTAATTTTCAAACTTTTTCCCATTGTTTCAATAAGTAGTCAAAATTTAAAAGATTATGATTATGATGAAGATTATGATTAGGAAGGAAAATTAATGAAGCTTGTAAAGCATTTTCATGATTTGAAAAAGCTCATCATTGTAATATTGGTATTTTTCTTTTGATATCAATTTGAAACAATAGAGCACGTCAAAACAGGAAGCTGATTCAGCACAAGAACCAATTGAAATTTCAAAGAATCGAAAATATAACAAATCGAAATAATAGCTGAAAGCAAAAGGCCGATTACTGTTAGTTAAGTTCTAAGAATTAGCTTCTTTGTATTTTTTGCTGATCAAGAAAAGATCATAGATAATTGTTACAATTTTTCTGTCATAACCCATTGTCACAAGAGTGTTGATAATCGCTGATCTATAGCCAATTGAAATAATTGATTTAAGCGTTGATTCTTCATCTGAATTAAAATGTTCAAGGATTCTGAAAAGAAGCGCTGTTGGATCATCCATTTCTTTCAAAGCTTCAATTTCATTTTTGTCAATATTCAGCAGGGAGGATTCTTCTAAAACTATTAATATATCTTTCTTAAAATCTTCAACACCATCTCCGTGAATTTTGAGATCAAGGTTTGGTTGTCCTGTGTTTCTATAAAGTTGTTTTAAAGCAAAAATTGGAAGAAAAATCTGAGTTTCAGCGTAATCAAAAATTGCATAAATTTCTTCAAAATCCATACCAACATCTACTTTGAGTTTTCGAATAACCTGAGAACAAACGGTTGTAGCGCTGTTTAAATAGTCATTACCACTTAAATTATCATCCAGTGATCCACAAACTCTTGTTTGTTCATCAGCAAATAAAACCGATGATATAAAAATTAAAATCAGAATTGTTAATTTAATAAGTCTTGACATAAAATTACCTCTTAAAGTTAGTTTTTAGTTTCAGCTCTGTTTTTGAGTTCTATCCCTTACCGTTACAAAGAGGCTCAATTTCCTATTGAGTTTTAATATCCTCCCTAAAAACGCAAGTTATTCTATATAATTTATAAAGAATAATCTTCATATATATTGCTATTTTTTTATCGAATATTGCTAAATTTCTGTTTGATTATTGATTTCGCTTCATTTCGTGCCCATTTGTCAAGCCTTATTACTTCTTCAATACTCTGTGTATCAAATGGGGACTGAATATTCATAGCTGCTTCAATAATATCTGGAATATCAAGAAATTTAATTTCCTCTTTTAAAAAGGCATCTCTTGCTACTTCATTGGCTGCATTCATAATTGCTTGTACGGAAGTCTTAGAATTTATCGCTTCTTTTGCAAGGCCTAGACACTTAAAAGTTTTAACATCAGGTTTTAAAAAATGCATGCTTGAAATCGTTGCCAGGTCAATTGTAGAAAAAGCCTTATCTATTCTTTTTGGATAATTAAGTGCAAAAGCTATGGGAAGCTTCATATCACAAGCAGCCAGTTGTGCTATCATGGCCCCATCACAAAACTCAACTAAAGAGTGAACTAAACTTTCTGGGTGAATTAATATATCTATTTGATCTGCTTTTATATTAAATAACCATTTGGCTTCAATAAGCTCTAGACCTTTATTCATCATTGTTGCTGAATCAATTGTTATTCTACTTCCCATATTCCAATTAGGGTGACTTAGAGCTTCTGAGACTGTAACATTTTCTAGTTCCTCAGCTTTTTTGGATCTAAAAGGACCTCCTGAAGCTGTAAGAATTATTCTTTTTAATTCACTTTTTGAATGTCCTTGAAGGCATTGAAAAATCGCACTATGTTCAGAATCAACAGGTAAAAAGTTGATTTTAGTTTCCTTTAGCATGTCCATGATAATATGGCCAGCAGTAACTAAAACCTCTTTATTTGCAAAGGCAATATCTTTTTGTGCCTTTATTGCTTCAACAACAGGTCTTAGGCCATAAGCACCAACCATTGCTGAAACAACCATTTCGCAACTATCAATTGTCGCTATTTTGCAATTTCCATCATTTCCATATATTATTTCTGTTTCATTATGGTTAATTTTATTTTTAAGCTCATCTTTCAAATGAGCATTATAAATAGAAGCAAAAGGGGGTTTGAATTCATTAATCTGAGAAGCAAGTTCATCAATATTATTATAGGCACTTAATCCAACAACTTTAAATTTATCTGGATAAGTTCTTATAATTTCCAGGCAGTTTTTTCCAATAGATCCAGTAGATCCAAGTATTGATATGTTTTTTTGAAGCATTGAAGACAAACTTTAGCCCAGGATAAATATATTAATATAGACGTACATACAAGGCGCTGCAAAAACAAGTGAATCAATTCTGTCTAAGAAGCCGCCATGACCTGGAAGGATATTGCCAGAGTCTTTTACGCCATAAACTCTTTTAATAAATGATTCACTTAGGTCTCCAAATTGACCAAAAACTGAACAAATAGTGGCTAAAATTATTGCATGTTTTAAAGAAAGTGCTGAAAAGAAGACAACTTTAAAAGCTATTGCTGAAGCTATTGCAGCAATGAAACCACCGATTGCTCCTTCCCAGGTTTTATTTGGACTGACCATTGGATGAAGTTTTATTTTTCCAACTAAATAACAACCTACAAAATGAGCACCAGTATCAGTGAGCCATACAATAATGAGTAATAAAAAAATAAATTGTAAGCCATTTTCTAAATAACGAATATGAGATATAGAACCAAAAAGTAATGCAACATAGACAAAACCAAATACTAGAGAGTAGAATTTGGTAATATTATCTTTTTCAACTTTCATTACAACAATGAAATATATGAATAAACAAATTAAGAATAATGATAAAGAAATAATTTCTGCATCATGAGGTAAAAGCAAAATATATATTAAATAGATAAAAGTACTAAAAACTGTTGTTAATTTTCCAAGAGTTTTATCAGCTTCTTCTGTTAGTACCATATTATAATATTCCCATAAAGCTAGGGCAACGACAAGTGTTATTAGTAAGCCAAATAGGATAGGTGGTGTTAATAAAGCATATAAAACAACTACAGGTATGCCAATAACTCCTGTTAATACACGTTTGGTTAGTGCATTGAGATTTTCCATAAATCCTCCTATGGACGTTTATCGTTTATTATTTTTATTTTTCAAACTTTTATATTTTTCCAAATCTGCGTTCTCTATTCTTAAAAGAGTTGATTGCATCTGTCAAATCATCTTTTGTAAATTCAGGCCACATTTTTTCTGTAAAGTAAAGTTCAGAATAGGCTAATTGCCAGAGTAAAAAATTACTAATTCTATAATCACCACCTGTTCTTATTAAAAGATCAGGATCTGGAATGTCTTTTGTGTATAGGTGCTTTGAAATAAAATCATAGTCTAGCTCATCTGGGTTTAGCTCTGAATTCTTATGCTTTTTTATTATCACTTTAATGGCATCACTTATTTCTTCACGACCAGAGTAGCTAAGAGCTAGAACAAGCGTTAAACCCTTATTGTTTTCTGTGAGCTTGATTGTTTTATCAAGTTCTTCTTTAGATTCCCTGGGGATTTTTGATAGTTTTCCAATGGCTTTAACTTTTATGTCATTATTCATAAAAGTTATTCTTTCAACCCTTATATATCTTTTAAGAAGTTTCATCAGAAAGCTTACTTCAATTTTTGGTCTTGACCAGTTTTCCGTTGAAAAAGAATATAAAGTTAGGTATTTTATGCCTAGATCAGAAGCAAAAGTTACTATATTCCTAACAGTTTCAACACCTTTAATATGCCCTTTTATACGTGGCATGCACTTGTTTTGAGCCCATCTGCCATTTCCATCCATGATAATGGCTATGTGTTTTGGGATATTTAAATTATTAGTGTTTTCAGGATTGTTTGTGACCAATTAGACTTCCATTATTTCAGCTTGTTTTTTTGTAGTAATTTCATCAACTTTTTTAATGTATTCGCCTAGGATCTTTTGAACTTGATCTTGTCCTTTATGGTTTTCGTCCTCTGTAATATCTTTATCGTTCTCCATTTTTTTTAGGGAATCATTGCTGTCTCTTCTGTGTTGTCTTAAACTAACTTTACATTCTTCGCCCATTTTATTGACAAGCTTTGAAAGTTCTTTTCTTCTTTCTTCTGTGAGATTTGGAATGGCAATTCTAATAATTTTACCATCACTTGACGGATTCAAACCAAGCTCTGATTTTAATATAGCCTTTTCAATCGAAGCAAGTGCCGTAAGATCCCAAGGTTGAATAATAATTAATTTAGGTTCTGGGGTAGAAATATTCGCCATATTTTTCAGTGGAGTTCTTGCTCCGTAATAGTCAACTGAAATACCGTCTAATAATGCAGCTGATGCTTTTCCTGTTCTAAGTTTTGTTAGGCTCTGCCCAAAGTGGGTTAAGGAAAATTCCATTTTATCTTTTATTTCATCATAAACAAGATTAAGCATAGGTCACCTCTTTAAAATATAAAAAAATTATTGATAATTATTAAGCCTGGTTTTTTATTTCCAAGCATAAGCTTAAATGATATTTTATTTAACTGTAGTTCCAATATCTTCACCCATAATTATTTTATTAATGTTTCCTTTAACAAGGAGATTAAAAACCTTTAGGGGAATATTGTTTTCTAAACATAAGGATGCTGCAGTGGCGTCTATTACTTTTAATTGATCTTTAATAACTTGCATAAACTCAAGTGATTTAAACATTTTGGCATCACTATATTTAACTGGGTCTTTATCATAGACACCATCTACTTTTGTTGCTTTTAACAAAAGGTCGGCTTTAATTTCCGCGGCTCTAAGGGCTGCAGCTGTATCTGTTGTAAAAAAAGGATTACCTGTTCCAGCTGAGAAGATTACAACCTTATTAGCATTCAAATATTGGCAAGCTTTTTCTGTTGAAAAAACTTCAGCTATTGGAGACATGTTGATAGCACTCATAACAACAGAATTTATATTGATGGATTGAAACGTTTGTTTTAAAGCTAAGCTGTTTATAACTGTTGCAAGCATACCCATGTGGTCGCCAGTAACTCTGTCTTGACCTTGAGCTGAAGCTTCCATTCCTCTGAAGATATTACCACCACCAATTACAATGGCAACTTGACATTGCTTTATGACAACTTCTTTTATTTCACAGCAGATTCTATTAATAAATTCAGAATCAATTCCAGTACCTTTATCCCCGCTTAAAGCTTCACCACTGAGCTTTAGAAGTACTCTTGAATACTTTGGATTAGTCACTTTTATTCTTCTCCAAGTTTGAATCTTGCAAATCTTTTTACCGAGATTTTTTCACCAATTTTTAAAAAGCTTTCTTTGATTCTTTCTTCAACAGTAATTTTATCATTTTTAACAAATGGTTGTTCTAAAAGACAGACTTCCTGGTACATTTTTTTCACTTTGCCTGCAACGATGTTAGGAATGATATTTTCTGGTTTTCCCTCATTCTTTAATTGTGTAATAAAAATTTCTTTTTCTTTTTCAATATAATCTACTGGAACTTTATCACTTGATAAAAAAGGAGGATTTAAAGCTGCAATATGCATAGCAATGTCTTTTCCCAGTTCATCAAAGTCCTCTGTTTTTGCAACAAAATCTGTTTCACAATTTAGTTCTAATAGAACACCAACTTTTCCACCTGGATGTATATATGATAATACTTTGCCTTCTTTTGTTTCTTTGCTTTCTCTTTTAGCAGCTTTTGCTAAGCCTTTTTCTCGAAGTATTATAATTGCCTTTTCAAAATCACCTTCAGAATCCTGAAGTGCTTTTTTGCAATCCATCATGCCTACACCTGTTTTTTCTCTTAATTCTTTTACTAATTTTGCAGATATTTCAGCCATTTGAAACTCCTAGGGTACTATTAATAATTTGCAGATTGTTTTATTCTTCGTTTTTTTCGTCAGTAGATTGATTAAGGGGATCTGTTTGTTCTTCTATAACTTTTTTATCTTCAGCTTTTCTTTTTGCAACAATTTGAGGTTCTTTTTCATGAGATTCTTCAACTTTCTTTTTCTTTTCTGGTCTGGCTTGCTTTTGTCCCCTTATTTTCTTTTCAAAAACCTTAGAGCCATCATTACAAGCTTCAGTAATTTTACTGATAAATAACCTAATTGACCTTATTGCATCGTCATTTCCAGGTACAATAAAATCAATAACATCAGGATCACAGTTAGTATCAGTTAATGCGATAACAGGAATACTTAGTTTTCTAGCTTCAGCGATTGCAATTTTTTCTTTATTTGGATCAACAATAATAATAGCTCCTGGAAGTGCTTTCATGTCTTCAATACCTGAAAGAACTCTTTTAAGTTTATCAACTTCTCTGTTCATTTTTAGAACTTCTTTTTTCTTTAGTCTATCAGCTACACCATCAGCTAATTGTTTTTCCATAGTTTGCATTCTGTTGATTGAATTGCGAATAGTAGAAAAATTTGTAAGCATTCCACCAAGCCATCTGTGTGTAACAAAATTCATATTACATTTTGCAACTTCTTCCTGGATTGTTTCGCTAAATTGTTTTTTGGTTCCAACAAATAATACTTTGTTTCCTGAAGAAACTGTATCAACTACAAAATCAAGAGCATTTCTAAATAGTTTTGCTGATTTTCTCAAGTCAAGAATATGAATTCCATTTCTAGATCCAAAAATATAAGGTTTCATTTTTGGATTCCATCTCTGTGTGATATGGCCAAAATGTGTACCAGCTTCTAGCATCTCTCTAATTGTAACGTTCGCCATCTAAAATTCTCCTAAAATAGTTACTTAAATCTTTTATTTTATTTTCTCTAAAAGTCGTTTTAATAAATATAAAACCCAATAATTTTAAATTCTTAAAAACATTTTGAATTTTGAATTTTGAATTTTCAATTATTTAGACGTGCCTTTTAGCTTATAATATAATAGAATGTCAAGATTTTTTAAACTTCAATTTCCCTGTTTATATAGTCATCTCTATAGGCAAGAGGCTTATTTAGTATTTCTGAAATTACTATGCCATAAGCTAATTCATTCTTTATTGAGGGAAAGGGTGTATTGTTTTTATTTTTAGATGCTTTCTTTTTTAGAGGTTCTTTCTGTAACTCTATATTATGAAAAGGCTTTAAGGGTTCTCTAAACTCATCATCATTTTCTGGATTATTATTGAGATTTGCTTCCATATCAAGCTTTTGTTCTTTTATTACTGTTTCGTAATTATCAAATTCCTCTTCATCTTCTTTTGGAAGAAACATTTCTAAAACCTTTTTTTCAAAAGCAGTCTTTGGGTAATCAGGTTTTTCTTCAAAAATATGTTTTTTGTGAGTATCTTTTATGGCTTCTTCTTGATCTTGATAATAGGGGGCTTGATCTTCATTGTTATCTGCTTCATAGTCGTATTCGCTTTCATCTTCTTTGGTTGAAGCTGCATCTTGAGTTTGCCTATCCTGATTTCCCTTATAAGGATCACGTTTTGCTCGTTTTAGTAATTCTTTAACAAAACCACCAAAAACAACTATGAGTATAATCAATATGCTTAATATGTCGTCAAATTTATCCATTTATTAATAGTTAACCTTTTTGATTAGTGTTTAATTAAAAAATTAAAAAATTAAAAAATTACTATTTAATCATTCCCAGAATCTTCCTTCTTATCTGTTGATTGTGAAATTGATTGCCTCATATTTGTGTCTGCTTGAACATTTTTAAATTTTAAATAGTCCATAATTCCAAGGTTTCCTGATCTGAATGCTTCAGCCATTGCCAGTGGCACCTGGGCTTCTGCTTCAACTACCTTTGATTTCATCTCAATGACTCTTGCTTTCATTTCTTGTTCTTGAGCAATCGCCATAGCTCTTCTTCCTTCTGCCTTTGCTTGCGCTATTTTTTTATCAGCTTCTGCTTGAGCTGTTTGTAGTTGTGCTCCAACATTTTGTCCTACATCAACATCTGCTATATCAATTGATAGAATTTCAAAGGCTGTCCCTGCATCAAGTCCTTTTGCTAATACATTTTTCGAAATTGAATCTGGATTTTCAAGTACTGCTTTATAGTCTATTGCTGAGCCTATAGTAGTAACAATACCTTCACCGACTCTGGCTACAACAGTATCTTCTCCAGCCCCTCCTACGAGTCTTTCAATATTTGCTCTAACTGTAACTTTTGCCAATGCTTTTAGCTGAATTCCATCTTTAGCTACAGCTGCAATTATTGGAGTGTGTATAACTTTTGGATTAACTGACATTTTAACAGCTTCCAGCACATCTCTTCCTGCTAGATCAATGGCTGCTGCTCTATCAAATTTTAAATCTATATTTGCTTTATCAGCGGAAATTAAAGCCATTATAACCCTTGGGACATGCCCACCTGCCAAATAATGTGCCTCTAGTTTTTCAATGGGAATATCTAGGCCTGCTTTAACTGCATTTATTCTTGGTTCAACAATTATTTTTGGTGGAATTTTTCGAAGTCTCATTCCAATTAAAGAAATAAGCTTAACATTGGCTCCTGATGCCCAAGCAGCTATCCAAAGCTGAACAGGAATTATCCAGGTAAAGGTGATTAAAAAGAAAAAGAAACCAACTAAAATTGCTCCTACCAGGAAGCCTGAGCTTACGACCATTGTGAACTCCTTTTTATAAGTGGTAAGTGGTATGTGGTAAGTGGTAAGTTTAGGCTTACGACTTACGGCTAATAACTTAATATATTCAAAAGAAATCAATATAGTTGCATTAAATGAAAAGGAAAGAAAAAAATGAAATTAAGTTTTTTCTTTTATGGAATATAATGGTAGCCTTTTCCGTATATTTTAATAAGATCACAGTTTTCACTTTTAATTTTATCATTGAAATCTACAACTATTCCATTGGCATTTCCATCTTGATCACTCATAAAAGCAAAATAAAAAAGATTGCTAATTGCATTTGGAGCTAATTTCCTGGATAGGCTACTGGCAATTCTTTGTAATCTTGTGAACTCTTGAGTAAAATAGGGAACTACAAATAAAGAAAAAGAATATAGATCTCCTAGGTCTTTTAATAAGAGTTTGATTAGGCTTTGGTAACATGGAAAAGGATTTATATCTGTATTGAATAGATCACCATTTGGATCAAGAGATTCTGCATTTAAATAATATTCAGTTAAATTGCTTAATTTTAGATTTTCATATTCTTTGCCATTAAAACGAATTGTTTCTATTTTTAAATTTTTAGGAATTGATGCTTTCCATACTTCTTCAGTCAATAAGTCAGCAAGCTCATTTCCTTCATTTGTTACCATGTCACATAGAATTGCAGACTGTGGAAATATATTGGATATTGTTAGAATAAGGAAAATACAAATCATATAATTGTTCAAATATTTCATAATAATTATCCCTAAAAAAAAATTTTCTCCTTTATATCATACAATAACGCCCGGTGTCAAATGAAATCTGGGTGAAAACATTTGACTTTTTAGCATTAATCTGAAATTCAAGCCCACATTAAGTGCTAGTGGTAAATTATAAGTAATACTTAACACTTACCGCTTACCACTTACCACTTATTTTACTGGAGGTTACCAAATGGACATTATCTCAAAATTTAAAGCATTAGCTAAATCAAATAAAAAAAGAATCGTCCTTCCCGAAGGTTGTGAACCAAGGACAGTCGAAGCTGCTTCTATTATTACAAAAGAAGGGCTTGCTGAAGTTGTGTTACTTGGAAAAAGGGAATATGTTGAGAAAACAGCAGCTGATCATAATATTAATATTTCAGATATTACTGTCATTGATCCTGAAACTTCTGAAAAGCTCAATGAATATGCAAATACCTTTTATGAATTAAGAAAACATAAGGGTGTTTCAGAAAATGATGCTATTAAGACCTGTAAGGATGAAATTTATTTTGCAACCATGATGGTGCATGCAGGTGATGCTGATGGCTTTGTTTCTGGTGCTGAACATTCAACTGGTGATACAATTAGACCACCTTTACAAATTATTAAGACGAAGCCTGGCATTAATTCTATTTCCTCATCCTTTGTAATGATTGTTCCAGATTGTGACTTAGGTGATGATGGCATGTTCATTTTTGCAGATTGTGCAGTTAATCCAAATCCAACAGCTGAACAGCTTGGTGAAATCGCTGTGGCTTCTGCTGAAACAGCTCGTGTACTATGTCAAATGGATCCAAGGGTTGCCATGCTTTCATTTTCAACAAAAGGTTCAGCTAAACATGAATTAGCTGATAAAGTTATTAAGGCAACAGAAGTGGCTTTAAGCATTAATCCTGAACTTAAAATTGATGGCGAGTTTCAAGCTGACGCAGCTATCATTCATTCTATTGGAGTTAAAAAGGCTCCAGGAAGTAAAATCGCTGGTCAAGCAAATGTCTTAGTTTTCCCAGACCTTCAATCAGGAAATATCGCATATAAATTAGTTCAAAGACTTGCAAAAGCAGAAGCTGTTGGCCCAATATTACAAGGCTTGAATAAACCAGTTAATGATTTATCAAGAGGTTGTTCAGTTGAAGATATAGTTAATGTCACGGCAATTACTGCAGTTCAGGCACAGGGATAAGGGACAAGTGGTAAGTGGTAAGTGGTAAGTGGTAAGTGGTAAGTGGTAAGAATATTCTTACCAGCAACTAGCAACTTAAATAACGGAGTAAAAAATGTTAATACTAAGCATAAACTCAGGCAGTTCTTCTGTTAAATTCATGCTATATGATTTTTTTAAGAAGCAGGCTTTGGCGACTGGATCAGTTGAACGAATTGGCATTGGTGATAGTTTTATTAACTATCACGCGATAGATGCTTCTCCTATTAAAATAAAAAAAGAATGTGCTACACATAAAGAAGCAATTGAAGCCTTTATGGATACAGTTCTAGATTCTGAAATTGGTGTATTAGACGATCTTAATAAGATTAATGCTGTTGGACATAGAGTGGTTCATGGTGGTGAAAAATTTAAAAAATCTGTTTTAATTACTCCTGAGCTTATTCAAACTTTCAAAGATCTTTATGATTTAGCTCCTCTTCATAATCCTCCTAACGTAGCTGGTATTGAAGCTGCAATGGAAGTTTTCCCTCAGGCAAAACATATGGCTATTTTAGATACAGCATGGCATCAAACAATGCCTGCCCATTCTTATATGTATGCTCTTCCTTATGAGTGGTATACAGACTATGGAATCAGAAGATATGGGTTTCATGGAACATCTTATCTCTATGTTGCAAAAAGAGCAGCCTTATTATTAGGCAAAGATCCATTGAAATGTAATTTGATTATTTTACACATTGGTAATGGTGTTTCAGCTTGCGCTGTAAAAAATGGCAGGTCATATGATACGAGCATGGGCTTAACTCCATTGGAAGGTTTAATCATGGGAACAAGAGCTGGAGATCATGACCCAGCTATAGATTTTTTCATGATGGAAAAAGAAAATAAAAGCCCAAAAGACATGAATAATATTTTAAATAAAAATTCAGGAATACTTGGTATTACAGGTAAATATACAGACAGAAGAGATGTGGAAAACGCAGCAGAAGATGGTGATGAAAGGGCAAAGCTTGCAATTGAAATGGAAGCCTATAGAATTAGAAAGTATATTGGCTCTTATATGGCGGCCATTGGTGGCGCAGATGCAATTGTTTTTACAGCAGGTGTTGGTGAAATGTCTTATGTTATCAGAGAAAAAGCATTGCAAGATCTTGAGTTTATGGGAATTAAAATTGATCTTGTTAGAAATGCTTTAGCAAGAACTAGAAATGCTGAGACAGCCATTTGTACTCCTGATTCAGAGGTTAAGGTTTTTGTTATTCCAACTGATGAAGAAAGAGTTTTTATTGAAGATGTAGTCGCTATATTAGAAAATCGCTATGATGAACACACAAAATTTAGATATAGATTCCAATCACCAAGTTATGTAAATGAACAAAGAGAGCAAGAATTCAAAAAAGAATGCCGTTCAAATCCAGCTATGAGACCAATGCAGGTAAGACCTGTTGATTATCTGGATGAAGATGTTATTCCTGACCATAAAATCACACCACATACAGATTAAAAAGCTAACACCAATTATTTTTTATGAAAATCTCAGGGAAGTTATTTTAAAAAGGGCATGCGCCCCAGTCGGCCCACTCGGTCGGAAAAAGCTATTATTTTCTAATTTTTAAAGAGCTTTATTCTTACGCTTTTAAAAATAAGAAAATAATAACTTTTTCCTCCTTAGTTAGGCCTCCTTCCTGGCTTTTTATGCCCTTTTTAAAACAACTTCCCTGAGATTTTCTTATATAAAAAATACGGATCATCTCCAATTTGAATACCTAAACAATAGAGCAGCAGTTTTCAGTTAAATCTGAGAAGAAGAACACAAAAAATCATTAACCTCATCTTAATCCTAATCATAATCATAATCCTAAGATTAATCCAATGGTTTCATGTATAGAAATATTTATTTCAATTTTAATATCATGGAATAGATAGAACAGTGTTTTATATTTTCAGAATAATTATTCTTGGTGGGTACTCAAAATG